>NZ_JBVHEO010000001.1:0-1016541 GCF_055562815.1 Streptomyces sp. NPDC016677 | reverse complement strand
CGGCGACGCGGCGAGCGCCTCGGGGACGAGGGCCGAGGAGCCCGCAGCGGGACCGGACACCCCGCGGCGCGTCGGTCGCCTGCCGAAGTCGTCGGACACTTCCGTCACCTGCCGGGGGTCGGAGTCGTCGGGGCGGAGCCGGCCTGCGTGAGCGCCTCGGGAGCCAGGACCAAGGGCCTCGCAGCCGGCGACGCGGCGAGCGCCTCGGGGACGAGGGCCGAGGAGCCCGCAGCGGGACCGGACACCCCGCGGCGCGTCGGTCGCCTGCCGAAGTCGTCGGGCACTTCCCTCACCTGCCGGGGGTCGGAGTCGTCGGGGCGGAGCCGGCCTGCGTGAGCGCCTCGGGGGCCAGGACCAGGGGTGTCGCGCCCGCGGCGGGGCTCGGGGAGCCCTTGACCGTGCCGTCGGGAGCGAGGAAGGCCGGGTCGCCGCCGGGCACCATGCCCAGTTCACGGGCCCGGCGCTGGAGGGCCTGGGGCGCGGAGTAGGCGTCGACGTCCCGCTGGAGGGCCTGCTCCTCGTCGGTCAGCTCCTTGGTCTGCTGCTCCAGGTCGTCGAGGTGGAACGACCCCTCGCTCAGCGCGGAGTTCAGCACCAGCAGTCCGATGAGCCCGCCGCCGAGCAGGAGCACGACGAGGACGACGAAGGGGGTGCGGGCGGCCTGCCCTCCCCCGCCGCCGGCCGGGAAGAGCCGGGCCAGCCGGGCGGCCCTGCCCCTCAGTTCCGGTGCGCCTTTCACAGTCCCCTCCCTCCCCGGTCCGGGCCGCGCCCGTACCGTCCCCACCGCTCGGGCCTGACTCGGTTCACTGGGTGGACTCCCTGATCCGCTCCGCTCCGCGCAGCCGCGCCGGGGCCGCCCGCCGGTTCTCGGCGATCTCCTCCTCGGTGGGAAGTTCGGCACCGCGGGTGAGCAGCTTGAGCCGGGGCGCGTACCGCTCGGGGACCACCGGCAGCCCCGGCGGGGCCGTGTTGGCCGCGCCCGCCGCGAAGACCTGCTTGACCAGCCGGTCCTCCAGCGAGTGGTACGAGAGCACGGCGATCCGTCCGCCGACGGCGAGCGCCTCGACGGCGGCCGGGATCGCCCGTTCCAGGACCGACAGCTCGCCGTTGACCTCGATGCGCAGCGCCTGGAAGGTCCGCTTGGCCGGGTTGCCGCCGGTGCGCTTGGCGGCCTGCGGCAGCGCGCCGCGGATCAGCTCCACCAGCCGGGCGCTGTTGGTGAACGGCTCCTTCTCCCGCTCCCGGACGATCGCGGAGACGATCCGCTTGGCCTGCTTCTCCTCGCCGTAGGCGCGCAGGATGCGGACGAGTTCGCCCGGCGGGTACGTATTGAGTACCTCCGCGGCGCTCATGCCGGTCGTCTGGTCCATGCGCATGTCCAGCGGGGCGTCCTGCGCGTACGCGAAGCCGCGGTCCGCCTCGTCGAGCTGCATGGAGGACACGCCGAGGTCGAACAGCACGCCCTGGACGCGGGGGACGCCGAGCCGGTCGAGTACGTCGGGCAGCTCGTCGTAGACGGCGTGCACCAGGGTGGCGCGCTCGCCGTAGGGGGCGAGCCGCTCACCGGACAGGCGCAGGGCCTCCTTGTCGCGGTCCAGAGCGACGAGCCGGGCCTCGGGGAAGCGCTCCAGCAGGGCCTCGCTGTGCCCGCCGAGGCCGAGGGTGCAGTCGACGACCACCGCCCCCGGTTCCTCCAGGGCGGGCGCCAGCAGGTCCAGGCACCGCTGGAGCATCACCGGGACGTGTCGACTCTGGCTCAAGGGGGGTCGGCCTCTCGGGTCCGGCGCGGCGTCACGCACCGTCGGGTCCCCATCCTCCCCGGCAGGGCGGCGCCCCCGTGACGGGGGAACCTGCCGGCGCCGGAAGCGTCGGCCGGCCGGGAGCGGGAGGAGGCCGAGCCGTACGTACGCGCCGCGCACGTGGGGAGTACGGGCACCACGGCGCCCAGGTCTCCGGGGTTTCAGTCCAGCGGGGAGAGCCTCGCCTCCCGCTTCGCGTCACTTTAGTCCACCCTGTCTCCCGGTCAATCAACCGGCCTGCGCGTCGCGGGCCCGGGGGCTCGGGAAGCGGGATCCGGGGGCACTTCACCCGTACGGACGCACGGTCACCACTCCTGTGGGTTAGCTCACACCAGGGCTTCCCGGTGTTCTTTGTCCGTCTTCACGGCGGGCCGCGCGCGCCGGTGACCAGTAACGTCAGGGATATGACGACTTCTGCATCTGTTCCCGCAGGCTCCGACGCCGCCCCCGGCGGCGGCACCGTCACCGACCGCCTCGTCGAGGCGAACGCGCGCTATGCCGCCGACTTCACCGACCCCGGGATGGACGCCCGTCCTGTCCTGCGCGTCGCGGTCGTGGCCTGCATGGACGCCCGGCTCGACCTGCACGCCGCGCTCGGACTGAACCTCGGCGACTGCCACACCATCCGCAACGCGGGCGGTGTGGTCACCGACGACGTGATCCGCTCCCTGACCGTCAGCCAGCGCAAGCTGGGCACCCGCAGCGTGGTCCTCATCCACCACACCGGCTGCGGCATGGAGACCCTCACCGAGGACTTCCGCACCGAACTGGAGGCGGAGGTCGGCCAGCGCCCGGTCTGGGCGGTGGAGTCCTTCCGGGACGTCGACCAGGACGTGCGGCAGTCGATCCAGCGGGTGCGTACCTCCCCGTTCCTGGCGCACACCGACGACGTACGCGGCTTCGTCTTCGACGTGCGGACCGGCCGGCTGCGGGAGATCGACCCGGCCTGACGCGCCGGCCGTCCGGTCTGACGCGCCGGCCGTCCAGCCCAGCACGGGCCCGACCGTCCAGCTCGGCACGGGCCCGACCGTCCGGCCCGGCCCGTTCCGGGACGACAGTAAATCGATAGGACACGCGAAAGACCGCAAGGTCCGACATATCGCGGGCAGTTGTCCACAGGCGAGTGACACGAATCGGTAACGGCAGCAAGAATGCGGGGAGCGGTGCCGCGCGGGACCTCTTCCGCGGGGTGTCCGTGGTCCGGGGGCTCCTACGGGGGCAAGGGGAAAGGCCGAGGAGGACCGGGTGACGACCTATGACGATCGAGCGAGTCTCACTGATCTGACCGCTGTGGTCGAGCGGGTACGCGAGTCGGTGGAGGGCGTGATCGAGGGCAAGCCCGAGGTCGTCCGGCTCTCCCTGACGGTGCTGCTCGCCGAGGGACATCTGCTGATCGAGGACGTCCCGGGGGTCGGCAAGACCATGCTGGCCAAGGCGCTGGCCCGGTCCGTGGACTGCTCGGTGCGACGCATCCAGTTCACGCCCGACCTGCTGCCGTCCGACATCACCGGGGTGTCCATCTGGGACCAGCAGCGCCGGGACTTCGAGTTCAAGCCGGGCGCCATCTTCGCCCAGGTGGTGATCGGCGACGAGATCAACCGCGCCTCGCCCAAGACCCAGTCCGCGCTGCTGGAGTCGATGGAGGAGCGGCAGGTCACCATCGACGGCCACACCTACGAGCTGCCCGCCCCCTTCATGGTGGTGGCGACGCAGAACCCGGTGGAGATGGAGGGCACCTACCCGCTCCCCGAGGCCCAGCGCGACCGCTTCATGGCCCGGGTCTCCATCGGTTACCCCAGCGCCGAGGCCGAGTTGCAGATGCTCGACGTGCACGGCGGGGTGAACCCGCTGGACGACCTCCAGCCGGTGGCGCACGCGCACGAGATCGTGAAGCTGATCGAGGCGGTCCGCGGCGTCCACGTCGCCGAGCCGGTGCGCCGGTACGCCGTGGACCTGGTCGCCGCCACGCGCGACCACCCCGACCTCAGACTCGGCGCCTCGCCGCGCGCCACCCTGCATCTGCTGCGCGCGGCGAAGGCGACCGCCGCCCTCAGCGGCCGGGAGTACGCGCTGCCGGACGACGTGCAGGCACTCGCCGTCGCCGTGCTGGCGCACCGGCTGCTGCCCACCGCCCAGGCCCAGCTGAACCGCCGTACCTCCGAACAGGTGGTGCAGGAGATCCTGCAGCGCACCCCGGTGCCCTCCGACGGCCGGACGCCGAGCGGTTACGGGCCGGCGTACGGTCAGCAGCCGCCGCGGAGGCTGTGATGACCGCCGGGGGGACGGACCGGACGGAGGACGAGCGGGGGGACAGGGGCGGTCTGCGGACCGCGCTGGCCGGTCTGACCACCCGTGGCCGCTCCTTCCTGGCCGCCGGCGTGGCGGCGGCGATCTGCGCGTACGTCCTCGGGCAGAGCGATCTGCTCCGGGTCGGGCTGCTGCTGGCGGTGCTGCCGCTGGTGTGCGCGGTGGTGCTGTACCGCACGCGGTACCGGGTCGCGGGCAGCCGCAGGCTCTCCCCCGCGCGCGTACCGGCCACCGGCGAGGCCCGGGTGCACCTGCGCGTGGAGAACGTCTCGCGGCTGCCCACCGGCCTGCTGATGCTCCAGGACCGCGTGCCCTACGTGCTCGGCCCCCGTCCCCGCTTCGTCCTCGACCGCGTCGAGGCGGGCGGCAGCCGGGAGGTCTCCTACCGGGTCCGCTCCGACCTGCGCGGCCGCTACCCCCTGGGCCCGCTCCAGCTCCGCCTGACCGACCCGTTCGGCATGTGCGAGCTGACCCGGTCCTTCTCGGCGCAGGACACCCTCACGGTGATCCCGCGCGTGCAACCCCTGCCCCCGGTACGCCTGGGCGGCGAGGCCAAGGGATACGGCGACGGGCGGCAGCGCTCACTGGCCCTGGCGGGCGAGGACGACGTGATCCCGCGCGGGTACCGCTACGGCGACGACCTGCGCCGCGTGCACTGGCGCTCCACCGCCCGCTACGGCGAGCTGATGGTGCGCCGCGAGGAACAGCCCCAGCGGGCCCGCTGCACGGTCCTGCTGGACACCCGGGGCATCGCCTACGAGGGGGCCGGGCCCGACTCGGCCTTCGAGTGGGCGGTGTCGGGCGCGGCGTCGGTCCTGGTGCACATGCTGGAACGGGGCTTCTCCGTCCGGCTGCTGACGGACACCGGCGGTTCCGTGCCGGGCGAGGGCGCCGACGGTTTCGCCGGCGCCACGCAGGAGACGGCGGACGCGGCCGGGCTGATGATGGACACCCTCGCGGTGATCGACCACTCCGACCACACGGGTCTGTCCCGGGCCTACGACGTGCTGCGCGGCGGCAACGAGGGGCTGCTGGTGGCGTTCTTCGGTGACCTGGACGAGGAGCAGGCGGCGGTCGCCGCCAAGATGAGCCGGCGCAGCGGCGGGGCCCTCGCCTTCGTCCTGGACAGCGACGCCTGGCTGCGGGAACCGACGGACGTCCCCGGCCCGTCGGGCGAGCACGGGGAGCGGCTGCGGCTGCTGCGCGAGTCCGGCTGGACGGCCGTGGGCGTGGAGCGCGGGGCGTCACTGGAGGAACGGTGGCGCCGGGCGGATCAGGAACGCTCCGGCCTCATGACGGCGAACGGCGGGGAGGGTGTGCGATGAGCGGGCGGGCACGGATGGCGTTGTGCGCCTGGGCGGCCACGCTGATGGCGTCGTGCGCGTTGTTGCCGTTGGTCGATCCGGCCACCTGGATCGTGCAGGCCGCGTTGCTGCTGGCGATCCAGTCCGGGGTGGGCGCGGCGGTCCGCCGGGTGCCGTCGGCCCGGTGGCTGACGGTCGCGGCACAGGCCCTGGCCGCGCTGGTGCTGCTGACCCTGGCCTTCGCCCGCGAGCAGTCCTTCGCCGGTCTGGTTCCCGGCCCGGACACCTTCCGGCACTTCGCCGCGCTGCTGGAGCAGGGCGGCGACGACATCGCGCGGTACGCGATCCCGGCGCCGCTGGAGTCCGACGGCCTCCGGCTGATGCTGGTCGGCGGCGTGCTGGTGATCGGCCTGCTGGTGGACACCCTCGCGGTGACCTTCCGCGGCGCGGCTCCGGCGGGTCTGCCCCTGCTGGCGCTGTACTCGGTGGCCGCGGGGCTGTCGGACGGCGGCACCGACTGGCTGTGGTTCCTGGTCGCGGCGGCCGGCTATCTGATGCTGCTGCTGGCCGAGGGCCGCGAGCGGCTCGCCCAGTGGGGCCGGGTCTTCGGCGGTGCCCCCCGCGCCCCGGGCGCCGGGCCGGCCCGTGCCCTCGCCCCGGTCCGCACCGGCCGGCGGATCGGCGTGGTCGCGCTGGGCGTCGCCCTGGTGGTGCCGCTCGGGCTGCCCGCGATGAGCGGCGGCCTGCTGGACGGCACCGGCGCGGGCGTGGGCTCCGGCGACGGGGGCGGCGGCACCATCTCCGCGGTGAACCCGCTGGTGTCCCTGCGCGACAGCCTGAACGTGGACGAGAACCGCCAGGTCCTCTCCGTCCGCACCGAGTCGAGCGACATCTCCGACCTCTATCTGCGGATCGTCTCCCTGGACGACTTCGACGGCACCACCTGGAAGCCGTCCAAGCGGCAGATCACCTCCGTCCCGGACGGCGCCTTCCCCACGCCCCCCGGCCTCGGCCCCGAGGTCGAGCGCAGGGAGACGCGGACCACGATCTCGGCGGCCGACTGGTACGCCCAGGACTGGCTGCCGATGCCGTACCCGCCGAGCGGCGTGCTGGTCAGCGGCGCCTGGCGGTACGAACCGGTCGGCATGACCCTGGTCGGCGACCACGGCCAGAACACCCGCGGTCTGACGTACGACGTCAAGAGCCTGGAGGTGCGGCCGACGGCGGAGCAGCTGGCCGCCGCGCCGGAGCCCTCGGCGGCGATGGAACGCGAGTTCACCGAGCTGCCCGACTCGCTGCCGGCGGTCGTGTCGCGGACCGCCCGGGAGGTCACCGCGGGCGCCACCGACGCCTATGACCAGGCCGTGAGGCTCCAGGAGTACTTCGCGGTCACCGGTGGTTTCGAGTACGACACCCGGGTGCAGGTCGGCAGCGGCTCCCAGGCGATCGCCCGCTTCCTGCGGGACAAGCAGGGCTTCTGCGTGCACTTCTCGTTCGCCATGGCGGCGATGGCCCGTTCCCTGGGCATACCGGCCCGGGTCGCGGTCGGTTTCGCCCCGGGGTCCCCGCAGGCGGACGGGACGGTGTCGGTGGGCCTGCGGGACGCGCACGCCTGGCCGGAGCTGTACTTCGAGGGCGTCGGCTGGACCCGCTTCGAGCCGACCCCGAACCGCGGCTCGATACCGTCGTACACCGTGCCGGACTCGCCGGGCACCACGCTGCCGGACGCCGCCCGCCCGTCCCAGGAGGTCTCGGAGGCGCCGTCCGCCTCGGCGTCGGTGAGCGAGAGCTGCACGGCCCAGGACAAGAAGCTGGACGCCTGCGCGAGCGAGTCCCCGCAGGCCGCGCTCGCCGCCGGCGACGACGGCCCGAAGTGGTACGTCCGGCTGGCCTGGGCGCTGGGCGTGCTGCTGGTCCTGGTGATCCCGCTCTTCCCGATGCTGTGGCGGGCCCGCCGGCGGGCACTGCGGCTCGGGGCGCACGGCCGCGGCGCGGCGGACGCGGCGGCCCGCACCCTGGCGGCCTGGCAGGAGCTGACGGACACGGCGTGGGACTACGGCATCGCGCCGGACGAGTCGCAGACCCCGCGCAAGGCCGCGGCCCGGGTCGTGCGGCTGGGGCGGCTCGATCCGACGGCCGCCGCGGCCGTGCACCGGGTGGCGGACGCCGTGGAGCAGGTCCTCTACGCTCCCCGCCCGCGTCCGGTCACGGGACTGACGGAGGACGTGTACCGGGCGGCGGCCGGGCTGGGGGCCACGGCCGGCCGGGGAATGCGGCTGCGCGCCCGCTTCGCGCCGCGCTCGGCCGTACGGGTGGTCTGGGCGGCGTCGGCCCGCTGGGCGGCACTCAAGCACCGTGTGGCGCACCGCGTGGCGTCGGCCCGTCCCGCCCCGCGCCGGCCGAGGGGCCGAGGGGCGGAGAGCTGAGCACGGACGAAGAACGAGTGAGGGGCGGCCACCGGTCGGTGGCCGCCCCTCACTCACGTCGTCACTCATGCCGTACGGACCGTGACCCGGTCAGCTCGGTCCGGTCAGCGCCGTCCGGTCAGCACGGTCAGTGCCCGCCCTGCTCGTCGCGGCGGCGCTGCCAGCGCTCCTCGATACGGTCCATCATCGAGCGCTTCTGCCGCCCCTGGCGGCGTGCCTGGGGCGCGGCTCCGGCGGCGGGCTGCTCGCCCGGCTTGGGGGCCTTGCGCCATCCGGTCACCGCGAGGACCGCGCAGCCCAGCATGACGAGGAAGCCCACCACGCTGAGCCAGACCTGCTTGGCGACCATTCCGGCCATGAGGAGTGCGATACCTACGAGAAAGCCCGCGACCGCCTGGTAGACCCGTCGCCGGGTGTACGTACGCAGCCCGCTTCCCTCAAGCGCTGTCGCGAACTTGGGATCTTCGGCGTACAGCGCTCGCTCCATCTGCTCGAGCATGCGCTGCTCGTGCTCCGAGAGCGGCACGGCGTCCTCCTCATCGTGCAGTCGCCGGGGCGACCCGGGGGGTCCCTTCAGGATAGGCAGGGAATCGCCCCCGTGAAACCCGCCCCTCTACGCCAATTGGCCAACCGGTTTCCGCCATGGACGTCCCGGCCCGCTAGATTTCCATTCCCCAGCGGCCGGCCCGTCATGCCGGGCGGTCTCCCTCGATCATACGGCGCCGGGCCCCCGTTCGGGGGGCCTGTGGCGTACTCCATGTGCACGCAAGTAGCTGATCAGGGCCATATCCCGCCAGGTGGCTCAGACCCTCAGGTCACGTCGGTCCCCTGGGTCCCCCGGGTCTCGCCGAGCACATGGAGCTGGGTGGCCACGGAGTGGAAGGCCGGCAGTTCGGCCGCGGCGGCCTCCAGCTTCAGCAGCGCGTCCAGGGCCCCGGGCTCGGTGTCCACCAGGACGCCGGGGACGAGGTCGGCGAAGACCCGCACCCCGTGGACGGCGCCGACGGTCAGGCCCGCGCTCTCTACCAGGGCGGTGAGCTGCTCGGCGGTGAAGCGGCGCGGGACGGGGTCGCCGGCGCCCCAGCGGCCGTCCGGGTCGCCGAGGGCCTGGCGGGCCTCGGTGAAGTGCCCGGCGAGGGCGCGGGCGAGGACCGCGCCGCCCAGGCCGGCGGCGAGCAGGCTGAGGACGCCCTCGGGCCGCAGGGCCGCCACCGCGTTGCGGACGCCCTCGGCCGGGTCGTCGACGTACTCCAGGACGCCGTGGCAGAGCACCGCGTCGTACCCGCCGCGCTCGGCCACGTCGAAGAGGCCGTGAGCGTCGCCCTGGACGCCCCGCACCCGGTCGTCGACGCCCTCCTCGGCGGCCCGGCGCTCCAGGGCGAACAGGGCGTTGGGGCTGGGGTCGACGACGGTGACGTGGTGACCGAGGCGGGCCAGGGGCACGGCGAAGTTGCCGCTGCCGCCCCCGGTGTCGAGGACGTCCAGCACCGGCCGCCCCGTGGCCTTGACGCGGCGGTCGAGGGCGTCCCTGAGAACCTCCCAGACCACGGCGGTACGGAGGGAGGCGCGGGGGCGCGACGGGTCCGACACGGCAGTTGACTCCTCGGCGCGGCACCGCCTCTGCGCGGCGGAGCGAACGGGCTGCCTCCCCTCCGCCCGGTGGGGAAGGGGGGAGACTTCAGGCGTCTCCCACCCTATTGCCTCCTCATGGCCTCCTCCGCCCTGCCCGGTCACTCCGGTGATGCCACCTGCCACCGGGCACGAACGGCCCGGCATCCGGGGAGAAGGAGCTGGCGGTCACCCCGCGTCCGGCAGGCCGCGCCCCGGGGGCCCCGGAGCGCCGTCCCGGGGATCGCCCGGGCCGGGGGGCTCGCCGCTCTCCGGCCGGTCGCCGTCGGCACGGGGCTGCGGGAGGACCGGCTGGAGGACCAGCATCCGCTCCACCAGGCGCAGGAACATCGCCACGTCGCGTATGAGGTCGTCGGCGTCCCGGCTGCTCGCCGCGCCTTTGATGCCCGCCTCGGCCCGGGCCCGGCGCCGGGCCCCCGAGGCGAACAACGCGCTCCACTCGGTCAGCTCGGGCGCGATCTCGGGCAGCACCTCCCAGGCGCTGCGGATCCGGGCCCGGGCCCTGGCCGTGGGTTCCGGGCGGCCCCGGGCCGCGAGCACGGCGGCCGCGGTGCGCAGGGCGGCGAGGTGGGCCCGCGCGTACCGTTCGTTGGGGGTTTCGAGGACGGCGGCCTCGTCCAGTCCGGCGTGGGCCTGGGCGAGGAGGTCGAGGGCGGCGGGCGGGGCCGTGGCCCGGCGCAGCACGGGGTGCACGTCGCTCGCCGGGCCGGTCAGTGAGGGGGCAGGGCCGGTGGCGCGGCGCCGGCGGGCGGCGGCCGCGGAGGAGTTGGCCATGACGAACCTCCTGTCGTCTGTGTGACGGCACGGGTGCCGTGAGTACCCATCGTGGGGTATGGCACTGACAATCCGTTCCGACCTGGACTTTTGCCTCGATCAGGAGTTCGCGCAGGCGTTGGCGCATGAGCTGGCGCATGAGCTGGCGACGAGTGGTGCGGGCACGTCGCGGTGACCGGCCCGGGGCGGGCGGACGGGCACACGGGAGAGCGCCGGTCCGTTGTGGCCGCGTCCCCCGCGGGCCACCGCCGGACCGGCGCTCCCTGTTGCTCCCCCGTACTTCCCCCGTACGTTCCCCCGTCGGACCGCCTCACGTTCCCCCGTACGGCCGTCCTCCGGGTTCCCCCGTGCCTCGCTCCCGCCGGTCTCGGCCGGCGGAAGGAGCGGATCGTGGGCCCGGCCACCGCTCCGGCGCCCCGTGTCGCCGGTGCCGCGGCCGTGCCCCTCTCCGTGCCCCCACTCTCTCGTTTTCGCAGGTCGGCCCCCATCCGTGCGGGTACTCAACTGTCCGCCTAGGTACGGATACTCAGCCCTGCGCGCCCCTGCCCACGCCATCCCGTCCCCGTCTGGTGCGCACCGCGTCCGCTCCGGTACTCCCCCGGCCCGGCGCTTTGCGGAAGACCGCAGGTCAGGGCCCTCCCGACGGCGTTGTCAGCGGTGGCGGATAAAGTCCCTGGCATGGCACGGATTGCGGTGATCGGCGCCGGGATGGGCGCGCTGGCGGCGTCGGCCCGGCTGGCCGTCGCGGGCCACCGGGTGACGGTGTACGAGCGCACCGGGACGTACGGCGGGGCGGTGCGCCGGTTCGAGCGGGACGGTTTCTCCTTCGACACCGGTCCCGGTCTGCTGCCGCTGCCCGCGGTCTGGCGGGACCTGTTCGTCAAGACCGGCAAGGAGCCGCTGGAGCAGTGCGTCGAGACGGTGCAGGTCGATCCGTCGTCCCGGCACGTCTTCGCGGACGGCACCGAGGTGGCGCTGCCCAACGCCTCACGCGCGGGCGTCGTCGGCGCGCTGGACGAGGGTCTCGGTGCGGGCGCCGGTCAGCGCTGGGGCGACTTCCTGGTGCGGGCCCGCGAGGCCTGGGACCGGACGCGCCGGCCGCTGCTGGAAGAGCCGCTGTGGCCCGACTGGCGGGTGCTGGGCGAGCGCGAGCCCTACCCGGCCGTCCCGCACAAGCGGCTGCTGCGCACCCGCCGGGCCGGCACGCTCGCCGAGGTCGGCGCGTGGGAGCTGCGCGACCCCCGGCTGACCGCGCTCCTGGAGAGCCACGCCCTGGCCCACGGCCTTGATCCCCGTACGGCTCCGGCGAGCGCCGCGGTGCTGCCGTACATGGAGCACGCCTTCGGCGTCTGGTACGTCCGCGGCGGTCTGCGCGAGCTGGCGCGGGCGGTGTACGAGCGGTGCCTGGCCCGCAGGGTGGAGTTCCGTTTCGACACCGAGGTCGCGGCGGTCACCGAGAAGGACGGCCGGGCGGCGGGCGTGGAGCTGGCGGACGGCACGGTGGCGGAGGCCGACTTCGTGGTCGCCGGTGTCGCACCCGGCGTGCTGGACCGTCTCACCGGGGGCGCGGGGATACGCGAGGCCGGCGAGGTCCCGGCGCGGCGGGGCGGGGCGAGCCGGCTGACGGTGCTGCTGGCGCTGCGCGGCGGCCGGCCCGAGGGCGTCGCGCACCGCACGGTGGTGCACGCGCCGGACCGGGACGCCGAGTTGGCCGCCCTGTTCGGCGACGCCCCCGGCATGACCGCGCGGCCGACGGTGACGGTGCTGCGGCCGGACGACCCGGCACTGACACCGGACGCGGAGCACGAGGCGGCCGTCCTCACGGCGGTGGTACCGGCGGCGGACGGGGCGGATCACGGCGGCCGGGCGGAGCGGTTGATGGCCGTCGCCGAGCGCGCGGTCCCCGGTCTGCGCGACCGCCTGCTCTGGCACGAGACGCACACCCCGGCGGACGTCGCGGAGGCGACCGGCGCCGAGGGCGGAGCGGTTCCGGCGCCGGCCCTGGCCGCGGCCGGCGGACGTCTGCTGCACCCGTCGAACACCACGCGCGTGGGCGGCCTGTTCACCGTGGGCGGCTGGTCGCATCCGGGCGGCGGGCTGCCGCACTCGGGGATGTCGGGCGCGCTGGTCGCGGGGCTGATCGTGGAGGGACCAGAGTTCCGCGGCTCGCAGTGAGGCGGGCCGCGCCGTCCGGGCCGCCGGGGAGGTGCCGGGGGGGGCCGGTCAGTACCGGTACTGCTGTTCGTCGTACCCCTGGCCGCCCTGCGGCTGCCCGTGTGACCCGTGCTGCCCGTCCCCCTGGTAGGGATAGGGCTGCTCCGGCGGGAGGTCGCCGCCGTACGCGTCGTCGGTGCTGCGCTGCTGCGGGACCCACACCCCGCCGGCCGGGGTCTCGCCGCCGTAGCCGCCGGTGCCGTACTGCTCCTGCTGCCCGTAACCCTGCGGGGCGTACCCCTGCTGCTGCCCGGTGTCGTAGCCGGTGTCGTACCCGGTGCCGCCGTAGGTGTGGGTGCCGATGTACGGGTCGGAATAGGCGGCGTACTGCTCCTGGCCGGTGGCGTCGTAGCCGTAGGACTGCTGCTGGCCGTAGCCGGAGTAGTCGTAGGAGTAGGAGCCGTCCGCGGTCTGCGCGGCAGGGGCTTGCTGCTGGTCCTGGCCGCCGTAGCCCGCCGTGTCGTAGGTGCCGTAGGTGCCGGTGTCGTCGGGCATCGGCAGCGGCTGGTAGACGGGGGTTCCCTCGGCCGGGGTGTCGGTGGGGCGCCCGGAGGCGAAAACGTCGTCCTGGTCGTCGCGCCCGTAGCCGTACGCGGCGGTGTCCTGGAGGGAGGAGGCGCCGTCGGGGCCGGCGGGCGGGTGCTCGCCGCCGGGGCCCGGCTCGGCCGCCTCCGGGCCCGGGACCCGCAACTCCGGTTCGGGCCGGTCCGGTTCGGGGCGGCGGCGCTTGCTGCCGACGAGGCCCGCCGGGGCCTGGACAGCCCACCCCTCCGCGAAGCCGCGGCGGAACGACAGGGTGACGTAGGTCTGGCCGGTCGCGAAGGCGATCGCGCCGAGCGCGATGACGACGACCGACGGGATCAGCACGCCGAGCACCACACCGAGGAACCCGGCGAAGGCCAGCAGCCGCCAGCGCAGGCGCGCCTTGTACTGCAGCAGCACCTCACCGAGCAGCCACAACGCGACGATGCCGAACGCGATGTAGAGGACCGCCCAGCCCATGTACGCCCCTCTCCCAGTGACCGCTACGCAGTGTGTCGTATGTACGTGCGGCCGGTCTAGGCCCGCGGTGAGCGGTGCAGGCCCAGGTTCTCGTAGATTTCCAGCGTCGCCGTGGAGTTGTTGAGCGTGATGAAGTGCAACCCGGGCACACCTTCGGCCAGTAGCCGCGCGCAGAACTCCGTGGCGAACTCGATGCCAATGGAGCGTACAGCGGTCGGATCGTCCTTTGCTGTGAGGATCCGTTCTTTCAGATCATCGGGGAACGAGGCGTTGCTGAGCTGCGGCAGCCTCTCCAGCATCTTCACGCTGGTCACCGGCATGACCTCGGGGATGACGGGGGTCTCGCAGCCCGCCGCGACGACCTTGTCACGCAGTCTCAGATAGGACTCGGGGTGGAAGAACATCTGCGTGATCGCGTAGTCGGCGCCGGCCCGGCACTTGTCGACGAAGCGCGTCACGTCCTCGTCCCAGTCGGCGGAGCGCGGGTGCATCTCCGGGAAGGCGGCCACGCCCACGCAGAAGTCGCCCGACTCCTTGATGAGTTCGACGAGTTCGGCGGCGTAGGTCAGGCCCTGGGGGTGCGGCACCCAGTCGCCCATCGGGTCGCCGGGCGGGTCGCCGCGCACGGCGAGGATGTTACGGATGCCGGCGTCGGCGTACTGCCCGATGATGTTGCGCAGTTCGGCGACGGAGTGGTTGACGGCGGTGAGGTGCGCGACCGGGGTGAGCGTGGTGTCGGAGGCGATCCGCTCGGTCGCCCGCACGGTGCCGGCCCGGGTGGAGCCGCCCGCGCCGTAGGTCACGGAGACGAAGCTGGGGGCCACCGCCTCGACCCTGCGGAGCGCGTTCCAGAGGTTGCGCTCGCCCTTCTCCGTCTTGGGCGCCCAGAACTCGAACGAGTACGTCGTCTTTCCGGTCGCGAGCATGTCGCGAACGGTGCGCGCGTGATCAGTCCTGGTCGATGCCGTTCCGAGGGCCATACCGGCAGGTTAACCAGGGGTCCCCGGTCACCCAACCGGAGTCGAAGAATTGTCCGTATTGTCGGCTACTTGTCCATCCCTTGGACATCGGCGGCGCTCCTGAGCCGCTTGGCGAACTCGGCCGCCGCCGCGCCCGGGTCGTCGGCCTCGGTGAGCGCGCGGACCACGACGGCCCGGCGGGCGCCCGCGTCGAGGACCTGGTCCAGGTTGCCCAGATCGATGCCGCCGATGGCGAACCAGGGGCGGTCGGTGCGGAGGGAGGCGGCGTACCGGACCAGGTCCAGGCCGGGGGCGTGGCGGCCGGGCTTGGTGGGGGTGGGCCAGCAGGGGCCGGTGCAGAAGTAGTCCACGCCGCCCTGCGCGGCAGCGGCGGCGGCCTCTGACTCGGCGTGGGTGGAGCGGCCGACGAGGACGTCGTCTCCGAGGATCGCGCGGGCGGCGGGCACCGGGAGGTCGCCCTGGCCGAGGTGGAGTACGTCGGCGCGGGCGGCGTGGGCGACGTCCGCCCGGTCGTTGACCGCGAGGAGCTTGCCGTGCCGGGCGCAGGCCTCGGCGAACACGGAGAGGTGCTCCAGTTCCTCCGCGGCCTCCATGCCCTTGTCCCGCAGCTGCACGATGTCGACGCCGCCGGCCAGCACCGCGTCCAGGAACTCCGGCAGGTCGCCCTGGCGCTTGCGGGCGTCCGTGCAGAGGTAGAGGCGGGCGTCGGCGAGGCGGGCGCGGGCGGCGGTGGCGGCGGTTCCGGGCATGGGTGGTGCGTCCCCCGTGTGGGTGATGGATGGAGAGCGGCCCCGTTCGGGCGGGGCCGGGCAAGCGGGGCCGGCCCCGCCCGACGGCGTGCGGGGCGCGGCCCGCACGCCGGAGGGGGCCGGCGGGCAGGTCAGACCGCCAGCGCCTGGGCGCGGCGCTTCACCTCCGTGCCGCGGTTCTCACTGAGGGCCTGCGCCGGCGTACCGGGCAGGCTGTCGTCCGGCGTGAAGAGCCACTCCAGCATCTCCTCGTCCGTGAAGCCGTCGTCCCGCAGCAGCGTCAGCGTCCCGGACAGGCCCTTGACGACCTTGTCGCCGTCGATGAAGGCCGCGGGGACGTGCAGCGCGCGGTTCTCACCGCGGCGTACGGCGATGAGCTGGCCGTCCTTGACCAGCTGCCGCACCCGGGTCACCTCGACGTCGAGCATCTCGGCGATGTCGGGAAGGGTGAGCCAGGCAGGGACGAGAGCATCGATCTTTGCGTCAATCTCGGTCACCCCTCAAGCCTGCCATCTGCCACTGACACGCGGAAGCCGGACCCCTCCGACCAGCGCGGACGCGCCGGGAGCGCACCCCGTGATCCCTGGCTCCGGGACCCCGCTCCCCCGTCACGCCACCGCCGACTTCAGCGGCCTGGCCGGGTCCGCGAGGAGCCGCGCGTCCAGCGCCGCGCCCGACTCGATCAGCCGGCGGCCCTGGGCCAGGTCCCGGGGCCGGCCCACCGCCAGCAGCGCGACGAGGCGGTCCGCGCGCAGCCAGCAGACGGTCCAGGCGGGCCCGGCCGGGTCGCCGCGCCAGACCAGGGTGTCGCCGGCCGGGTGGTGCCCGGCGTACTGGACGAAGCGGCCGAACTGCTCGGACCAGAAGTACGGCACCGGGTCGTACACCGGCGGCGGCTCCCCGGTGGCGGCACCGATGATGTCGGCGGCCACCGTGCGCGGCCCCTGGAGGGCGTTGTCCCAGTGGTGCACGAGCAGCCGCTCCCCGTACCGGCCGGAGGGGAAGGAGGCGCAGTCGCCCACGGCGTGGACGTCGGGGGCGGAGGTGCGCAGGCGGTCGTCGGCCAGGACCTCGCCGTGGGGGCCGAGGACGATCCCGGAACCGGCCAGCCAGGCGGTGGCGGGCCGGGCGCCGATGCCGACGACGACCGCGCCGGCGGGCACGCGCGTGCCGTCGTCGAGGACCACGGCGCCCGGTTCGACGCGCTCCACGCGCGCGTGGGTGCGCAGGACCGCGCCCGCGTCGGCGTACCAGCCGGCCATCGGGGCGGCGACCTCGGCGGGCAGCGCCCCGGCGAGCGGCCGGCCGGCGGCCTCCACGACGGTCACCGCGCACCCGGCCTCCCGCGCGGCGGTGGCGAACTCCGCGCCGATCCAGCCCGCGCCGACGACCACGATGTCGTGCTGCCGGGCGAGCACCGGGCGCAGCCGCTCGGCGTCGTCCAGGGTGCGCAGCAGATGGACGCCGGCCACGCCCTCGGCGCCGGGCAGCCGCAGCGGCTCGGCGCCGGTCGCGAGGACCAGGGAGTCGTACGGCACCGGCCCCGCGGAGGTGTCCAGCAGGTGCTCGCCGGGGCGGACGCCGAGCGCCTCCCGCCCGAGCCGCAGCTCGATGCCGAGCGCCTCGAAGTCGACGTCGAAGGCGGAGCCCTCGGCGGTGCCCAGCAGGACGGCCTTGGACAGCGGGGGCCGGTCGTACGGCTGGTGCGGTTCGGCGCCGATCAGTGTGACGGTGCCGGTGAAGCCCTGTTCGCGCAGGGCGACCGCCGTCTGCACGCCGGCCATGCCCGCGCCCACGACGACCACGCGCCGCGCGGAGCCGCCTCGCTCCTGCGTCTGCTCGCTCACCCGATCACCTTAGACACCTGACTCACTGTCGGTCAGGGGGCACGTTCAGTGACCTGCTGCACACCTGCCGCGCACCTGCCGCACCTGCCGCACCTGCCCGCCCCGTCACCGGACCTGTTCCACCACGCTGGTGCCGCTGCCCTCCGCCGACTCCCACTCCCAGCTCTCCTCCAGCCGCACCCGCCCGTCCGGCAGGCCGACGACGTGCGACACGCAGTGCCCGCCGGCCGTGGAGCCGTCCGTCCTGAGCTGCACGTACCGGAAGTCGAGCCGGTCCCCCTCGCGCGTCCCCACCAGGTGCCCGCGGACCACATCGCCGCCGGCGTACTCGGCCCAGACGGCGCCGTCCCGCTCGTGGTAGGCGAAGCGGGTACGGGTGCCGACCTGGCCGGGTGCCTGGTCGGCGACCGGGGCGAACACGAGACCGTCGAGCGAACGTGCCACCGGCGGACACTCCCTTACAGAGGCGGACATCGAACCGTTAGGGTGGCCAACGTAAGGCACTCGCGGGAGCCCGGACGCACCGGGCTGAGAGGGAGGCTGGCGGCCTCCGACCGTACGAACCTGATCCGGGTCATGCCGGCGAAGGGAGGGGCTGGACGCCTATGTCACCCATGTCACCCGCGTCACCCACATCACCCGTGTCCGAGGCGTCCGACGCACCCGACGTCCTGATCGTGGGGGGCGGGATCATCGGCCTGGTCACCGCGTGGCGGGCCGCGCAGCGCGGGCTGGTCACGGCGGTGGTGGACCCGGCGCCGGGCGGCGGGGCCGCCCGGGTGGCGGCCGGGATGCTGGCCGCCGTCACCGAGCTGCACTACGGCGAGCAGACCCTGCTCGCCCTGAACCTCGCCTCGGTCCGCCGCTACCCCGCCTTCGCCGCCGAGCTGTCCGAGGCCACCGGGCACGACCTCGGCTACCGCCGCTGCGGCACCCTGGCCGTCGCGCTGGACTCCGACGACCGGGCGCACCTGCGGGAGCTGCACGCCTTCCAGCGGCAGTCGGGGCTGGAGTCCGAGTGGCTGTCGGGGCGCGACTGCCGGCGCCTGGAGCCGATGCTCGCGCCGGGCGTGCGCGGGGGGCTGCGGGTGGACGGCGACCACCAGATCGACCCCCGGCGGCTGGCCGCGGCGCTGCTGACCGCCTGCGCACGGGCGGGCGTGCGCTTCCACCGGACCACGGCCGAGCGGCTGACCGTCGTCCAGGACCGCGTCACGGGCCTCGTGACGGCCGACGGCACCGCCCTGGCGGCCGGGCAGGTCGTCCTGGCCGCGGGCAGCCTCAGCGGCCGTCTGGCGGGCGTACCGGAGGACGTGCTGCCGCCGGTGCGGCCCGTGAAGGGCCAGGTGCTGCGGCTCACGATGCCGCCGGGACGGCCGCCCCTGCTCCACCGCACCCTCCGCGCGGTGGTCCGCGGCAACCCGCTCTACCTGGTGCCCCGCGAGAGCGGCGAACTCGTCGTCGGCGCCACCAGCGAGGAGCTGGGCTGGGACACGACCGTCACCGCCGGCGGCGTCTACGAGCTGCTGCGCGACGCCCACGAGCTGGTCCCGGGCATCACCGAACTGCCCCTGACGGAGACCCTCGCCGGACTGCGCCCCGGCTCCCCGGACAACGCGCCGCTGCTCGGCCCGACCGCCCTGGACGGCCTGCTGCTGGCCACCGGACACTTCCGCAACGGCGTGCTGCTCACACCGGTCACCGGCGACGTCATGGCGCACGTCCTGACCACCGGCGAGCTGCCCGAGGAGGCCCGCCCCTTCACCCCCGGCCGGTTCGGCACCACCCAGGCACCCTTCCAGGCGCCCTTCCAGGCACCCTCCAAGGCACCCACCCGGGCAGCCACCCAGGCCCCCGTCCAGGCACCCGTCCAGGCACCCGCCTCCGCGACCGCCCCCGCACCCACGGAGCAGCCCGCATGAGCATCAGCATCTCGGTCAACGGGGAGCCACGCCAGGTGTCCCCCGGAACGGCGCTCGACACCCTCGTACGGACCCTCACCGAGGCGCCGTCCGGGGTGGCCGCCGCCCTCAACGAAACCGTCGTCCCGCGCGCGCGGTGGTCGGACACCGCGCTGTCCGACGGCGACCGCGTCGAAGTCCTCACCGCCGTGCAAGGAGGCTGAGCACCATGGCCGACGATCCCTTCGTCCTCGGCGGTACGTCCTTCACGTCCCGCCTGATCATGGGCACCGGCGGGGCGCCCAGCCTCGACGTGCTGGAGCGCTCCCTGGTGGCGTCCGGGACCGAGCTGACGACGGTCGCCATGCGGCGCGTGGACCCGTCCGTGCACGGGTCCGTGCTGTCGGTGCTGGAGAAGCTCGGCATCCGAGTGCTGCCCAACACGGCGGGCTGCTTCACCGCCGGGGAGGCCGTGCTGACCGCCCGCCTGGCGCGCGAGGCCCTCGGCACCGACCTGGTCAAGCTGGAGGTCATCGCCGACGAGCGCACCCTGCTGCCGGACCCGGTCGAGCTGCTGGACGCGGCCGAGACCCTGGTCGACGACGGCTTCACGGTGCTGCCGTACACCAACGACGACCCGGTGCTGGCGCGCAAGCTGGAGGACGTCGGCTGCGCGGCGGTCATGCCGCTGGGCTCGCCGATCGGTTCCGGGCTCGGCATCCGCAACCCGCACAACTTCCAGCTGATCGTCGAGCAGGCGCGCGTGCCGGTGATCCTGGACGCCGGGGCCGGTACGGCGTCGGACGCGGCGCTGGCGATGGAGCTGGGCTGCGCGGGTGTGATGCTCGCCTCGGCGGTGACCCGGGCGCAGGAGCCGGTCCTCATGGCGGAGGCGATGCGGCACGCGGTGGAGGCCGGCCGGCTGGCCCGGCGGGCGGGACGCATCCCGCGCCGGCACTTCGCCGAGGCCTCCTCCCCGACGTCCGGCATGGCAGCCCTGGACCCGGAGCGGCCCGCGTTCTGAGCCGGGAGGCGGCCGGCGACCGGCCGGCCGCCGCGTGGGGTGCGTCACAGGTCGGTCGCGGGAGCGCCCGGGCGGCGGTCGTACACAGCCGTCTGTCGGCGACGGCTCGTACACTCACCTGCGTGGACACGACCCTTCAGGACCCTCTGGTCGGGCAGCGGCTCGACGGCCGGTACCGCGTAGACGCGCGGATCGCGGTCGGCGGGATGGCCACGGTCTACCGGGCCGTGGACACCCGCCTGGACCGTGTGCTCGCGCTGAAGGTGATGCACCCGACGCTGGCGGCCGATGGCACGTTCGTCGAGCGGTTCATCCGCGAGGCCAAGTCGGTCGCCCGGCTCGCCCACCCCAACGTCGTCCAGGTCTTCGACCAGGGCACCGACGGGGGCTACGTCTACCTGGCGATGGAGTACGTCTCCGGCTGCACCCTGCGGGACGTGCTGCGCGAGCGCGGGGCGCTGCGGCCCCGGGCCGCCCTGGACATCCTGGAGCCGATCCTGGCCGCGCTAGGCGCAGCGCACCGCGCGGGGTTCGTGCACCGCGACATGAAGCCGGAGAACGTGCTGATCGGGGACGACGGCCGGGTCAAGGTCGCCGACTTCGGCCTGGTCCGCGCCGTCAACACGGTCACCAGCACCACCGGCGCCGTCCTGGGCACCGTCTCCTACCTGGCGCCCGAGCAGATCGAGCACGGCACCGCCGACCCGCGCGTCGACGTCTACGCGTGCGGTGTGGTCCTGTACGAGATGCTGACCGGCGCCAAGCCGCACCACGGGGACTCCCCCGCCCAGGTGCTCTACCAGCACCTCAACGAGGACGTGCCGCCGCCGTCCGCCGCCGTGCCGGACTTGGCGTACGAGCTGGACGACCTGGTCGCCGCGGCGACCGCGCGCAACCCCGAGATCCGCCCGCACGACGCGGTGGCGCTGCTCGCGCGGGCCCGCGAGGCGCGCGCGGCGCTCACCGCCGGCCAGCTGGACGCCGTACCGCCGCAGGCGCTGTCCGGCGCGCACGACAACGCGGACGACCGTACGAGCGTGATCCCGCGCGCGCTGACCATGATCCGTCCGCTGCCGGTGAACGAGGAGGAGGCGCCTGCCGCGGACGGCTACGACCGCACCAGCAGACTGGACCCGCCGCCCCCGCCGCGGCGCGGCCCCGGTCTGCGGCGCGGCCCGCTGGCGATCGTCGTCGCCGTCCTGCTGGCGCTCGGCGTCGGCGCGGGCGTCTGGTACATCAACTCGGGACAGTTCACCGAGGTCCCGCCGCTGCTGGAGAAGACCGAGGCGCAGGCCAAGGCCCGGCTGGAGAAGTCCGGCCTGGACGTCGGCGACATCAAGCACGCGTACAGCGACACGGTGGAGCGCGGCGCTGTCATCAGCACCGACCCGACGGCCGGCACCCGTATCCGGAACAACGACTCCGTGTCGTTCACCGTCTCCGACGGGCCGAAGACGGTCGAGCTGGCCGATGTGGAGGGCTACCGCCTGGACCGGGCCGAGTCCGTGCTGAAGGAGGACGGGCTGGAGCCCGGCATGGTCACCCGCGCCTTCAGCGACGACGTCCCCGAGGGCTTCGTGATCTCCACCGACCCCGGGGCGGGCACCACGGTGCGCGCCGGATCGGCCGTCGCCCTCACCGTCAGCAAGGGCCGGGCGGTGGACGTCCCGGACGTCACCGGCGACGACCTGGAGGACGCGCGCGCCGAACTGGAGGACGCCGGCCTGAAGGTGGAGGTCGCCGCGGAGAGGGTGAACTCCGACGACTACGACGCGGGCCAGGTCGCGCGGCAGTCGCCCGCCGACGGCGAGCGGGTCGCCGAGGGCGACACGGTGACGCTGACGGTCTCCGAGGGCCCGGAGCGGATCGAGGTCCCGGACGTGGTCGGTGACAGCGTCGACGACGCGCGGCAGGAGCTGGAGGAGGCAGGTTTCGAGGTCGAGGAGGACCGCGGACTGCTCGGCCTGTTCGGCGACACCGTCAAGAGCCAGTCCGTCGAGGGCGGTGACACGGCGCCGAAGGGTTCCAAGATCACCCTGACGATCCGCTGACGGTCGCACCGCCCGTCCGCTGAAGACGCGCCGGCGACCGCCCCGCGGCCGGCCTGGCATCCTGGACCAGGACATGAGCACACCACCTTCGCCCCCGCCCGCCCGCCGCAACCCCGTCGGCGCCCACGTCCCCGTCGCCGGCGGCCTGCACTCCGTGGGCCTGCCCTACGCCCGCGACCTGAAGGCCGAGGCCGTCCAGGTCTTCGTCGCCAACCCGCGCGGCTGGGCCACCCCCGTCGGCAACCCGAAGCAGGACGAGGCGTTCCGCGCGGCCTGCGCGGCGGAGTCGATCCCCGCCTACGTACATGCCCCGTACCTGATCAACTTCGGTTCGCACACCGAGGCGACCGTGGAGAAGTCGGTCGAGTCGCTGCGGCACTCGCTGCGCCGGGGCCGGGAGATCGGCGCCCTCGGCGTGGTGGTGCACACCGGCAGCGCGACCGGCGGCCGGGAGCGGGCGGTGGCGCTGGCGCAGGTACGGGAGCGCCTGCTGCCGCTCCTGGACGAGCTGACCCACGACGACGACCCGTACCTGCTGCTGGAGTCGACCGCCGGGCAGGGCGCCTCACTGTGCGCCCGGACCTGGGACTTCGGGCCCTACTTCGAGGCGCTGGACGCCCACCCCAGGCTGGGCGTGTGCCTGGACACCTGCCACATCTTCGCCGCCGGGCACGACCTGGCCGGCCCGGACGGCACGCGGCAGACCCTGGACCTGCTGGTGGACACCGTCGGCGAGGGCCGGCTGAAGCTGATCCACGCCAACGACTCCAAGGACGTGGCCGGCGCCCACAAGGACCGGCACGCCAACATCGGCGCCGGTCACATCGGCGAGGACCCGTTCCGCGAGCTGATGGCGCACCCCGCGACCGCGGGCGTACCGCTGGTCATCGAGACGCCCGGCGGCAAGGAGGGGCACGCGGCGGACGTGGAGCGCCTGAAGAAGCTCCGGGACGGCTGAGGCCCCGCGGCCGGGGCGCCTACAGCTCGGGCCCCTCCCCCGGCTCCTCCTGGTAGGAGTAGCGCTGCTCGCGCCACGGGTCGCCGATGTTGTGGTAGCCGCGCTCCTCCCAGAAGCCGCGGCGGTCGGCGGTCATGTACTCGATGCCGCGGACCCATTTCGGGCCCTTCCAGGCGTACAGGTGCGGCACGACCAGCCGGAGCGGGAAGCCGTGCTCGGCGGTGAGCAGTTCGCCGTCCTTGTGGGTGGCGAAGAGGGTGCGCTCCGCCGCGAAGTCGGACAGGCGCAGGTTGGAGCTGAAGCCGTACTCCGCCCACACCATCACATGGGTGACGGAAGGCGCGGGCGGGGCGAGGCCGAGGAGCGTACGGGCGGGGATGCCGCCCCACTCGGCGCCGAGCATGCTGAACTTGGTCACGCAGTGCAGGTCGCCCACGACCGTGGTGTACGGCAGGGCGGTGAACTCCTCGTGGTTCCAGCAGTGCTTCTCGCCGTCGGCGGTGGCGCCGAAGACCCGGAACTCCCAGCGCTCGGGCCGGAACTTGGGGACCGGCCCGTAGTGCGTGACCGGCCAGCCGCGCTGGAGCCGCTGCCCCGGCGGGAGGTCGGGCTGTGCCGCCCCTCTCGAAGCACCTTCCCCCGACTCGTGTCCCACCGGCTGACCCATGGCTCCATCCTGACAGACCGGGGCCGTTGTCCAAGAACGGGCCCATTTAAAGTCAGTCTTGAATTCCGGCAATAAGCCGCAAAATTTACTAAGCCAGGACTTACTTACTAAGTGCAGACTTACTGGACGATCTTGGGAACCAATGCAATCATGCGGCGCAACCTGCCAGTTTTCGTGTGGAAGGAGTCTCTGCGATGCAGGGCGACCCCGAGGTCATCGAATTCCTCAACGAGCAGCTGACCGCCGAGCTGACCGCGATCAACCAGTACTTCCTGCATTCGAAACTGCAGGATCACAAGGGCTGGACGAAGCTCGCCGAGTACACGCGTCACGAGTCCTTCGACGAGATGCGCCACGCGGAGGTCCTCACCGACCGCATCCTGCTCCTGGACGGTCTGCCGAACTACCAGCGGCTCTTCCACGTCCGGGTCGGGCAGACGGTCACCGAGATGTTCCAGGCGGACCGGGAGATCGAGGTCGAGGCCATCGACCGGCTGCGCCGGGGCATCGCGGTGATGCGGAGCAAGAACGACATCACGTCCGCGAACGTCTTCGAGGCGATCCTCGCCGACGAGGAGCACCACATCGACTACCTGGACACCCAGCTCGAACTGATCGAGAAGCTGGGCGAGTCGCTGTACCTGTCGACGGTGATCGAGCAGTCCCAGCCGGACGCGTCAGGACCGGGCACCGGCGGTTTCTCGACCCACTGAACAGGCTCCGCCGTCCGAGCCCCACCGAGGTGGCTCAGGCGGCTTCCGGAAGCTCCGCCGTCAGCGGGGTCGGCGCACCCTGGTCGATCAGCTGCCGGCGGGGGCAGGCGCCGCGGCCGAGCAGCGCCTGGATGCGCCGGACGCAGCCGCCGCAGTCGGTGCCGGCCTTGCAGGCGGAGGCGATCTGCCGGGGCGTGCAGGCGCCGGCGTCCGCGTGGGACTTCACCTGTTCCTCGGTCACACCGAAGCAAGAGCAGACGAACACGCGGTTCACCTCCCGGGCGGGGTCATGGTCGCGCCCTACCGGCCGTGCCGGTGAGGCAAACCTAACCTTACCCATCTCTCAGGTACCGCGACAGCGGCGGGGGCGCGGATCGTATGTGACCCGCGCCCCATTTGCTTCCGCTGCTTCCGCGAAGCGGCTGCCCTACTGGTCCCGGTACATCTCCGCCACCAGGAACGCCAGGTCCAGCGACTGGCTGCGGTTGAGCCGCGGGTCGCAGGCCGTCTCGTAGCGCTGGTGCAGATCGTCGACGAAGATCTCGTCGCCGCCGCCCACGCACTCGGTGACGTCGTCGCCGGTCAGCTCCACGTGGATGCCGCCGGGGTGGGTGCCCAGCTCCTTGTGGACCTCGAAGAAGCCCTTGACCTCGTCGAGCACGTCGTCGAAGCGGCGCGTCTTGTGGCCGGAGGCGGCCTCGAAGGTGTTGCCGTGCATCGGGTCGGTCACCCAGGCGACCGTGGTACCGGACGCGGTGACCTTCTCCACCAGCTCCGGGAGCTTGTCGCGGATCTTGTCCGCGCCCATCCGGACGATGAAGGTCAGCCGGCCGGGCTCGCGCTCGGGGTCGAGGCGCTCGATGTACTGGAGCGCCTCCTCGGCCGTGGTCGACGGACCGAGCTTGATGCCGATCGGGTTGCGGATCTTCGAGGCGAACTCGATGTGCGCGTGGTCCATCTGCCGGGTGCGCTCACCGATCCACACCATGTGCCCGGAGACGTCGTACAGCTGGCCCGTACGGGAGTCCACGCGGGTCAGCGCGGACTCGTAGTCGAGCAGCAGCGCCTCGTGGGAGGCGTAGAACTCGACGGTCTTGAACTCCTCCGGGTCGGTGCCGCAGGCCCGCATGAAGTTCAGCGCGTTGTCGATCTCCCGGGCGAGCTGCTCGTAGCGCTGGCCCGACGGGGACGACTTGACGAAGTCCTGGTTCCAGGCGTGCACCTGGCGCAGGTCGGCGTAGCCGCCGGTGGTGAAGGCGCGCACCAGGTTCAGCGTGGAGGCGGACGCGTGGTACATCCGCTTCAGCCGCTCGGGGTCCGGGATGCGGGCCTCTTCGGTGAAGTCGAAGCCGTTGACCGAGTCGCCCCGGTACGTCGGCAGCGTCACGCCGTCGCGCGTCTCGGTCGGCTTGGAGCGCGGCTTGGAGTACTGGCCCGCGATCCGGCCGACCTTCACGACCGGCACGGACGCGGCGTAGGTGAGGACGGCGCCCATCTGGAGCAGCGTCTTGAGCTTGTTGCGGATGTGGTCGGCCGAGACCCCGTCGAACGCCTCGGCGCAGTCGCCGCCCTGGAGGAGGAACGCCTCTCCCTTGGCGACGGCCGCCATCCGGGCGCGCAGCTGGTCGCACTCGCCCGCGAAGACGAGCGGCGGATACGACTCCAGCTCCGCAACGACTGCGCGCAGAGCCTCGGTGTCGGGGTACTCGGGCTGCTGCGCCGCGGGCAGGTCTCGCCAGGTGTTGCCAGCGCTCGCGCTGGTCTTAGCGTTCACGGTCACGACCTCAACATTACGGGGTGATGTCGGGCCCTCCGGCCGGTGACCAGAAAATGAGACGACGGATACGCAGCGTGGGCATGCGGTAGGGTGCGTGGCATGTTCGCGCATTCGACCCAGAACTGGTGGTGGACCGCTCCTGTGGCGGCCCACTGACTGCGCGTACTCACACTTCGCGAAGGCCGCCCGAGAGGCGGCCTTCGGTGTTTTCGGCTCCGGGTCCGTCTCTCCTTCACAGAAGGAACACGACGACCGATGGAACACCTGCTGGACCTCCTCGACGACCCCCGCCCCTTCGCCCTGCTGCGGCGCCGCACCCCCGGGCACGACCAGGACACGGTGGAACTGCTGCGCGGGCCGGTCGCGGAGTACGACCGGCTCGCCGGCCTCCCCGACGACTGCCTGGCGCTGATCCCCTTCCGCCAGATCCGCGAGCGCGGCTTCGACGTCCGCGACGACGGCACCCCGCTGCTGGCGCTCACCCCCGAGGAGCGGTACGAGATCCCGCTCGCCGCCGCCCTGGAACAGCTCCCCGCGCACGACGTCCGGGTCGAGGGCGGTGGCTTCGACGTCGGTGACGAGGAGTACGCCGGGATCGTCGGACGGGTGCTGGCGGAGGAGATCGGGCGGGGCGAGGGCGCCAACTTCGTGATCCGGCGGACCTACCGGGGCGAGATCCCGGGGTTCGGACGGGCCGACGCGCTGGCGCTGTTCCGGCGGCTGCTGGCGGGCGAGCGGGGCGCGTACTGGACGTTCGTGGTGCACACCGGGGACCGGACGCTGGTCGGAGCCAGCCCCGAGGTGCACGTGCGGATGCGCGGCGGCACGGTCGTCATGAACCCGATCAGCGGGACGTACCGCTATCCCGCCGAGGGCCCCACCCCCGAGCACCTGCTCGGCTTCCTCGCCGACGCCAAGGAGATCGAGGAACTGTCGATGGTGGTCGACGAGGAGCTGAAGATGATGTGCACCGTCGGCGACATGGGCGGCGTCGTCGTCGGACCGCGCCTGAAGGAGATGGCGCACCTCGCGCACACCGAGTACGAGCTGCGCGGGAGGTCCTCGCTGGACGTGCGGGACGTCCTGCGGGAGACGATGTTCGCGGCGACGGTGACCGGGTCGCCGGTGCAGAACGCCTGCCGGGTCATCGAGCGGCACGAGAACGGCGGGCGGGGCTACTACGCGGGGGCGCTGGCGCTGATCGGGCGGGACTCCTCGGGCGCCCAGACCCTCGACTCGCCGATCCTCATCCGCACCGCCTCCATCGACGCGGACGGGCGGCTGCGGGTACCGGTCGGGGCGACACTGGTGCGCGGGTCCGACCCGGCCGGCGAGGTCGCGGAGACCCACGCCAAGGCGGCCGGGGTGCTCGCCGCCCTCGGCGTGCGGCCGGGACGGCCCGGCCGGCCGACCACGCGGCCCGGGCTGGCCGACGACCCCCGGGTGCGGGCCACGCTGGACGGGCGCCGCTCGTCGCTGGCGCCGTTCTGGCTGCGGATGCAGGAGCGCTCCGGGGAACTGACCGGGCACGCCCTGGTCGTCGACGGGGAGGACACCTTCACGGCGATGCTGGCGCACGTGCTGCGCTCGGGCGGCCTGGAGGTGACCGTCCGGCGGTACGACGAACCGGGGCTGCGGGCGGCGGTGCTCGGGCACGATGCCGGGCCGGTGGTGCTCGGGCCGGGCCCCGGCGACCCCGCCGACCTGACCGATCCCAAGATGCGGCTGCTGCGCTCGCTCACCGCCGGCCTCGTGCGCGAGCACCGGCACGGGGTGCTCGGGGTCTGCCTCGGGCACGAGCTGATCGCGGCCGAGCTGGGGCTGGACATCGTACGGAAGGAAGTGCCGTACCAGGGGGCGCAGACGGAGATCGACCTGTTCGGGCGGCGGGAGACCGTCGGCTTCTACAACAGCTTCGTGGCGCGCTGCGACGACGAGGAGTACGAGGAGCTGACCGCGCACGGGATCGAGGTCAGCCGGTCGGCGGGCGGGGAGGTGCACGCGCTGCGCGGGGCCGGCTTCGCGTCCGTGCAGTTCCACCCCGAGTCGGTGCTGTCGCTGAACGGCGCGGCGGTGGTGCGGGAGCTGGTGGGTCAGCTGCGCGGCACCAGCACGTTCTCCGAGCGGCGGCCGGCCCGGTAGTCCAGGACGTTGCGCACCGTGGCGTCGACGATCTGGCCGACGGCGTCCTCGGTGTAGTACGCCTGGTGCGAGGTGACCAGGACGTTCGGGAAGGTGACGAGGCGGGCCAGGGTGTCGTCCTCGACGGCCGTGAGGGACTTGTCGAGGAAGAACAGGCCCGCCTCCGCCTCGTACACGTCCAGGCCGACGCCCGTGAAGCGGCCCGCGCGCAGCTCGCCGACGAGGGCTGCGGTGTCGACGAGGCCGCCGCGGCTGGAGTTGACCAGGATCGCGTCGTCCCGCATCGCCTTCAGGGCTGCGGCGTCGATCAGGTGGCGGGTCTCGGGCATCAGGGGGACGTGCAGGGTGACCAGGTCGGAGGCGGCGAGGAGTTCGGCCTTGGGGACGTAGCGCATGCCCAGCTCCAGGCAGGCGGGGTTCTCCGCCACGTCCCAGCCGAGCAGCCGCATGCCGAAGCCGTGGGCGATCCTGGCGAACGCCTCGCCGATCCTGCCGGTGCCGAGGACGCCGGCGGTGCGGCCGTGCATGTCGCGGCCCATCAGGCCGTTCAGGCGGAAGTCGAAGTCACGGGTGCGGGTGGAGGCGCGCACGATACGGCGGTTGACGGCCATCGCGAGCGCCCAGGCGAACTCGGCGACCGAGTACGGCGAGTAGGACGAGACGCGGGCGACGGTCAGGCCGAGGCGCTCGGCGGTGTCCAGGTCGATGTTGTTGAAGCCGGTGGAGCGCTGGGCGACCATCCGGGTGCCGCCCGCCGCGAGGATCTCCAGGACGGACGCGCCGAGGTCGGCGTTGACCGACGTGGAGACGGTCTCGTGCCCTGCGGCGATGGGGGCGGTGTCCTCGTTGAGGAAGACGTCGAGGCAGCGGACCTCGGCGCGGCCCGCGAAGGCCCGCTCGATGAGGGGCTGCTCGTCGGCCTGCACTCCGAAGGCGAGGATCTCCACGCGGACGCTCCCGTCTCGCTGGGCTGGTGCTCCCGAATATAGGGCGCCCGGCCGCGGGGCGCCCGGCGCGGCGGCGCCGCTCGGCCGGACGCGCGGGCCAGGCGCCGTCCGGACCCGCGGGTCAGGCGTCGTCCGGACCCGCGGGTCAGGCGTCGTCCAGACCCCGCTCTATCGCGTACCGCACCAGTTCCACGCGGTTGTGCAGCTGGAGTTTGCCGAGGGTGTTCTGGACGTGGTTCTGGACGGTGCGGTGCGAGATGACCAGGCGTTCGGCGATCTGCTTGTAGCTCAGGCCCTTGGCGACCAGCCGCAGTACCTCGGTCTCGCGGTCGGTGAGGCGGGGCGCGCCGGGGGTGTCGGTGTCGGGGGCGGGGGCCGGTTCGGAGGCGAGGCGGCGGTACTCGCCGAGCACCAGTCCGGCCAGGCCCGGGGTGAAGACAGGATCGCCGGCGGCGGTGCGGCGGACGGCGTCCTGGAGTTCGCCGGTCGAGGCGGACTTCAGGAGATAGCCGGTGGCGCCGGACTTCACGGCCTCCAGGACGTCGGCGTGCTCGCCGCTCGCGGACAGCACCAGGACGCGCACCCGGGGGTCGGCGCCGACGACCTCCTTGCAGACCTGGACGCCGGGCTTTCCGGGCAGGTTGAGGTCGAGGACGAGGACGTCGGGCGCGGCGGCCCTGGCCCGGCGTACGGCCTGGTCGCCGTCGCCGGCGGTGGCGACCACCTCGAAGCCGGACTCGGCCAGGTCCCGGGCGACCGCGTCGCGCCACATGGGGTGGTCGTCGACCACCATGACCTTGATCGGCCCCCGCTGTTCAGTCACGTCCTGCCGCCTTCCCCCGCGCGTGCGCGTGCGGCACGCCCGTCGCGTCCTTCGGTACCTTCAGCTCGACCTCCGTGCCCTGGCCCGGCACCGAGATCAGTTCGGCCGAGCCGCCGAGGTCGCGCAGGCGCCCCCGGATCGACAGGGCCACACCCATCCGTCCCTCGCCCTCGGCCTGGGCGAGGCGGCCCTCGGGGATGCCGGGGCCGTCGTCGCGGACGGTGACGATCACCTCGTCCGGCTCGTCCTCGACGAGGATCCACGCGCGCGCGTGCTCGCCGGCGTGCGCGCGGACGTTGTCCAGGGCGGCGCCAACGGCCGCCGCGACCTCCCGGGCGGCGGCGGGGGCCAGTTCCACGGGCGCTCCGGGCTCGGCGAGGCTGACGCGGGCGCCGGCGTACGGGGCGAGCAGGGTGCGCAGGTCGGCGGGGGCGTCCGGGTCCTGGTCCGCGGGTTCGTCGACGGCCCGTACGACGGCGCCCTCGGCGGCGTCCTCCGACACCCGGGAGACGGGGACCAGGCCGCCGGAGACGAGGGTGCGCAGGGCGATCTCCTGCTCGCCGGCCATCCGGCCCAGCTCGGCCGCCTCGCCGCCGAGGACGGCGCCGCGCCGCTGCACCATGGCCAGCACCTGGAGCACGCTGTCGTGGATGTCCCGGGCGAGGCGCTCCCGCTCCCGGGTGGCGGCCTCGATCTCCAGGGCGCGGGCGAGGGTGCGCTCGGAGGCGCGGGCGACCTCGACGACGTAGCCGATGGCGATGGCGGCCACCCAGACGAGCATGACGTTGTGGACGGTGTCACGGGCCGGGCTGCCGCGCTCGACCAGGTTGGCGGCGGCGACCAGGGTGGAGGCGACGGCGGCCCAGCGCCAGCCGCCCTTGACGGCGAAGGCGAGGACGGAGCCGGCGGTCCAAATCGACGGCAGGGTCGGACCGCCGGCCGTGACGCGCTCGTGGGCGTCGGCGAGCGGGGTGAGCAGGATGCCGGTGAGGGCGACGGTGAGGTCGAGGGTGAGGAACCGCTTGGTGCAGGCGGCGGCGTTCGCGACCCGCGGGAGGGTGGCGAGCGTCCAGCCGGCCAGGACGACGTAGTAGCCGACGGCGAGCCAGGGGCGGGTGAAGTGCTCGTAGGCGGAGGTGAAGAGACCGATCGCGTAGACCATGGTGAGCACGCGGTAGGCGGTCAGCGCGCGCCACAGGGGCTGCTCGACCGACATCCGCATGACCCGCTCGCGCCTGGCCATCTCCCCCACCCCCGTCCGGGTCCCGGTCAGGACCCGGGGCTCGCGTCCCCGTCGCGCGCCTGCGCGGCGCGCTCTTTCTCGGCCTGTTCCTTCTCCGCGCGGGCGAGGGCGGCCCTGGCCTCCTTGGCCTCCCTGGCCGCCTCCTTCTCCGCTTCCTTCTCCGCCTTCGCCGCGTCCGCGAGCTGCCGCTTCATGGCGGTCGCGTACATGTCGACGTACTCCTGACCGGAGAGCTTCATGATCTCGTACATGACCTCGTCGGTCACCGCGCGGAGCACGAACCGGTCGTGTTCCATGCCCTGGTAGCGGGTGAAGTCCAGCGGCTTGCCGATGCGGATGCCGGGACGCATCAGCTTGGGGACCACCTTGCCCGGCGGCTGGATCTTCTCGGTGTCGATCATGGCGACCGGGAGGACGGGAGCGCCGGTGGCGAGCGCCACGCGCGCGAGGCCGCCCGGCTTGCCGCGGTAGAGGCGGCCGTCGGGCGAGCGGGTGCCCTCGGGGTAGATGCCGAACAGCTCGCCGCGCTCCAGGACCTCTATGCCGCTCTTGATCGCGGCCTCGCCGGCACCGCGCGCCCCGGAGCGGTCCACCGGGAGCTGGCCGACGCCCTTGAAGAACGCGGCGGTCAGCCGTCCCTTGACGCCCGGCGTGTTGAAGTACTCGGCCTTGGCGATGAAGGTGACCTTGCGGTCGAGGACCGCCGGCAGGAAGAACGAGTCGGAGAACGACAGGTGGTTGCTGGCCAGGATGGCGGGCCCGGTAGCGGGAACGTGCTCCAGGCCCTCCACCCAGGGTCGGAAGGCTAGCTTCAGCGAACCGCCGACGGTGACCTTCATCGCGCCGTACAACAACCGAGTGCCTCCTGTGTGTGTCGCACAGACCATAACCCGGAGCACCGGCAAAGGGCCCTGCGGCCCTGGTCGGTGTCCGTGGGGTCGCGTACCGTGAAGTACCCGCACCCCGACGTGCCCGCCGCGCCAGCCCCTTGACGAACAGGAGTCAAAGACGTGCCGGTCCTCGCAGGAGCCGAGCCGTTCCGCCAGGAGGGCGGGGAAGCAGGCGTCCTCCTCTGTCACGGCTTCACCGGTTCCCCGCAGTCACTGCGCCCCTGGGCCCGGCAGCTGGCCGGGCACGGACTGACGGTCGCGCTGCCGCTGCTGCCCGGACACGGCACCCGCTGGCAGGACATGCAGCTCACCGGCTGGCCCGACTGGTACGCCGAGGTGGACCGCGAGCTGCGCGCGCTGCGCGAGCGGTGCTCCCGGGTGTTCGTGGCGGGGCTGTCGATGGGCGGCGCGCTGGCGCTGCGGCTGGCGGCGCGGCACGGCGACGCGGTGAGCGGTGTCATGGTCGTCAACCCGGCCAACCGCATGCACGGCCTGGCGCCGCACGCCCTCCCGGTGGTCCGCCACCTGGTGCCGGCCACCAAGGGCATCGCCAGCGACATCGCCAAGCCGAACAGCGCCGAACTGGGATACGACCGGGTGCCGCTGCACGCGGCGTACTCCCTGCGCGACTTCTTCCGGGTCGTCGACCGTGATCTGCCGCAGGTCACCCAGCCGCTGCTGCTGATGCGCAGCCCGCGCGACCATGTGGTGCCGCCCGCCGACTCGGCCCGGATCCTGGGCCGGGTGTCGTCGGTGGACGTGACGGAGATCCTGCTGGAACAGAGCTACCACGTGGCGACGTTGGACCACGACGCGGACCGGATCCACGCGGAGAGCATCGCCTTCGTCGCCCGGCTCGCCCCCGGTCTCGTCAGGGAGCCGGAGCCCGGTCTCGGCAAGGAAGGGACGGCCGCAGGTGGCTGAGCACGACTCCGACCGTGAGGACCGCGAGGAGCGCGGAGAACGCGGAGAGCGCGAGGGTACGGACACGGGCGCCCCGCAGGAGCAGAACGTGCCGTTCGACGAGGACGCCGCCTGGGCCGCGATCGTCGCCGGCTACGGCGAGGAGCCGCCGGACCCGCCGGGCGCCAAGCCGTTCAAGTCGGTCGAGGACCTGGCGCTGCTGGAGCCGCAGACCAACGACGGCGGCGAGGCACCGGAGCCCGCCGAGAAGCCCGGGAAGCCCGAGAAGCCGGGGGAACCCGCCCCGGCCAAGCCGCTGGGCAGCTCGGTCGCGTTCGCGCCGGGGGTCGGTCCGCGCGACCACAGCCTCGCCGAGCCCGCCGAGGACGACCTCGGCGAGGACGACGAGGGTCACTTCGTGCCGCCCGAGCCGCCGCCGCTGCCGGAGGGCGACGTCACCGCCCGGTTCGCCTGGCTCGGTGTGCTGGGCGGCCCGCTCCTGCTGCTGGTGGCGATCCTGCTGGGCTGGGAGATGACCTGGTGGCTGGCGACCGTGTGCATCGGTGGCTTCCTCGGTGGCTTCGCCACGCTGGTGGCGCGGATGCGCACGGACGACGACGAGGACGACGATCCCGGTCGGGGCGCGGTGGTCTGACGCGGGGGCCGGTCAGGGCTGGAGACTCGCGGGGATTCTGAGGGCGGCCAGGACCGGCAGGTGGTCCGTGGCCGCCCTCAGGTCGTCTTCCCGTACGCCGGGCAGGTCGCGCGGCACGCCGCAGGCGATCACCTCGACGCCCGGGGTGGCGAAGAGGGCGTCGATGCGCTGGTGCGGGCGGCTGGGGGTCGAGGTGTGCTCGTCGCCCCAGGGGGCGGTGGCCCAGCAGTCCTGGAGGTCCTTGGCGATCCGCCGGAACGCGGGACCGTCGGGGCGCTCGTTGAGGTCGCCGCCGGCGACGGCGTGCGGGACGCCGAGGGCGGCGAGCCGGTCGAGGAGCAGGCCGCTCTGCTCGTAGCGCTCGTCCTTCTGGAGGGACAGGTGGCAGCTGAGGACGCCGACGCGGGCGCCGCCGAAGCGGACGACGGCGGTGGCGAAGCCCCTGCGGTGCTGGCCGGGGGTGAGCGGCAGCAGGACGTCCTCGGTGCGCTCGACGGTGGCGCGCAGGGAGCACAGCAGCGCGGGCCCCGCGGCGGTGCCGCCGCCGGAGAGGATCACCTGGCCGGAGGCGGCCGCGAGACGGGCCAGCTTCTTGCGCCAGCGGAAGAAGCGGGGGGCCTCCTGGAGGAGGACCAGGTCGGGGGCGCAGGCCCCGATGACGCGGGCGAGGGCGCCGGTGTCGTCGCGCATCGAGCGGATGTTGTAGCTCAGGACGCGGATGACGGCGGAACCGTCGGGTTCCGTGCGGGAGTCGGGGAGGTTGTCGAGCGACGGCATGGCGATCAATGTACGCCCACTGGGGCGGGGCGCGGGGGGCGTGCGCGAGTGCCGGTTCGTCGGGGCTTGTCGCGCCACGCGGCGTCAGCCGCCCATCGATACGGCCCCCGCGCCCCTGAGGGCATGTCCGTGGCCCTTGTTACATGACCGGGTCCGGTTCGCGGGCCAGGTCGGCCGCTCCCACGAGCCCGGCCTTGTTGCCCAGCTGGGCCGCGATCACGTCGGCGACCGGGCGCCAGTGGGCGCCGACCAGCCAGCGTTTGTACGACTTGCGGATCGGGTCGAGGACCAGGTCGCCCTCGTCCGACAGACCGCCGCCGACGATGAACGCCGACGGGTCGAAGAGCGAGGCCAGGTCGGCGAGGCCCGCGCCGGCCCAGCGGGCCAGCTCGCGGTAGGAGTCGACGGCGACCGGGTCGCCCTGCCGGGCGGCCATGGAGATGTGCTTGCCCTCGATGCCGTCGGGGGTGCCGTCGCCGAGGCCGAGCAGTGTCTCGGCGCGCTCCGGGGTGGCGTTAGCGCGCTGCTTGGCGTAGCGCACCAGGGCACGCCCTGAGGCGTACTGCTCCCAGCAGCCCTGCGAGCCGCAGCCGCACAGCAGGCCGTCGGGCACCATGCGGATGTGGCCGAACTCGGCGGCCACGCCGAAGTGGCCGCGGCGCAGCTTGTTGCCGATGATGATGCCGCCGCCGAGGCCGGTGCCCAGCGTGATGCAGATGACGTTGCGGTGGCCCTTGCCCGCGCCGAACTTGTACTCGCCCCAGGCGGCCGCGTTGGCGTCGTTCTCCACGACGACCGGGAGGCCCACGCGGGCCTCGACCTTCTCCTTGAGCGGCTCGTTGCGCCAGTCGATGTTGGGCGCGAAGTAGACCTCGGAGCGCTGGCGGTTGACGTAACCGGCCGCGCCGATGCCCACGCCGACGATCTCGTGCCCGGCGCGCGCTCCCTCCACCGCCGAGGCGATGGCGTCCACGATGGCCTCGGGTGTGGTGGGGGTCGGCACCTTGAAGGTCGAGAGGATGTTGCCTTCCTCGTCGACCACCCCGGCCGCGATCTTCGTGCCGCCGATGTCGACGCCGATGGTGAGTCCCATGAATCCCTCAGTTCCGGTCGAGCCCCGCTATGGCCAACCGTACCCGAGGCGCCGCCGCCGGGGCCCGTCAGTCCAGGTCGATGCGCTGGCCGGGACCGGCGTCCGGGCCGCCCTCGTCGTCACGCGGGTCCCCGTCCCGGGGGCCGGGCTCCTGGCTGGTCCAGCGCTGTTCCTGGCGCTGGACGGCGGAGCGGTAGGCGGCGAGCAGTTCGCCGCCGGCCGCCGCGAGGTGGTCGAAGACGTCCGGGTTGCGCTCGATGACCGGTTCGACGGCGGCCTTGGCCTGCTGCACGACCTGCCGGACCACCTGCTGGGCGGCGGTCCCGGCGACCGGGCCGAGCAGCGGTGCCTGGAGGCCGGAGAGCTTGTCGGCCACGGTGTCCACGAGGCGGCGCAGTTCCTCGGCGGCCGAGCCGGGGGGCGGCCCGTACGCGGCGCGGCGGCGGGCCTTCTCCGCCTCCAGGTCCTCGGCGGCCGCCGTCGCCCAGGCGTCGGCGTCGGCCGCCCGCCGCTCACCGGCCGCCGCCCGCTCCTGCCCGGCGGCCTCGTCGCCCGCGGCGCCGGGCTGCGGGAGCTCTTCGCTCATGACGGACTCCTGACTACGGTTCGTCTCTACGACGTTACCCGAACGGCCGCCACGGCTTCACCGGCTCCGGGGCCACAGCCGCGGGTCGGGCGCGAACCGTACGGTCAGCCGGCCCTCCCGCAGGGCGGCCCCCTCCACGGTGCAGCGGCGCAGCGCGGACGGCAGCGGAACGATACGGCGGAAGGGGCCGGCGGTGACGACGAGTTCGTCGCCGCGCCGGACGAGGTCCAGTTCGTCGCGGGCGGCGCCGGGCAGCGGGAGGTGCCAGACCAGTACGCCGTCGTCGGCGAGCCGGTCGGTGACGGGCCACTCGACGGGGGCGGTGTCCGGGTTGACGCCGGGCGCGGCGAGGGCGGCGAGGTCGTCGGTGCCGCGCGGATCGTGTCCGAGGTGCGGCAGGACGCGGACGTCGTGGGCGCCCTGCCACTCCTCCAGGGCCTTGCGCTGCTGGGCGAGGGGTCCGGCGAGCCAACTGTCGGCGGGGGCGTCCTCGGGCAGGGCCCGGTTGGCGGCCAGCAGTTCCACGGGCAGGCCGCGCAGGGCCAGGCCGAGGGCGGCGGTGCGCACCGCGTCGGTGCCGGCCGGGCCGGGTTCGGCGACCAGCCGGACGACGGTGTCGCGGTCGGTGAGGACGGCTTCGGCGGCGGCGAGTTCCAGGTCCCAGCGGGCGGCGTGCTCGTAGAGCGCCTCGGTGGGCATGGGGACGCCGGCCAGGCGGCCGAGGACGGGGCGCAGGGCGCGGGCGGCCCGCCGTTCGGGCGGCAGCAGGCGGCGCAGGTAGCGGCGGAGTTCCTCGGGCAGGGCGAGCAGGGCGAGGGCGCGCGGGGCGGGCGGCAGGTCGACGACGAGCAGGTCGTGCTCCTCGGCGAGGGCGGCGTGGCGCAGGGCGCGCAGCAGCGCCAGTTCCCCGGCGCCGGGCAGCGGGGTCAGCTCCTCGGGGTCGAGGCGGGCGGCGCCGAGCAGGTCGAGGGCGGCGGAGGCGCGGTCCTGGAGGGCGGCGAGACCGTCCCGGAAGCCCCGGGCCGGGTCGGGCCGCCAGGCGGTGAGATGGGCCTCGACGGCGGCCGGCGTGGAGCCGGTGGGCACCCCGAGCGCGGCGCCGAGGGTGTCCTCGGGGTCGGCGCCCAGCAGCAGGGTGCGGGTTCCGGACCGGGCTGCGGTGAGCGCGGTGGCGGCGGCCACGGTCGTCCGGCCGCTGCCGCCCGGGCCCATGATCAGGAGGGTGCGCATGAGGGTGAACGGTACCCGCGCCTGCCCGGCACACCCATTTCCCTAGGCGGCGCCCGACTCCACCCTCTTCTTCAGTCCGGCCAGCGCGCGGTCGGTGATGACCTTCTCGGCCTTGCGCTTGATCATGCCGAGCATGGGGATCTTGACGTCGACGGTGAGCCGGTAGGTGACCTCGGTGCCCGTGCCCGCGGGCCGCAGCAGGTAGGAGCCGTCGAGGGAGCGCAGCATCTGGGACTTCACCAGCGTCCAGGAGACCTCGTCGTCACCGGCCCAGGTGTAGGCGAGGGTCTGGTCGTCCTTGATCGCCCCGGCGTCCATGACGAGCCGGACCTGCTCGGCGCGGCCCTGTCCGTCGGTGGCGAGCACCTCGGCCTCCTTCACCTCGCCGGTCCAGTCCGGATAGCGGGCGAAGTCGGCGATCACCGCCATGACGTCGGCCGGTGCCGCCTCGATCGTGATGCTCGAGCTGGTGTGTTCCGCCATCGCGGTGGGTCCTCCAGATGCGGGCCGGTTGAGACATCGCGTACGCGCGTACGGATGTGCGTGCAGCGTGAAGGCTACCGCGCACCACGAGGGCGGCCGTCACCCCTGTCCGCCCGCACGGCTACCACTCCAGCACCCACGGCCGGCCGGTCGACGCGAAGTGCCCGACGTTCACGCACTCGGTCGCCCCGATCCGCGTCCGCCCCACCAGCGGCTGGTGGACGTGGCCGAAGAGGGCGTACCGGGGCCGGGTGCGGCGGATCGCGTCGAGCAGCGCCCGGCTGCCCCGCTCGAAGCGCCGCGCCACCGTGTCGTAGACCAGTTCCGGGACCTCCGGCGGGATGTGCGTGCACAGCACGTCGACCTCGCCGACCGCCTCGATCTTGGCGGCGTACTCCTCGTCGCTGATCTCGAAGGGGGTGCGCATCGGCGTGCGCAGGCCGCCGCCGACGAAGCCGAAGACCCGGCCGCCGATCTCGACGCGCTCGCCGTCCAGCACGGTGGTGCCGGGGCGGGCGTACTCCGGCCACAGCGTCGGCATGTCGACATTGCCGTAGGTGGCGTACGTCGGGGTGGGGAACGCGGCGAACAGCTCGGCGTACTGCTTGCGCACCGCTTTCTCCATCACGGCGGCGCGGTCCTCCTCGACGCCCGCCCACAGCCGGGCGCCGAACTCCTTCGCCTCCGCGAACCGGCGGGCGGTGCGCAGCTCGACGATGCGGTCCGCGTTCTCCACGCCGAACAGGTCCGGGAAGATGCCGCGCGAGTGGTCGGCGTAGTCGAGGAAGAGGATCAGGTCGCCGAGGCAGACCAGTGCGTCCGCCCCCTCACCGGCCCGGGCGAGGTCGCGGGCGTTGCCGTGCACGTCGCTGACCACATGGACGCGCGTCTTCGTGTCCGGGGCGTTCCGGGCCGGTGTGGAAGTCATGGTGATCAAGAGTAGGAGCAGCAGCTCCCCTGTGAACAGTGGCGGCCGGACCTGCGGTTACTGGCTGGTCGGTCGGCGTGTCGACTACTGTGCGCCCAGAGAACAGCAGCTGTGTGACGCAGCGAACATCTCGCCGGGCCCCCCTGTCAAAGACGCCATACCGGCGGGTAACGTCCAGGCAGTCCAGTCGTGCTCAGAAACCCCGCGTCCGTGTCCCTTGTCCCCCGAGCACCCGCCCCAGCCATGGACCGCACCGTCGCATCACACAACGTCGTAGCGCCGGCGCCCTATGAGGAGCAGCAGTCTTGCGCGAGTTCAGCCTTCCCGCTTTGTACGAGGTCCCCGCGGACGGCAATCTGACCGACATCGTCCGCAGAAACGCCGCGCAGCACCCCGATGTCGCCGTCATCTCCCGTAAGGCGGGCGGCGCCTGGCAGGACGTGACCGCGCGGGACTTCCTCACCGAGGTGCGCGCCGCCGCGAAGGGGCTCATCGCCGCGGGCGTCGAGCCGGGCGACCGGGTCGCCCTGATGTCGCGGACCCGGTACGAGTGGACACTGCTCGACTTCGCGATCTGGAGCGCGGGCGCGGTCACCGTGCCGGTGTACGAGACCAGCTCGCCGGAGCAGGTGCGGTGGATACTCGGCGACTCCGGCGCCACCGCGTGCGTCGTGGAGTCCGCCGCGCACGCCGGCGCCGTGGAGTCGGTGCGCGAGGGACTGCCCGCTCTCAAGCACGTCTGGCAGATCGAGGCCGGGGCCGTGGAGGAGCTGGGCCGGCTCGGCCAGGGCGTCACGGACGAGACGGTCGAGGAGCGCGGCTCGGCCGCCAAGGCCGACGACCCGGCGACCATCGTCTACACCTCCGGCACCACCGGCCGCCCCAAGGGCTGCGTCCTCACCCACCGCTCCTTCTTCGCGGAGTGCGGCAACGTCGTGGAGCGGCTGCGTCCGCTGTTCCGCACCGGCGAGTGCAGCGTGCTCCTCTTCCTTCCGCTGGCGCACGTCTTCGGACGCCTGGTGCAGGTCGCCCCGATGCTCGCGCCGATCAGGCTGGGCTGCCTGCCGGACATCAAGAACCTCACCGACGAACTGGCGTCGTTCCGGCCCACGCTGATCCTCGGCGTGCCGCGCGTCTTCGAGAAGGTGTACAACTCCGCGCGGGCCAAGGCGCAGGCCGACGGCAAGGGCAGGATCTTCGACAAGGCCGCGGACACGGCGATCGCCTACAGCCGGGCGCTGGACAACGCGTCGGGGCCGTCCTTCGGCCTGAGACTCAAGCACAAGATCTTCGACAAGCTGGTCTACGGCAAGCTGCGCGCCGTCCTCGGCGGGCGCGGTGAGTACGCCATCTCCGGCGGCGCCCCGCTCGGCGAGCGGCTCGGCCACTTCTTCCGCGGCATCGGCTTCACCGTCCTGGAGGGCTACGGCCTGACCGAGTCCTGCGCGGCCACCGCGTTCAACCCCTGGGACCGGCAGAAGATCGGCACGGTCGGGCAGCCGCTGCCGGGCTCGGTGATCCGGATCGCGGACGACGGGGAGGTGCTGCTGCACGGGGAGCACCTGTTCAAGGAGTACTGGAACAACCCGGAGGCGACCGCCGAGGCGCTGGCCGACGGCTGGTTCCACACGGGCGACATCGGCACCCTCGACGAGGACGGGTATCTGCGGATCACCGGCCGCAAGAAGGAGATCCTGGTGACCGCGGGCGGCAAGAACGTCGCCCCGGCGGTGATCGAGGACCGCATCCGCGCGCACGCGCTGGTGGCGGAGTGCATGGTCGTCGGGGACGGCCGGCCGTTCGTGGGCGCGCTGGTCACGCTGGACGAGGAGTTCCTGGCCCGCTGGTGCGCGGACCACGGCAAGCCGGCCGGGGCGACGGCGGAGTCCCTGCGGGACGATCCCGATCTGCTGGCGGAGATCCAGTCGGCGGTGGACGACGGGAACGCGGCGGTGTCCAAGGCGGAGTCCGTGCGCAAGTTCCGGGTGCTGCCGGCGCAGTTCACGGAGGAGTCGGGGCACCTGACTCCGTCGCTGAAGCTGAAGCGGGGTGTGGTCGCGCGGGATTACGCGGGGGAGATCGAGGCGATCTACGCGAAGTAGGTGCCACTTGATCGCCGTCGGCGGGTGCGTATCACTGGTGGTCGCTCGCTCCCACGCGGCGGAGCCGCACATGTCACGGCCCCGCGCCCCTGGTCGGCTACAGCAGCGTCCTCAAGCGTTCGGCCAGCAGGTCCCAGCGCCACCGCTCCTCGACCCACTGCCGGCCCCGCTCGCCCATCCTGCGGCGCAGTTCCGGGTCGGCGAGGAGGGTGGTGACGCGGTCGGCGGTCTGTTCGGCGGAGCCGCCCCGGACGACCCAGCCGGTCTCGCCGTCGAGCACGGCGTCCGGAGCGCCGCCCGAGTCCCCGGCGACGACCGGCAGCCCCGTCGCCGACGCCTCCAGGTAGACGATGCCGAGACCCTCGACGTCCAGGCCGCCGCGCCGCGTCCGGCAGGGCATCGCGAAGACGTCGCCGGCGCCGTAGTGGGCGGGCAGCTCGGACCAGGGGACGGAGCCGGTGAAGCGGACCGAGGCGGCGACGCCGGTCTCGGCGGCGAGGCGGCGCAGGTCCCTCTCGTACGGTCCGCCGCCCACGATCAGCAGCACCGCGTCGGGCTCGGCGGCCAGCACGCGGGGCATCGCCCGGATCAGGGTGTCCTGGCCCTTGCGCGGTACCAGGCGGGAGACGCAGACGACGACCGGCCGGCCGGCCAGCCCGAGCCGGGCGCGGACCTCGTCGCCGCCGGAGCCGGGGTGGAAGGTCTTCTCGTCGACGCCCGGCGGCAGCTGGACCATCCGGGCGGCGGCGGCCGGGGTCAGCGCGTCCGCGATCCGGGAGCGCGTGTACTCCCCCAGGTACGTGATCGTGTCCGTCGCCTCCCCGATCCGGCGCAGCAGCTGCCGGGCCGCGGGCAGCTGGGCCCAGCCGGCCTCGTGCCCGTGGGTGGTGGCGACGATCCGCTCGGCGCCCGCCCCGCGCAGCGCCGGCGCCATCAGCCCGAGCGGTGCCGCCGCTCCGAACCACACGGAGGTACACCCGTGCTCCCGCAGCAGCCCGACCGCCCTCCGGGTCGCCCCCGGCGTCGGCAGCAGCATCGTCGTACGGTCCCGTACGACGGTGAAGGGCTGCTCGGCGTCGAAGGCGGCGGTGGCCGCGACGCCCTCGCGGGTGCGCTTCCAGGTGGAGGCGTAGACGACGAGGCGGTCGGGGTCCAGGCGCAGGGCCATGTTGTGCAGGAAGGCCTGGATGCCGCCGGGGCGGGGCGGGAAGTCGTTCGTCACGATCAAGGTCTTGTGCATCGCCCGAGACCTTATCGAAGCCCCCGTTCACAGCAGCCTCCGGCTGTGCGTGTGGCAGACACACAGAAGTTCGGGACATCATGAAATCGTCGGACGGCACCGGACGGGCGGGCAGGGAACACGTGGAGACGACGAGCGCCGGGCGGTCCCTGGCATGGCTTCCGGTGGCCTGGTGCGCGACCCGGCTGGTGCTGCTGCTGTGGGTGCTGAAGGTGTGGGTCTTCCCCGGCCCGGACGTCACCAGCGATGTGTCGGTGATCTACCAGGGCTGGTACGAGGTGCTGCGCAGCGGAACGTTTCCGCTGAACGACGTCACCTGGCAGTACCCGCCCGCGGCGGCCACGGCGATCCTCTCTCCCGGGCTGCTGCCCTTCTTCGACTACGCGACGGCCTTCTTCGTCCTGGTCTGCGTGGCGGACCTGGTGGTGCTGGGGGTGCTGCTGCGGATGGGGCTGCGGCCGGGCGGGACCCCGCGCGGGGCCTGGGTGTGGGTGGCCGGCGTGCCGCTGCTCGGACCGACGGTGTACGCCCGCTACGACCTGATGGTCACCGCGGTCGCCGTGGCCGCGCTGGCCGCCGCCGCCCGGCACCCCCGGGCGGCGGGGGCGCTGGTGGCGTTGGGCGCGCTGCTGAAGGTGTGGCCGGCGCTGCTGCTGCTCGGCGTCCGGCGGCGCGTCTGCTGGGCCGCCGCGGTGCTCACCGGCGTGGTGCTGGCGGGGGCGTTCGCGCTGGCCATGCCGGGGGCGTTCGCCTTCCTGACGTTCCAGCGCGACCGGGGCACCGAGGTGGAGTCGCTGGGCGCGCTGGTCTTCCACGTCGCCCGGAACTTCGGCTGGGACGGACAGGTGCTGCTCAACTACGGCTCGGTGGAGTTCCTCGGCCCGTACGTGGACTGGGTGAGCACGGCGGCGCTGACGCTGACCGGGATGGCGTTCGGCTGGCTGCTGCTGTGGCGGCTGCGGGCCACGCGGTTCGAGGCGCACACGGCGGCGGACGCGGCGTTCACGGCGGTGCTGATGTTCACGGTGACCAGCCGGGTGATCAGCCCGCAGTACATGGTGTGGCTGATCGGGCTCGGGGCGGTGTGCCTGTGCTTCCGGGCCTCCCGGATGGGGCTGCCGGCCGCGCTGGTGCTGGCGGCGAGCGGGGTGACGGTGCTGGAGTTCCCGCTGTGGTTCGCGCACGTGGTCGCCAGTGACACGCTGGGCGTCACCCTGATGTTCGTCCGCAACGGCCTGCTGGTGGCGGCCGTGGTCGCCGCGGCGCGGGTGCTGTGGCGCGGGACGGTGCCGCGTCCGGAGCCGGCGCCGCTGCCCGAGCAACCGCCCGCGCGGGCGAGCGGGACGCCGGTCTCCTCCTGACCCGCCCGTCCGCCGTACGGCCGCGGCCCGACCCCACCCACGGACAACTCCCCTCGCCTCAGCCGGACCCCCGCTCACGGACACCCCCCTCGCCTCAGCCGGACCCCCGCTCACGGACACGCCCTCGCCTCACCCGAACTCCTCCCGCAGATACTCCCCCCACCGCAGCGTGAACTCCTCCGGCGTCGTCCCGAGCACCCGGCGCATCGCGTCCTCCACCGCCCCGTCGCGTTCCGGGTGCGCGCCCACGGCGCGGTAGAACGCGTCGAGCCGGGCCTCGCCCCACTCCTCGGCGATCAGGCGGCAGGCCGTCCAGCCGCTCTCGTACGCCCGGGCCAGTTCGGTCGCGTCGTCGGTGAAGCCGAAGTCGTCGTCGCCCGGGAGGGCGTCGGGCACCCGGCCGTCGGCGACCGCGCGGGCCAGTTCCGGCGCGGCCTCGGCGGGGGCGCGGCCGGTGCCGCGGTAGCCGGCCCAGTCGGCGTACCCCTCGGACAGCCACAGGGGGGTGGCGGCGGTGGTGTGGGCGCGGGTGGCGACGTGGGTGGTCTCGTGGGTGAGCACGACCTGCTTGCCGAGCGAACCGAGCAGGCCGTACGCGTCCGGGTTGACGACGATCCGGTCGGCGGGGGCGTCGGCCCGGCCGCCGGTCTCGCCGGTGGTGACCGCGGCGATGCCCCGGTAGGAGGAGGCGGGCGAGCCGAGCAGTCCCGCCATGTCCTCCAGGGAGCGGGGCACGATGACGACGACCCGCCGCGCCCAGTCGCCGTCCCAGGCCGCCGACACGGCCGGCACCGCGCGGTCGGCGAGCGCCGCGTAGCCGCGCAGCGCCCGGTCGGACTGCCCGACCCCCAGGACGAGGCTGTGCGCGCCGCGTACGACGTGGACCGTGCCCTGGTCCCAGGGCTGCCGGCCGGACTTCTCCGCGGGCCGGTCCGAGGTGACCCGCCAGCCGCCGTCCGCGCGTTCCAGCCGGACGGTGCGGCCGGCGCCGGCCGCTCCGGCGTCGTACCCGGCGAGGCGGTAGCGCAGTTCGACGGCGGCGGTGACGGTGGCGCCGGCGCGGGTCACCTCGCCGACCCGGTAGGACCAGTCGGCCAGCGGGACCGCGCCGACCCGGTCGAACCCGGCCCGGGTGCCGGTCGCCGCGTAGGCGGCCCGGTCCCGGTCGAGGAGGGCCCCCGCCCGCCGGTCGAGCACGCTCTGCACCTCGGCGCGGACGGTATCGGCGGCGGACCGGCCGCCGCAGGCCGCCAGGGAGCCCAGCAGCAGACACAGCAGCACCACCGAGGACCCCGACACCCGCCTGCGACCAGCCATCTGCCCGAGGGTACGGGGAGGCGGGCCGGTACGGTCAGGGCCGGGTGACCGAGGAGACGGGCATCATGCCGACGGGGTCGTAGCGCACGGGGGCGCCGGGGTAGGGCGCGTGGATCACCTGGCCGCCCCCCGCGTACATCCCGATGTGGCTGGCGTCGTCGCGGTAGGCGACCAGGTCGCCGGGGCGCGCCTGGTCCAGCGGGACCCGCTGCCCGGCCCCGGCCTGGGCCTGGGAGGTGCGCGGCAGGGCGACCCCGGCCTGGGCGTACGACCACTGGGTCAGGCCCGAGCAGTCGAAGCCGGAGGGGCCGTTGGCGCCCCAGACGTAGGGCTTGCCGAGGGCGGACCGGGCCGCGGCGAGGGCGGACGCCGCGCGGCCCGAGGCGGCGGCGGTGCCGGACGGGTCGAGCAGGCCGGCGCGGCCGGAGCGGGAGGCCCGGTCGGTCTCGCGTTCGCTCTCGGTCAGGGAGTTGAGCAGCCGCCGGGCCTCGGCGAGCTTGCGTTCCACGGTCTTCTTGTGCGCGGCGACCGTGCGCAGGCTCGTGTTCAGCCGCTCCAGGGTCCGGCCGGCCTCGGCGCGGTCCTGGGCGAGGTGGCGCATGGCGTCCTGGAGCCGGCGCAGCTCGCCCGCCTGGTGGGCGCCGATCCGGTCGAGGGCCGCGGCCTTGTCGAGGTAGTCGTCCGGGTCGGCGGAGAGCAGCAGGGCGACGGACGGGTCCAGGCCGCCGGAGCGGTACTGGGCGCCGGCCAGCGAACCGAGCGCGTCCCGCATGGTGTTGATGCGCCCCTGCTGGCGGGCGATCCGGTCCTGGACGGCGCTCACCCGCTCCCGCAGGGTGTCGGTGCGCTCGGCGGCCTCGTTGTAGGCCTCGGTCGCCTGCTCCGCCTCCGTGTGCAGGCGGTCCACCTCGGCACGGGTGTCGTCGTGCGGTGCGGCGGTGGCCGGTACGGCGGCGCCGAGGACGGCTGCGGCGGCGGACAGGAGGCCGGCCACGGCGGTGGCGCCCCGGTCGGACCCGGTTGGTGCAAGGCGGCGATGGGACCCCACGGGAAGCCGCACTCCTTCCGCTGGCGGACGGGAAACGCGGCAGACAGTAGCCCCGCCGCGCGGCCACGGCCAACGGCCTCGGCGTCCGCACAGCCGAGCGCCCCGCCGCTGACGCAGGTCAGCAGCGGGGCGCGGGGTCACAGAAGGGTTCTGCGATTCGCTCGTTCGGGCGGCATGTCGGGTTGACCCGGGCGGCCCTCGGAGCAAGACCGGGGACCGGACGCGGGGTCAGACGCGGACGCCCCACATGAAGGGGCCGCCGATGGTGCCCATCGACTCGTACCGGACGACGGTGCCGGTGCGCGGGGCGTGCAGCACCTGGCCGTTGCCGGCGTAGAGGCCGACGTGGTGCAGGTCGTTGAAGAAGAAGACCAGGTCGCCGACCTGGAGGTCGCTCTGGCTGGTGATGCGCGTGCCGATCTGCGACTGGGCCTCGGAGGTGCGCGGTATGGAGACGCCGGCCTGGGCGTAGGCCCAGGAGGTCAGGCCCGAGCAGTCGTACGAGGACGGGCCGGTGGCGCCGTAGACGTACGGGCTGCCGATCTTGCTCTGGGCGGCGGAGAAGGCGGCGCCGGCACGGCCGGAGGCGGAGGCCGTGGAGCTGGAGAGGACCTCGCGCTCGCTGCTGCGGGTGGAGCGCTGCTCCTCCGCGTCCAGGTCGGCCTTCTCGGCGGCGGTGAGGCTGTTGAGCAGCTTCTGCGCGGCGGAGAGCTTGCTCTGGACCTGCTTCTTGTTCTTGCTCAGCTCGGCGCGGGTGGCGGAGAGGTCCTTGAGCTTCTCGGAGGCCTCCGCGCGCTGCTGGGCGAGGTCGCGCTGCTTGTCCTGGATCTCCTTGAGCGCGTCGACCTGCTGGGCGCTCAACTGGTCGAGGGTGGACGCCTTGTCGAGGTAGTCGTCCGGGTCCGCGGAGAGGAACAGCTGCACGGAGGGGTCGATGCCGCCCGAGCGGTACTGGGCGCTGGCCATCGAACCGAGGCCGTCGCGCAGCTCGTTGAGCTCCTTCTGGCCGCGGGCGACGTTGTCCTGGATGGTGGAGATCTCCTTCTGGAGCTTGTCCTCCTTCTCCGTGGCCCCGTTGAGCTTCTCGGTGGCCTGCTCCGCCTCGTCGTAGAGCTTGTCGACCTTGGACTTGACCTCGTCCTTGCTCTGCTTCTCGCTGGGAGCGGCGTTGGCTGCCTGCGAGCTGAGCACAACGGCGGCGGCGGCCGCGGTGGTGAGCACGGTGACGCGCGCGCGGCTGGGCTGCTTGGGTCGACGGTGGGACGCCACGGGAGGCGAACTCCTTCGTGTGAGTGATCACCCGTTCTAGGGTTCGAGGCCAGACCCTAGTGACCTACTCGTGATCAGTTCAAATCCTTCTCAGGAAAAACCCGGTCACCGACAGCATCTTTTACCTCAATATCACCAGCAGTGACGCATGATTGACACTACGTCGAGCAACGGGTCAGGAAAGCCGCTTCAGCAGCATCGCCGAGGCCACCGGGCGGGCTCCCGCGCGGGCCACCCCGTCGGCGACCTCGCGGTCGGTGGAAGCGACGATGACCGGCCGGCCCGGCGGCTCGGCCCGCACCAGCTGCCGGATCAGCTCGTCGGCGGTGACGCCGGGCTTCGAGAACAGCACCCGGACCCCGCGCGGCGGCGCCAGCAGCACCGGGGCGGCCAGTTCGGCCCCGTCGAAGACGCAGGTCACCTCGGCGCCGGTCTGCGCGGCGAGCTGCGAGAGCTGGCCGAGCAGCCGCAGCCGCTGCTTCTCCAGGGGCATCTGCGGATAGCCGGTCTTGGTGACGTTGTAGCCGTCGACGACCAGATGGGCCTGGGGCAGCGCGAGCAACTGGTCGAGAACGGCCGGGTCGTGCTCGGACAGCGCGCGGGCCGCGATGTCCTTCGGGGTCATCCGGCCGGGCTCCACGGCGTCCACGGTCTCGGCGGGGCGAACGGAGACCGGCGGCAGCGCCAGTTCGCGGCGCAGCCCCTGGGTGGCGTCCAGCAGGGTGTCCAGGAGCAGCCGTACCCGCATGTCCTCGACGCTGCGCCCCTCCCGGGCGGCCTTGCGGGTGGCCTCCAGGGCCGCTTCCGCCTCGCCGAGACGGGCCTTGAGCCGCCGCGTCTCGCTCTCGGCGGCGGACACCTGGGTCTGCGCCTCGGTGCGTACGGCGTCCAGCTCGCCGCGCATCTTGCGCACCGCCGCCTCGCCGCGCTTGACGTCGCTGAGCGCGCCGCGCAGCTTGCGGTGGAGCGACTCCGCCTCCTTCCTGGCGGCGTCCAGCTCCGTGCGCAGCCGCTCGGTCTCGCCCTTGCCGTGCTCCCGGGCGCGCTCCAGTTCCGCGCGCAGCCGCTCCAGCTCGGCGCGGGTCTCCTCGTCGGCGCGCTCGGCGTCGGCCCGCTGGGCCTCCTCGCCGGCGGCGGCCACGAGCTTCACCCAGCCGGCCGGGCGCAGTACGTAGGCCGCGGCCGCCACGTCGAGCGGGTCCGCGGCCGGGGGCGGGGAACCGGAGTCGAGGGCGTCGGCCAGTTCCGGCTGGGACTCTCTGAGCTTCTCGCCGATACGCTGGCGGAAGAGCGTGTCGGTCTCCAGCGCGGCGGCCATCGCGTTGCCCGCGAACTTGGCCCGCCGGTTCGGCGTGAACCGCGCGTACTGCCGCAGCTGGGCGGGCAGTTCCGCGAGGGTCAGCCCGCCGAAGCCGTCCGCGGCCAGCTGTACGACCCTGCGGCGCACGCCGTCGGGCAGCGGACGGTCGAGCACCTCAGCGGCGCCGTCGCCCGGCTCCCCGCCCTGTGTCTCCGCCATCCGTCACCCCAATGCCTGTGCGGGGTGCCCGCTCCGTCAGGAGCCGGCACCCGGCCTGTCCACGAGTTCCACCTGGTCCACGGCGTTGCACCAGCGGCACCGCACCGACTCGATGGTCTCACTGAGCACCTCGCGCTCCTCGACCGTCGGCTCGCCGGCCAGATCGAGGTGGACGTACTCCACGGCCTTCGACGCACGGGTCACGTCGAAACGGGTGAGGTTGCCGCAGAGGGTGCAGCGCCACCGCGTCGTGCCGGTCGGCTGGGGAACCGTCATCGTGGCTGTTCGCTCTCTTCCAGTGTCGCCCGGCGCACCGGCCTCCCCGGTGCGTGTGGCTCGTAACCCTACGGCCTGGCGGGTACCGGCCGCCCGCCTGTCCACGGCGGCGAGGCGTTCCATGCGCTTGTGTCCGGTTGCGTCATGCTCTGTACCCATGACCCGCAACTGGAGCTCGGCGGCCGGCCGGGCGCTGCGCGCGGTGCGGACGGCCGGCAGGCGCCGTCCGGCCCGGGGCGCGGCACCCGTGACGCACGGCCTGATCGTCCTGTGCTGTCTGCTGTTCCTGGTCAGCCCCGCGGCGGGCCTGGACCCGCGGTACGACGGCTCCGCCGAGGAACTGCTCGCCGCGCAGCGCGTCTACTTCCGGCGCTGGGGCGTGATCCCCGCGGAGCTGTTCGACGGGGCGGCGCGGGCGCTGCTGACTCCGGTCACGGCGCTGTTCGTGCACGGCGACTGGGTGCACCTGTTCGGCAACATGCTCTTCCTCTATGTCTTCGGGGCGATGACCGAGGAACGGATGGGCCACGTCCGGTTTCTGCTGTTCCACCTCGGCTGCGGATACCTGGCCCTGCTGGGGTACGCGATCGCCAACGACGACTCACGGCAGCCCCTGGTCGGTGCCTCCGGGGCGATCTCGGCGGTCCTCGGCGCGTTCCTGTACCTGTTCCCCCGGGCGCGGGTGACCAGTCTCCTGCCGTTCCTGTTGTTCATGCCGCTGCGTTTCCCGGCCTGGGTGGTGCTGCCCTTCTGGGCGGTCCTGCAGTGGCTGTCGGCGTGGCGGGCCGGGGACGGGCCGGGGGTGGCGTACCTGGCGCACCTGATCGGCTTCGGCCTCGGCTTCCTCTGCGCCTGGGTGGGTTCCGGGCGGCGGGCTAGAGTGAGGGCCGCCCCAGCGCCCGCCCCCGAGGGAGAGAACCTGCCGTGATCACCGCGATCGTCCTCATCAAGACCAGCGTGGACCGGATCCCCGAGATCGCGGAACGGATCGCCGCGCTGGAGAGCGTCAGCGAGGTCTTCTCCGTCACCGGCACCTACGACCTGATCGCCATGGTGCGGGTGCGCGAGCACGAGGAGCTGGCGGAGGTCATCCCCGGGCGGATCAGCAAGATCCCGGGCGTGGAGGGCACGGACACCCATGTGGCGTTCCGCACGTACTCGCAGCACGACCTGGAGGCGGCGTTCTCCATCGGGCTGGAGAGCTGACCTAGTCCCGCGCGTGGATGAAGGGTTCTTCATCCACGGCTCATCCGGGCCGCCGGGTGCCGGGCGCAGGATCGGACGCATGGTCTTCTCCCGCCGGATGGCCGCGCTCGCGGCCGTCGTACTGATCCCCCTGGGCATCGCCGCGACCAGCTTCGCGCTCACCGACAGTCCCGGGGAGCCCGAGGTGCCGGCGAAGGTGGAGCTGGAGAGCGGCTCCCCGGCCCCGGCCCCCACCCGCACGCCCGCCTCGGTGTCCCCGTCCGGCTCCTCCGCCTCCGCCTCCGCATCCGCCTCCGTGTCCCCGGACGAGGTCGTGTCCCGGCCCCCGGTGACCGACAGCCCCCCGGACGACGACGATGACGACGAGCCCGGCCGGACCTCCGACGACGGACACGGGGACGACGACGGCGCCGGTGACGACGGCTGACCGGGAACGCCGGCGGATCTCCGCCCGGGTCCGCATCCTGCTCTGGCTGCTGCTGGTGATGGCGGTGGCGCTCGCCTCGGTGGCCGCGACCACCCGGTCGATCCTGCTGCGCGACACCGACCAGCGGATCAACAACCTGCTGGCGCAGGAGGCCGGGGAGTTCGCCAACTTCGAGGAGCAGGGCTTCGACCCGGCCACCGGCCGCCGGTTCACCGAACCGGACCGGCTGCTGCGGGTCTTCCTGCAACGCCAGTACGCCGACCTCGACGAGGAACTCATCGGCCTGGTCGGCACCCCGGGCACCGCCCCCGCGCAGCTCATCCAGCAGCGTGACATCCCGGTCGCCCTGCCCCTGCACAAGGACGCCGAGGCCCGCCGCCACATCTTCGGCTCCCCCCGCCCCACCGGCACCCTGCACCGCCCCGAGGGCGAGATCCGCTGGGCCAAGGTCAACGTCGCCCGGTACGGCGGCGAGACGGCCGCCGCGTTCGTGGTCGCCTTCCACCCCGGCCGGGAGCAGGCCCGAGCCGACCAGGTGTTCCGCGTCCTGCTCGCCATCTCCGGGGTGGCCCTGCTGATGACCACCGGCATCGCCTGGGTCGTCGCCGGCCGCATCCTCAAACCCGTACGCCTGGTGCGCGCCACCGCCGCGCAGCTCACCGAGCAGGACCTGACCCGCCGTATCCCGGTGCACGGCAACGACGACGTGGCGGCGCTGGCCGAGACGTTCAACGCGATGCTGGACCGGCTGGAGCGGGCCTTCGCCGCGCAGCGGGAGTTCGTCGACGACGCCGGGCACGAGCTGCGCACCCCGATCACCATCGTCCGCGGCCACCTGGAGCTGATGGGCGACGACCCGGCCGAGCGCGAGGAGACCGTCCGCCTGGTCACCGACGAACTCGACCGGATGAGCCGGATCGTCGAGGACCTGCTGCTGCTCGCCAAGGCCGAACGCCCCGACTTCGTCAGCCCCGAGCCGGTCCAGCTCGCCGAACTCACCGCCGACGTCTACGTCAAGGCCCGCGCCCTCGGGGACCGCGACTGGGTGCTCGCCGAAGTCACCGACGGGGAAGCCCTGCTGGACGCCCAGCGGATCACCCAGGCCATGGTGCAGCTCGCGCAGAACGCGGTCCAGCACACCGTGCCCGGCCAGCGGGTCGGCATAGGTTCCCGCGTCCGGCGGGGACACGTGGAGCTGTACGTCGCGGACTCCGGCACCGGCGTCCAGCCGCAGGACGCCGGCGTCATCTTCGAACGGTTCCGGCGCGGCACCGCCCGGCGCGGCGCGCGCGGCTCGGGCGCCGGGCTCGGTCTGTCGATCGTCAAGGCGATCGCGGAGGGCCACGGCGGCCGGGTCCGGCTGCACGACACCGACGGCGGCGGCGCCACCTTCATCCTCACCCTGGGAAACCCGGGAACTCCGGGACATCCGGGCACTCCGGCAGCCCCGGACACTCTGGAAGAGGCACACCCTTGAACCGCATCCTCATTGTCGAGGACGAGGAACGCATCGCCTCCTTCGTCCAGAAGGGCCTGCGCGCCAACGGCTTCACCACCACGGTGGCGGCCGACGGCGAGGCCGGCTACGAGTACGCCCTCACCGGCGGCTTCGACCTGGTCGTGCTGGACATCGGGCTGCCCGGCCAGGACGGCTTCACCGTCCTGCGCGCCCTGCGCGAGGCCCGGGTGACCACCCCGGTGATCGTGCTGACCGCGCGGGACTCGGTACGGGACACGGTGGCCGGCCTGGAGGGCGGCGCCGACGACTGGATGACCAAGCCGTTCCGCTTCGAGGAACTCCTCGCCCGGGTCCGGCTGCGGCTGCGTACGGCGGCCCGCGCCCCGGAGGTGACGGTGCTCAGGTCCGGCACGCTCACCCTGGACCTGCGCACCCGCCGGGCCCGCGCCGGGGAGCGGACGGTCGACCTGACGGCCCGTGAGTTCGTCCTGCTGGAGCTGTTCCTGCGGCATCCGGGGCAGGTACTGTCCCGGGAGCAGATCCTCTCCCACGTGTGGGGCTACGACTTCGACCCCGGCTCCAACATCGTGGACGTCTACGTACGGGCGCTGCGCAAGAAACTCGGGGCGCAGGTGGTGGAGACGGTGCGCGGGATGGGGTACCGGCTGCCCTCCTGGTGACGGCCGGTGAAGTTTCCTTCATGTGCGGCTCATCGACGGCTCACCACCCGGGTGAACCCTCGATGACGTGACCCCGAACCTCCGGCTGACCGCGACGCTGTGCGTGGCGCTGTCCCTGTGCGTCCCGCTGGCGATACCCGGCGTCTTCCCCGCCCTGGGCGGCGACGCCCGCCTCACCCTCGCCGTGTTCGCGCTGGCCGCCTGCGCCTGGATCGGCACCCCGGTCGACGACACGTACATAGCCCTGGGCGCCGGACTCGCCCTGACCGCCACCGGGGTGATCAGCAGCGACACCCTGTTCGGCACCCTCGGCGACCCGACCGTGTGGCTGCTGATCTGCGCTTTCGTCCTGGCGGCGGCGGTGACCCGGACGGGCCTGGCGGGACGGGCGGCGGTGTTCCTGGTCGGCGGGGCGCGCACGGTACGGCAGTTGGTCCACCTGACCACGGCCGCGCTGGTCGTCACGGCGTTCGCGGTGCCGGCGACCTCGGGCCGGGCGGCGCTGGCGCTCCCGGTGTTCCTCGCCCTCGCCAAGACCCTGGCCGACCGGAAACGACTGGTCGTGATGCTGGCGCTGCTGTTCCCGACCGTGATCCTTCTGTCGGCGGTGGCGACCCTGATCGGCGCGGGCGCGCATCTGATCACCGTGTCGGTGCTGTGGGAGACGACCGGGGACCGGATCGGCTTCACCGAGTGGCTGCTGCTGGGCCTGCCGCTGGCGGTGGTCTCCTCCCACCTGGCCGCCGAGACCGTCCTGCTGACGACCACCCGGCGGGCGGACCGCGCGGGCCCGGTGCGGATCACCGCCGAGGAGATCCAGCGGCACACGCAGTCGCCGGTCACCGGGGAGTGGACGCAGGCGGAGCGGCGCTGCGCCCTGCTGCTGGCCACGGTGGTGGCCCTGTGGTGCAGCGAGCCCCTGCACCGGGTGCCGCCCGCCGTCGTCGCCCTGATCGGCGCGGTCGTCGCCGCCTCCCCCGCCCTCGGCACCGTACGTCTGAAGGACGCGCTGCGGACGGTGCCCTGGCCGCTGCTGCTGTTCATGGCGGCGACCATGGCGATGGGCGTGGCGCTGGCCGACTCCGGCGCGGCGAAGTGGCTGGTGTCCGGGCTGCCCTCGAACACCGGGCCGGCCGTCTTCCTCGCCGTCGTGGTCGTGGTGAGCACCGCCGCCCATCTGCTCCTCCAGTCCCGTTCCGCGCGCTCCTCGGTGCTGGTCCCGCTGGTGATCGCGGCGGCCGTCTCGGCGGGCGTCAACCCGGTGGCCGCCGCCCTCGCCTCCACCGCCGCGGCCGGGTTCTGCCACACCCTGCCGGCCTCCGCGAAACCGGTCGCCCTCTTCGCGGACGTCCCCGGCGTCCCCACCTACACCCCGCGCGACCTGCTGCGGCTGTCCGCCGTGCTGGCCCCGCTGAGCGCCGCGCTCGTCCTGTTCTTCGCCGCCGCGGTGTGGCCGCTGCTCGGCGTACCCATGACCCGCTAAGGAGCCCGCCATGCTGAACCGAGTCGTCGTCGCCCCCAGCGGTTTCAAGGAGTCGCTGTCCGCCCAGGCGGCCGCCGACGCCATCGCGGCCGGGGTGCGCCGGGTGCTGCCCCGCGCGGAGATCGACCGGGTGCCCCTGGTGGACGGCGGCGAGGGCACGGCCGTCGCGCTGGCCGCCGCGACCGGCGGACGGCTGGTGGCGCTGGCCGCGACCGGCCCGCTCGGCGAGCGGATCGGCACCCACTTCGCGCTGCTGGGCACGCGCGACACGGCGGTGGTGGAGATGGCCGCGGTCGCCGGTCTCTCCCTGGTCCCGAGCACCCTGCGCGACCCCGGCGCCACCACCACGTACGGCGTCGGCGAGCTGATCCGCGCCGCGCTGGACACCGGGGTGCGCCGGGTCCTGGTCGGCTGCGGCGACTCGGGCACCTCCGACGGGGGCGCGGGCGCCCTCCAGGCCCTCGGCGCCCGCCTGCTGGACGCGGACGGCTTCGAACTGCCGCCCGGCGGCCGGGAGCTGACCCGGCTGGCCCGCGTCGACCCCGCCGGCCTCGACCCCCGCCTGAAGGACACCGAACTCCTCGTCGCCTGCAACCCGTTCAACGTGCTGTGCGGCGAACGCGGCGTGGCCCGCGTCTTCGGCCCGCAGAAGGGCGCGACCCCGGCCCAGGTCGAGCACCTCTCGGCGGGGCTGGAGAACTGGGCCTACGTCCTCACCCGCGACCTCCGCCCGACCGGCCTCGACCTGCGCGCCGGCCCCGGCACCGGTGCCTCCGGCGGCCTGGGCGCGGGCCTGGCGGCGCTCGGCGCGCGGCTGCTGCCCCGCTTCGACGTCCTCCTCGGCCGGCTCGACCTCGACGCCCGCCTGGCCCGCGCCGACCTGGTGCTCACCGCCGAGGGCGCGCTCGACCGCCAGACGCCGCGCGGCAAGATCCCGGCGGAGGTGGCCCGCCGCGCCAAGCTGTACGGACGCCCGGTGCTGGCGCTGGCGGGCACGCTCGGCGAGGGCGCGTACGACGTGCCGGGGGTGGACGCCTGCCACGGCATCCTGCCCGCGCCGATGGCCCTGGCGGAGGCGCTGACCCGGGGCGCGGAACTCCTCACCGACGCGACCGAGCGGGCCCTCAGGATGATCCTGCTGGGCGCCCGGCTACCGGCTCACGCCGCCGTGGACGTACCGGAGGCGGCGGAGGTGTCGGGCACGCAACGGCCGTCCTCGGTGCGGTAGTTCCAGCGGGCGCCGTCCCGCACCAGCTCCTTCACCGCCGTCACGAACCGCTCCACGTGCTCGTCGGGGGTGCCCGCGCCGAAGCTGACCCGCACCGCGTTGAGGGACTTCTCGCCGGGCGCCGCCTCGGGGGCTCCGCACTCGCCCTGGATGCCCGGGTCCCCGCCGAGCAGGGTGCGCACCAGCGGGTGGGCGCAGAACAGGCCGTCGCGCACACCGATGCCGTACTCGGCCGAGAGGGCGGCGGCGAAGTGGGAGCTGTTCCAGCCGTCGACGACGAAGGAGAGCACCCCGACGCGCGGCGCGTCGTCCCCGAACAGCGACAGCACCCGCACCTGCGGCACCTCGGCGAGCCCTGCCCGCACCTTGCCGATCAGGTACTCCTCCCGGGCCACCAGCGCCTCGAACCCGGCCTCGGTGAGCGCCGTGCAGGCGGCGGCGATCGCGTAGGCGCCGATGACGTTGGGCGAGCCGGCCTCGTGCCGGGCGGCGCCCTCGTGCCACTCCACGTCCACTCCCCCGTCCGCGCGCCGGGCGACCTTGCGGCTGGCGCCGCCGCCCGCGAGGTACGGCTCGGCGGCGGCGAGCCAGTCGGCGCGGCCGGCCAGCACGCCCGAGCCGAAGGGGGCGTACAGCTTGTGCCCGGAGAAGGCGACCCAGTCGACGTCCAGGTCGCGCACCCGCACCGGGTGGTGGGGGGCGAGCTGGGCGGCGTCCAGGACGATCCGGGCACCGTGCGCGTGCGCGGCGGCGGCCAGTTCCCGCACCGGCCACAGCTCGCCGGTGACGTTGGAGGCGCCGGTGACACAGACCAGGGCGGGGCCGTGCGGCTCCCGGTCGGCGAGGGCCCGCTCCAGGGTCTCGACGGCCTGCGCGGGGGTGCGGGGGGCGTCGAGGAAGGTGACCTCGGCGTCGCGCCAGGGCAGCAGCGAGGCGTGGTGCTCGGTCTCGAAGACGAAGACCCGGCAGCCGGCGGGCAGCGCGGCGGCCAGCAGGTTCAGGGAGTCGGTGGTGGACCGGGTGAACACCACCTGGTCGTCGTCCCGGCAGCCGAGGAAGTCGTGCACGGTCCGCCGGGCGTTCTCGAACAGGTCGGTGGACAACTGGGAGAGGTACCCGGCGCCCCGGTGCACGCTGCCGTAGTACGGCGCGTAGGCGGCCACGTCGTCCCAGACCCGCTGGAGCGCGGGGGCGCTGGCGGCGTAGTCGAGGGCGGCGTAGGTGACCTCGCCGCCGGTGACGAGCGGCACGGTGACGTCCCGGCCGAGGACGGGCAGCGGGGCGCGGACAGCGGTGGGCACGGACATGACGGACTCCCGTGGATACGACGCGCAAGGCGAAGAAAGAGAAAGAAAGGGGGGTGCGGAGGCGGGGCTCGGCGGCCCTAGCGCATTCGCTGATTCACGGGAGACTCCCTCGGACGACCCAGGACCCCTGGTACGCGAGGGGTCCGCGCTTGCCGTGGACCTTGCTGTCCACGGCCTGGTCTTCACCCGGGGCACCCCGCCACGGACGGAGGGTTGCCGGACAGCCGGCCGGGGCCTCATGACTGTCACTCATGACCTGGTTCGAAAACGTACGTGAGGTGATCGCCGTCCCGCAACCCGTGTCCGGATCACGGGACGGACGTCACAGGTGCCGTCAGGCGTTGCTGGCGGCCACCCAGCGCTCCAGCGCGTGCCGGGCCGCGCCCGAGTCGATCGACTCGGCGGCCCGCGCCATGCCGTCCCGCACGCGGTCGGTCAGCGGCCCCTCGCCGGGCTCCAGGGCCACCAGGGCCGCCGCCGAGTTGAGCAGCACCGCGTCCCGTACGGGGCCCGGCTCGCCGCCCAGCAGCCGGCGGGCCACGTCCGCGTTGTAGGAGGCGTCGGCGCCCCGCAGCGCCTCGACCGGCACGATCTCGATGCCGACGTCGCGCGGGTCGAAGACCTCCTCGGTCACCGTGCCGTCCCGCACGGCCCACACCCGGGAGGTGGCCGTCGTGGTCAGCTCGTCCAGGCCGTCGTCGCCGCGGAAGACCAGCGCGGAGTTGCCGCGCTCGGCGAAGACCCCGGCGATGATCGGCGCCATCCGGGCGTCGGCGACGCCGATGGCCTGGGAGCGGACCTTGGCCGGGTTGGTCAGCGGGCCGAGGAAGTTGAAGACCGTCCGGATACCGAGCTGGCCGCGGGCGGCGGCGACGTGGCGCAGGGCGGGGTGGAACTTCACGGCGAAGCAGAAGGTGATGCCCGCCTCCTCGGCGACCTCGGCCACCCGCTTCGGGGTCAGCTCCAGATTGACGCCGAGCTTCTCCAGGACGTCGGAGGCGCCGGAGGCGGAGGAGGCCGCGCGGCTGCCGTGCTTGACGACCTTGGCGCCCGTGCCGGCGACGACGATCGCCGACATGGTGGAGATGTTGACGGTCTTGGCGCCGTCGCCGCCGGTGCCGACGATGTCGACCGTGTCGCCGGGCACCTGGATCACATGGGCGTGTTCGTACATCGCGCGGACCAGGCCGGTGATCTCGTCCACGGTCTCGCCCTTGGCCCGCAGCGCCACCGCGAACCCGGCGATCTGCGCGTCGGTCGCCTCTCCGCGCATGATCGTGTCCATCGCCCACGCGGTCTCGTCGGCGGACAGGTTCCGTCCGCCCAGCAGTCCGTTCAGCAACGCGGGCCAGGAGCGGCCCGCCGCGGTGTCGCCTCCAGCGGGGGTCACAGCGCTCATCTGCCGCTCCTGTGAGAGTGAGATCGGGAAGAACCTGGTTCGGAACCGGGTTCGGAACCGGGTCCACCCTATCCAGCCCGGAGGCATGACGAAGGGCCCCGTCCGAACACCGGACGGGGCCCTTCGCCGTGGCGTGGCGACGCTCGGGGATCAGTGGTGGCCGTGGCCGCTGGTGATCTCCCGGTACTCCTCGACGGTCGGCTTCGGAATCTGCGACTCCTCGCCGTAGTAGGACTTGCTGAGCTTGGCCCGGAGCTTCTCGGTGCTCTTCGGCTTCCGCTCGACGCCGTTCTTGTCCACGGTCGGACCGATCTCGGCCGGCTTGTACTGCTCGTGCGCGGTGAGCGTGTACATCTGCTCCTGGCTGAGCGGCTCGTGCACCTCGATGAACTCACCGTGCGGCAGGCGCTTGATGATGCCCGACTCGCGGCCGTGCAGCACCTTCTCCTTGTCCCGGCGCTGCAGGCCGAGGCAGATCCGCTTGGTGATCACGAAGGCGATGACCGGGCCGGCGAAGAAGCCGACACGGACGAACCAGGTGACGGCGTTGATCGAGAGATGGAAGTGGGTGGCGAAGATGTCGTTGCCACCACCGATCAGCATGATCATGTACGCCGTGACCCAGGCGACGCCGAAGGCCGTACGGGTCGGGGCGTTGCGCGGGCGGTCCAGGATGTGGTGCTCGCGCTTGTCCCCGGTGATCCAGGACTCGATGAACGGGTACACGGCGATCGCCGCGAGGAAGATGCCGAAGATCACCAGCGGGACGAACACGCCCAGGACGAGCGTGTGACCCCAGAAGTTGATCTCCCAGCCCGGCATGGCGCGGACCAGACCCTCGGCGAAGCCCATGTACCAGTCGGGCTGGGCGCCGGTGGAGACCTGGTCGGCCCGGTACGGGCCGAGCGCCCAGATCGGGTTGACGGACGCGATGCCGGCGATGGCCGCGATCACACCGAAGACCAGGAAGAAGAAGCCTCCGGCCTTGGCCATGTAGACCGGCAGCAGCGGCATGCCGACGACGTTCTTGTTGGTCTTGCCGGGACCCGCGAACTGGGTGTGCTTGTGGTAGAAGACCAGGATCAGGTGGCCCACCATCAGCCCGAGCATGATGCCCGGCAGCAGCAGGATGTGGATCGAGTAGAACCGGGCGACGAAGTCGGTCCCCGGGAACTCCCCGCCGAACAGGAACATCGAGATGTACGTGCCGACGATCGGCACGGACAGGATCGCGCCCTGCGTGAAGCGGACACCGGTGCCGGAGAGCAGGTCGTCCGGGAGCGAGTAACCGGTGAAGCCGGTGAACATGCCGAGGACGAACAGCAGGAAGCCGAACAGCCAGTTGATCTCACGCGGCTTGCGGAACGCGCCGGTGAAGAAGACGCGCATCATGTGCACGAACATGCCGGCGAGGAAGATGATCGCCGCCCAGTGGTGGATCTGCCGGATCAGCAGACCACCGCGCACGTCGAAGCTGATGTCGAGCGTCGACTTGAAGGCCTCGCTCATCAGCTGGCCCTGCAGCGGGACGTAGCTGCCGTGGTACTCCACCTCGTTCATCGACGGGTGGAAGAACAGCGTCAGGTACACACCCGTGAGGATGATGATGATGAAGCTGTACATGCACACTTCGCCGAGCATGAACGACCAGTGGTCGGGGAAGATCTTGCGCATGTTGGCCTTGGCCAGGGAGTAGATCCCGAGCCGGCCGTCGGCCCAGTCGGCGACGCGTTCGCCGGCCGGTGCCTTCCCGCGAGAGCGGGCCGTGGTGCTCTCAGTAGTACTCATCCGCGCTCCCAGAATGCAGGACCGACGGGCTCCTCGAAGTCGCCGAGCGCTTCGAGGTAACCCTCGTCGTTCACGCCGATGCGCAGCTGCGGCAGGGCGTGACCGGCGGGACCGAAGATCACCCGGGCGCCGTCGGAGAGGTCGAAGGTGGACTGGTGGCAGGGGCAGAGCACGTGGTGCGTCTGCTGCTCGTACAGGGAGATCGGGCAACCGACGTGGGTGCAGATCTTCGAGTACGCCACGATGCCCTCGTGCGACCACTCGAGCTCGCGCTTGTCCTTGATGTTGTCCGGCTGGAGCCGGACGATCATCAGGGCCGCCTTGGCGATCTCGTTCTGGAACTCCTCGTCGTGCTCCTCCAGGCCCTCGGGCTTGGCGAAGGTGAGGGAGCCCACCGCGACGTCGGAGGGACGCAGCGGCTCGTTGGTGTTCATGTTGACGAGCAGCTTGCCCTTGTTCCACAGGGTGTGGCGCAGCTTGTCCTCGGGCAGCGGACCCAGGTCGCGCAGCAGCACGACACCGGAGAGCGGCACCAGGGCGACCGCGCCGAACATCGTGTTGCGGATCAGCTTGCGCCGGCCGAAGCCGGACTCCTTGGCGCCCTGCTTGAAGTCGGCGTGCACCTTGGCACGGACCTCGGGGGACGCCTCGATCGGGTGCCGCTCGTCGGCGACCTCCACGTCGGACATCAGGGTGCGGGCCCAGTGGACCGCGCCCGCGCCGATGCAGAACAGCGCCACGCCCAGGGTCAGGCCGAGGGCGAAGTTCAGCGCGTTGATGTGCCCGATCGGGAAGACGTAGATCGACTTCTCGTGGTCGATCGCCACGAACGCGGCGATGAAGGCGACCGTGGCCAGCATCGACAGGGTGAACAGGAAGGCTACGGCGCGCTCGGAGCGCCTCGCGGCCTTCTCGTCGATGTCCTGGACACGGTGCTCGTGGGGCGGCAGCCCCGGGTCGGCGAACGGGTGCTGCTCGTCCGCCACCTCGCCGTGGGCGTGGTCCCGCGCTGCGGGCAGGTTCTCTTCTGGAATGTCTTGGCTACTCATGACTTCTTGGCCTTTGCGGTCCGAGCGGCGACCCACACGGCGACGGCGATGAGGGAGCCGAGCCCGAAGATCCAGCCGAAGAGGCCCTCACTGACCGGCCCGAGGCCGCCCAGCGAAAGACCGCCCGGGTCCACGGTCTCGTCCCCGTTGACCGCGTCCAGGTACGCGATGATGTCCTTCTTGTTCTGCTCCGTCAGCGTGGTGTCGGGGAAGGAAGGCATGTTCTGCGGGCCGGTCTGCATGGCCTCGTAGATGTGCTTCGGGTCGACGTCCTCAAGCGTGGGAGCGAACTTGCCGTTCGTCAGCGCACCGCCCTTGCCGGTGAAGTTGTGGCACTGCGCGCAGTTGGTGCGGAACAGCTCACCGCCCTCGGCGACGTCCGCGCCCTCGGTGCTGTACTTCTCCTCGGAGGGGATGGAGGGACCGGCGCCGAGCGAGGCGATGTAGGCCGCGAGCTGGTCGATCTCGGCCTGCGAGTAGATGTTCTTCTTGCGGGGGACCTGCGCGCCCGGCTGCTGGGCCGGCATGCGGCCGGTCGCCACCTGGAAGTCCACGGCCGCGGCGCCCACGCCGACCAGGCTGGGGCCGTCGGTGGTGCCCTGACCGCCGGTGCCGTGACAGCTGGCACAGCCGACGGCGTAGAGCTTCTTGCCCTCGTCGATGGCGAGGGACTGGGCCGTTTCATCGGCCTGCGCCTTGTCCGCGGGCGCGAACACGGCGTAGAGCCCCCCGGTGCATGCCAGCGCGAGGAGTAGGACGACGATCGCCGCCAACGGGTGGCGTCGTCGTGCGGAGAGCTTTTTCACGGATTACCCCGGTGTCAGGATCTTCTGCGTCGATGCTTCTGGATGTGTGCGCGGGAGCGGTCCGCGCCTACTTGATCATGTAGATCGTGGCGAAGAGGCCGATCCAGACGACATCGACGAAGTGCCAGTAGTAGGACACGACGATGGCGGCGGTCGCCTGCTCGTGGGTGAACCTCCGCGCCGCGTAGGTACGGCCGAGGACCAGCAGGAAGGCGATGAGACCACCCGTCACGTGCAGGCCGTGGAAGCCGGTGGTCAGGTAGAACACCGAGCCGTAGGGGTCGGAGGACAGCGAGAGGCCGTCCTTCTTGACCAGCTCGGTGTACTCGAACACCTGACCGCCGATGAAGATCGCACCCATGATGAAGGTGACGATGAACCACATCCTGAGCTTCTTCACGTCACCGCGCTCGGCGGCGAACACGCCGAGCTGGCAGGTGAGGGAGGAGAGCACCAGGATCGTGGTGTTGGTCGCCGAGAACGGGAAGTTCAGGGCGGACGCCATTTCCTTCCAGTGATCGGGACCCGTCACCGATCGGAGGGTGAAGTACATCGCGAAGAGGGCCGCGAAGAACATCAGCTCGGAACTCAGCCAGATGATGGTTCCGACACTGGTGAGGTTCGGCCGGTTGACCGACGGGTGCGCGTGCCCGGTATCTACTGTCGTTGCTGTCGCCACGACCGACATTATGTCGGTCGCTTATCCCGCCCTCACTCCCGGGGGTGCCGTTCGGAGTGTTCACCCCTTCCGGACTGCCCGTATGGCCCAGCAGAAGGCCGCGGAAAGCCGTGTTTCGCCCGGTGTTGACGGGGTGTGGGAGGGAGTAGCATCCCGCGCAACGGGCTACGGCCCCACGGGCCCCGACCTCTCGGAGGAAGCATGCAGCCGACCGTCACGGTACTGGTCTACAGCGACGACTCCACCACGCGGGAGCAGGTGCGGCTGGCGACCGGCCGCAGGCCCGCGCCGGACGTGCCCGTCGTGGAGTTCCTGGAGTGCGCCACGCCTGCCGCCGTTCTGAAGGAGCTGGACCGGGGCGGGGTCGACGTGTGCGTGCTGGACGGCGAGGCGGTGCCGATGGGGGGGATGGGGGTGTGCCGGCAGATCAAGGACGAGGTGTTCGCCTGTCCGCCGGTGCTGTTGCTCATCGGACGTCCGCAGGACGCGTGGCTCGCCACGTGGAGCCGGGCCGACGCCGCGGTGACCTTGCCGGTCGAGCCGGTGGAGTTCGCCTCGGCGTTGGCGTCGCTTCTGCGGCAGCGGAAGTTGCAGAGCGCCTGAGGGGCCGGGGGGTCCCGCGCCCCTGGGTGTCTCAGGCCGTCGTCGGGCGGAGACGGGCCGTGTCCTCCGGCCGGGTCGCCTTCGGGTTGCCGCCGGTGAGGGCGCTGCCCGTCTGCCACTTCTCCCAGTCGAGGTTCCAGTCGCCGAAGCCGTTGCCGAAGGTCTCCATCGTGTCGCCGTAGGAGTTGACGACCTCGACCAGGTCGCCCTCGCGGACGGTGTCGAAGAACCACTCGGCGTTGCCGGTGCTCATGCCGGTGCAGCCGTGGCTGACGTTGGCCGAGCCCTGGGAGCCGACCGACCAGGGGGCGGCGTGCACGTACTCGCCGCTCCAGGTCACCCGGGTGGCCCAGTGGACGGGCAGGTCGTACGACTCCGAGGAGCCCTCGGCGATGCCGACGGTGGTGCTGCGCATCCGGACGAACGGCTCCTTGCCCAGCACGACCTTGACGCCGTTGCGGGTCTCGAAGCCGGGCTTGCCGGTGGTGACCGGGATCTGCTTGATCTCCTCGCCGTTGCGGAACACCGTCATCGTGTGGGACGCCGCGTCCGTCACCGCGATGACGCGGTCGCCGATGGAGAGCTTCAGCTCCTCGGCCCGGCCGCCCCACATCCGGTCGCCGATCTTGATGCCCTCCAGGCTGGAGCGGGCCCGGACGGTGGCGTGGGCGGGCCAGTAGTCCTTGGGGCGGTAGTGCAGTTCCTTGTCGTCCACCCAGTGCCAGGCGCCCTCCACCGCGGGCGTGGACTCCACCTTGAGGGCCCGTTCGACGGTCTTGCGCTGGGCCGGGTCCTTGACGGGCTCGCTCAGCTCGGCGGTGACCGGCTGGCCGACGCCGTAGGTGCCCGCCTCGGGCCCGAAGGTGATGTCGAGGCGCTTCTTGGCGGCGGGCTTGCCGGTGTCGAAGGTGAGCACCTTGCGGCCGGGTGCGCCGTCCTCGCTCTCGGTGCTGACCCGGACCGTGTAGGAGGCGTTCGCGGCCAGCGGTGAGGTGCTGTGCCAGCGGGCGCCGTCGGCGGAGAGTTCGCCCGCCACGTAGCGGCCCGCCGCGTCCTTGGCCGTGACGTCCGTGATGCGCCCGTCGGAGCCCTCGGCGACGACCTCCAGGGGCTTGTCGGGGTCGGCCTTCTTCCCCGCGCCGACGGGACCGTTGAAGGTGATGGTGCCGGCCGCGTCGTACGGCGCCGCCGCCAGCGGGTTCTCGTCGCCGTCGCAGCCGGTGACGCCCGCGCCGAGCGCCATGACCAGCAGCGTGCAGCCGACGGCGGTGCGCCTGGGCGCCGGGGAGTGAACGAAGTGGCTCATGGCCTCAACGTAGGAAGCCCGCCGCGGGGCGGCGCGGTGGGTAAGCCGGACGGGTGGCGCGCTGCGCCGAAAGAAGGAGCCCGGACCCTCCTGGCGGAGTGTCCGGGCCCTTCGGATGACCGGGTGTGCTACTGGGTGCGGTTCTCACCGCGGTAGTACTCGAAGACCCAGCCGAACAGACCGATGAGGATCAGCGGTGCCGAGAAGTACATCAGCCACCAGCCGATCGCCACGCTGGTGAACGCGAACGCGCCACCGATGGCCAGGGAGAGCGGCTGCCAGCTGTGCGGGCTGAAGAACCCGACCTCGCCGGCGTCGTCCGCGACGTCCGCCTCCTTGTTGTCCTGGGCGCCCGCGTCGACCCGCCTGGCCGTGAAGCCGAGGTAGAAGCCGATCATGATCGAGAGCCCGAAGGCCAGGAAGAGCGCCGTGGTACCGGCCGGCTCCTTCGACCACACGCCATAGACGATCGCCATGACGAGGATGAAGACGCTCAGCCAGATGAACATCTTGCCCTGGATCTTCACTTGCCGGCCTCCTTGCCGCCAGCGAGGGCCTTGTCACCGTGGCCGACGTTCTCCAGCTGGTCGAGCGCGGAGATCTCCGGGTGGTGCAGGTCGAAGGCCGGGGATTCGGAGCGGATGCGCGGCAGCGTGAGGAAGTTGTGCCGCGGCGGCGGGCAGGAGGTCGCCCACTCCAGCGAACGGCCGTAGCCCCACGGGTCGTCCACGTTGACCGGCTTGCCGTACTTGGCCGTCTTCCAGACGTTGTAGAAGAACGGCAGGATCGACATGCCGAGCAGGAACGAGCTGATCGTCGAGATCGTGTTCAGGGCGGTGAAGCCGTCGGCCGCCAGGTAGTCGGCGTACCGGCGCGGCATGCCCTCGGCGCCCAGCCAGTGCTGGACCAGGAAGGTGCCGTGGAAGCCGATGAACAGCGTCCAGAAGGTGATCTTGCCGAGGCGCTCGTCGAGCATCTTGCCGGTCCACTTCGGCCACCAGAAGTGGAAGCCGGCGAACATCGCGAAGACGACGGTGCCGAAGACCACGTAGTGGAAGTGGGCCACCACGAAGTACGAGTCCGAGACGTGGAAGTCCAGCGGCGGGGCCGCGAGGAGGACACCGGTCAGACCACCGAAGAGGAAGGTGATCAGGAAGCCGGTCGACCACAGCATCGGCGTCTCGAAGGACAGGCTGCCCTTCCACATGGTGCCGAGCCAGTTGAAGAACTTCACACCGGTCGGAACCGCGATCAGGAAGGTCATGAAGGAGAAGAACGGGAGCAGTACGCCACCGGTGACGTACATGTGGTGCGCCCACACCGTGACCGACAGACCCGCGATCGCGATGGTCGCGCCGATCAGGCCCATGTAGCCGAAGATCGGCTTGCGGGAGAAGACCGGGATGATCTCACTGACGATGCCGAAGAACGGCAGCGCGATGATGTACACCTCTGGATGCCCGAAGAACCAGAACAAGTGCTGCCACAGCAACGCGCCGCCGTTGGCCGCGTCGAAGACATGGGCACCGAACTTGCGGTCCGCCTCCAGGGCGAACAGGGCCGCGGCCAGCACCGGGAAGGCGAGCAGGACCAGCACACCGGTCAGCAGCACGTTCCAGGTGAAGATCGGCATGCGGAACATCGTCATGCCCGGAGCGCGCATGCAGATGATCGTGGTGATGAAGTTGACCGAGCCGAGGATCGTACCGAAGCCGGAGAAGGCCAGACCCATGATCCACAGGTCACCGCCGACGCCGGGCGAGTGCACCGCGTCGGACAGCGGGGAGTACGCGAACCAGCCGAAGTCGGCCGCGCCCTGCGGGGTGAGGAAGCCGGCCACCGCGATGAGCGAGCCGAAGAGGTACAGCCAGTAGGCGAACATGTTCAGCCGCGGGAACGCCACGTCGGGCGCGCCGATCTGCAGCGGCATGATCCAGTTCGCGAAACCGGAGAACAGCGGCGTCGCGAACATCAGCAGCATGATCGTGCCGTGCATCGTGAACGCCTGGTTGAACTGCTCGTTCGACACGATCTGCAGGCCCGGACGGGCCAGCTCGGCGCGCATGAGCAGCGCCATGACGCCGCCGATGCAGAAGAAGGCGAACGACGTGGCCAGGTACAGCGTGCCGATCGTCTTGTGGTCGGTGGTGGTCAGCCACTTGACGACGACTTCGCCGCGCCGTTGGCGCCGGACCGGCAGCTCGTCCGCGTAGTGGGACCCTGCCGCGGCACCCTGGGGTTCGTTGAGGATGCTCACAGGTTGTTCGTCTCCCGGTTCTTCTCGTGGTCCGTCTGGGCGATGCCCGCGGGCACGTAACCGGTCTGCCCCTTCTTCACGAGGTCCTTCAGGTGCTGCTCGTAGCGCTCCTGGGAGACGACCTTGACGTTGAACAGCATCCGGGAGTGGTCGACGCCGCACAGCTCGGCGCACTTGCCCAGGAAGGTGCCCTCCTTGTTGGGGGTCACCTCGAAGGCGTTGGTGTGGCCGGGGATGACGTCCTGCTTCATCAGGAACGGCACCACCCAGAAGGAGTGGATGACGTCACGGGAGGTCAGGACGAAGCGGACGCGCTGGCCCTCGGGCAGCCACAGGGTGGGCCCGGGGTTGTTCGTCTGCTCGTTGCGGGTGCCCGGGGTACCGCAGTCGTAGACGCCGCCCGCGTTGTCGGGGAAGGCCTCCTTGTAGCGGTCCGGGATCGGGTCCAGTTCCGTGGCCGTCTTGGCGTCACCGGTGGAACCGTCGACGTTCTCGACGTAGTTGAAGCACCAGCTCCACTGGAAGCCGACCACGTTGACCGTGACGGCCGGCTTCTTGTCGAGCTTGAGCAGTTCGGACTCGTCGCGGGCGGTGAAGTAGAAGAGCACCGAGACGATGACGAGCGGAACCACGGTGTACAGCGCCTCGATGGGCATGTTGTACCGGGTCTGCGGAGGTACCTCGACCTTGGTGCGGCTGCGCCGGTGGAAGAAAGCACTCCACAGGATCAGGCCCCACACCAGCACGCCGACGGCGAGCGCGGCAGCCCAGGAACCCTGCCAGAGGGAGAGGATCCGCGGAGCCTCTTCCGTGGTGGGGGTGGGCATACCAAGGCGGGGGAAGTCCTCCCATGTGCAACCGGTGGCGGTCGCCAGGACCAGGCCCGCGGTCAGTGCCTGCAGCAGCTTCCGCCGCATCGGGCGCCGCGGCGAGCGGTCGGAGCCGTTGGGACTCACGTAGCGCCTTCCCGAGAGTCTCGCCCGCGCGGTCGGCTGCGGCCTTCTCGCTGGTCGGTCGCCGCCCTGCGTCGGGCAGGGGTTTGGATGTTTATGCGGACCAAACCCTAGCCGACGCTCTCCGAGGGTTCGCGGGGAGGGGTGCCTAGTGGGGAGGGTGGTTCGCTGGTTTGGCGGGTGCGGGTGCGTGGGGGCTGGTCGCGCCCCGCGGCGCAGCCGCACATCGATACTGCCCGCGCCCCTTTCCGGCGTTTGAGTGAGCGGGCGTTTAGCGTTTGCCGTATGGGCTACTTCGATGCTGCTTCCGGTGCTCCTCTCCATCCCGTCGCCCGGCAGGCGTTGTTGGCCGCGCTGGACGAGGGGTGGGCCGATCCTTCGCGGTTGTACAGGGAGGGGCGGCGGGCGCGGATGCTGCTGGACGCGGCGCGGGAGGCGGCGGCGGAGGCGGTGGGGTGCCGGGCGGACGAGCTGGTGTTCACCTCGTCGGGGACCCGGGCGGTGCGTACGGGTGTGACGGGGGCTCTGGCCGGGCGGCGGCGGGTCGGGCGTCACCTGGTCGTGTCAGCTGTCGAACACTCGTCGGTCCTGCATGCGGGTGAGGCGCATGAGGCGGAGGGCGGGACGGTCACCCAGGTCGCCGTGGACCGTACGGGCGCGGTCGGGGCGGAGGCGTACGGCGCCGCCCTGCGGGACGACACCGCGCTGGCCTGCCTCCAGTCGGCCAACCACGAGGTCGGCACCGAACAGCCGGTGGCCGAGGTGGCGGAGGTGTGCCGGGCGGCCGGGGTGCCGCTGCTGGTGGACGCGGCCCAGTCGCTGGGGTGGGGGCCGGTGGCGGGCGGCTGGTCGCTGCTGACGGGGAGCGCGCACAAGTGGGGCGGACCCTCGGGGGTGGGGCTGCTGGTGGTGCGCAAGGGGGTGCGGTTCGCGCCGGTGGAGCCGGCCGAGACCGAGAACCTCCCGGCGATCGTGGCGGCGGCCGCGTCGCTGCGGGCGGTGCGCGCGGAGGCGGCTCAGGAGGCGGCGCGGCTGCGGGAGCTGACGGACCGGGTCCGGGCACGGGTGCCTCAGCTGGTGCCGGACGCGGAGGTGGTGGGCGATCCGGAGCGCCGGCTGCCCGGGATCGTCACCTTCTCGTGTCTCTATGTCGACGGGGAGACCTTGCTCCACGAGCTGGACCGCGCGGGCTTCTCGGTCTCCTCCGGGTCGTCCTGCACGAGCAGCACGCTGACGCCGAGTCATGTGCTGCGGGCGATGGGCGTGCTCAGTGAGGGGAATGTGCGGGTTTCGCTGCCGCTCGGGGCGGAGGGCGCGGAGGTCGAGCGGTTCCTGGAGGTGCTGCCGGGGGTGGTGGCCGGGGTGCGGGAGAAGCTGGGGGCGCCCTCCCCCTCCCCCGCCGCCGTGGCCGAGGGGGACGACGCCCTGGTGGTGGACGCGCTCGGCAAGCTCTGCCCGGTCCCGGTCATCGAGCTGGCCAAGGTGATCGGCGACGTCCCGGTCGGCGGCACGGTCCGCGTCCTCGCCGACGACGAGGCGGCCCGCCTGGACATCCCGGCGTGGTGCGAGATGCGGGGACAGGAGTACGCGGGGGAGGAGCCGGCGGAGCAGGGGACGGCTTACGTGATCCGCCGGACCAGGTGAGAAACCTGGAGGGGCGCCGGGCCGTGTCGGTATGCGGCTACCGCCGCGTGAGCGCGCCCGGCCCCCACGCGCCCGCGCCCGGCGGACTCAGCCCAGATGCCCCCGGACCTCCGCCGCCGCCTCATCCCCGTACGCCTTCGTGAACCGCTCCATGAAGTGCCCGCGCCTCAGCTGGTACTCCTGCGTCCCCACCGTCTCGATGACCAGCGTCGCCAGCATGCAGCCGACCTGGGCGGCGCGCTCCAGGCCGACACCCCAGGCCAGGCCGGAGAGGAACCCGGCGCGGAAGGCGTCGCCGACGCCCGTGGGGTCGGCCTTGCGCTCCTCGTCCGGGACACCGACCTCGATGACCGGCGCGCCGGCCCGCTCGATGCGTACGCCCCGCGCGCCGAGGGTGGTGACGCGGTGGCCGACCCGGCCGAGGATCTCCTCGTCGCTCCAGCCGGTCTTGGTCTCGATGAGCCCCTTCTCGTACTCGTTGGAGAAGAGGTACGTCGCCCCGTCCAGCAGAATGCGGATCTCGTCGCCCTCCATGCGGGCGATCTGCTGGGAGAAGTCGGCGGCGAACGGGATGTTCCGCGTCCGGCACTCCTCCGTGTGGCGGAGCATCGCCTCCGGGTCGTCGGCGCCGATGGAGACCAGGTCGAGGCCGCCCACGCGGTCGGCGACGGTCTTCAGCTCGATGAGGCGGGCCTCGCTCATCGCGCCCGTGTAGAAGGAGCCGATCTGGTTGTGGTCGGCGTCGGTGGTGCACACGAAGCGGGCGGTGTGCAGGGTCTCGGAGATGCGGACCGAGTCGGTGTCGACGCCGTGCCGGTCCAGCCAGGCGCGGTACTCGTCGAAGTCCGGGCCCGCCGCGCCGACCAGGATCGGACGGGTGCCGAGCTGGCCCATGCCGAAGGCGATGTTGGCCCCGACACCGCCCCGGCGGACGTCGAGCTTGTCGACCAGGAAGGAGAGCGAGACCGTGTGCAACTGGTCCGCGACGAGCTGGTCGGCGAAGCGGCCGGGGAAGGTCATGAGGTGGTCGGTGGCGATGGAGCCGGTGACTGCGATGCGCACGGCGTGAACTCTCTCCTGGAGGGAGGTGGGTTGGCAGTTCACGCTACCCGGTCGGCGCGGGCCGTCGAAGCGGGCCTCGGAGGCGACTCGACAGCGGCTCGGGGGCGGGCTTCGGGGCGGGCCCGGGCCGGCTCCGGAACGGGAGGAAATACCCGATAGTAGGGCTTTCTTCGCGGGCTGATCCGTGCCTACGGTGCCCTCATGACGAACACCGAGATCCGCCCCCGCGTCCGCCCGGCCGAGCCCGACGGGGATCTGGCGTCGCTGCGCGGCGACTGCGCCCGGATGGCGCCGCACTGGCCGTCCGCCGAGCGGGCCCGCGTCCGGCCGGTGCCGCCGTCGCTGATCCACGGGGTGACCGTGCCGCCGGCCTCGGCCCGGCTGCTGGAGGCGATGGAGGAGTACGGCGACTGAGGCCGTCCGGGTGACCGCGGCACCCGGTCCGGGAACCGGATGTTCCCGCGCCGCGTCCCATCGTCGTCCCCCGTGACCGGCGAAGGAGCGATGCGGTGAACACCGAACGACCCGACCAGGACGGCACCGGGGGCGAAGGCACGCGGGCCGGCCGGCGGCGGTCCCGGGGACTGCTGACCGCCTCGGTCGCGGCGGCCGTGCTGCTGGCCGGAGGCGGCGGAGCGTATCTGGCGGCGACCGCGTCCGGGGGTGCCGGTGGCGGCGGTACGTCGACCGGGGCGTCGGACGCCGGCACTCCCCCGCCGCTGGCCCTCGACTCCCCCGCCACCGACGGCGGCGCCACCGCCTACCGGGCGGGCGGCCGGCTGCCGGACGGTCCGGACTCGGCGCCGGTGTACCGGGCGACGGGCCAGGTCACCGAGGCGGAGGTGGCCCGGCTGGCCGAGGCGCTCGACCTGACGGGGAAGCCGGTGGTCCGCGGGGCGTCCTGGACGGTCGGGTCGGTCGAGGACGGGTCGGGTCCCCTCCTGCGGGTGGAGCGGACGGCGCCGGGGAACTGGACGTTCCAGCGGTCCGCGGCGGCCCGCGACGACTGCGGGCCGAAGGACAAGGTCTGCGTGACCGCCCCGACGGGCGCCGGCCCGGTGGGCGAGGCGACGGCGAAGAAGGCGGCGGCGCCGGTGCTGGCGGCGGTGGGCCAGGGCGGGGCCGGGCTGGACGCCGGGCAGGTCATGGGGGCGCGGCGGGTGGTGAACGCCGACCCGGTGGTGGGCGGACTGCCGACCGAGGGCTGGACGACCGGGGTGATCGTCGGCGCGGACGGCACGGTGGCCGGGGGCAGCGGGCGGCTGAAGGCGCCGGTGAAGGAGGACACGTACCCCGTCCTGGACGCGGAGCGGACCCTCGCCCTGATGAGGAAGGCGCCGGCCGCGAAGGGCGACTGCGCCAGTGCCGTACCGCTGGAGGGCGGGGCGGGGACCTGCGGGACGGAGCCGGGGCGGGCGACGGCCACCGTCGAGCGGGCGGTGTTCGGGCTGGCGGCGCAGCCGGTGCGGGGGCGGGCGGCGCTGGTGCCGTCCTGGCTGTTCGAGGTGCGCGAGCCGGGGGCGGCGGACACCGTCACGGTGACGCGTGCGGCCGTGGACCCGGAGTACCTGACGCCGGCGCGCCCGTCGCCGCGGCCGTCCGCCGAGCGGGACGTGGAGGTGACCGGGTACACCGCCGAGGGCACCGACCTGACGCTGCGGTTCACGGGCGGGGTGTGCGCGACGTACGACGCGGCGGCGGACGAGGACTCCGGGCGGGTGCGGGTCGAGGTCACCGAGCACTCCGACCCGGACCGGGTCTGCGTCCTGATCGCCAAGGAGTACGAGCTGACCGTGCGGCTGGACGAGCCGCTCGGCGGCCGGGCGGTGGTCGGGTCGGACGGCGAGCGGATCCCGCTCGCCAAGGAGGGCGCGCGGCTGCCGGCGCCGACCGGGGGCGGGTGACGCACGAGGACCGGTGACGCACGAGGGCGGCGCCCCGGGAACTCCCGGGGCGCCGCCCTCGTCACGGTCGGGTGCGGCTCAGCTGAAGGAGTCGCCGCAGGCGCAGGAACCCGTGGCGTTCGGGTTGTCGATCGTGAAGCCCTGCTTCTCGATCGTGTCGACGAAGTCGACGGTGGCGCCGCCCAGGTACGGGGCGCTCATCCGGTCGGTGACGACCTTCACGCCACCGAAGTCCTTGACGACGTCGCCGTCGAGGGAGCGCTCGTCGAAGAAGAGCTGGTAGCGCAGGCCGGAGCAGCCGCCGGGCTGGACGGCGACACGCAGCGACAGGTCGTCACGGCCTTCCTGGTCGAGCAGGGCCTTGACCTTGGCCGCGGCGGAGTCGGTCAGGATGATGCCGTCGGTGACGGTGGTGGTCTCGTCCGATACGGACATCTACATCTCTCCCGGGTTGTACGGAGACTGCTTGCCGACGGTTGCAACCGTCGGGGCCCCGGATTCATTCCGGGCCGGACCCGAGCGATTTCCCCTCGGTTCGTCTCTTCATGCTCGCACACGGGCCCGGGGACGGTCAGGGGCGCGGGCGCCGGGATTCACGTCACACCGACACAATGGGCATCGTCAAACTGACGTGAAGCAGATATGATAGATAGCGTCATTTCGACGAAAAGTAGAAAGGGTGCGTGCCGTGACCACCGCCCAAGCCCAGGAGCTCGACGTTCAGCCGACTCCGCTCGCCCTGCTGCTCCTCGGCCGCGAGGCCGACCCGAGGAGCGAGCGCGGTGTGGAGTGCCCGGGTGATCTGCCCTCGCCCTCCGACCCGGACCTGGTCGCCCGCGCCCGCGCGGCCAAGGAGAAGCTCGGGGACAAGGTCTTCGTGCTCGGCCACCACTACCAGCGCGACGAGGTCATCCAGTTCGCCGATGTCACGGGTGACTCGTTCAAGCTGGCCCGGGACGCCGCCGCGCGCCCCGAGGCCGAGTACATCGTCTTCTGCGGCGTGCACTTCATGGCGGAGTCGGCGGACATCCTGACCTCCGACGACCAGAAGGTCGTACTGCCCGACCTCGCCGCCGGGTGCTCGATGGCCGACATGGCCACCGCCGAGCAGGTCGCCGAGTGCTGGGACGTGCTGACCGAGGCGGGGATCGCCGACCGGGTCGTGCCCGTCTCGTACATGAACTCCTCCGCCGACATCAAGGCGTTCACCGGCAGGCACGGCGGGACGATCTGTACGTCGTCCAACGCCGAGCGGGCGCTGAACTGGGCGTTCGAGCAGGGCGAGAAGGTTCTCTTCCTGCCCGACCAGCACCTCGGCCGCAACACCGCCGTCCGTGACCTCGGCATGTCCCTGGAGGACTGCGTCGTCTACAACCCGCACAAGCCGAACGGCGGACTGACCGCCGAGCAGCTGCGGGACGCGAAGATGATCCTGTGGCGCGGGCACTGCTCGGTGCACGGCCGCTTCAGCCTGGAGTCGGTGGAGGACGTGCGCGCCCGCATACCCGGCGTCAACGTGCTCGTGCACCCCGAGTGCCGGCACGAGGTCGTCGCGGCGGCGGACTACGTCGGCTCGACCGAGTACATCATCAAGGCACTGGAGGCGGCTCCGGCCGGGTCCAAGTGGGCCATCGGCACCGAGCTGAACCTCGTACGGCGGCTGGCGAACCGTTTCGCCCCGGAGGGGAAGGAGATCGTCTTCCTCGACCGGACGGTCTGCTTCTGCTCGACCATGAACCGGATCGACCTGCCGCACCTGGTGTGGGCGCTGGAATTCCTCGCCGAGGGCACGCTGGTCAATCGCATCGAGGTGGACGCGGAGACGGAGGCGTTCGCCAAGCTGGCGCTGGAGCGGATGCTGGCGCTGCCGTAACGGTTCCTTTCCCGCCCACCCGCCCATGCGGGGTGGTGCAACGGCCAGGGGCCGCGTCCGATCCCGAAGGTGATCGGACGCGGCCCCTGCCGTCCCACGGTCAGACCTTCGCCGGCTCCGGCTCGTCGGCGGCTGTCGCGCGCGGCGGTACGTCGCCGCCCCGCTTGGCCGCCTTCTTCTGCGCGCGCCGCTCCTTGCGCAGCTCCAGCATCGCGTAGAGCGTCGGCACCAGGAGCAGGGTCAGCAGGGTCGAGGTGACCAGGCCGCCGATCACCACCACCGCCAGCGGCTGGGCGATGAAGCCGCCCTCGCCGGTGACGCCCAGGGCCATCGGGAGCAGGGCGAAGATGGTCGCCAGGGCCGTCATCAGGATGGGCCGCAGACGGTGGCGGCCACCCTCGACGACCGCTTCGACCACTCCGTAGCCCTGCTTGCGGTACTGGTTGATCAGGTCGATCAGCACGATCGCGTTGGTGACCACGATGCCGATCAGCATCAGCATGCCGATCATCGCCGGGACGCCCATCGGGGTGCCGGTGGCGATCAGCAGGCCGAGCGCGCCGGTCGCCGCGAACGGGATGGAGACCAGCAGGATCAGCGGCTGGGCCAGCGACCGGAACGTGCCCACCAGCAGCATGAAGACGATCGCGATGGCCGCGAGCATCGCCAGGCCCAGGTTGACGAACGCCTCGTCCTGGTCGGCGGAGACGCCGCCGATCTCGGCGGTGACCCCGGCCGGCAGCTTCAGGTCGTTGATCTTGGCGGTGAGGTCGGTGCTGACCGCGCCGGTGTTGTCACCGGTCGGCCGGGCGGTGACGGTCGCGGCGCGCTGGCCGTCGATCCGGGTCATGGAGACCGGCCCGTCGACCAGCTTCACGGTGGCGATGTCGCCGAGCTTGACCGGGCCGAGCGGCAGCGCCTTCAGTTCGGCGAGGGTGTCGGCGGGCTTCGCCGAGGTGATGACGACGTCCCGCTCGGTGTCGTCCAGGACGGCCTTGGCCGCGGTGGTGCCGCGGACCGCCTGGGTGACGGCCGCGCCGAGGGTCTGGTCGGTGAAACCGGCCGCGGCGGCACGGTCGTTCGCCGTGACCGAGATGCGCGGCACGCTCTGCGACAGGTCGCTGGTGACGTCGGTGACGTCGTCGAGGGAGGCGACCGCCTCGCGGACCTCCTCGGCCGCCTCGCGCAGCGCGTCGGCGTCGGAGGACTTGACGACGACGCTCAGGTCCTGGCTGCCGAAGCCGTCACCGGCGGCGATGGTGGTGGTGCCGATGCCGTCGAGCTTCGCGAGCCCGGCCTCCAGGCTGTCCTGGACGTCGTCGGCGGAGGCCGAGTCCTCCAGCATGATCTGGTACGACGCCTGGTTGGTGTCCGTACCGCCGCCGAAGGCCGCCATGAAGCCGGACGAACCGATGGTCACCTGGAAGTCCTTGACGCCCTCGGTGCCCTCGATGAGCTTCTCGACCTTCTTGGCCTCGGCGTCGGTCGCCGCCAGGCTGGTGCCGGGCTTCAGCTCCTGCTTGACGCTGAGGACCTGCTGCTCGCCCTGGTCGAAGAAGTTGGTCTTGAGCAGCGGGGCCATGGCGAAGGTGCCGATCAGCACGACGACCGCGATGGCCACACTGGTGAGGCGGCGCCGGGTGGCGAACCGCAGGACGGGGACGTAGAGGCGCTGGAGGCGGGACCTGGCTTCCTTCTCCTCCGCGAGGCGGCGGGCCTCGTCGGCGTCCTCGGGGGTGCCCTTGGGGGCGCGCAGGAACCAGTAGGACAGGACCGGCACCACGGTCAGCGACACCAGCAGGGACGCGAGGAGCGCCGCGGTGACGGTGATGCTGAAGGAGCCGAACAGCTCGCCGACCATGCCGCCGACCAGGCCGATCGGCAGGAAGACGGCGACCGTGGTGAGGGTGGAGGAGGTGACCGCGCCGGCCACCTCGCGCACGGCCTTGAGGATGGCCTCCTGGCGTTCCTCGCCGTAGCCGAGGTGGCGCTTGATGTTCTCCAGGACCACGATCGAGTCATCGACGACCCGGCCGATGGCGATGGTCAGCGCGCCCAGGGTGAGCATGTTCAGGGAGAGGTCGCGGGTCCACAGGACGATCAGCGCCAGCACCACGGACAGCGGGATGGAGACCGCGGTGACCAGGGTGGAGCGGACCGAGGCCAGGAAGACCAGGATGACGATGACCGCGAAGAGCAGACCGAGGGCGCCCTCGGTGGTCAGGCCCTCGATGGCCTTGGAGACCGCCGGGCCCTGGTCGCTGACGACGGTCAGTTCCGCGTCGGAGCCGAGCTGTTCGCGCAGCTCGGGCAGCTTGTCCTCGACCGCGTTCGAGATGGCGACCGCGCTGCCGTCGCGGTCCATGGTGACGGCGACGGCGAGGCTGGGCCTGCCGTTGGTGCGGGTGAGGGAGTCGGCCGGGGCCTCCCGCTCCTCGACCTTCGCGAGGTCGCCGAGACGCACCGGCTTCTTCACGCCCTCGCCGGTGACCATCAGGTCCTGTATCTGCTCCAGCGAGGTGAAACCGCCGCCGACCTGGACGGTGCGGTTGGCGCCGTCCTCGTCGAAGGAGCCCGAGGGGACGGTGGCGCCGCCGGCCTGGAGGGAGGTGACCAGGGTCTGCGGGGTCACCCCGGCGCTGGCGAGCTTCGCGTCGTCGGGCGTGACCGCGACCTGCACGTCCCGGACGCCGTCGACGGTGACCTGGCCGACGCCGTCGATGTCCTCCAGGGCGGGCACGACCGTCTTGTCGAGCTGGTCGGCCAGGGCCTGCTGGTCCTTCTCGGAGGCGACGGACAGCACCACGGCCGGCAGGTCGTCGGTGGAGCCGGCCACGACCTGCGGGTCCACGTCGTCCGGCAGCGTGGCGCGGGCCCGGTTGACGGCCTGCTGGACGTCGGCGACGAGCTGCTGGGTGTCGGGGCCGTACTCGAAGGACGCCATGATGACGGCGCTGCCCTCGCTGGCGGTGGAGGTGACGCCCGAGATGCCGTCGACCGCTTCGAGGTTGTTCTCGATCGGCTCGACGACCTGGTTCTCGACCACGTCCGGCGAGGCACCCTGATACGGCGCCACCACGGACACCATGGGCAGTTCGATGGTGGGCAGCAACTGCTGCTTGAGCTGGGGGATCGCGATCGCCCCGAAGACGAGCGCGATGATCGACATCAGCCCTATCAGGGCCCGTTGCGCGAGGCTGAATCTCGACAGCCAGGACATGGGTCAGGGTCTCTCTTCTGTGGCCTGAGCGGAGGACGGGCACAAGTGAGCGCCCACTCCACCACTCTGAGCCACGGAGGAGCCCCGTTCCCCCGACCACAGACCCATTTCCGCACGGCCGCCTACTCCGGCCGCAGTACGGCCGTGCCTGGGTCACTCCACCCTTGGACGGACCAGTCCCGATTCGTAGGCGATGACCACCAGTTGGGCCCGGTCGCGGGCGCCCAGCTTGCCCATGGCCCGGTTCACGTGGGTCTTCACGGTGAGCGGGCTGACCGCCAGGCGCTCGGCGATCTCGTCGTTGGAGAGCCCGCCGGCGACCTGCGCCAGCACCTCCCGCTCCCGCACGGTCAAGGTGGCCAGCCGTTCGGAGCGGGCCGGGTCGCGGTCCTCGTCCAGACCGCCGTCCTGGGCGAGGAAGCGGGCGATCAGGCCCTTGGTGGCGACCGGCGACAGCAGCGCCTCGCCGCCCGCCGCGACGCGTATGGCGCTGAGCAGTTCCTCGGGTTCGGAGCCCTTGCCGAGGAAGCCGGAGGCGCCCGCGCGCAGCGACCGCACCACGTAGTCGTCGACCTCGAAGGTGGTCAGGATGACCACGCGGACGGCGGCGAGCTCCGGGTCGGCGCTGATCATGCGGGTGGCGGCGAGACCGTCGGTGCCGGGCATCCGGATGTCCATCAGGACCACGTCGGCCCGCTGCTCCTTGGCCAGCCGCACCGCCTGCGCGCCGTCGGACGCCTCGCCCACCACCTCCATGTCGGGCTCGGAGTCGACCAGCACCCGGAAGGCACTGCGCAGCAGCGCCTGGTCGTCGGCGAGCAGGACACGGATCGTCATACGGGGTCCTTCGCGGCGTCTGTTCGGTTCTGGGCCGGGCTTCCCGCGGGCTTCCCGGCGGGCTTCCCGGCGGGGGACGAAGCCGGTTTCCCGACCGGAAGGATCGCATGGACGCGGAAGCCGGCTCCGTGCCGGGGGCCGGTGGTGAGGACGCCGCCGACCGCGGTGACCCGCTCGCGCATGCCGAGCAGCCCGTGCCCCCCGCCCGGAGCGGCCGAAACGGCCGGTTCCGCCTGTCCGGCGCCGTCGTCGAGCACGGTGATCTCGATGTCCGGTCCCACCCTCACGACGCTGACCTCCGCCTTCGCCCCAGGGCCCGCGTGCTTCTGCACATTGGTCAGGGCCTCCTGGATGACCCGGTACGCGGCGAGGTCGACGGCGGTGGGCAGTTCGGTGCCCTGGTCGGCGCGGGCGGTCTCGACGTGCAGGCCGGCGCTGCGGAAGGTGCCGGCGAGTTCGTCGAGGCGGTCCAGGCCCGGAGCGGGTTCGGTCGGGGCCTCCGGGTCGCCGGACTGGCGGAGCAGGCCGACGGTGACGCGCAGTTCGTCGAGGGCGGAGCGGCTGGCCCGCCGTACGTGGGCGAGGGCCTCCTTGGCCTGGTCGGGCCGCTTGTCCATGACGTGCGCGGCGACCCCGGCCTGCACGTTGACCAGGGCGATGTGGTGGGCGACGACGTCGTGCAGGTCCCGGGCGATGCGCAGCCGTTCCTCGGCGACCCGGCGGCGGGCCTCCTCCTCGCGGGTGCGCTCGGCCTTCTCGGCCCGGTCCCGGATGGCCTGGACGAAGGCCTTGCGGCTGCGGACCGCGTCCCCGGCGGTGGCGCCGATGCCGGTCCAGGCGAGGACGGCGAGGTTCTCCTGGGCGTACCAGGGCAGGGGGCCGGCGAGCATGGCGGCGCCGGTGAGCACGACCATGGTGAGCAGTCCCGTCCGCCAGGTGGTGGACCGGTCGGTGCCGGCGGCGACGGTGAACAGGGCGATGACGGCCGACATCACGACGGGCGCGCGGGGGTCGCCGGTGACGCACTCGACGAGGGAGAAGCCGCCGGTGAGCGCCAGGACGGCCAGCGGGGCGCGGCGGCGCAGGACGAGGGCGGCGGCGCCCGCCGTCATGAGGACCAGGCTGAGCGGGTCGGGGGTGCGCACGGCCCAGGAGACGCCGTCGGGGCCGTGCGGGTCGATGAAGGAGGCGGAGACCATGCACACCAGGACGGTCACCGCGAGGGCGGCGTCCGTGGCGGTGGGGTGGGCGCCCAGTCGGCAGCGGGCGCGGGTGAGTGTGCTCACGGCTGTCCACGGTAGCGGTGCGGGGGCCGGCGGGTCCGGTGCCCGGCGTGGGCGCGACCACCGGGATGACCGCCGCCGCTCAGGCGCCACCGCCCGGGATCAGCCCGTCGTCGCCGAGCAGTTCCCGTACGTCCTCCAGGGTCGCGTCCTCGGCGGGGAGGATCAGGTCGGACGGCTCCAGGGAGTCGTCGGGCAGGGGCGTGCCCAGTTCGCGGACCTTGGCGAGCAGGGCGGTGAGGGTGCGGCGGAAGCCGGGGCCGTCGCCGCCCTCCATCTCGGCCAGGAGCTCGTCGTCCAGCTTGTCCAGCTCGCTGAGGTGGCCGTCGGCCAGCCTCACCTGCCCCTCCCCCATGATCCGTACGATCATGTCGCCCTCCTCGGCGTGGGCTACTGCTTGTCGAAGCGCGGAGTGTCCTGCGGCTGCTGCTGGGGCTGCTCGCTCTGGGCGCCGCCCTCGATGGCCTGCTTCCCGGAGGTGGAGCCTCCGGCCAGCTCGGCCTTCATCCGCTGGAGCTCCAGCTCTACATCCGTACCACCGGAGAGCCGGTCCAGCTCGGCCTGGATGTCGTCCTTGTGCATGCCGGACTGGTCGTCGAGGGCGCCGGAGGCGAGCAGTTCGTCGATCGCGCCGGCCCGCGCCTGGAGCTGGGCGGTCTTGTCCTCGGCCCGCTGGATCGCCAGGCCCACGTCGCCCATCTCCTCGGAGATGCCGGAGAACGCCTCGCCGATCCGGGTCTGCGCCTGGGCGGCGGTGTACGTGGCCTTGATCGTCTCCTTCTTGGTGCGGAAGGCGTCGACCTTGGCCTGGAGCCGCTGGGCCGCCAGGGTGAGCTTCTCCTCCTCGCCCTGGAGGGTGGCGTGCTGGGTCTCCAGGTCGGTCACCTGCTGCTGGAGGGCGGCGCGACGGGAGAGCGCCTCGCGGGCCAGGTCCTCGCGGCCCAGCGCGAGCGCCTTGCGGCCCTGGTCCTCCAGCTTCGACGACTGCGACTGGAGCTGGTTGAGCTGGAGCTCCAGGCGCTTGCGGCTGGTCGCCACGTCGGCGACACCGCGGCGCACCTTCTGGAGCAGCTCCAGCTGCTTCTGGTACGAGTAGTCGAGGGTCTCGCGCGGGTCCTCGGCCCGGTCAAGGGCCTTGTTCGCCTTCGCGCGGAAGATCATCCCCATACGCTTCATGACACCGCTCATGGGCTTCGCGCGCCCCCTTCTGACGGACTCCAGCTCCAGCACCTGCGACAGAACCCACAGTACGGGCCCTGCATCCATTACCGCACTGTTCGGGGACGGATGCGCTCATCCCCAAGGACGACTGCGTACGCTCCTGATCCGGCGTGAGGAGTAGGTGGCCCCCGGTCTCCGGGGCACCTGCGGGACGCGCCCGGATGTGTCCGGGGCGCACCCGGGGTGTACGCAACCGTCCCCTCTGTCCCCTGAGAGACGAACGGTGTTGCGGGATCGTTCCCCACCGGACTGACGTCCATGCGCCGTGAGCGCTTACCCTTGGGTTTTGTGTTCCGTAGCCGTGCCAAGGAAGAGAAGGCCGCGACCGTGGCGTCGCCGACCGACTCCAGTCAGCCCCGCGACCCGCAGGCCCCCAAGGGCCGCCCGACGCCCAAGCGCAGCCAGGCCCAGAGCCAGCGGCGCAGTGTCGCGAGTACGCCGATGACGCGCAAGGAGGCCGCCAAGCGCCAGCGCGAGGAGCGCCGTACCGCTCTGGAGCGCCAGCGCCAGGCGCTCGCCAGCGGCGACGAGCGGTACCTGCCGGCCCGGGACAAGGGCCCGGTCCGCAAGTTCGCCCGGAACTTCGTCGACTCGCGGTTCAACATCGCGGAGTACTTCCTGCCGATGGCCGTGGTCATCCTGGTGCTGAGCATGGTCCAGGTGGCGTCGCTGCAGAACGTCGCGCTGCTGCTGTGGCTGGTCGTGATCGTGCTGATCGTGCTCGACTCGATCGTCACCGGTGTCCGGCTGAAGAAGGCCCTGCGGGAGCGCTTCCCGGACGAGAACAAGCGCGGCGCGGTCGCCTACGCGCTGATGCGCTCCCTCCAGATGCGCCGGCTCCGGCTGCCGAAGCCGCAGGTCAAGCGCGGGGAGCGGCCCTGAGCGGGATTCCGTTCGCCGGGGACGCGGCGGCGGTCCGCCTGGACGGCCCCGGCGGCGGTCTGCGGGACGTCGTACGGCAGGAGCTGGTGGCCCGGCAACTGGACGAGCAGCTCGTCGGGCGGTTCCCGGTGGGCCGGCGGCTGCGGGTGCTGGACGTCGGCATGGGGCGGGGCACCCAGGCGCTGCGGCTGGCACGGGCCGGGCACCAGGTGACCGGCCTGGAGCAGGACGCCGTACTGATCGCCGCGGCCCGCGAGGCCCTCGCCGGGCAGCCGCAGGGCATCCAGGACCGGATGCGGATCATCGAGGGCGACGGCCGGGACACCGGCGTCCACTTCCTGCCGGGCAGCTTCGACGTGGTGCTGTGCCACGGCGTGCTGATGTACGTCGAGGAGCCCGACCCCCTGCTGGCGGGGATGGCGCGGGTGCTCGCCCAGGGCGGGCTGCTGTCGCTGGTGGTCCGCAACGGCGACGCGCCGGCGATGCGGCCGGGCCTGACCGGCCGGTGGGCGGACGCCCTGGCGGCCCTGGAACCGGCCGCGCAGGTCCCCCGTTCCCGTACCGACCCGGACGGGGAGGCGCCCCCGCGGGCGGGCTCCGGGGTCCGCGCGGACCGGCGGGCGGCGCTGACCGCGACGCTCGCGGGGATCGGCGCACCGCTGCACGCCTGGTACGGCGTACGGGTCTTCACGGACACCGCGCCCGACGGCACACCGCTCCCGGACGACCTGGAGACGCTGCTGGCGGCGGAGGAGCGGGCGGGGCGCACCGATCCGTACCGCGGGGTCGCGGCGCTGCTGCACCTGTGCGGGGTGCGGGGCTGAGGGCACGGCGGTCGCGGCACCGGGCGCACCGCGCCCGTCCGGACGCCCGCCAGGACCGGGCAGCCGCGCCGCCGCCGCCCCCGAGCGGGACACACGGCCGCCGACCCGCCGGGCCCGCCGATCCCCACCCGGGCGGCAGGCACCTCCACACCCCCGGAGACACACCCCGGACCGGACCGTCCGGCGCCGGGGCGTCCCGCGCCCGTTCGGGTGCTCACCGGGGGCCGGGCGGGCGCCGTCTGGTGAGACTCGGGGCATGGACGTCCTCCACCGCCGTGCCGCCGCCTCCCTGACCGCTCTCGGCTGCTGCGCCGTCGTCCTCGCCGGGTGCTCGCAGGCCGGCGCGCCGCGCGAGCGGACGGCGCGGGCCGCGGCGCCGCGGGCCGCGCAGGGGCTGGAGAGCGACTACCGGCGGGTGATCGACGACGTCCTGCCGTCGGTGGTGCAGGTCCAGGGCGCCGAGGACCTGGGGTCCGGCGTGGTCTACGACGGTGAGGGGCACATCGTCACCAACGCGCACGTCGTCGGTGACCAGCGCGTCTTCCAGGTGACCACCGCGCACAGCGAGGACCCGCTGCCCGCCAGGCTGGTCTCCTCGTACCCCGAGCAGGACCTCGCCGTGGTGAAGCTGGACCGGGTGCCGGACGGGGTGAAGGCGGCCACCTTCGGGGACTCCGCGAAGGTCGCCGTGGGCCAGATCGTGCTGGCGATGGGCTCGCCGCTCGGGCTGTCCTCCAGCGTCACCCAGGGCATCGTCTCCGCGACCGGCCGGACCGTCACCGAGCGCGGCGACGGGGGCGGCACGGGCGCGACGCTGGCCAACATGGTGCAGACCTCGGCGGCCATCAACCCCGGCAACAGCGGCGGCGCCCTGGTGAACCTCGACGGGCAGGTGATCGGCATCCCGACGCTCGCCGCGACCGACCCGAACCTCGGCGGCGGCGCGGCGCCCGGCATCGGGTTCGCGATCCCGGCGTCGATGGTGAAGACGGTCGCCGGTCAGATCGTCCGGGACGGCGAGGTGACCGACTCGGGCCGGGCGGCGCTCGGCATCACCGGCCGTACGGTCGTCGACTCCGGGTACCGGGCCGCCGGGGTGGCCGTCGTCGAGGTGCGCGACGGCGGCGCGGCCGAGCGGGCGGGGCTGGAGTCCGGGGACGTCGTCACCGCACTGGGCGACAGCGACGTCACCACGGTCACCTCGCTCGCCGAGGCCCTGGCCCGGCTGCGGCCCGGGGACCGGACGACGGTGACGTTCACCCGCGACGGCGACGAGCGCACCGTGGAGGTGACGCTGGACGAGCAGTGAGCCGGGGGCGGCCCCGGACCGGCCGCCCCCGGCCGGCTACGCGTCCTCGCCGTGCAGGCTCATCGGACCGTAGATCTCCGTGGCGTCCTCGAAGAGCCGCACCTGGTCCGTGCCGCCCTCCTTGAGGTCCTTCCAGTACTCCCCGATCCACGACTCGGCGTCCCCTTGCGTCGTGAACTCCTCCGGCTGCACCGAGGGCTGGACCTCCGTCCCGTCGGCCGTCTCGAACCGCCACGTCCATGCCGCCATGTACGCCTCCCAGATGTGAGCACATGCGATGCGGTCACCGGATCTTGGTCCGGCTCCCGGTCGCAGCCTATGCGCTCGGCCGGGGACACAGGGGGCCGCTCAGGGGTCTCGGACGCGCAGGCCGGCGGGTGACCGGCGAAAATCGGTGCGTGGACGTGACTCTGCTCGGCACCGGTGCCCCCGCGGGACTCCCCCGCCCCGACTGTCCCTGCGCGGCCTGCGCCGCCGCCCAGGGCACGCACGCGCGCGCGGCGACCGCGCTGCTGGTGGACGGGGCGCTGCTGCTCGACCTGACACCGGGCGCGGTGTTCGCCGCCGCCCGGTCCGGGCGTTCCCTCGGCGGGGTGACCCAGGTGCTGCTGTCGCATCCGGCGGACGGCCCGGCGGTGGAGGTGCCGGCCGGGCTGCCGCAGCCGGGCCGGGTGCCGGACGGGCGGGAACTGGCGCTGCTGACCGGGCACCGGGTGCGGGCGGTGGCGATGGACGCGCCGGGCACGGGGTACGCGGTGACCGGCCCGGACGGACAGCGGCTGCTGTACCTGCCGCCGGGCGGCGCGCTCGCCGGTCTGGAGGAACCGGCCGGCGCCTACGACCTGGTGCTCGCGGACGTCGTGGGCCGGCCGGACGCGCTGGCCAGGCTGCGGGCGGTCGGCGCGGTGGGCCCGACGACGGACGTCGTCGCCGTGCACCTCGATCACGACGTGCCGCCGGGGCCCGAGCTGCGGCGCCGGCTCGCGGCGGCGGGGGCGCGGGCGGTGCCGGACGGGACGACGCTGACGGTGGGGGTGTACGAGGACGTGCCCGACGTACCGCGCCGGGCGCTGGTGCTGGGCGGGGCCCGGTCCGGGAAGTCGGTGGAGGCGGAACGGCGCCTCGCGTCCTTCCCCGACGTGCTGTACGTGGCGACGGGCGGGACGCGCGGCGGGGACACGGAGTGGGCGGCGCGGGTGGCCACGCACCGGGAGCGGCGCCCGGGGTCGTGGCGCACCGCCGAGACCTGTGACCTGGTGCCCCTGCTGGCGCAGGACGGCCCGCCCCTGCTCATCGACTGTCTGTCGCTGTGGCTGACGGACGCCATGGACGCCGTGGGGGCGTGGGACGACGACCGGTGGGCGGACGGCGGGCAGCGGGAGCTGCGGGAGCGGACCCGGGCTCTGACCGAGGCGGTGCGGGCCACCCGGCGCACGGTCGTCGCGGTCTCCAACGAGGTGGGCTCGGGCATCGTGCCGGCCACCGCCTCGGGGCGCCGTTACCGGGACGAGCTGGGCCGGCTCAACGCCGCGTTCGCCGCCGAGTGCGAGCAGGTGCTGCTGGTGGTGGCCGGTCAGGCGCTGGTGCTGCGGGACTGAGGCGGGGTGCGGGGCCGGGCGGGGACGGGGACGGGGGGTTGGGAGAGGGCGCGGGGCGGGGCGGGGGTGCGGGCGACGACCCGGCGGCGGCCGGCGGGGGTCAGCAGGACGCAGCCGCGTTCCCGCAGTTCGGCGCGGAGGCGGGCGGTGGCCCGGGTGCCGGGCGGGGAGGCGAGCGGGCCGCGCGGGCCGGTGACGTCGACGAGGAGGTGACCACCGGGACGCAGGGCGCGCAGGGCGGCGCGCAGTTCGGCGCGCGGGTCGGGGCTGCGCTCCAGGTGGCGAACGCTGACGACGTCGTAGCGGGCGCGCAGCCGGGCGGCGAGGTGCGGGTCCGTCAGACGGCCGACGTACGCCTCCTCCACGAGGTCGGCGGCGCGGGCGCGCAGCACGCGGTGGGTGGGGTCGACGCCGTCGAAGGAGGTGTACGGGAAGTACCGTCGCGCGGCGCGCGGGAAGCGGGCGTCGCCGGTGTCCAGGTCGAGCCAGCTCTCCGGCTCGGGGCAGTGCCGCAGCAGCGCGCGGGCGGCCGACAGGTGCCGCAGGCCCGCGACGGCCCGTGCGGCGGTGCCGTCCCGGCCGTCCGGTCCGGGCGGCGGGTTGTGGAAGGCGTGCCGGCAGTCCCGGCAGGTGACGAGGACGGACCGGTCCGGCGGGGCGTAGAGGTGCGGGCCGGGGCGCAGGCGCCGGGAGCCGCACCAGGGGCAGTCCGCGCGGCGGGGCGCGTACCGGGGGGCGGGCGGGACGGCGTGCAGCGGTGCGGCCGGGGGTGACGGCGGGGTGGACACGGGCGGCTCCCTGTCTCGGCACGGAGGAAGAGGCGACAATCTCCGCGAAACGGAACGTATGGGATGCCTGTCCCGGGAGCCAAGACGGCGCTCGGACGGGCGGGACATGTGCCCTCGGACGCACCCGGCCGGGGCCGGTACTGTTCGGCGAATGAGCTCGCTGAATCTCGACGACTTCACCGACCTGATCGAGCGCCCGGACGGCGGGGTACGCCGTGACGCCGAGGCCCGCCGGGCCCGTCAGGCCGTGCCGCCCGGGGCGCTGGGCCGCCTGGACGACCTGGGCGAGTGGCTGGCCGCGGCGCAGTCGGCCGTACCGGTGCGGCCGGTGGAACGGCCGCGGCTGGTGCTCTTCGCCGGCGACCACAAGGTGGCCGAGCTGAACGTCTCGTCCCGGCCCGCGGGCAGCGCCGGCGAGCTGGTGCGCGAGGTGCTGGAGGGCGGCCGGCCCGTGTCCGTGCTGGCCCGGCGGCTCGGCGTGCCGGTGCGGGTGGTCGACATGGCCCTGGACTGCGACCCGGAGTCGCTGCCCGCCGAGGTCGTACGGCACCGGGTGCGGCGGGGCGGCGGACGGATCGACGTCGAGGACGCCCTCACCCTGGAGGAGGCGGAGGCCGCCTTCCGGGCGGGGGTCGCGGTGGCCGACGAGGAGGCCGACTCCGGTACCGACCTGGTGGTGCTCGGCGATGTGAGCGTGGGCGGGACCACCGCGGCCGGTGTGCTGGTGGCGGCGCTGTGCGGGACGGACGCCTCGGTGGTGACCGGACGCGGCGGGCAGGCCATCGACGACCTCGCCTGGATGCGCAAGTGCGCGGCGATCCGGGACGGGCTGCGGCGGGCGCGGCCGGTCCTCGGGGACCAGCTGCGGCTGCTGGCGACGGTGGGCGGGGCGGACCTGACGGCGATGACCGGGTTCCTGCTGCAGAGCGCGGTGCGGAAGATGCCGGTGATCCTGGACGGCGTGGTGACGGCCGCCTGCGCGCTGGTCGGGCAGCGGATCGCGTTCCGCGCGCCGGACTGGTGGCTGGCCTCGCACGACAGCGGGGAGCCGGGGCAGACCAAGGCGCTGGACCGGATGGCCCTGGAACCGGTGCTGGCCCAGGGCGTGCGGGTCGGTGAGGGCGCGGGCGGTCTGCTGGCCCTGCCGCTGGTGCAGGCGGCCGCGGCGCTGGCGGCGGAGCTGCCGGAGCGGGCCGAGGACGCGGCGGAGGACGAGGCGGAGCACCAGGCGCAGGACGAGGCGGAGGTCTCCGGAGCGTGACCGGCGCCGGCTGGGACGGCCCGCGTTTCGCGTTCGGGACGCTCACCGTCTTCCCCGTCAGGGTGAACCGCTGGGACCGGGGGGCCGCGCGGGGCGGCATGCTGTGGGCACCGCTGGCCGGGATGGCGGTCGGGGGGTGCGCCGCCGCCCTGGGGCTCGTCCTGCTGCTCCTCGGCGCGGGGCCGCCGCTCGCCGCCGTCGCCACCGCGGCCGTACCGGCGGTGCTCACCCGCGGACTCCATCTGGACGGACTGGCCGACACCGCGGACGGGCTCGGCAGCGGCAAGCCCGCCGAGGACGCGCTGCGGATCATGAAGCAGTCGGACATCGGGCCGTTCGGCGTGCTCGCCCTCGTGCTGGTGCTGCTGGCCCAGGTGGCCGCGCTGGCGCAGGCGTACGGCGACTCCTGGGCCCGGGGCGCGCTCGCCGCCGTGGTCTCGGCGGCCGTCGCCCGGCTGGCGCTGACGCTGGCCGCCCGCACCGGCGTACCGGCCGCCCGCCCGGAGGGGCTCGGCGCCGCGGTCGCCGGGGTGGTGCCGGCGCGCGGCGCGCTGGGCACGGCCGCCGCCGTCACGGTGGCCGCCGCCGCGGCGGGCGCGGCCCTCGGACCGGCGGACGCGGCCCGGACCGCCGTCGCCGTGCTCCTCGCCCTGGGCGCCGCCGAACTGATGCTCCGTCACTGCGTGCGCCGCTTCGGCGGGGTCACCGGCGACGTCTTCGGCGGCCTCGCCGAGACCGCGGCCACGACGGCTCTGGTGGTGCTGGTCCTCGGCTGACACGGGGCCACGAGCGTAGGCTCGTGCGGGGTTTCGGCACCGCCCAGGTGGAGACCGCGTCGCAGGAGGGATCTAGGGTCGGGTTCGGGCCCGGTCGACCCACCGCGTTCGGCCGCACACCGGACTTCACCCGAATCCACCGGAAAACTTCACCGGAGACCCGGAAAACCGGAGACCGGAAAACAGACGGAAGCGAGATTTCACCACCGTGACTGCTCTCACTCTCAGCACCGCCGCGGCGCCCGGCCTGCGGGCCGACGCGATCGTGATCGGTGTCGCCAAGGGCTCCGCGAACGGCGGCCGGAGCCTGGTCGTGGCTCCCGGCGCCGAGGCCGTGGACAAGGCGTACGACGGCAAGCTGGCCGGCGTTCTGGAGACCCTCGGCGCCTCGGGTGCCGAGGGCGAGGTGACGAAGCTGCCCGCGCCGGCCGGCTTCAAGGCGCCGCTCGTGGTGGCGGTGGGCCTGGGCGCCGAGCCCGGGAAGGACGCCGGTTACGACGGCGAGGCCCTGCGCAAGGCCGCCGGCGTCGCCGCCCGCGCCCTGGCCGGGACCAAGAAGGCCGCCTTCGCGCTGCCGCTGGCGGACGCCGCTGACGCCGGCGCGGTCGGCGAGGGCGTGCTGCTGGGCGCGTACTCCTTCGACGCGTACAAGGACAAGGGCGGCAACGGCAAGGACAAGAAGGCCAAGAACGGCAAGGCGCCGCTGGCCGAGGCCGCGCTGCTGGGCGGCAAGCCCCGCGACAAGGCGTACAAGGCCGCCGTCGAGCGGGCCGCCGCCGTCGCCGAGGAGCTGAACCGCGCCCGCGACCTGGTCAACACCCCGCCGAACGACCTGAACCCCGAGGCGTTCGCCGCGATCACGCAGGCCGCCGCCAAGGAGCACGGCATCAAGGTGCAGGTGCTCGACGAGAAGGCGCTGACCAAGGGCGGCTACGGCGGCATCCTGGGCGTCGGCTCCGGCTCGGCGTCGACGCCGCGGCTGGTGAAGCTGTCGTACACCTCGTCCAAGGCGAAGAAGTCCCTGGCCTTCGTCGGCAAGGGCATCACCTACGACTCGGGCGGCATCTCGCTCAAGCCGGCCGGGCACAACGAGACGATGAAGTGCGACATGAGCGGTGCGGCGGCGGTCTTCGCCGCCGTGGTCGCCGCCGCGCGCCTCGGCCTGGAGGTCAACGTCACCGGCTGGCTGGCGCTGGCCGAGAACATGCCGTCGGGCTCCGCCGTCCGCCCGGGTGACGTGCTGCGCATGTACAGCGGCAAGACGGTGGAGGTGCTCAACACCGACGCCGAGGGCCGCCTGGTGCTGGCCGACGCGCTGTGGGCGGCCTCCGAGGAGGAGCCGGACGCGATCGTCGACGTGGCGACGCTGACCGGCGCGATGATGCTGGCGCTGGGCAGCCGGACGTTCGGGATCATGGCCAACGACGACGCGTTCCGCGCGGCGCTGCACGAGGCCGCCGAGGAGGTCGGCGAGCCGGCCTGGCCGATGCCGCTGCCGGAGCACCTGCGCAAGGGCATGGAGTCCTCGACGGCCGACATCGCCAACATGGGTGAGCGGATGGGCGGCGGGCTGGTGGCCGGGCTGTTCCTGCGGGAGTTCGTGGGCGAGGGGATCACCTGGGCGCACCTGGACATCGCCGGGCCGGCGTTCAACGAGGGCGGGCCGTTCGGGTACACGCCCAAGGGCGGTACGGGGTCCGCGGTGCGGACGCTGGTGCGGCTCGCCGAGCGGGTTGCCGTCGGCGATCTCGGGTGACGGGCGCCTGAGAGCCCGGGACCGAAGGGGCGCGGGCGGCTGCGGGTCCGATGTGGTTGACCGCGCAGTTCCCCGCCCCCTGGGTCGGCCGGTCGCCTCCGCGCAGTGACGTGCCGGCACCGGTCGCGCCCACGCGGCGGAGCCGCAGACCGGACACAGCCGCGCCCCTGGGGCGGCACTGCCGGGCCGGCGTGCTCAAGTGAACGTGGGGCGTCTCACACACCGGCCCCGCGTCTCGTACCCCCTCCGCGGGTGCGAAGATGGGTCCCGGCAGGACAGGGCCCCACCAAGGGCCGAAGAACGAGCGGCCGGACACCAGCCGCCGACCGGTCACTGGAGACCGGCGTGGCGCACATGCATGGAGGACGTGACGTGGCGAACGACGCCAGCACCGTTTTCGACCTAGTGATCCTCGGCGGTGGTAGCGGTGGTTACGCCGCGGCCCTGCGCGGGGCGCAGCTGGGCCTGGACGTCGCCCTGATCGAGAAGAACAAGGTCGGTGGTACCTGCCTGCACGTCGGCTGCATCCCCACCAAGGCGCTGCTGCACGCCGGTGAGATCGCCGACCAGGCCCGGGAGTCCGAGCAATTCGGCGTGAAGGCCACCTTCGAGGGCATCGACATGCCGGCCGTCCAGAAGTACAAGGACGAGGTCATCTCCGGCCTCTACAAGGGCCTGCAGGGGCTGATCGCCTCCCGCAAGGTGACGTACATCGAGGGTGAGGGCCGGCTCTCCTCCCCGACCTCGGTGGATGTGAACGGTCAGCGTGTCCAGGGCCGCCACGTCCTGCTGGCGACCGGCTCCGTGCCGAAGTCGCTGCCGGGCCTGAACATCGACGGCGACCGGATCATCTCCTCCGACCACGCCCTCAAGCTGGACCGCGTGCCGAAGTCCGCGATCGTGCTGGGCGGCGGCGTGATCGGCGTCGAGTTCGCCTCCGCGTGGAAGTCCTTCGGCACCGACGTCACCATCGTCGAGGGCCTCAAGCACCTCGTCCCGGTCGAGGACGAGAACAGCTCGAAGCTGCTGGAGCGCGCGTTCCGCAAGCGCGGCATCAAGTTCAACCTGGGCACCTTCTTCCAGAAGGCCGAGTACACCCAGGACGGTGTCAAGGTCACGCTGGCCGACGGCAAGGAGTTCGAGGCCGAGGTCCTGCTCGTCGCCATCGGCCGCGGCCCGGTCTCGCAGGGCCTGGGCTACGAGGAGGCCGGGGTCGCCATGGACCGCGGCTACGTCCTCGTCGACGAGTACATGCGGACCAACGTCCCCACCGTCTCCGCCGTCGGTGACCTGGTCCCGACCCTCCAGCTCGCGCACGTCGGCTTCGCCGAGGGCATCCTGGTGGCGGAGCGGCTGGCCGGTCTGAAGACCGTGCCGATCGACTACGACGGCGTCCCCCGGGTGACGTACTGCCACCCCGAGGTCGCCTCCGTGGGCATCACCGAGGCCAAGGCCAAGGAGATCTACGGTGCGGACAAGGTCGTCGCCCTGAAGTACAACCTGGCGGGCAACGGAAAGAGCAAGATCCTCAAGACCGCGGGCGAGATCAAGCTCGTCCAGGTCAAGGACGGTGCCGTGGTCGGCGTCCACATGGTCGGCGACCGTATGGGCGAGCAGGTCGGCGAAGCCCAGCTGATCTACAACTGGGAGGCGCTGCCCGCCGAGGTCGCGCAGCTCATCCACGCCCACCCGACGCAGAACGAGGCCCTCGGCGAGGCCCACCTGGCCCTCGCGGGCAAGCCGCTCCACTCCCACGACTGACCTCCCTCGGTCACTGGGCGCGACGACACAGACTTCCGCAATTCGTAAGGAGCAACCGAAACCATGGCGGTTTCCGTAACCCTTCCGGCGCTCGGCGAGAGCGTCACCGAGGGCACCGTCACCCGCTGGCTCAAGGCCGAGGGTGAACGCGTCGAGGCCGACGAGCCGCTGCTCGAGGTCTCGACCGACAAAGTCGACACCGAGATCCCGGCACCCGCCTCCGGCGTGCTGTCCTCCATCAAGGTCGCCGAGGACGAGACGGTCGAGGTCGGCGCCGAGCTGGCCCTGATCGACGACGGCACCGGAGCGGCCGACGCCACCCGGCCTGTGGCTGAGGCGGCCGAGCCGGCCCCCGAGCCCGCCCCGGCCGCCCCCTCCACCGAGCAGGCCGCCCCGGCGCCCGCTCCGACCCCGCAGGCCGCGTCCGGCGGCGGCTCCGCCGAGGGCACGGACGTCGTCCTGCCCGCGCTCGGCGAGTCCGTCACCGAGGGCACCGTCACCCGCTGGCTGAAGCAGGTCGGCGAAGAGGTCACCGAGGACGAGCCGCTCCTTGAGGTGTCCACCGACAAGGTCGACACCGAGATCCCCGCCCCCGCCTCCGGCACCCTGCTGGAGATCGTGGTCGGCGAGGACGAGACCGCCGAGGTCGGCGCCAAGCTCGCCGTCATCGGCGCGGCCGGTGCCGCTCCCGCCGCCCCGGCCCAGGAGGCCCCGGCCGCCCCGGCGCAGCCCGAGCCGACGCCCGCCCCGGCCGCCCCGGCCCCGGCTCCGCAGGCGCCGACCACCCCGGCCCCGCAGCAGCAGGAGACCCCGGCGCCCGCCCCGGCCCCGGCCGCTCCGGCGCCCGCTCCGGCCCCCGCGCCCGCTCCGGCTCCGGCCGCGCAGGCCCCGGCCGCGCAGGCCCCGGCCGCTCCCGCCGCCGCCCAGCCGGTCGACGACGGTGCCTACGTCACCCCGCTGGTGCGCAAGCTCGCCGCCGAGAACGGCGTCGACCTGTCCACCGTCTCGGGCACCGGCGTCGGCGGCCGTATCCGCAAGCAGGACGTCATCGCCGCCGCGGAGGCCGCCAAGGCCGCCGCCCCGGCCCCGGCCGCGGCTGCCGCCCCCGCCGCCCCCGCCGCCAAGAAGGCGCCGAAGCTGGAGGCGTCCCCGCTGCGCGGCCAGACCGTGAAGATGCCCCGCATCCGCAAGGTCATCGGCGACAACATGGTCAAGGCGCTGCACGAGCAGGCGCAGCTGTCCTCGGTCGTCGAGGTCGACGTCACCCGTCTGATGAAGCTGCGCGCCCGCGCCAAGGACGCGTTCGCGGCTCGTGAGGGCGTCAAGCTCTCCCCGATGCCGTTCTTCGTCAAGGCGGCGGCCCAGGCGCTGAAGGCGCACGCGCCGATCAACGCCAAGATCAACGAGGCCGAGGGGACCATCACCTACTTCGACACCGAGAACATCGGTATCGCGGTGGACTCCGAGAAGGGCCTGATGACCCCGGTCATCAAGAACGCCGGCGACCTCAACATCGCCGGTATCGCCAAGGCCACCGCCGACCTGGCGGGCAAGGTCCGGGCCAGCAAGATCACGCCGGACGAGCTGTCGGGCGCGACCTTCACCATCTCCAACACCGGTTCGCGCGGTGCGCTCTTCGACACGATCATCGTGCCGCCGGGCCAGGTCGCGATCCTCGGCATCGGCGCGACGGTCAAGCGTCCCGCCGTGATCGAGACGGAGGAGGGCACGGTCATCGGCGTCCGCGACATGACGTACCTGACCCTGTCCTACGACCACCGTCTGGTGGACGGTGCCGACGCCGCGCGTTACCTGACCGCGGTCAAGGCCATCCTGGAGGCGGGCGAGTTCGAGGTCGAGCTGGGCCTCTGACCTCACGGTCCTCAGCGGCGCCCCCGTCCGGAACACTCCGGGCGGGGGCGCCGCCGTTTCGGTCACACCCGGCGTGTAAGCCTCGTCTCACCTGCGTGAAAGCGCCCTTGTGCGCCCTACCGCCGGGGCGCGGCAGCCGTATTGTCTATTCGTCAACGCCCCAGGGGGCCGGCAGGGGCCCCTCCCTAAGGAGCCCTTCATGACCGCGCCCGTCGTCCACTCGCTCCGCGAGCAGATCCGCGAGCACATCCTGGAAGGGATCATCAGCGGGCGCTGGCAGCCGGGCGAGCGGATCGTGGAGCGGCGGATCGCCACCGAGCTGGAGGTCAGCCAGACGCCGGTCCGGGAGGCCCTGCGCGAGCTGGAGTCGCTGCGGCTGATCGAGTCCGCGCCGAACAAGGGCGTACGGGTGCGGAACCTGACGGCGGCCGACCTGGAGGAGAGCTACCCGGTCCGCGCCGGCCTGGAGGCCATCGCGGCCGAGCTGGCGGCCGGGCGGCTGGCGGAGGACTGCTCGGCACTGGAACCACACGTCAGCGCGTTGTACGAGGCCGACCGGATGGCCGACGGGACGGCCCAGGTGAGGCACACGGTCGGTTTCCACCGCGAGCTGGTGCGGGCGGCCGGCAACTCGGTGCTGCTGCACACCTGGGAAGGGCTGGGCATCGAGGTGTTCACGGCCCTGTCGATACGGTGGCTGGGCACGGTGCAGCAGTCCTACGCGGAGGAGCACGAGGAACTGGTCGCCGCGTTCAAGCGGCGTGACCCGCGCATCGCCGAGCTGGTGAAGTCGCATGTGCTGGGCTGCGCCCCGCGCCCCTGATCCTTGGGGACCGCGCCCCTTCAGGGGCGCGGGGAACTGCGCGCGCGACCACGACGGACCCGCGGCCGCCGCACCCCCTCGACCACCCCCGCTCCACCGCGCCTACCTGCACTGACCGCCAACAGCAGGGTCACCCCGTGCCATCGCCGAAGGCACCCCGTGCCGACTTTCTCGTGATCAAGAGGTTTTCGCCCTCAACCCTTTGATCGATCATCGATCACGGGGTTACAGTCACCGATGGACTCCCACCGGGGTCCACGCCCTGTCCTGCCAAAGACCAAGGGCACCCCCGAACCCTTACCGATGAGGGAACCCCCTTCGACTGAGGAAGGCGGCGACATGACCGACCCCTACGCCATCCAGCCGAGCGCGCTCGACCAGCTCCCGGACCGGGACCCTGAGGAGACCGCCGAATGGCAGGCGTCCCTGGACGCCGTCGCGAAGGCGGCCGGCCCGCACCGGGCCGCCTACCTGATGCGGCGCACGCTGGAGCGTGCCGAGGGAGCCGGCGTCGCACTGCCGAAGCTCCTCGAGACGGACTACGTCAACACCATCCCCACCTCCGCCGAGCCCGCCGTGGACGGCGACGAGGAGATGGAGCAGCGGATCACCGCCTGGAACCGCTGGAACGCGGCGGCGATGGTGACCCGCGGCAGCAAATACGGCGTCGGCGGCCACATCGCCACGTTCGCCTCCGCGGCCTGGCTCTACGAGACCGGCTTCAACCACTTCTTCCGCGGCAAGGAGGGTGACGGCTCCGGCGACCAGCTCTACGTCCAGGGCCACGCCTCCCCCGGCATCTACGCCCGCGCCTTCCTCGACGGCCGGCTGAACGAGGACCACCTCGACAACTTCCGCCGCGAGTCCGGCGGCAACGGCCTCCCGTCGTACCCGCACCCGCGGCGTCTGCCCTGGCTGTGGGAGTTCCCGACCGTGTCGATGGGCCTCGGCCCGATCTCCGCGATCTACCAGGCGCGCTTCAACCGCTACCTGACCAGCCGCGGCATCAAGGACGTCTCCGACTCCCACGTGTGGGCGTTCCTCGGCGACGGCGAGATGGACGAGCCGGAGTCGACCACCGCGCTCACCCTGGCCGCCCGCGAGGGCCTGGACAACCTGACCTTCGTCGTCAACTGCAACCTGCAGCGCCTCGACGGTCCGGTCCGCGCCAACTTCAAGATCGTGCAGGAGCTGGAGGCGCTCTTCCGCGGCTCCGGCTGGAACGTCGTCAAGACCCTGTGGGGCACCGCCTGGGACGAGCTGTTCCAGCTCGACACCACGGGCGCGCTCGTACGCCGCCTGCGCGAGGTACCCGACGCGCAGGTCCAGACGTACCAGACCCGCGACGCCGCCTACATCCGCCAGGACTTCTTCGGCAAGGACCCGGCGCTCGCCGAGATGGCGAAGCTGCTGAGCGACGACAAGATCCTGGAGTGCTTCCACTTCAGCCGCGGCGGCCACGAGGCCCGCAAGGTCTACGCCGCGTACAAGGCCGCGCTCGCCCACAAGGGCGCGCCGACCGTGATCCTGGCCCAGACGGTCAAGGGCCACACCCTCGGCAAGGGCTTCGCGTCCAAGAACGCCAACCACCAGATGAAGAAGCTGACGGTGGACGAGTTCAAGGAGATGCGCGACCTGCTCGGGCTGCCGATCAAGGACAGCGACTTCGTCGACGGCGTGGTCCCCTACGGCCACCCGGGCGCGGACTCCCCCGAGGTCCGCTACCTCCAGGAGCGCCGCGCGGCCCTCGGCGGTCCCGCCCCGGCCCGCCGCACGCACGCCCTGGCCCCGCTGCCCGCGCCCGCCGAGAAGGCGTTCGCCGCCTTCGACAAGGGCTCCGGCACGCAGTCCGTGGCGACCACGATGGCGTTCGTCCGGCTGGTCAAGGACCTGGTCCGGGACAAGGAGACCGGCAAGCGCTGGGTGCCGATCGTCCCCGACGAGGCGCGCACCTTCGGCATGGAGAGCCTGTTCCCGTCGCTCGGGATCTACTCCCCCAAGGGCCAGACGTACGAGCCGGTCGACCGCGACCAGCTGATGTACTACAAGGAGGCCGAGAACGGCCAGATCCTCAACGAGGGGATCACCGAGGCCGGCTCGATGGCCGACTTCATCGCCGCGTCCACCGCGTACGCCACGCACGGCGAGGCGATGATCCCGTTCTACATCTTCTACTCGATGTTCGGCTGGCAGCGCACGGCCGACCAGATGTGGCAGCTCGGCGACCAGCTCGGCCGCGGCTTCCTGATCGGCGCCACCGCCGGCCGCACCACGCTGACCGGCGAGGGCCTCCAGCACGCCGACGGCCACACCCCGGTGATCGCCGCGACCAACCCGGCGTCCCTCACGTACGACCCGGCGTTCGCCTACGAGATCGCCGTCATCGTGAAGGAAGGTCTGCGCCGGATGTACGGCGAGGCCAAGCCGGGCGAGGACCAGAACGTCTTCTACTACCTCACCGTCTACAACGAGCCGATGCCGCAGCCCGCGAAGCCGCAGGGCCTCGGCATCGACGAGGGCATCGTCAAGGGCCTGTACCGCTTCAACACGGCGGAGTCGGCGGGCCTGGCCCCGGCGGCGAACGCCCCGCGCATCCAGCTGCTCGCCTCCGGTACGGCGATCCACTGGACGCTCAAGGCGCAGCAGATGCTCGCCGCCGAGTGGGGCGTGGCCGCCGACGTGTGGTCCGCGACCTCCTGGACGGAGCTGCGCCGGGACGCCATGGACGCCGACGCGGCGCTGCTGCGCGGCGAGGACCGCACGCCGTACGTCCGGCAGGCGCTGCAGGGCGCCGAGGGCCCGGTTCTCGCCGTCTCCGACTACATGCGCCAGGTCCCCGACCAGATCGCGCAGTGGGTCGAGCAGGACTGGTCCTCGCTGGGCGCCGACGGCTTCGGTCTGTCGGACACCCGTGAGGGCGCCCGCCGCCACTTCGGCGTGGACGCCGAGTCCGTCGTCGTCGCGGCGCTGGCCCAGCTGGCCCGGCGCGGCGAGATCAAGGCGACGGCCGTGAAGGAGGCGCGCGAGCGCTACGGCCTGTAGGACCCGGCCCCCATCATGCAGGAGCCCCCGCCACCCCGGCGGGGGCTCCTGCATGATAGGGGCCATGCGTGCCGCCCGCCTCATCAAGATGGTCCTGCTGCTCCAGTCCCGGCCCTCGATGACCGCCGCCGAGCTGGCCCGGGAGCTGGAGGTGTCCGAGCGGACGGTCACCCGGGACGCGCAGGCCCTGTCGGAGGCGGGCGTGCCGGTGTACGCGGACCGGGGCCGGGCCGGCGGCTACCGGCTGATCGGCGGCTACCGGACCCGGCTGACGGGGCTGCACCGCGGCGAGGCCGAGGCGCTGTTCCTGTCGGGGGTGCCGGGGGCGCTGCGCGAGATGGGCCTGGAGGACGCGGCGTCGGCGGCCCGTCTGAAGGTCTCGGCGGCCCTCCTGCCCGCCCTGCGGGACGCCTCCCGTACGGCGGCGCAGCGCTTCCACCTGGACGCCCCGAACTGGTTCACCGAGCCGCGCACGCCCGAGCTGCTGCCCGCGGTGGCGGACGCGGTGTGGGACGACCGCCGGATCACGGCGCGCTACCGGCGCGGCGAGGACGAGGTCGAGCGGGAGCTGGAGCCGTACGGGCTGGTCCTGAAGGCGGGCGTCTGGTACCTGTGCGCCCGGGTGACGGACGCGGCGAACGCGGCGGACGGGGACGACAGGGGCTTCCGGGTCTACCGGATCGACCGGTTCGTGTCGGTCGGGCCGGGCGGGGAGCGGTTCGCGCGGGACGAGGGGTTCGATCTGCCCGGGTTCTGGGCGGAGCGGGCGGAGCAGTTCGCGCGGTCGATCCTGCGGACGGAGGTGGTGGTACGGCTCTCCCCCGCCGGTGCGCGGCGGCTGCCGTACGCCGTGGACCCGGTGGCCGCCCGGCAGGCCCTGGCCGCCGCCGGGCCGCCGGACGGGGAGGGGCTGCTCACGGTGACGCTGCCGGTGGAGTCGGAGGAGGTCGCCCACGAACGGCTCGGGGCGCTCGGCCCGGAGGCGGAGGTGCTGGCCCCCGAGTCGCTGCGCGAACGGTTCGCGGCGGACGCCCGGCGGCTCGCCGGGCTGTACGGGCAGGGGGCCGGCGTCCGGACGGCGTTCCACCGCCCGGACGTGCGTCCCGGCCCGCCAGGGCCGATGCTGGACGCGTGATGGACGAGACGGATTTCTGGGAGCTGATCGACACCGCTCGCCGGGGTGCCGAGGGCGACCCCGAGGACCAGGCCGACCTGCTGGTGGAGCGGCTGTGCCGGCTGGACCCGGAGGCCGTCCTGGACTTCGCCCGTCACTTCGAGGTCCGCTACCAGCGCGCCTGCACCTGGGAGCTGTGGGGTGCCGCCTGGATCCTGCTCGGCGGCGCGAGCGACGACGCGTTCGACTGCTTCCGGTGCTGGCTGATCGGCCAGGGCCGGGAGGTCTACGAGGGTGCCGTGCACGACGCGGACGCGCTGGCCGACCTGCTCGACGACTTCGACGAGGAGGTCGACGGCGACGGCGAGGACCTCGGGTACGCGGCCGACGAGGCGTACGAACAGCTCACCGGCGTGGTCGCCCCGGACCTGGACATCCCCCCGCCGCCCGCCGAACCGGTGGGCACCCCGATCGACCTGGAGAACGACCGGGCGCTGGCGGAGCGGCTGCCCCGGCTGTGGGAGCGGTTCGGCGGCTGAGGACCCCTCCGGCGGGTCCGCGCGCGGGCGCGGAGCCCGTCCCCTACCGCCTCTCGGCGGAGCCGGTGCCGGAGGGGCGGCGGGCGGCCGTGCCGCCCCGCCGGCACAACGCGCGGGCGGTCGGCCTGCCGCGCGCAGAGCTGGTACGTCCAAGGCCTGGGCGTCGTGCACTGGCCCGGGGCCCGGCAGCCGGGGCACGGACTCGCCCCGGCTCAGCTCCGCTTCGGCCTCCTCACTCGACGGTCTGCGCCGCGCGGCGGCGGGTCGTGTCCGTCGGGAGGTACGCCTGGGTCTGCCCGGCCCCCAGGGCGGTCGCGTGGTGCTGCGGGGCGGCGTTGGCCTGGTCCAGGGCGGAGGCGGTGACGGCGGCCGGGCCCAGGACGACGGCCGCGGCGGCGGCCAGCGCCGTCCAGGGGCGGCGCAGCGCCTCGGCCCAGGTGCTGGTGCTGGTGCTGTGGTCCTGGCTGTTCCTCATCGTGGTCCCCACCTCCGGTCGGCTTGTGTCACCGACCGTAGGAGCCCCGGCTCTGAGGAGCCTGCGCGGCCGCTGTGGCCGTCCTGTGAGCCGCGGGGCGGCCCTGGAGCCGGGCCGCGCGTTCCCGGATCCCGGGGAGCCGGGCGGTGAGGGCGGCGCCGGGGCAGCTGGTCTGGTAGCCGTCGTCGTGCCCGGCGACGGCGGGCAGCGCGGCGGTGGTGCCGGCGGCGTACCGGCTGAGGCCGTTGCTGGAGACCAGGCGGACCCGGTCGCGCGGGTCGGTGCCGGCGGGGCCCAGTTTCCAGGCGGCCAGCGCGGCGATCGCGTCGGTCAGCGCGCGGGGCACCGGCACGCCCTCGGTGTAGGTGCCGAGGGCGGCGATGCCGGTGGTGCGGTGGTTGAAGCCCTGGGTGTGGGCGCCGGTCACGGCCCGGTCGACGCCGCCGGCGCGGCCCTCGTAGACGGTGCCGCAGCGGTCGACGACGAAGTTGTAGCCGAGGTCGTCCCACTCCCGGGCGCTGGTCTGGCCGGTGTAGATGTCGCGCAGGATGCGGGGCGTGTCGGCGCAGTCGTAGCCGTTGGGGCTGTCGGTGTGGTGGACGAAGACGGCGACGACCTGGTCGTCGTAGCGCGGGGGCGGCTGCCGGCGGGCGGCGTCGCCCAGCCAGGACGAGCGGGGGACGATGTGCGGCCGGGGCGCGGAGTACCGGCTCTCCGGCCGGGCGGTGGCGCGGGCGTGCGGCCCGGCCGGCCGGTCGGTGCCGGTCAGGAACAGGGCCAGCCCGACGACGGCGGCGAGGACGGGCAGACAGCCGAGCAGCAGGACGGGGACCGGGACGCGGGCCGGGACGTGGAGTGGGACGCGGAGTGGGACGCGAAGCCGGACACGGACCGGGATGCGGAGCGGAAAGGGGTGCGGGATGCGTCCCGCGCGCCGTCTCACGGCCTCCCGGAGCCCTCGCAGCACACGCATGTCATCCACTGTCCGCCCGTCGTGACCCGCCCGCGACGTGCGTTGTGCCACCCGGTGGAACCATCGTCCCGGTCCGCGGCGTTTCCCCGGGTAGCCGCACGTGTGGCCGGATACCGGCCGCGGGTGCGGCACCGGCTGATCGCCGGGCCCTTCCGGCACGTACCGAGGGGTGCCAGGGTCCGAGAGGAAGGCGGCTCGTGTGGATCTGCTCGACATCGTGCTGGCACTGCTGGTGCTGGCGTACGCGGCCTCCGGGTACCGGCGCGGGCTGGTGGCGGGCTGTGTCTCGCTGGCCGGGTTCGTCGGCGGTGCCGTCGTCGGCGTGTGGATCCTGCCCTGGGTGATGGAGCTGGTGACACCGGGGACGACGACGGCGACGGTGACCGCCGTGCTGACGGTGCTGGTCCCGGCGGCGGTGGGGCACGAGCTGGCGGGGCGGCTCGCGCTGCGGCTGCGGCGGGAGCTGGACGCCGGGCCGCTCAGGGTCGCCGACGGGGTGGGCGGGGCGGTGGCCAACTCGGCGGCGGCGCTGATCGTGGCGTGGGTGGCGGCGAGCGTGCTGGCCGCGTCGCCGACGCCGCTGCTCACCTCGGCGATCCGGGACTCGGCGGTGCTGGGCGCGGTGCAGCGGGCGATGCCGGAGACCACCCCGGCGTGGTTCTCGCGGGCCACCTCGGCGCTGACCGAGGCGGGGTTCCCGCAGGTCTTCAACCCCTTCGAGAACGAGTCGACCGCCCAGGTCGCCGAGCCCTCCGGGGACAGCGTCACGGCGGCGGCCACCAACGCCGCCAAGCTGAGCACGGTGAAGATCGAGGGCGTGGCCGGCGCCCAGGGCCGTGAGGGCAGCGGCTTCGTGTACACCGACCGGCATGTGATGACCAACGCCCATGTGGTGGCCGGCATGGACGCCCCGGGCGTGCGGGTGGGCGGCGTCGGACGGACGTACGAGGCGCGGGTGGTGCTGTTCGACCCCGACAAGGACGTGGCGGTGCTGTACGTGCCGGAGCTGGACGCGCCCGCCCTGCGGTTCGACGACGAGGCCGGGCGCGGTGACGCGGCGGTGGTCGCCGGGTACCCGCAGGACGGCGCTCTGGACCTGCGGGCGGCGACGGTGGCGGGCCGCGTGCGGGCCACGGGCCAGAACATCTACAGCGACGCCGAGGTCACCCGCGAGATCTACTCGATACGCTCCACGGTCCGTCCGGGCAACTCCGGCGGGCCGCTGCTGACCACCGAGGGCCGGGTGTACGGCGTGGTCTTCGCCCGCTCCACCTCCGACGCCGCCACCGGGTACGTGCTGACGGCGGCCGAGGTCTCCGGCGAGGCACGGCGCGCGGCGACGGCCACGGCGGCCGTGGACACGGGGGCGCCGGTGACGTCGTAGCCCGGCGCCACAGGCTCAGCGCAGGGACTTGCCCATCAGCACGTCGTCGACGTACGCGCCGTCCAGGAGGAACTCCTCGGGCTGTACCCCTTCGACGACGAAGCCCTCGGACTCGTAGAGCCTGCGGGCGGGCGTGTTGGGGCCGAGGACGCGCAGGGTGAGGCGGCGGGCGCCCTCGCGGCGGGCCTCCTCGGCGGCGGCGCGCAGCAGGAGGCGGCCGATGCCGTGGCCGCGGGCCGCCTCGGCGACGGCGAGGCCGTGGACCGCGCGGACGTGCCGGTTGGAGGCGAGCGGGGTGGGGTGCCCGAGGCGGAGGTAGCCGACGACGCGGCCGTCGAGTTCGGCGACGAGGTGGGCGTCGGGGCCCGCGTGCTCCCGGAAGAAGGGGGCGTCCGGCTCCGGGCGGGGCGAGACCGCGTGCAGCGGGGACCAGGTCTCCCGGTCGAGCAGGCGCAGCGCCTCTTCGTCGTCGGACCGGGCGGATCGTATGTGCGGCGCTTCGGGCATGGCGGTCACTCTACGGCGCGGCGCCGGCGGCCCCCGAGGCGCTGATTCCCCGGTGGCGGCAGGATGTTCCCATGGAACCTTCCCGCATCGCGGTGGCCGGCGCGTCCGGTCTGATCGGCAGCGCGCTGGCGCGGTCCCTGACGGCGGACGGGCACAAGGTGGTGCGCCTGGTGCGGCACGCGCCCCGGGGGCCGGGCGAGGTCCGCTGGGACCCCGAGCGCGGCCGGGTGGACACGGCCGGGCTGGCCGGCTGCGACGCCGTGGTCAACCTGGCCGGGGCCGGCGTGGGCGACCGGCGCTGGACGGCGGCGTACAAGGCGCGGATCCGCGACAGCCGGGTCCACGGTACGGCGGCGCTGGCCCGCGCCGTCGCCTCCCTGGACCGGCCGCCGGGGGTCTTCGTGAACGGCAGCGCGATCGGTCTCTACGGGGAGACCGGGGAGCGGGCGGTGGACGAGAGCGCCCCCGCGGGCGAGGGCTTCCTGCCCGGCGTGTGCGTCGAGTGGGAGGCCGCCGCCGCGCCCGCCCGGGAGGCCGGGGTACGGACGGTGTTCACCCGTACCGGGCTGGTCGTCGCGCGCGGCGGCGGGGCCTGGGGGCGGCTGTTCCCGCTGTTCAAGGCGGGACTCGGCGGGCGCCTGGGCGACGGGCGGCAGTACTGGTCGTTCATCGCGCTGCACGACGAGGTGGCCGCGATCCGCCATCTGCTGGCCCGCGAGGACCTGTCCGGCCCGTTCAACCTGACCGCCCCGCGGCCGCGCACCAACGGGGAGATCACCGAGGCGATGGGCCGGGTGCTGCGCCGGCCCACCCTCTTCGCGGTCCCCGCTCCGGTGCTGCGCACGGTGCTCGGCGAGATGGCCGGGGACGTGCTGGGCAGCGCGCGGGTCGTGCCGGGGCGGCTGCTGGAGTCGGGCTTCCGGTTCGCGTTCCCGGAGATCGACGGGGCGATCCGCGCGGCCCTGTGACCCGTCGCGGCGGCGCGCCGGGCGACGGCCGGGACCGAGCGGACCCGGCCGCGTGCGACCTGCGTGCGACCGTGCCCTGGCTCCGTGCGACTGTCACCGGCCGGACGCGGCCCTAGTCTCGATCTGAACTCGGGTAATCCGAAGGCCAGTTGGGGGCCCAGCCGCCTCCAGTTGCCGCGCGATCGCGAGGAGGGGCACGTGCTTGAGCCCGCGTACCAGGCGGACGTCGTCGTCGTGGGGGCCGGGGTCGCCGGACTCGCGGCGGCACACCGGCTGACCAGCCAGGGAGTGTCGACCGTGGTCCTGGAGGCGGCCCCCGTGACGGGCGGCCGGATGGCGACCGAGAAGGTCGACGGTTTCCGGCTCGACCGGATCGGGCAGTCGCTGTCGGCGTCCGGCCCCGAACTGAGGCTCGTCCCCGGCCTGGACGGGCTCGTGCTGCGGCCCTTCGCACCGGGGGCCCTGGTCCACAGCGAAGGTCTGCACCACCGCGTGAGCGCCCCCTACGGCTCCGGGGGCGCACGGGGCGCATTGCACGCCGTGCGCGCTCTGGCGAGCGCTCCGCGGCCGGTGCCGGGGGCGCGTGGGCCGGTGCCGGGCGCCGGCCGGACCGGGGCCTTCCCCCGGGCGGCCGGGCGGCAGGCGGTGGCGCGCCGGGTGCGGGCCGGGTCCCCGCTGGGCACCGCCGTCGACCAGGCCCGGCTGACCGCCGCGCTCACCCGGCTGGCGACCACGCCGGTCGAACGGCTGCTGGCCCGCCCGGAGCTGCCCGCGCGGCAGGCGCTCGCCGTCCGCGGGCTGCCCGCCCGCACCATCGACGGTTTCCTGCGTCCGCTGCTCGCCGCGCTGCTGTGCGACCCGGAGCTGACCACCTCCAGCCGGTGCGCCGACCTGGCGCTGCGCGCCTTCGCGACCGGCCGGCTGGGGCTGCCGGAGGGCGGCGCCGAGGCCCTGCCGGCCCTGCTGGCCGGGGCGCTGCCGCCGGGCACCGTGCGCACCGGCGTACGGGTCACCTCGATCGCCACCAACGCGGTGACCACCGCCGCGCACGGTGTCCTGCGCTGCCGGGCGGTGCTGCTGGCCACCGACGCCCGGGCCGCCGCCGAGCTGCTGCCGGGGTTGCGGGTCCCGGACTTCCACCCGGTGACGGTGGTGCACCACACCACCGACGAGCCCCCGGCGACCGGCACGGCCCTGCTGCTCGACGCCGACCGGGGCGGCCCGGTCGCCCACACGGCCGTGGTCAGCGAGGTGGACCCGTCCCGCGCCCCGGCCGGCCGCGCCCTGGTGTCGTCCACCGTGCTCGGCCCGCCCCCGCCCGACGTCGACACCGCCGTACGCGCCCATCTGTCCCGCCTCTACGGCACCTCGACCGCGCGCTGGGAGACCCTGGCGGTGCACCACACGCCCGAGGCGGTGCCGGCCATGCGCCCGCCGCACGACCCGCGCCGCCCGGTACGCCTGCTGGCGGGCCTGTACGTCTGCGGCGACCACCGCGACGCCGGCACCGTCCAGGGCGCCCTCCGCTCGGCCCACCGGGCGGCGACGGCCGTCCTGGCGGACCTGGGGACGAAGGGCTCCCTGCACCGGGCGGACCCCGGCCCCACTCCCCGGGCGGCGTGACGGACCGCGCCCCGAAGGGGGCGCGGGGCTGTATCGACACGCGGCTCCGCCGCGCGGGCGCGAACGACCCCGGTGGCACCGCACCCGGCCGGACATCCCAGGGGGCTACCCCAAGGCCGCGACCTTGTCCCGATACCCCCGGACCGGCGCCGCGTCTCGGTACGGCTCCAGCCTCCGCTCGAACTCCCGCACGTACTCCACCGCCCGCACCGACCGCATCTCCGCCGCCTGCCCGGCCGCCTCGGCCCCCAGCTGGCACGCCGCGTCCAGCTCGCCGAGGCCCAGCCGGGCGGTGGCCAGCACCACCCGGCAGAACAGCCGGCTGCGGGCCTGCGCCGCGGGCCGCAGTTGCAGGGACCGCTCGGCCTGCTGCGCGGCGACCCTGAACTGCTGGAGGTCCCGGTGGCAGTGGGCCAGCTCGTCGGCGAGCTGCGCCTCGTCGAAGAACCGCGCCCAGTGCGGCACCTCGTCGCCGGGCCGGGCGGCCTCCATGGCCCGTTCGGCCCGCACCAGGGCCGCGGTGCAGGCCCGTACCTCGCCGAGCACCCCGTACCCGCGCGCCTCGCAGACGTGCAGCAGCGCCTGCACCACGGGCGGCGCGGTGCTGCCGACGCCCTGCTGGGCGACGCGGGCGAGCTGCACCGCCTCGCGCCCGTGCCCGAGGTAGACGGCCTGCCGGCTCATGGTGGCCAGCACGTAGGACCCGTAGGGCCGGTCCCCGGCCGCCTGCGCGAGCCGCAGGGCCTGCACGAAGTAGCGCTGCGCGAGCCCGTGCGCCGCGATGTCGTACGAGGTCCAGCCGGCCAGCCGGGTGAGGTCGGCGGCGGCGGCGAACAGGCGGCGGCCGGTCTGCTCGCCGTAGCTGCCGCGCAGCATCGGCTCCAGTTCGTGTTCGAGGTAGCGGACCAGGGCCTGCCGGGCGTGGCCGCCGCCGTAGCGCTCGTCCAGGCTGCGGAAGAGTTCGCCCACCGAGCGCAGCGCGGCCAGGTCGCCGGCGCCGACCCGCAGTCCGGGGCCGCGGTCGACCGGGGAGCGGCGCCGGCCCCCGGCCTCCAGCTGGGCCGGGATGCCGGGGACCGCCGGGCGGCCCTGGGCGGGGATGCGGACCGGCGGCTCGGCGCGGGCCACCTTGTCGTCGGCGCGGCCGATCAGCCAGTCCCGGCTGGGCACGACGAGGCCCGCCGGGGTGAACGCGATCTTGCGGAGTTCGGCATGGCTGCCGGAGTCCTTGCGCCACAGGCCGCTGACGATGTCGACGGCCTCCTCGGGGGTCGCGGCGAACTCCAGGCCCGCGTAGACGGGTGCGCACGCGTCCAGGCCGAGGTCCTGGGCGGTGAGCCGGCGGCCCAGACGCCGGGTGAAGACCTCGGCGATCAGTGCGGGGGTGGTGCCTCGGGGCTGCTGGCCGCGCAGCCATCGGGTGACGGACGTCTTGTCGTATCTGAGGTCCAGTCCGTGTTCGAGGCCGAGCTGGTCGACGCGACGCGCGAGACCCGCGTTGGAGAAGCCGGCTTCGGCGATGAGCGCGGCGAGCTGGCGGTTGGGGGTGCGCTGCGCGGGTCGTTCCGTCATGGTGCGGTGCGGTCTCCTGCCTTCCGGGGCGTGCGAAGTGCCCGGATTGCCTGTGAGCAGCCCTTATGGCCTCGTGAACGGCGCGAATGTAGCGGAGAGTAAGCACCCCATCGCACTCTTCCCCATCTATTCATCCGATCGTGTGAGGATCGGCCGTCCGGCTGACGGTCCCGGTCCCCCGTCGGCACCCCAAGGGGCGGACGTACAGTGGCGTGGGCACCAGTCGTGCCTTACTACGTCCAGGGAGGCGCTTGCCGTGAGTGGGTTGCGGTTCGTCCGTATGGGGTTCGGTGCGGAGGCGGTCGAGTACCAGGAGGCGTGGGACGAGCAGCGCCGGGTGCACGCGGCGCGGTTCGCCGACGAGGTCCCGGACACCGTGCTGCTCCTTGAGCACCCGCCGGTCTACACGGCCGGCCGGCGCACGGCTGACAACGAGCGCCCCCTCGACGGCACCCCGGTCATCGACGTGGACCGCGGCGGCAAGATCACCTGGCACGGCCCCGGCCAGCTGGTGGGCTACCCGATCCAGAAGCTCCCGCGCCCGGTGGACGTCGTCGCGCACGTACGGCGGCTGGAGGAGGCGCTGATCCGCACCTGCGCCGAGTTCGGCCTGGAGACCACCCGGGTCGAGGGCCGCAGCGGGGTCTGGGTCCTCGGCGACGCCAAGGACCCTGCCGAACAGCGCCCGTCGCTCGGCGGGCTCTCGCTCGACTTCGACCCCCGGCTGACCGACGAGGAGTTCGACCCCCGGCTCAACGGCCCGGAGTACGCGCCCTCCAACGCCGGGCAGCGCCGCGAGGACCGGAAGATCGCCGCGATCGGCATCCGGGTCGCCAAGGGCGTCACCATGCACGGGTTCGCGCTCAACGTGCAGCCCGACAACAAGTGGTTCGACAAGATCATCCCGTGCGGCATCCGGGACGCCGGCGTCGCCTCCCTGGCGAACGAGCTGGGCCGGGACGTCACGATCGAGGAGGTGCTGCCGGTCGTGGAGCGGCACCTGCGGGACGTACTGGAGAACGCGGAACTCAAGCCGCGCGTGATCGAGAAGACACCGGCCGCCTGAGACAGGGGACGGGCTTTCGAAAACACGGGCGTACCCTGAAGACGCCGAAGAATCAACGCTAGGGAGCCGGTCGTGTCCGCAGTCGCACCCGACGGACGCAAGATGCTGCGCCTGGAGGTCCGCAACAGCCAGACCCCCATCGAGCGCAAGCCCGAGTGGATCAAGACCCGGGCGAAAATGGGCCCCGAGTACACGAAGATGCAGAACCTGGTGAAGGGCGAGGGCCTGCACACCGTCTGCCAGGAAGCCGGCTGTCCCAACATCTACGAGTGCTGGGAGGACCGCGAGGCGACCTTCCTCATCGGCGGCGACCAGTGCACCCGGCGCTGCGACTTCTGCCAGATCGACACCGGCAGGCCCGAGGCGCTCGACCGCGACGAGCCGCGCCGCGTCGGCGAGTCCGTGGTCACCATGGACCTGAACTACGCCACCATCACCGGCGTCGCCCGCGACGACCTGGCGGACGGCGGCGCCTGGCTGTACGCCGAGACGGTGCGCCAGATCCACCAGCAGACCGCCGAGCGCGCGGAGGGCCGTACCAAGGTCGAGCTGCTGGCCCCCGACTTCAACGCGGTGCCCGAGCAGCTCGCCGAGGTCTTCGCCTCCCGCCCCGAGGTCTTCGCGCACAACGTCGAGACGGTCCCGCGCATCTTCAAGCGCATCCGCCCCGGCTTCCGCTACGAGCGCTCCCTGAAGGTCATCACCGAGGCCCGCGACTTCGGCCTGGTGACCAAGTCCAACCTGATCCTCGGCATGGGCGAGACCCGCGAGGAGGTCAGCGAGGCGCTGAAGCAGCTGCACGAGGCGGGCTGCGAGCTGGTGACCATCACGCAGTACCTGCGGCCCTCCGTGCGCCACCACCCGGTCGAGCGCTGGGTCAAGCCGCACGAGTTCGTGGAGCTGAAGGAGGAGGCCGAGCAGATCGGCTTCTCCGGCGTCATGTCGGGCCCGCTGGTGCGCTCCTCGTACCGGGCCGGGCGGCTGTACCAGATGGCGGTCGAGAAGCGCGGTTCCTTCGTCGCCGCGCAGGCCGTGTGAATTCAAGCACAAGAAGCTACTGACCGGTAATGGCCAGTTCGACGCGGTCCCGGCCGTCCTCGCAGATGAGGGCCACGGTCGGGGCCGCGTCGGCGTTCCGGCCCCCGACTCCGGGGCTTCATGGGTGTTTGACCGGCGGGTCACGCCCTGGTAACACCAATCAGTGACGCTGGACTCACGCCACGTACAGCCTTGCCCAACACCCCGCACCGCCATCCACCGCCGTCCCGAGGGGGGACCTCCAGATGCAGGCCGCGCCCGTCCGCGCCACCGCCATCCCGTCGCTCACCACTGCCCTGCGCGCCGTCGAGTCGCTGCTGATGAGCGGTGGCCAGCGCACCGCCCGCCGCAACGCCTGGACATCCGTCCTGGAGGACCGCCGCCGCGCCAAGGACCGCGTCGAGGCCGAGCGCGTTCTCGGCCAGGCCGCCCAGGCCGGCCAGAGCGCCTCCGTCCGCCTCTGACACCCGCCGCGGGGCTCCCCCGCGGAGACTGCCTTCGTCGGCGCTGCCGGGGACACGTAGACTTCGGTGCATGGCGAGGAAGGACAACGCGGCGGACGCCGCGAACCCCGGGCGACTGAAGCAGATCGCTCTGACCTACAAGATGACCCGCAGGGCCGACAAGAAGATCGGTCTTGTACTCGCGGCTGTCGGAATCATCGTCTTCGGTGTCTTCCTCGCGATCGGTTTCCTGATCGGTCACCCCATCTATCTCGGCATCCTGGGCCTGCTGCTCGCCTTCCTCGCGACGGCGATCGTGTTCGGGCGCCGGGCCGAGCGGGCGGCCTTCGGGCAGATGGAGGGCCAGCCGGGCGCCGCCGCGGCGGTACTGGACAACGTCGGCCGGGGCTGGACGACGACCCCGGCGGTGGCGATGAACCGCAACCAGGACGTGGTGCACCGCGCGGTCGGCAAGGCCGGCATCGTGCTGGTGGCGGAGGGCAACCCGAACCGGGTGAAGTCCCTGCTGGCCGCCGAGAAGAAGAAGATGAACCGGATCGTCGCCGACGTTCCCGTGCACGACCTGATCGTGGGCGACGGCGAGGGCCAGGTGCCGCTGAAGAAGCTGCGCACGACCATGCTCAAGCTGCCGCGCGTCCTGACCGGTCCGCAGGTCACCGTGACCAACGACCGGCTGCGCGCCCTGGGCGACCTGATGAGCAACATGCCGCTGCCCAAGGGCCCGATGCCCAAGGGGATGCGGATGCCGAAGGGCCCGCGCTAGACACGCGCTCCGCGCAGACGTGAGTGGGGGCGCCCGGAGAGTTTCCGGGCGCCCCCACTCACGTCTGCGTACGCGGTCCTCAGATCCGGACCTCGACCGTGCGCGCCAGCCGGTCGTGCAGGCCGCGGCCGTCGCGGTCCCAGATCAGCGCGGGGATCGCCACGCACAGCAGCACCGAGCGGAGCAGGGCGCGCGGCGGGCTGACCCGGCCGGTGCCCAGCTCGACGACGCGCAGGCCGAAGAGGCGCTTGCCCGGGGTGAAGCCGAGGGTGCCGACGGTCAGGACGCTCAGGACGAAGAAGATGAGCAGCGCCCAGTTGGAGGTCGCCTGCCCATAGCCGTCGGTGATCAGGCCGTATGCGATCAGCAGGCACAGGGCCCAGTCGACGGCCAGCGCGCCGAGCCGCCTGCCGGGACCGGCGATCGAACCCGGCCCCTCCTCGGGGAGGCCCAGCTCCTTGCCGCGGTGACCGAAGTCGGCACCCGCCTCCTCCATGGCCGCGCGGGGCCCGGACAGCCACGATCCGATTGCTTGCCTCTTGTCCACGGATACACGGTACTGCGCGCGTTCTGGACCGGTACCGGGCGGGGTGGGACGGGACTAGCCTGGAACGGAGCCGGTTAACTTCTGCGAAACAAATGGGTCACGCCCGAGAAATCACCCGTCCCTAGGGTCGTGGACAGCGTGTGCCACCCGCACTGGCCGCACGAACGATCTACCACCCCGGCGGGACGGTCGGGAGTAGGAGGAGCTGGATGTTCCAGAACGCCGACGAGGCCAAGAAGTTCATCGCGGACGAGGACGTCAAGTTCGTCGATGTCCGTTTCTGCGACCTGCCGGGTGTGATGCAGCACTTCACGATCCCGGCCTCGGCCTTCGACCCGGCCGAGGAGCTGGCCTTCGACGGCTCCTCGATCCGCGGCTTCCAGGCCATCCACGAGTCCGACATGGCGCTCCGCGCCGACCTGTCCACCGCGCGGGTCGATCCGTTCCGCCGGGACAAGACGGTCAACATCAACTTCTTCATCCACGACCCGATCACGGGCGAGCAGTACTCCCGCGACCCGCGCAACGTGGCGAAGAAGGCCGAGGCCTACCTCGCCTCCACCGGCATCGCCGACACCGCGTTCTTCGGCCCCGAGGCCGAGTTCTACGTGTTCGACTCCGTCCGCTTCGCCACCGGCGCGAACGAGTCCTTCTACCACATCGACTCCGAGGCCGGCGCCTGGAACACCGGCGCGGTGGAGAACAACCGGGGTTACAAGGTCCGCTACAAGGGCGGCTACTTCCCGGTCCCGCCGGTCGACCACTTCGCCGACCTGCGCGCCGAGATCTCCCTGGAGCTGGAGCGGTCCGGCCTGCAGCTGGAGCGCCAGCACCACGAGGTGGGCACCGCCGGTCAGGCCGAGATCAACTACAAGTTCAACACGCTGCTCGCCGCCGCCGACGACCTCCAGCTCTTCAAGTACATCGTGAAGAACGTGGCCTGGAAGAACGGCAAGACGGCGACCTTCATGCCGAAGCCGATCTTCGGCGACAACGGCTCGGGCATGCACGTCCACCAGTCGCTGTGGAGCAACGGCGACCCGCTGTTCTACGACGAGCAGGGCTACGCCGGCCTCTCCGACATGGCCCGCTACTACATCGGCGGCATCCTCAAGCACGCCCCGTCGCTGCTGGCCTTCACCAACCCGACGGTGAACTCGTACCACCGCCTGGTACCGGGCTTCGAGGCGCCGATCAACCTGGTGTACTCGCAGCGCAACCGCTCCGCCGCGATGCGCATCCCGATCACCGGCTCCAACCCGAAGGCCAAGCGCGTCGAGTTCCGCGCGCCCGACTCCTCCGGCAACCCGTACCTGGCCTTCTCCGCGCTGCTGCTCGCGGGCCTGGACGGCATCAAGAACAAGATCGAGCCGGCCGAGCCGATCGACAAGGACCTCTACGAGCTGGCTCCCGAGGAGCACGCGAGCGTGGCGCAGGTCCCGACCTCGCTGGGCGCGGTCCTGGACCGCCTGGAGGCCGACCACGAGTTCCTCCTCCAGGGCGACGTCTTCACCTCCGACCTGATCGAGACGTGGATCGACCTCAAGCGCACCACCGAGATCGCCCCGCTCCAGCTGCGTCCGCACCCGCACGAGTTCGAGCTCTACTTCGACGTGTGATCGACGCGTCTTCGTCAGCGCAGCGCAGGGCCGCCCCGTCCGGGGCGGCCCTGCCGCGTTCCCGGGCCGCCCGGCGCCCCGGCCCCGGCTGATCGTTCACCTGTTCGCCACCAAAGGTGATTCCCGGCGCCGGTCCCCGTTCAGCGCGCCGACGGCCGGGGCGGAGCATGATCAGTGGGTGCGGTCCGCGGGGAGCGGCCGCCGACTTCGATCCTGGGGGGCTCGGATGTCCGACGGCTCGACGTCCACGGGCGGCACGGGGAGACGCGCGGCCAGGGGGGCGGGCACGGTCCTGGCAGCCCTGCTCGCGGTGGTGGCGGTGCTCCTGGGAGCGGGGGCCGTGACCGGCGAGGTCCCGCGCGCGGTGCCGGCGCCCGTCGGCCTGGTGCCGGCCGGGGACGTGCCGACAGGCCACAGCACCGTCTTCGTCTCGGGCGAGTCGGGGTACTCCTGCTTCCGGGCGCCCTCGGTGGTCCGGGCGCAGGACGGCACGCTGCTCGCCTTCGCCGAGGCGCGGGACGACGACTGCGGTGACAGCGGCCGGATGGACATCGTCCTGAAGCGGTCCGCCGACGCCGGCGCGACCTGGAGCGCGCTGTCGGTGGTGACCGGCAGCAGACAGGAGTCGGGCCGCCTCGCCTTCCCGCACAACGCCACCCCGATCGTGGACCCCGCCGACGGTGACGTCGTCCTGCTCTACACCGAGAACTACCGGCGCGCCTACGTGCGGACGAGCACGGACGACGGCGCGAGCTGGGCGCCGGCGAAGGAGATCACCGCCTCCGTGTGGAAGCCGGAGTGGGGGACGCTCGGGCAGGGGCAGCTGGGCACCGGCCCCTCGCACGGCATCACGCTGACCCGCGGCGCCGAGGCCGGGCGCATGGTGGCCGGCCTGACCGTCCGGCTCGCCCCCGGCAGGACCAAGGTCGACCCGCTGGGCGGCGCCCTGATCTACAGCGACGACGGGGGCGTCACCTGGCAGGCGGGCGCCTCCTCGCACGGTGCCGAGCCCGAGCTGGGCGTCCAGGAGCTGAGCGTCTTCGAACGCTCCGACGGCAGCCTGGTCGCCACGGCCCGCAACGAGGAGGGCACCGACACGGTCCGGGCGGCCTACGCCGTCTCCCGGGACCAGGGCCTGACGTTCGAGACGGACTTCGCCCCGCTGGAACCCCTGCCGCTGCCCTCCGTCGGCGTACAGGCCTCCACCCTGGCCGTCCGCGCCGAGGACGAGGACGGCTACGACCGGGTGCTGCTGGCCGCGCCCACCGACACCGGCGCCCGCGAGAACCTGACCATCCGCTCCTCCTTCGACGGCGGTCTCACCTGGCAGACCCCCGAGCAGGGGGCGCTGGTGACGGACGGCATCTCCGCCTACTCCGACATGGTCGAGCTGTCGGACGGGCGGTACGGCATCCTCTACGAGGGCGGGAACACCGCACAGCACGAGTTCATCAAGTGGGCGCCCTTCACCGAGGCGGACCTGGACCAGCCGGATGACGCCCGGTCCCTGACCGGCAACCAGTACACCGGGGCGCTGCCCACCACCTCGCCCAGCCAGCTCCACCTGTTCGCCCCGACCCCCGCCGGCGGCCTCGGCCACTGGTTCGAGGAGGCCGACGGCACGGTCAAGCGCGGCACCTGGGGCACCGGCGTCGCCGGGGAGACGGTGGCCTTCCCCTACGGCGACCAGCAGCACGTCCTGGCCCGGGGCACCGACGGCAGCCTCCAGCACCGCTTCTGGGACAGCGCCACGAGCAGCGTGGTCCAGGAGACCTGGCTGCCGGCCGGCACGGTGGCCGGGACGCCCGCGGCCCTGGTCACCGCCGGTCAGCAGCACGCCTTCGTGCGGGCGACCGACGGCCGGCTGCTGCACCACTTCTACGACGCGGCCAGCGGCGAGCTGCGCCGGCAGACCTGGGCGGCGGCCGGTTCCCTGGCCGGGGACCCCGTGGCGGTGACGTACGGCGGCCAGCAGCACGTGTGGGCGGCCGGGGCCGACGGGAAGCTCCACCACTGGTGGTGGACGAAGGGCCCCGGGGTGCGGCACGAGTCCTGGGAGGGCAGCGCGCGGGGCACGCCGACGGCGTTCGTCCACAACGGGCAGCAGCACGTCTTCGCGGCGGACGCGGACGGCGCCCTGACGCACTGGTGGTGGGACGCCGGCACCCAGGTGGTGAAGCGGCAGACCTGGTCCACGCCCGTGCCGCTCGGCGGCCGTCCGATCGCCTTCGCCCACGGCTCCCAGCAGCACGTCTTCGCCCGGACCGCCGACGACACCCTGGCCCACTGGTGGTGGGACCCCTCCTACAGCGTGCGGTACGCGGTACTGACGGGGACGGTCCGCTCCGATCCGGTGGCGCACGTGGTCGGCGACGTACAGCACGTGTACGGGACCGCGGCCGACGGGACCCTCTCGCACTGGTGGTGGGAGAGCGCCACGGGGAACCGGCAGGAGTCCTGGGGCGGCCAGGCGGCGGTCACCCCCGCCTGGTGACCGGGTCGCTGGTGTGTACACGGGAAGTCGGCTTTCCTGGTTTACTGGCGCGGTTGTTCGAACGGAAGACGGGGAGGGGCATCCGCGATGTCCGGACAGGCCGATGAGGAGCGGGAGTTCGACCTGAGGTGGGCGGATGACGCGCCGCACAAGGAGCCGTCCGCGCGGGCCCGGATGCTCGCCGCGCGCTGGAAGGAGAACCCGCCCGGACCGGTCCCCTTCCGGGCGGATCCGGAGCCGGCGCGGGGCCGCGGCTCCTCGTGGGTGTCGACCGCCGTGGTGCTCGGCTGTGTGGCCGCGGTCATCCTGCTGCTCGGTTACGCCAACTTCCGCGCGCCGTACTGAGCTGCCACGACCGCCGGGGCCGTCGTCCTGGCCGCTACTCGGCCTGGGCGACGGCGACCGTCGGTGAGGTCCGGGAGGCGCGGAGGGCGGGCAGCGTTCCCGCGGCGGCGGTCACCAGGACGAGCGTGGTGAAGACCGCCGCGAGTTCTCCCGCGGGGAGGCTGAACGGGGCGCTCGTCTCGGCGACCCGGACCACCAGCCAGGAGTACGGCACGCCGAGCGCAAGTCCGAGGACCCCGCCCAGGACGCCGTAGAGCGCGCATTCCACCGTGACCATGCGGTGCACGGCCGCGCCGCCGAGCCCCAGGGCCCGCAGCAGTCCGAACTCCCGCTTGCGCTCGACGACGGTGAGGCTCGCCGTGGTCGCGACGCCCACGACCGCGACCAGGACGGTCAGGCCCAGGACCATGATCACCGTGGTGGCCATCGTCCGCAGGTCGTCCGACTGCCCGGCCACCGCGCCCGAGTCCTCGGCGATGACCCGGCCGTCGCCGCGCTCAGGGCCGGTCAGGGTGTCGGTGATGGCCCGCTGGGCGCGTATCCGCCCCTCGGCGCTGTCCTCCGCGGCGTCGGCGGTGACGGTGGTGGGCGCGGGGTCCGCTCCCATCCGGGTGAGATCCGCGGCGGGGACGAAGAAGTTCCCGCCGTAGGGGCCGGCTCCGGGCAGTGTCGCCGCCACGGTGAGCCGGACGGGGCGGCCCTCGAACTCCAGCGTGACCCGGTCGCCCGCCCGGACGCCGAGCCGGTGGGCGTGGTCGGCGTCCACGACGACGTGGGCGGGCGCGAGGCGGCCGAGGGAGCCGGTGCGGGCACTCAGGCCCACACCGGAGCGTACGGCGCCGAGGTCGAGGTCGGAGACGGTGACGCCGCGGGAGTCCTCGACGGCCTCCGCCGTGCGGAACGCGGTCACGCCGGCCAGTTCGGGGTGGGCGGCCAGGTCGGCGGCGAGCGACCGGTCCAGGGTCCCGGCGTCCCTCGGGTACAGGTGGAAGTCGGCGGGGGACTCCACGGCCTGCCGGTAGCGCTCGTAGGCGTTCAGGGAGGCGAGGCAGGTCAGGGTCGAGCCGACCAGGCAGACGCCGAGGGCGACCACGACCGAGACCGAGGCGGCCCGGCCCGGCGCTCCCCCGACGCCCGCGACCGCGAGCCGGCCGGCCGCGCCGGTGCGGCGCAGGGGCACGGCGACGGCCGCCAGCACCGGCCGGACCAGTACGGGGCCGAGGGCGATCAGCGCCAGGAAGGCCAGGGCGCCCGAGAGGACGACGCCGGTCAGCGCCGTGAAGCGGTCGTACTCCGCGTCGCCCGGCTGGGGCAGCCCGTCGTACTGCTGCCAGGCCAGCAGCGCGGCGCCCGCCGCGCACAGCAGGCCCAGCAGGGTCCGGACGGTGCCGCCCGCGGCGCCCTGTTCCGACGCGGCGCTGCGCAGGGCCTGCAGCGGGGAGACCCGGGAAGCGCTCAGCGACGGGGCCAGGACCGCGAGGACCGCCAGCACACCGGTGCCGAGCACGGTGAGGACGGCCTCCGTCAGCGGCATCCCCGAGGGGGCGGACAGGTCGTGCCCGAACCGTCCGGCGACCGGGGGGACGAGCTGTCCGCAGCCCCAGGCCGCCAGCACACCGGCCGCGCCGGCCAGCAGGCCGACCACCGCCCCCTCGACGACGAGCGCGGCGGCGAGCCGTCGTGGGGTGGCCCCGATGGCGCGCAGCAGTGCCAACTGGCGTACGCGCCGGGTGAAGACGATGCGGAAGGTGGAGGTGGCGACGAGCACGGCCGCGCCTACGGCGACGCCGAGGAAGACGGTGACCAGCTCCAGGATGTCCTTCGCGTCCGCCACCGCCGCGTCGGCCTCCTCCTCCCGTACCTCGTCCCCGGACCGCACCAGCGCGCCGGGCACCGCCTGCCGGATCCGCCCGGCCGGGTCCGCGGACGCGGAGGACGACGCGGGGTCGGTGCGGACGTCGATGCGGGAGTAGCCCGACACCCCGAGCAGTTCCTGGAGTCGGGGACCGGGGGCGTAACCGGTGGGCCCCGCCGCGGTCGTGGTCGTACCGCGGACGATGCCGCTGACCTCGACCGTCACCCGTCGGGTGCCCTCGCCGTCGGACGCGGGCTGGAGCAGGGTCAGCGACGATCCGGGGGCGAGGTCGTAGGCCCGCGCGGCCTCGGTGTCGACGGCGAGCCGGCCGGGCCCGGAGGGGTACGCGCCCTCGGTCAGCCGTACGCCCGACAGGGCGCCGGTGCCCGGGTCCGCGGACAGTTCGAGGTAGCGTTCGACGGCGCTGCCGTCCAGCGGGGCGCCGCCGTCGAGCCGGCCGACGGCCTCGGCGACCCCGGGTGTCCCGCGGATCGCGCGGAGCCCGGCCTCGCCGATGTCCTCGCCGCCGTCGCCGGGCGTGACCACCAGCGACACCGCCTCGGGCGTGCCGCGGAACCTGTCGACGACGGTCGCGGTGATGATCTGCTGGGCCGTGACGGCGCCGAAGACGACGAAGGCCGCGATCAGCAGCGACAGTCCGGTCGCCGCGAACCGTCCGGGCCGCCGCAGCAGTTCCGCCACCTGGGAGCCCAGGACGGTCGCGCGCCACGGGCCCCTCATCGCCGCCTCCGCATGACGTCGGTGGCGAGGGCGGCGACCCGCCGGGAGGGGGCGGTGTGCTCGTCGCCTTGGACACGTCCGTCCGCGAGGGTCAGCACCCGGTCCGCGTACTGCGCGGCCGAGGGGTCGTGGGTGACCATCACGACCGTCTGGCCCAGGTCGTCGACGGACTGGCGCAGCATGGTGAGGACTTCGGCGCCGGTCCGGGAGTCGAGGTTGCCGGTGGGTTCGTCGGCGAAGACCACCGCCGGCCGGGCCACCAGCGCCCGGGCCACGGCGACCCGCTGCTGCTGGCCCCCGGACAGTTCGGACGGGCGGTGCGCCAGCCGGTGGGCGATGCCGAGGACTTCGCAGAGGTGGTCCACCAGGGCGCGGTCCGGGCGTCCGCCGGACATGGTGACGGGCAGCACGATGTTCTCGTAGGCGGTCAGCTGCGGCAGCAGGTTGAACGACTGGAAGACGAATCCGATCCGCTCCCGCCGCACCCGGGTCAGCTGCCGGTCGGACAGCCCGGTGATCTCCGTTCCGTCCAGGACGATGCGGCCGGAGGTGACGGTGTCGAGTCCGGCGACGCAGTGCATCAGCGTCGACTTCCCCGACCCGGAGGGGCCGACGACGGCGGTGAACCGGGCGCGCTGGACGGCGACGGACACCCCGTCGAGGGCCCGTACCGCGGCGGTGCCCTGACGGTAGGTCTTCACCAGGGCCGTGGCGGTGATGACGTCGTCCGGTGGGTCGCCGGGGGTGACGGTGTGGACAGCCATGAGGACGGTTCTCGCGATCCGGGTCAGGAGCCGAGCCGCGGCACGGACAGGGTGACGCCGGAGGCCGAGCAGTGTCCCTGCGCCTCTTCCTGGAGCTTCTTCAGCTCCTTGGCGGACGGCGCCGCGGAGGGGTTCTTCGCGGTTTCGAGCGCGTGCCCCTCGACGTTGGAGATCTTGGCTCCGAGGTAGCCGTCCTCCATCTGGGCGCGGCGCTCGTCGCCGGTCTGCTCCCACCACTTCTGCGCGTCCGCCGCGGACCCGGTGGAGATCTGTTCGGCCTCGGTGATGATGCGCTGCGCCAGCTTGCAGTCCTCGGCGGAGGCCTGGCTGAGCTTGTCGTGATCCTGCCACCAGTAGGCGGCCCCGGCGACCAGGGCCGCGGCGATCACGGCGGTGGCGGCGCCGATGATCAGGCGGTTGCGCTTGCGGTTGTCCTCGCGGTCGTTCTTGGCGGCGGGGGCGGGGGCGGGCGTGGTGGTCATCGGGTCCTCCAGTGGGCGTCTTCTCGGCCGCGTTCGGCGACATGAAGAAGTCTGGAGTTCGGCGGCCCGCCGGACATCGGCCACGAATCCGAGATCGGAGGCGGCGGATCTGGCCCACCGGTCGGGGCGGTCCCTGCACCCCCGGGGGCAGACCCCGGGGACGTTTCTGCACCCTCGGGGGGAGGCGCCCCCAGGGAGAGGCGCCCTCAGGGGAAGGCGCCCTCAGGGGGAGGGACTGACCAGCCCGGACTGATAGGCGAACGCGACGGCCTGGGCGCGGTCCCGCAGGTGCAGTTTGGCCATGAGGTTGCCCAGGTGCGTCTTCACCGTGGCCTCCGCGACGTACAGGTCCGACGCGATCTCGGCGTTGGACAGCCCGCGGGCGACCAGGGTGAGCACGTCCCGTTCGCGCGCGGTGAGCACGTCCAGCCGTTCGGCCTGTTCGTTCGCCGGTGCCAGCCGGTCCGAGACCCGGTCGAGGAGCAGCCGGGTGATGCGGGGCGCCACCACCGACTCCCCCGCGGCCAGGACCCGGATGGCGTTGACGACCTCCGGGGCGGGGGCGTTCTTCAGCAGGAAACCGCCGGCTCCGGCGCGCAGCGCCGCGAAGGCGTCCTCGTCGTTGTCGAAGGTGGTCAGCACCAGCACCCCGGGCGGATCGTCCCTCCGCATCAGCTGTTCGGTGGCCTGGATGCCGTCCATGACGGGCATGCGGATGTCCATGATGACGACGTCCGCCTCCACCTCGCGCAGCAGGTCGAGGGCCTGGGCCCCGTTCTCCGCCTCCCCGACGACCTCTATGTCGTCCTGACCGGCCAGCACCATGGAGAACCCGGCCCGGATCAGCGGCTGGTCGTCCACCACGGCCACCCTGATCGCTCTGTCCGCCTGCGTCATCACTTCGTCCTTGTCGGAATCGAGGCACGTACGTGCCATCCGCTGCCGAGCCGGGGGCCGGCCTCGAAGGTGCCCCCGGCGAGTTCCACCCGCTCCCGCATCCCCACCAGGCCGTTGCCTCCGGAGCCCCCGACGCCGCGGCCGGCGAGGGTGCCCGCTCCGTCGTCGACGACGCTGATCAGCAGGGTGCCCTGCTCCTCGTGGAGCCTGATGTCGACGCCGGCCCCGGCCCCGGCGTGGCGGAGCACGTTCGTGAGGCACTCCTGGACGATGCGGAAGGCCGTCATCTCCTCCGCCGGTGCCAGCCGTCCCTCGCCGACCTCGACCGACACGTCCACGGTCAGCCCGGCGGCCTGTGCCCGTTCGGCGACGACCTTGATCTCGTCGAGGGTGACCAGGCGCCGTGGCGGGCCAGTGTCGGCGGAGTCCTGGTTGCCCTCGCGCAGCACCCGGACGATGCGGTGCATGTCGTCGATGGCGTCCCGGCCGGTGGCGGCGATCGTCCTCAGCGCGGACTGGGCCATGTCCGGCGACTTGCGCAGCACGGACTCGGCGCCGTCGGCCTGGAGGATCATCACGGCCAGGCTGTGCGCCACCACGTCGTGCAGCTCACGGGCGATGTCGGCCCGCTCCCGGGCCGCCGCCAGCCGGACGCGCTGTTCCTGTTCCCGCTGGATGTGCAGGGCGCGGTCCGCCTGGCTCTCGGCGTAGAGGCGCCGCGTCTGGAGGGCGAAGGCCGTGAGCCAGACCGTCAGCGTCAGTCCCCAGTAGATCAGGAGCGACTGGAGATCGGCGCGCGGCTCGATCCCGAGGGGCGGTATCCCCACCATCTCGACCACCGGGGCCAGCAGCACCAGGCCGCCCGCGAGATACGGCATCCAGACGGTCCGGGAGTGGTGGACGACCGACAGCATGGCGAACAGCACGGCCACGTCGTACGAGGCGGGCGCCGACGTCAGCGGGTACTCGGGCCGGCCGTGCAGGACGAACTGGACGGCGCTCAGCGCCAGGACGACCGCCAGCACCGTGGCCGGGTACCGCCTGCGGGCCAGCAGGGGCAGTGCCATCAGCGAGCCCAGGACCAGGTCGTACTCGCCGCTGTAGTACCCCGCCGCCACCAGGACCACCAGCGCCATGGCGATGTCGCAGGCCCGGGCGACGGCGCGGCCGTACCGGCCGGACGGCGTCATCCAGGACGGCGGAACCGGCACCGTCCTCTCCTCAGTCAACCGTCGTACCTTTCTGCTGCGGCGGGGTGCGACCGGGCGGCCCGCCGGCACAAGTGGCGCCGGGCCGCGAGGACTTCACGCCGACTTCGCGATGACTCGCGACGAGGGAGACGCCCTCACGCGCCCAATACTGCCTCAGCGCCGGACGCCCCGTGGAGCGGGGCGCCCGGCGCCGGTACCGGGTTCAGCGGTTGTGGCGCATGAACGCGCGCACCATGCGGCACGTGGTGGCCGACGGCGGGTGGACGCCGATCAGCCGCGCCGTGGTGCGGATCTTCTCGTCGCGGGCCTGGTCGGGCAGGTAGACGCCGGAGTCGAGCAGGGCGATGGCGAGCCGCATCGCCTTGAGCCGGCGGTTGTGCGTGACGTACCACTCGCGCGGGCGGCCCGCCGGGAGCGGGCGCTTCTGCACCGGGGCGCAGGGCAGTTCGAGCGGCACGGAGCGCTTCGCGGTGGACTGGGTGGGCAGGAACTCGGGCTTCAGTGCGGCAGCGGGCACGGGCATCCTCCTGTCGCGGTCGGGGCCGCGCGGGGGCCTCGGCGCCCCCGTGCGATTCCCTCGAACACTGCTTCCATTCTACCGCCGGGCACTGACAAAACCCCCTGGCCAGCAGGGGTTTCGGGGGTGCGGGGCCGGTGGGGCTCAACGGGTTCGGGGGGTCTGCGGGCTACCGTGTCGGCATGGAGATCTGGATCAATCCCGCCTGCTCGAAGTGCCGCAGCGCGATCAGTGTGCTCGACGCCGAGGGGGCCGACTACACCGTCCGCCGTTACCTGGAGGACGTACCGAGCGCGGACGAGATCCGCGACGTCCTCGCCGGCCTCGGACTCGAACCGTGGGACATCACGCGCACCCAGGAGGCGGCCGCCAAGGCACTCGGGCTCAAGGAGTGGCCCCGGGACGCCGATGCGCGCGAGCGCTGGATCGCGGCGCTCGCCGAGCACCCGAAGCTGATCCAGCGGCCGATCATCACCGCGGACGACGGCACGGCGCTCGTCGCCCGCACCGACGAGGCGGTCCGGGACGCGCTGTCCCGCTAGACGCCAGTGGCCGCCGCCCCGCACGGTCAGGCCTCCACGGGCACCGGGCCGTCGGGCCGGCACGAGGAACCATCGGGCCGGCGAGGGACCGTCAGGCCGGTGAGGGACCGTCGCCGCCCGCACCCGCACCCCCACCCACACCCCCACCCGCCCCGCACCCCGCACCCCCGAGCGTCGCACCCCGCACGTCGCATACGAGCACCGCCCCCACCCCCGCCCCCGGCACCGCTCCCCCGCACCGCTCCGGCCACCCCGTCCGCCCGGCCTCACCCCCCGGGGACCCCTCACACCGCGAATCCGGCCACACCACCCCCGGGTAACACGGGGTTCACAAACGGGCAATGGCCGGGAAACCGCCTGTTGACAAGCTGCGGGGCATCACCCGCGGCGCTCCGGTGCAGCAGCGCCACAGCACCAGCACCCGCATGTGCGCCCAGACCCACCCGAAGGATGTGTCCCCGTGACCTTCAAGGCCGAGTACATCTGGATCGACGGCACCGCGCCGACGGCCAAGCTCCGTTCCAAGACGAAGATCATCACGGGCGCCCCGGCCGGCCTGGACGCCCTGCCGGTCTGGGGCTTCGACGGTTCCTCCACCAACCAGGCCGAGGGCCACTCCTCGGACTGCGTGCTCAAGCCGGTCTTCACCTGCCCCGACCCGATCCGCGGCGGCGACGACGTGCTCGTCCTGTGCGAGGTCCTGGACACGGACCTGGCCCCGCACCCGACCAACACCCGCGCCGCGCTGGCCGAGGTCGCCGAGCGCTACGCCGCGCAGGAGCCGATCTTCGGCATCGAGCAGGAGTACACCTTCTTCAAGGACGGCTACCCGCTCGGCTTCCCCAAGGGCGGCTTCCCGGCCCCCCAGGGCGGCTACTACTGCGGTGTCGGCGCCGACGAGATCTTCGGCCGCGAGGTCGTCGAGGCCCACCTGGAGAACTGCCTGAAGGCGGGGCTCGCCATCTCCGGCATCAACGCCGAGGTCATGCCCGGCCAGTGGGAGTTCCAGGTCGGCCCGGTCTCCCCGCTGGAGGTCTCCGACCACCTGTGGGTGGCCCGCTGGCTGCTCTACCGCACCGCCGAGGACTTCGACATCGCCGCCACCCTCGACCCCAAGCCGGTCAAGGGCGACTGGAACGGCGCCGGCGCGCACACCAACTTCTCCACCAAGGCGATGCGCGAGAGCTACGACGCGATCATCACCGCCGCCGAGTCGCTCGGCGAGGGTTCCAAGCCGCTGGACCACGTCAAGAACTACGGCGCCGGCATCGACGACCGCCTCACCGGCCTGCACGAGACCGCCCCGTGGAACGAGTACAGCTACGGCGTCTCCGACCGCGGCGCCTCGGTCCGCATCCCGTGGCAGGTCGAGAAGGACGGCAAGGGCTACATCGAGGACCGCCGTCCCAACGCCAACGTCGACCCGTACGTGGTGACCCGCCTCCTCGTCGACACCTGCTGCGAGGCGCTGGAGAAGGCCGGCCAGGTCTGACCGCCGCCGCGCTCGTCACACAGGGGCGTCCACCGTCGCGGTGGGCGCCCCTGTGGTGGTTCAATGGAGACATGGCCAGCCTCCAGAAGCACCACGCGCCGGGTCGCCACGACCTCGAGCCCTTCTGGCCGTCCCGTCAGCATCACGACTTCGACCGGGTGTGTTGTCGCGCCTTCCCCGCGCGCGGCCCCGTGAAGCCGTAACCCCGGCCTCCGGCCAGCGCGCACGGCGTACGTCCGCGACGCGCCCGGCCACCGGTCCGCGCCCGTCGCTCTTCCCGACGAACCCTCGCGCGAAAGAGCTGACTTCTCATGGCGACCACCTCCCCTTCCCCGGCTTCCGTCCCGCACGGCACCCGGTACCGGCTGCGGGCCGTCGACCGGGACGAGACGATCGACGTCGCGGACCTGCTGCCGCCCGGCGCCACCTGGCTGCCCGCCCCGCCGCACGCCCTGCCCGCCCTGCCGGGCCGGCCCCCGATGGTCGGGTACCTGGTGCTCGTCCCGGCCGACCGGCAGCCGCCGTTCACCGCGGCGCGGGAGCAGGAGCCGGACACCGCCGGCGCCGACCCGCTGGTGCGGATCGACACCGCGCACCGCACCGCCTCCGTCGCCGGCCGCGAACTCGACCTGACCTACCTGGAGTTCGAACTGCTCGCCCACTTCGTCGCCCACCCCCACCGGGTGCACACCCGGGACCAGCTGGTCTCCACGGTGTGGGGGTACGGCCACGTGGGCGACGGCCGCACCGTCGACGTCCATGTCGCCCGGCTGCGCCGCAAGCTGGGCGCCGAACACCGCGACGCCATCCGGACCGTGCGCCGCGTCGGCTACAAGTACACGCCGCCGCACGGGCGTTGATCCACCCTCTCCGGCCGGGGGTGTACCTGACACCACCTCCGGCCGGGGGCTCGGCCCAGTGACCGGTGCCGCCGGCTCGGCCAGACTGCCCGTATGACGACCGACATGACCATCAAGCCGGCGACCGGGCGGGCCGGGGGACACGGCGGCGCACGCGGCGCCGGACGGGCCGCCGTGCGGGGACTGGCGCTGGCGCTCGTCGCACTGCCCGGGTCGGTGCTGTGCTTCGTCCTGACCGCCGTGTCCCTCGCGCTCGTCCCGATCGGCGTCGGCCTCGTCACGACGCCCCACGTCCTGACCGGAGTACGGACGTACGCGAACTGGCGGCGGGTGCTCGCCGCCGAGTGGGGCGGCGTCCGCGTCCCGCCCGCCTACCGGCCGCTGCCGCCCGGCGGCAACCCGTGGTCGCGCACCTTCGCGCTGCTGGGCGACCCGGCGACCTGGCGGGACCTGTGGTGGCTGCTGGTGGACATGACGGCCGGCTTCGTCACCGCGCTGCTGCCGGCCGCGCTGCTCCTCTACCCGCTGGAGGGGTTCGCGATCGCGGCCGGGCTGTGGCGGGTCTTCCCCGACGGGTACTGGTACGGATTCGTGCCGGTCGACGGGCAGGCCTCCGCGCTCGGCGCCGCCGCCCTCGGCCTCGGCCTGCTGCTGCTCGGCCACTTCTTCGCCGCGCGCCTGCTGCACGGCCACTTCCTGCTCACCCGGGCCGTCCTCGGCTCCGGTCAGGAGGCGCTGGCCGAACGGGTCCGGGTGCTGACCGAGACCCGGCGCGACGCCGTCGACACCTCCGCCGCCGAACTGCGCCGCATCGAACGGGACCTGCACGACGGCGCCCAGGCCCGGCTGGTCGCGATGGGCATGGACCTGGGCACCGTCGAGGCCCTGCTCGACACCGACCCGCAGCGGGCCAGGGAACTGCTCGCGCGGGCCCGCCGCTCCTCCGCCGACGCCCTCGACGAACTGCGCGACCTGGTGCGCGGCATCCACCCGCCGGTCCTCGCCGAACGCGGCCTGGGCGACGCCGTACGGGCCCTGGCGCTGCGGCTGCCGGTCCCCACCGAGGTCACCGTGGAGCTGCCGGGGCGGGCCGAGGCGCCGGTGGAGTCGGCCGCGTACTTCGCCGTGAGCGAGGTCCTCACCAACGCGGTGAAGCACTCCGGCGCCGACCGCGTCTGGGTCGACCTGCACCACACCGACGGCTTCCTGCGGATGACCGTCACCGACAACGGCAGGGGCGGCGCGGTGGCCGGCCCGGGAACCGGCCTGACCGGGGTGGAACGGCGGCTCGGTACCTTCGACGGTGTCCTGGCCGTCAGCTCCCCCGCGGGCGGCCCCACCCTGGTCACCATGGAGCTGCCTTGCGCGTTGTCCTAGCCGAAGACCTGTTCCTGCTGCGCGACGGACTGGTCCGGCTCCTGGAGGCCCACGGTTTCGAGATCGCGGCGGCCGTCGAGAGCGGCCCCGAGCTGGCGCGGGCGCTGGCCGAACTCGACCCCGACGTCGCCGTGGTCGACGTACGCCTGCCGCCCACCCACACCGACGAGGGGCTCCAGTGCGCGCTGGCCGCCCGCCGCGCCCGGCCCGGACTGCCGGTGCTGGTCCTCTCCCAGCACGTGGAGCAGCTCTACGCGCGAGAGCTGCTGGCCGACGGGACCGGCGGGGTCGGGTACCTGCTGAAGGACCGGGTGTTCGACGCGGCGCAGTTCACGGACGCGGTGCGGCGGGTGGCCGGGGGCGGTACGGCGATGGATCCGCAGGTCGTCCAGCAGTTGCTCAGCCGGCGCGCGGCGCACGAGGGGCCGCTCGCCCGGCTGACGCCCCGGGAGCGGGAGGTGCTGGAGCTGATGGCGCAGGGGCGGTCAAACGCGGCGATCGCCGCCAAGCTGGTGATCACCGAGCGGGCGGTCGCCAAGCACACCGCCAACATCTTCGCCAAGCTCGGCCTGGAGGTCTCCGACGACGACAACCGGCGGGTCCTGGCGGTGCTGGCCCACCTCGACCGGGGCCGGTGACCGGGGCTCCCGCACCGTGATTCCCGGGACGGCTGAACACCCGTGGGACGCCTTGCGTATGGAAGGGCGCCGCTTCACTCCTGTCGGGCGCCTCGATGCCCCGCAAGGAAGCCAAGAGGAGTCTCATGGGACGCACCACAAGAAAACGCCGTATGCCGCTGGCCACCAAGGTCATGGCCGGGACAGCGGCCTTGGCCCTCGGTGGGGGCGGGCTGGTCTGGGCCAACGTCCACGCCTCGGCGCACGAGAAGGACAACGGCCACCACCGGACGCGGTCCGCCGCCGCCCAGATCGCCACGATCCAGTGCCCGGACGTCGGCCAGAAACTGCGGAACGTGCCGAGGGGGGCGCGCGCCGGTGTGGACCGGGAGCTGGCCCGGCTCGACCAGCAGATCACCGAGGCGTACGCGCGCCTCGCCGCCACCCGCCAGGCACAGGCCGGCGACTCGGCCTTCGTGCGGAACTCGATCCTCGGGCCCCTGAAGTCCAAGCGGACCGCGGTCCTTGACCGGATCGGGACCGACATCCGCCGGGTCGGCGGCCAGGCCCCGCGGGGCCTGGACCGGTTCGCCGGCTGCAAGGGCATGGGCGCCGGCCGGCCGAACGACGGCAACGGGAACGGCGGCCAGGGCGACGGCGGGCAGGGCCAGGAGCCGGCCCCGGAGGAGAGCCAGGCGCCCGGCGACAACGGCAACGGCGCGGCCGGGCCGGTCGCCGACGACTTCGTCGACATCACCACCGTCGAGCCGAACGGCATCCAGGGCCCCAACGGCCTCGCCGCCAACGGGGACACCGGTTCCACCGGCACCTTCACCACCGTGTGCGGTGTCAACGAGAACGACCTGCACAACAGCGACAACCTGATCGTCGCCCCCGGAGTGGACAACGGCGCCCACCACACCCACGACTACGTCGGCAACCAGGGCAACGACGCCTTCGCGAGCGACGACGACCTGGCCGCCGCCGGCACCTCCTGCCAGAACCAGGGCGACAGGTCGACCTACTACTGGCCGGTGCTGCGGCTCCAGGACGGCACCGAGGAGTTCGACGCCGGTGACCTGGGCGGCGGCGCCGAGGGCAACGTCGGCGAGATCCTCAAGGCCCAGCAGGCCGAGATCAAGTTCGTCGGCAACAAGCAGGGCGACGTCGTGGCGATGCCGAAGTTCCTGCGCGTCATCACCGGCGACGCCAAGGCGTTCACCAACGGCCTCGCCAACGCCAACACCGCGTGGAGCTGCACCGGCTTCGAGGACCGCCAGCTCACCGGCAAGTACCCGCTGTGCCCGGACGGCAGCCAGGTGGTGCGCACGGCCAACTTCCAGTCCTGCTGGGACGGCCGGAACATCGACAGCGCCAACCACCGCGACCACGTCGCCTTCGTCCGGGCCGACGGCAGCTGCCCTGGCGGCTTCCAGGCCATCCCGCAGCTCCAGGTCCGCCTGGTGTACGACGTGCCCACGCCGACCGTGAAGAACGGCCAGGTGAAGAACCCGTACGCGGTGGACGGCTTCCCGGAGCAACTGCACAAGCCGATCACCGACCACAACGACTTCATCAACGTCATGGACGAGGAGCTGATGGACGAGGTCGTGCGGTGCGTCAACAGCGGTGAGGACTGCGAATAGACGTCCTCTTCCCCCCTGAGGGCCGGTGGCGGGTCTCCCGTCACCGGCCCTTCCCCGTTCAGTGACCGGTGTGACCGGTGTGACCTCCGTGACTGGCACCCCGCTCCAGGGTGCCGCCGAGGGCGGCGCGCAGGCCCGCCACCACGTCCTCGTGTCCGACGGCCACCCACTTGCGGCCGACGAGGTAGTGACCGCCGTAGTCCTTGGCCGTGTTGATCCACTCGCGCTGGCCGCGGTCGGTGGCGAAGGTGGCGAGGACGTACCGCTCCTTCCCCCGCTCGCAGAGGGCCTGGCGGATCTCGTCGGCGTCGGTCTGGAGGTCCGGCTCGCAGCGCGCCTCGGCGGCCAAGTGCTCCAGGCTCCCGGTCGCCGTCCACGGCACGGCCGCCGCCTCGTCGTCCGCGCCTCCTGCACAGCCGGTCAGCGCGAGCAGCGCCACCGCGCCGGCGCACGCGAGCACCGTTCGTCGGGTCAGCCTCATGTGGTGGTCCTCCGGTCCCTTCCGGCTACATGCCGCACGGAGCCCCGGCCGGGGCCCCGGCCCTCGATACGTCCGCGCGGCGCGAAGTACTCAGGGAAGTACGCCGCTTGATGTGCGAGGGTGGTGCCCGTGAACGCCGACTGGGACGACCGTGTCACCGCCGCCTGGGCCGCCTTCGAGGACGATCCCGGCCAGGACCCGGCGGCGTTCCGCGCCGTGATCGACGCGCTGGCCGCCGAGATGCCCGAGGACGGTCCGCTCGGCCCGTTCGAGCGGGCCTGCGCCTGGGACTCGACCGGCCGTTCCGACCGCGCCGTCCCCCTGTACCGGCAGGCGCTGGCGGCCGGGCTGGGCGAGGTCAGCGCGTACAAGGCCCGCCGGGCGAAGATCCAGCTGGCCAGTTCGCTGCGGAACACCGGCCGGGCCGCCGAGGGCGTGGAGCTGCTGACGCCCGAACTGGACGGGCCCTCGGACGAGTTGGACGACGCCGTACGGGCCACCCTCGCCCTGTGCCTGTCCTCCCTCGGCCGCGACCGCGAGGGCCTGGCCCTGGTACTGGGCGCGCTCGCCCCGCACCTGCCGCGCTACCGGCGCTCGATGGCCGCCTACGCGCGGGCGCTGGTGGAGCCCTGAGGGTTCCGCGGCCCGGTGACCAACCGCCCGTCGGCTCGTTTCGCTGGATGTGCAGTCACAGGATGCAGCCCCGCGCCCCGCACCGTCCGCCGGCGACCCGGTCGTCGACGTCGAACAGGCCGAGGCCGCGCTCGTCGAGCACTATCCCCGTCTGACCCGGCTCGCCTACCTGGTGCTGCCGCCCGCCCTGGGCCGGACCCGGCGCGTCCTGACCGCGCACGCCCTCGTCCAGCGCGCCCTGCCCCGCAACCGCACCCCCGCCCCCGCGATCCCGGCCCAGTCCACCGGCCGCGCGGCCGACCCGGGGTACGCCCTGGTCCGGCTGCGGGTGGTGCGTACGGCGCTGGAGGCGGGCCTGCCGCCGCGGCGCCGGGCGTGGCCCAGGCGGTCCCCGTTGCCGCCGCCGCTCCCCCGCGTCTGGGGCCTGCGTCTCTTCCCCCGCCCCGGCGGTGCCGACGAACTCGCCCTGGACCGCGCCCTGTCCGCGCTGTCCGGCCCGGCGCGGGCCGCGTACGCGCTGCGCGGTCTTGAGGAGCTGTCCGACGCCGGGGTACGGCAGGTGCTCGCCGCCTCGGGCGTCACCGACGGGGCGGCGGCGCTGGCCGAGGCCGGCTCGGTGCCCGGCACCCGGGAGCGGTACGCGCTGCTGTCCTCCGCCGAGTTCGACCCCTGCTCGCTCCAGGCGCGGCCGACCGATCTGATGCGGCGCCGGCAGCGACTGCGGGTGGCGCTGGCCGCCGGTGCGGCGCTGGTGGCGGGCGGGGCGCTGCTGGGCCTGCCCGGTGACGGCCGGGGGCCGGACGGCGCCGCCGCACCGCCGTACGCGCACAACGCGTCGGCGCGGGCCGCCCTGGACCCCGGCAGGCTGACCGAGGTCTCCCCCACCGCCTGGCGGACCTCCGCGCGCACCGACTTCTCCGTGTGGCCGGCCCGCGGCGACCTCACCGGCGACCGGGGGCTGCTGCGCCGCGCCCTGGCCGTCTGGGCCCGCCCCGGCGACGCGGTCCGCGTCTCGACGACGCCGGGCACCCCGTCCGGCGGCCCGCCCGGCCCGCCCCAGCTGCTGTACGCGGGCACCGTCGACGCCGCCCGCGTCGTGCTCCTGTACGACGGTCTGCGGGTCGTCCGGTACGCCGAGCCGAGGGACTCCACCGCCGGGGCCGCCCTCGACCTGGCGCGGGCCGACGGGGCCGGGCGGGACGGGGCGACCGCGGTGGTCCTGGGCCGGGCGGACGGCAACGTGCGGTACCTGACCGCGCCGTGGGTGACGAGGGCGGCCGGGCGGGACCTGACCGAGCCGGAGGCCGACGCGGCACGGCTGCCGCTGACGGACGGGGTGACGGCCCCACTGGCCAGTCCGGTCCAGCGGCCGGGCGACTGCGCCTCCTGGAACACGCTGGAGCTGACCGACGGCTCCACCACCCGCCTGGTGAGCGACCTGGGCGAACTGGTGCCGGCCCGCCTCACCGCCGGGCGTCCCGGCGCGGCCGGGGAGGTGTCCGGCGCGAGGGAACGGCGGGCCTGGGCGCCGTACGCCTGCTCGCTGGGCGCGCTGCGCGGGCAGGGGGTGCGGTCGGTGAACGCCTGGGAGTTCGCGAAGCAGCGGCTGCCGCACGCCACCGGGACGGCGGCCTGGGTGTGCACGCGGGCGGAGACCTGGCGGGGCCCCGGCGCGAAGGTGCTCGCCCAGTTCCACACGCCGGGCGGCCGGTACGGGACGGTCGTGGCGAAGGCCGAGGACGTACCGGCCTGCGGCGAGCGCGCGCCGGGGGTGCTGGCCGGGGTGCTGTGGCAGTCGGCGGAGCACGGCTGGTACCTGCTGGCCGCGGGGAACGAGGCGATCTCCTCGATCCGGGCGACCGGCGGCATCGACGCCTCCGCCGACGGCAACGTACTGGCGGCCGAGGCCGCACAGGGGGCCCGCGCCGAACTGAGGGGCACGCTGAAGGACGGCCGGACGGTGGACGGCCTGCACTAGGCAGTCGGACCGGGTCCGGGCCTGGTGCGGGCCGTCGTTCTCACCGTCGCGGGCGGCCCTGGAGGGGCCCGGGCGCGTTCGTGGCGGGTACGGCCCGGTCGGTGCCGGACCGGTGGGCCGCGTGGCGCGTCCGCAGGTCGGCCAGGTAGTCGGGGCCGGTGTGGTGTCTGTCCTGGGCGCCGTGCCGGTGGAGTTCCAGCCGGCCGTCGGTGTGCAGGCGGACCGTGGTCGTGGCGTGCCGCTCCCGGCCGTCCGCCGCCGGACGCGGACCGTCCGTCTCCGGTACGGCCAGGACGGCGACGCCGGCCGGGAACGTGGCCAGGGCGTCGGCGCTGGTGGCGACCGGCGGGCGGCCGGTGCGGTTGGCGCTGCTGACGTACAGCAGCGGCGACCGGTCCAGCAGGGGGCGCAGCGGCTGCCAGCGGGCCCCGAACAGCAGCATCCAGCCGTCCTTGACCGCCGGGGCCGCCCAGGACGGCGTACCGGCACCGTCGTGCACCGGCACCAGGACGGTGAGGTGCTCCCGGGTCAGCAGCCACCGGGCCGTCGCGCTCTGCCCGGGCCCCAGCTTCCAGACGTCGCCGAGGGCGCTCAGCGTGTCGGGGTGGTGGGCCCACAGGGCGACCGGCTGGTCGCCGGGGCGGCCCTTGGCCTCGTTGACGGTCCGGGCCCGGCGGGCGGTGACGACGTGGGTGAGCGGCGCCGGGTTGGGCAGGACCACGGCCGCGCCGTCGTCCAGCGCCTGCCCGGCTTCGGTGAGCGACACCGGCGCGCGGTCCGCGCGGCCTGCCGCCGGGCCGGTCACGCGCCGACCCGCTGGGCGTGGACGAGGCCGTCGAGGAAGTCGGCGAAGGCGGCGTCGTCGACGACGGCCCGGCCGGTGCGGAAGGCACGGGTCTTGACCCAGCTCATCGCCGCCCGGGTCTGGTCCTTGTCGAGCCGGCGGCCGAGACGGTCGGCGGCGGCGGTGATGACGCGGGCGCTGGCCAGTTGCGTCAGCAGGATCTTCGGCTGGATGCCCAGCACCTGGGTCGGGTCGTACGGCTGGAAGAGCTGCGGGTGGACGAAGGGCGTGCCGGTGGAGATGGTGCCCACTCCGGTGCCGACGATCGGGGTGGTGACGCTGATCGGGACCTCGGTCTCCTCGGACACCATCCGGGCGATCGCGGGGAGCCGGGTCAGGTCGGGGGCGGTCCACCAGGGCGTCGCGTCGGTCTTCAGGAACTCCTCGGCGTGCCGGGCGAGCAGGAACAGCAGCTGCTCGGTGGCGACCATGCCGGCCCGCTCGGCGATGCCCAGCCAGGAGCTGGACACCACCCGTATACCGGCGGCCAGGGCCTGGAGGGTGTTGGCCAGTCCGAGCCCGAGGTCGTTGTGCAGGTGGGAGGCGAGCACCACGTCCTCGTCGGTGCCGGCCCGCACGGCGTTGAACATGTCGTGGCAGGCGCCGGGCAGTTGGGCGCCGACCGTGTCGGCCAGGATCACCAGGCCCGCGCCGGCGTCGGTCATGGCCTGCGCGTAGTCGCTCATGAGGGAGGTGTCGGCCCGGGAGGCGTCCGCCAGGCAGACGTCCAGCGCGACCGTGTCGTCCAGGGCACGGGCCGCCTCGACCAGCTCGACCCCGCCGCGCAGGGCCTCCTCGGCCGTCTTGTGGACCATCACCTGCGCCATCGCCTCGGACGCCGGGACCACCACCATCACCCGCGCGTGCCGGCTGCCGCGCACCGAGGCGACGGCCTGCTCCACGTCCCGGAGCGCGCCCCGGCACACCGCGGCCACGCTGACCGTTCCCTCGGCCTCGGCCGCGACCTGGCGCACGGCCTCGAACTCCTCGTCGCACACCGCGGGGAAGCCGGCGGCGAACACCACGTGCCGGGGCCCGTCCTCGCCGAACACCCGCCCCGTCTCCTGGGCCAGCCGCACCCGGAACCCGGGAGTCATGAGTGTCTTGGCCTGGGCCCCGTCGCGCGCGGATTCCTCCCACACGACCACCCGGCCGGCCTGAGCCGACTGACGCACCACATCCATCGAAGCCTCCTGGGCCGAATTCGTCACGCGCAAAGATGATCACGGAATTGGTTACATGACGAGGTCGTTCGGTTACCAAGCGGTGAAGACACCGACGAGAATCGGCCAGTGTGCGCGTCCCCCGCGCGCGGCGTGAGCGTCTTGCGCCCGCCAGGTGAACACCGCGCCACACGTGTTCCGTTCGGAGGCGGAATCCGATCGGTAAGGTGTTCGTATGACTACCGGGGTACGCCGCAGGATGGGCGTCGAGGAGCGGCGGCAGCAGCTCATCGGAGTCGCCCTCGACCTCTTCAGCCGCCGCTCGCCCGACGAGGTCTCCATCGACGAGATAGCGTCGGCCGCCGGCATCTCCCGTCCGCTGGTCTACCACTACTTCCCCGGCAAACTCAGCCTGTACGAGGCCGCGTTGCAGCGCGCCGCCGACGACCTGGCGGGCCGCTTCGCGGAACCGGCCGAGGGCCCGCTGGGCGCCCGGCTGCTGCGGGTGATGGGCCGCTTCTTCGACTTCGTCGAGGAGCACGGTCCGGGTTTCTCGGCCCTGATGCGCGGCGGCCCGGCCGCCGGCTCCTCCGCGACGAACGCGCTCATCGACTCCGTACGGCAGGCCGCCTACGAGCAGATCACCGCCCACCTGCGGGTGCCGGAGCCACCGGCCCGGCTCGAACTGGTCGTCCGCTCCTGGATCTCGCTGGCCGAGTCGACGGCACTGCTGTGGCTGGACGGGCGGCGGGTGGAGCGGGCGGAGCTGGAGGTGCAGCTCGTGCACGACCTCGCGGCGCTGATGGCGGTCGGCGCCGCCCACGACGAGGAGACGGCCGCCGTGCTCCGGCGCGTCCTGGCGGACGATCCGGCCGACGGCCCGTTCAAGACCCTCGTGACGCGGCTGATCGCGCTGGTGTCCTAGGGCCTGTCTGTCGGACAGGCCCTAGATCTCGAACTTCCGGTACGAGGCGTCCAGTTCGCGGACCTCCGCCGAGGCGTGCAGCGGGAGGCCGGTCTTGATGTGGTCGCGCAGCAGGTCGAGGACGGCCTCGGTGAGCTTGGCCTTGGTCTCCTCTGTGCGGCCGGGCAGCAGACCGATGGTGACGTGCACGACGGCGTGGCCTTCGGTGTCCGGGCCGACCGTGGTGACGTCGGTGGGGCGGAACTGGGTCTTGCAGGCCGGGGGCCGGGCCGCCGCGATCTCCACCACGGCGGCGTGCAGGGCCTTGGCGAACCCGGGCCGGTCGAAGTCGTCCGTCAGCTGCGCGGAGTGGTCGACGGTGATCTGCGGCATGGGTGCTCCTGTTCGGGGGGTCCGGATCAGGAGCACCCTAACCGCAGTACCGGTCAGCCGGACCGGGTGAAGACGGCCACGGTACGGCCGGGGACGGTGAACGTGCCCTCGGCGTACGACGCCCGCTTCACGACGGCGTCGGACCCGGCCGCCTGCACCGGGTGCAGCCGGTAGCCGGTGCCGGCCGCCGCGGTGAGCCGCTGTTTCCGGCTGTCCGGGGTGGCGTTGAAGACGACGACGAGGTCACCGAGGGTCATGGTGATCACGCCGGGGGTCTCGTCGTCCGTGCCGGACAGCGGGAAGGCGAGCGCCGACTGCACCTGCTCGGTGGTGGCGAGGGAGAACGCCGGCTCCGTCGTACGGATCTTCAGCAGGTCCCGGTAGGCCGCCGAGGTGGCCTGGATCTGCGGGCAGCCGACCCGGACCGTGCTGAGCAGCGGCTCGGCGTACGGCCACTTGGCCTCGTTGTCGGCGGCCATCGGCAGGCCGCGGCCGAAGCCGTTGCCGTCGGCGCAGTTCCAGTGGATGGCGTTGAACCAGTCGCCGCTGTCGTAGGAGTTGCGGTCCAGGGACTTGGAGCGCAGCAGGTCGGTGCCGGCCTGGGAGAGCGCGGGCCCCTGGGAGAGCGCGGCGGTCGCCATCGCGAGGACCTGCGTCCGGGCCCGGTCGTCGGCGGACGTGCCCTTCGGCAGCTTGTAGGCGAGCGCGTCGAACAGGGACTCGTTGTCGTGGGCGTCGGCGTAGGCGAGGGCGTCGCCGGGGGCCGCGGCGTATCCGGCGGGGGCGCCGTTGTAGTCGACGTCGGAGCCCTTGACCTCCCGGCCGCCGGAGTCGGTGAAGGTGTAGTCGGCGAGGTTGCCGGTCAGGCCCACCTTGATCAGGTCCTGCTGGTGCAGGAGGCGGGCCTTCTGCTCGGCCGGCGTTCCGTTGTTCTCCGAGCCGTTGGGGTCGGTGTAGAGGCCGGAGGCGAAGCCCTGGACGCCGGGGTCCTCGTCGAAGGGGCCGCCGCCGCGCACGGCGTCGCGGGCGCGGTCGGAGAAGGTGGCGATGCCGGTGCCTGCCATGTTCTTCTGGGTGGCCTGGACGAACCGGGCGTCGTCGGCGACCTCGCCGAAGTTCCAGCCCTCCCCGTACAGGATGATCTTCTTGCCGTCCACGCCGTCCTTCTTGAGGGTGAGCGCGTCGAGGGCTTTCCGTACCGCCAGGATGTTGGCCTTGGGGTGGTGGCCCATGAGGTCGAAACGGAAGCCGTCGACCTTGTACTGCCTGGCCCAGGTGACGACCGAGTCGACGACGAGCTTGCCCATCATGGCGTTCTCGGTGGCGGTGCCCGCGCAGCAGGTGCTGTTCGCCACCGAGCCGTCGGCGAGCAGCCGCTGGTAGTAGCCCGGCACGATCCGGTCCAGGACGCTGGTCTTTGCCTGGCCGCTGGCCGCCGTGTGGTTGTAGACGACGTCCATGACGACCCGCAGGCCCTCCTCGTTGAGCGCCTTGACCATCTTCCGGAACTCGACCGTACGGGCCGTGCCGTCCGGGTCGGTGGCGTAGGAGCCCTCGGGGACCGTGTAGTGGTACGGGTCGTACCCCCAGTTGTAGGCGTCCTTCGCCGCCGCCTTCGCCACGCACTCCTGCTGCTTGGCCGAGCCTGCGGGCAGGGCGGCGAGGTCGCAGTCGACGGTGGCCTGGCCGGACTTCCGCTCCGGAATCGTCGCGATGTCGAACGCCGGCAGGAGGTGCACGTACGAGGTGCCCGCCTCCGCCAGCTCCCGCAGGTGCTTCGACCCGTCGCTGTCCCGGTCGGTGAAGGCCAGGTAGGTGCCGGGGTTCGACGCCGTCCGGTCCTCGACGGAGAAGTCGCGGACGTGCAGCTCCTGGATCTGGGCGTCGCGCAGGGGGACGGCGGCCGGTTTCTCGTACGTCGTCCAGCCACGGGGCGTCAGGCTCTGGTCCGCGAGGTCGACGACGAGGCCGCGCTCGGAGTCGGCGGTGAGGGCGATCGCGTACGGGTCGGTGACCTTGTTGGTGACGACTTCGCCCGCGTCGGGCGCCCAGACCCTCACCACGTACCGGTACGGCTTGTTCTTCCAGGACTTCGGGCCGGTGACGGACCAGACGCCGGTCCGGTCGTCCCGGCGCATGGCCGTGAGCTTTCCGTCCAGCTCCAGGGAGACGCGCTGGGCGGTCGGGGCCCAGACGGAGAGGGTGGGGCGGCCCTGGCGGTCGAAGACCGGGCCGAGGTCGGCGTCGGTGGCGCCGGGGTAGAGGTCGTCGAGGGCTCCGACGAGCTGGACGCCGGTCGCCGCGAGGACCGCACCGTCGGCGGCCAGTCGCGAGGCGGTGACCTGGCCGCGCAGTGCCTCGCGGACCCGGTCGCGGTCGCGGGGGTCGACGGACCAGGCGGTGTACTCCTTCAGGTGCGGGTACTTCGCCTTCTGGGCGTCGGTGAGGGTGGTCCGGGTCAGGCGGAGCCATCGCTCGTCGGTGCTGGTCAGGGCGCCGTTGTCGGCCGTGATGGAGCCGGTGCGGGAGTACCGCAGCTGGGTGGAGGCGGCGGCGTCCGAGCCGGTCCAGGCGACGGTGTCCCGGTCGATCCAGACCGCCTCGGACGTGGTGAGGTCGACAGCCGCGGCCGATCCCGCCGGCTGCGGCAGCAGGTACTCCTCCTCGCCGCTCACCAGCCACACCTCGTGGCCGTCGGCCGTGAGGTCGAGGGCCTGGTCGGTGGGGAGGTCCTTCTCGTCGCCGTTGTGCAGGATGTAGCCGAGACTGCCGGCACCCTCGGTGAGCGGTACCTCGAAGACCGCGCCGTAGGAGTCGGTCCGCACCGGCTGGAGCGGCTTCGACCAGTCGGTGGGGGTCGCGGCTCCCGACCAGACGTGCAGTCCCCAGCCGTCGTAGTCGCCGTCGGCGCGGTGGTAGTGCAGGACGGCCTTGGTGGTGTCCTGCGCCGGGTACTCGGGCCGCTCGGTGGTGACGGTCTCGTCGCCCTGCTCGATCCAGACCTCCCCGGTCCTGGTGACGTCGATGGTGCGGTCGGCGGCGACGTCCTTGTTCCCGTCCTGGTCGACGACGAGGAAGGAGACGTTCGAGGCGCCGGGCTTCAGCTTGACGTAGGCGAAGGCGCCGTAGGCGTCCCGGCCGGTGAAGGGGTGGCCCGCCGGCCAGGTGGTCGCCTCGCCGTCGGCGAGGTCGCCCCAGGCGTACAGGTTCCAGTCGTCGTAGTTCCCGTCGGCGCGCTGGTAGTGGACGACCGCGTAGTCGCGGGAGGCCGCGGTGGGGGGTTCCTCGGCCGGCGGGGTGCCGGTGGTGGAGGTGGCCGTGGCGCTCGCGGTGCGGCCGGCCGAGTCGACGACGACCGCCTTGTAGCGCAGGGCGGTCCCGGCGGGGGTGTCCTCGGCGAGGGTGTCGGTGACCTTGTAGGGGGCGTGGTCGGCGGAGCCGAGGGTGCGCCACTGTCCGTTGCCGGTCTGGGCGGCGAAGACGACACGGTTGAGCTGCCCGCCGTCGACATCGGCCGTCAGCTCCACGGTGCCGGTGGCGCCGGGGCCGGGGGCGTCGAGGGTGATCGTCGGCTTGGTGACGGGGGCGGCGAGCCTGCCCGCCGCCTGGAGGACGACCGCCGAGCCGGCCGGGACGGTGACGGTGAGCCGCGCGTCGCCGTCCGACGTCGGGTGCTGTTCGGCGCCGTGGACGGAGTCGAAGCGCATGTCCGCCGAGCCGGTCGCGAAGGTGGCCGTCTTCTCCGTGCCGGCGTTGTTGAAGGCGACGACGTACTCGGTGCCGGTGGTGGCGTCCGTGCGGGACACCGCGTAGACACCGGCGCCGTCGGCCGCGTACCGCTCGGTCTGGACGCCGTCGGTGAGCGCCGGGTGGGCCTCGCGGAGCTTGGCGAGCGCGCTGATCTGCTCGTAGAGGGGCGCCTGCGGGTCGTAGGCGTCCTCGGCGTGGGTGCGGCCGGTGCCGAGCTGGTCGTCGTCGAGGTAGTCGGCGGTGCGGGAGGCGAACATCGTCTGGCGGGCGTCCTTGTCGCCGCCGGCGCCGGTGAAGCCCTGTTCGTCGCCGTAGTAGACGACCGGGTTGCCGCGGCTGAGGAACATCAGCTCATTGGCGAGCTTCGCCTTCTTCAGCAGTTCGGCGTCGGTGGCGTCCGGGTCGTCCTGCTTCAGGAAGGAGCCGATGCGGCCCATGTCGTGGTTGCCGAGGAAGGTGACCTGTTCGTAGGCGTTGGCGGTGCCGGTCGTGTACTTGTAGTCGTCCGCGAAGACCGACGCGAGCTTCCGGGCGCTGCCGCCCTGGGAGGCGTAGGCGCGGGCCGCGTCCTGGAAGGGGAAGTCGAGGGTGGCGTCGAGGCGGCCCCGGGTGACGTACGGGGCGGTGACGGCGGTGTCGGCGGAGTAGACCTCACCGAACATGAAGAAGTCGTCGCGGCCCTTCTTCGCCGCGTACGCGTCCAGGGCGGTGGCCCACTGGGTCCAGAACTCCATGTTGACGTGCTTCACGGTGTCGATCCGGAAGCCGTCGATGTCGAAGTCCCGCACCCAGCGCTGGTAGATCCTCTCCATGCCGGTGACGACCTCGGGCCGCTCGGTCCACAGGTCGTCCAGGCCGTTGAAGTCGCCGTAGGTGGCGGATTCGCCGGCCCAGGTGGAGTCGCCGCGGTTGTGGTACATCGTGGGGTCGTTGAGCCAGGAGGGGACCTTGGCGGTGGCGTTCGTGACCTTCGGCGTGTACGGGAAGGAGCCGGCGTCGGTCTTCGGGAAGGTGCCGGACCCGTCCGCGTGGCCGGCGTCGTCGAAGGGCTCGCCGTCCTTCGTCAGGTAGGGGAAGGCTCCCTTGGAGAGGTAGCCGGAGGACTGCTCCTCGTAGCCGACGACGTCGGCGGTGTGGTTGGTGATGACGTCGAAGAAGACCTTCATGCCCTTGGCGTGCGCCTTGGAGATGAGGGTCTCCAGGTCCTTGTTGGTCCCGAAGTGCGGGTCGACCTGGGTGAAGTCGGTGATCCAGTACCCGTGGTACCCGGCGGACGCGTCGGCCCCCGTGCCCTGTACGGGCCGGTTCTTGAAGAGCGGCGCCATCCAGATGGCGGTGGTGCCCAGGTCCTTGATGTAGTCGAGCTTCCGGGTCAGGCCCTTGAGGTCGCCGCCCTGGTAGAAGCCCTTGTCGGTGGGGTCGTAGCCGGTGGCGAGGCGGGAGCCGGTGAGGCCGCCCTTGTCGTTGCCGGTGTCACCGTTGGCGAAACGGTCCGGCAGGACGAAGTAGAACTGCTCACGGGTGAGGTCGTGGCGGGCGGCCGTCTTCGCGAGCTTGGCGTCCGACGGGGGTGGTGGCGGGCTCGCGGCGGTCGCGGCGAGGGGCTGGAGCAGCGTCACGGCGAGGGCGGCGGCGGTGACGGCCGCGATCCGTGCGGTGCTGGCGCCGCGGGCACGGGTGATGCGGCGCCTGCCCGGCGCCGGGCGTCTCGGTATCACTGGTGGAACTCCTTGCTGACGGCGGCTCGTTCGAGGGTCCGACCCCGGCGAGACGGTAACCGCGCCGCAAGGGTTGCAGCAAGGGTCGTGAAAGTAACGGAAAGACATTTCACGACCCTTGCGCCGGGCGTCGGTTCAGCAGCTCGGCGCGCCCGCGTACAGCGCCAGCGCGCTGTTGGCGCCGAGGGTGGCGGTGAACTGGCCGGAGCCGTTCACGGTCACCGTCGTGCCGCTCTGGACGTCGCAGTACGTGCCGGCGGACAGGGACGTCTGGTAGGTCCGGGACAGGGAGCCGCTCTCATGGTTGATGGCGACGAAGCCCTTGCTGCCACGTCCGAAGGCGATGGCGTCACCCCCGTTGTCCCACCAGTCGGTGACGGACTCCCCGCGCACGGCGTTCCGGAAGGCCACCATCGACTTGATCTCCGGCCAGGCGTGCTGGCACTTCCAGCCGTCCTGCCAGCAGGCGTTCACCGCGCCGCCGTTGGGCGGCCCGGCGTCCGTGCTGGACCACTCGTAGCCGCTGTTGACGTCCGGGGCGCCGTAGGGCCAGGCCAGCATGAAGACGTTGGCGAGGGTGTAGGTGGCGTTGTCCTTGTAGCTGAGGGTGGAGCCGTTGCGCTCGGTGTCGTGATTGTCGACGAAGACACCGGAGACGCCGCTGCTCAGGTATCCCCAGCCCTCGCCGTAGTTCTTCAGGTAGGCGAGGTTCTCGTTGTTGAAGACGCGCTTGAGGTCGTAGGCGTAGCGGAACTCCTGGACGTCCCCGTTGCCGGTGTACTCGGCCGGCTGGACGGCCTCCCCGCTGCCGTGGATGACCTCCTGCTTCCAGTAGACGGAGGGGTTGGCGAGCCGCGACTTGATGTTGGCCAGGTCGGCGGCGGGGATGTGCTTGGCGGCGTCGATCCGGAAGCCGTCGACGCCGAGGGAGAGCAGGTCGTTCAGATATCCGGCGATCGTCTTGCGGACGTACTCCTCGCCGGTGTCGAGGTCGGCGAGCCCGACGAGTTCGCAGTTCTGCACGTTGGCCCGGTCGGTGTAGTCGCTGATCTGCGCGGTGCAGTCGTCGAAGTCGTAGGAGGAGTACAGCCCGGGGTAGTCGTACTTCGTGTACGACGAACCGCCGGTGCCGGTGCCGCTGCCCGCGGACATGTGGTTGACGACGGCGTCGGCGACGACCTTCACACCGGCCGCGTGGCAGGTGTTCACCATGGACTGGAACGCGGCCCGGTCACCGAGCCGTCCGGCGATCTTGTAGCTGACCGGCTGGTACGAGGTCCACCACTGGGACCCCTGTATGTGCTCGGCGGGCGGCGAGACCTGCACGTAGCCGTACCCGGCGGGACCGAGGGTGTTCGTGCACTCGCGGGCGACCGAGGCGAAGTCCCACTCGAAGAGGACGGCGGTGACGTCCTTGGCGCCGGGCGGGGACGCCTGCGCCGTGGTCGCTACGGTCGGGTTCATGACAAGGGCAGCCGCGGCGAGGCCGGCTGCATCGAAGAGGAGGGATCTGCGTGCCATGTGGGGCCCTTCTTCGTTGAAGGCTCTTGCTGCAAGGTTTCTGAAACCTTGCGGTGACGCAGATGTTAAAGCTTCGATCATCGGAAGGGGAGGCGTCGTACGGAAGTTGTTCGGGACGGTCAGGGCTCGCCCGCTTCCTGACGAGACTGGGCGGACTTAAGTTGGGTGCCATGACTGGGGATTCCGACGACGGCACATCCACATCCGGTTCCTCCTCCTCACCATCGCCACCTCCTCCTCTTCCTCCTCGACCGCCACACCCGCCCCCTCCCCCGCAACCCCAACAGCCCAGGTGGGCGTGGTGGGTCGTCGGGGTCCTCATCCCTGTCGTGGGCATCATCGTGACCTTGATCGTCAACGACCAGGGATCGTCCCCCTCCCCCCGCTCGGAGCCTCCGAAGAATTCGTCCCCTTCCTCGCGCCCGGAGCCTTCGACCGGCAGCGGAGCTTCCGCGGATCCGCCCCCCACCGCGACGGCCGGCCATGAGGGTGCGGAAGAGAAGCCCCCGAAGATGAGATTCGGGCCGGCGGTCGTCGAATTCCCGGAGGGCGACGACTACATCGATGTGGATTCCCGACCGCCACTGGTCCTCGCCACGGGCACGGGGGGCACGGACTTCGTCATCAGCTCCGGTTGGTTCGCCGCCGACATCCGTCCCGGAGATTCCGGGTCACGACTCGCCCCGCTGCCTTCTTCCGGCTCCGATCCGAGTGAGGCCGAGTGCGCTGAGCAGATCCGAAACAACGCCACATACCACCTCGAAATGACCAGAGGTACCCGCTTCTGTGCGCAGTCTCTCGACGGGCGCACGGCCTATATGCGTGCTGTGGCGGTCCCGGCCGAGGGAACCGTCCGGCTCGAAATGACCGTGTGGGAACTCCCGACCTGATCTTCGGGGCGGAGTGCCCGTGGCTGAGCATCACCGAGGCGCGCCGAGGGCCCGCCGCTCCCGGGCAACGCTCCAGGAAGCGGCGGGCCCTCGGGGCAGACCGGCGGTCAGGCCCCCGTCCACCACACCGTCGTGTCCCCCGGCACCTTCGTCTCGCCGTCGGCCTCGGTCACCTCGTCGCTGGAGAGCAGCACGCGCCCGTGCGCCGGCACCGTCACCGACTCGCCGGTCGTGTTGGCGACGCACACGAACTCGCCGCGCCGGAAGGCGAGGACGCCCTCCGGGGCCCGCAGCCACTCCACCGTGTCGCCCGCGCCCAGGTCGGGCTGCTCGCGGCGGACGGACAGGGCCGCGCGGTACAGCTCCAGGGTGGAGCCGGCGACGCCGGTCTGGGCCTCGACGCTCAGCTCGCCCCAGCCCTCCGGCTGCGGGAGCCAGCTGCCGCCGGCGCCGAAGCCGTACGACGGTCCCGTACGGGTCCAGGGGATCGGGACCCGGCAGCCGTCGCGGAAGCCGTCCTGGCCGGCGCCGCGGAAGTAGGCGGGGTCCTGGCGGACCTCGTCGGGGAGGTCGGTGACGTCGGGGAGGCCGAGTTCCTCGCCCTGGTAGACGTAGGCCGAGCCGGGGAGGGCCAGCATCAGGAGGGTGGCCGCGCGGGCGCGGCGCAGGCCCAGTGCGCGGTCGCCGGGCAGGCGGATCTGGGTGCCCAGGCCCGCCGGGTTGGCGAAGCGGGTGGCGTGGCGGGTGACATCGTGGTTGGAGAGGACCCAGGTGGAGGGGGCGCCGACCGGGCGCATCGCGTCCAGGGTGCGGTCGATGACGCCGCGCAGTTCGCCGGCGTCCCAGTGGGTGCTCAGGTACTGGAAGTTGAACGCCTGGTGCAGCTCGTCGGGGCGGACGTAGTGCGCGGTGCGCTCGACGGTCGGGGTCCAGGCTTCCGCGACGAAGATCCGATCTCCGGAGTACTCGTCGAGGATGCGCCGCCACTGGCGGTAGATCTCGTGGACGCCGTCCTGGTCGAAGAACGGCGTGACATCGTTGCCCAGCAGCTTCAGCTGGTCGTGGTCCCCGAGGTCCGGCAGGCCCTCCGCCTTGACCAGGCCGTGGGCGACGTCGATGCGGAAGCCGTCCACGCCCATGTCGAGCCAGAAGCGCAGGATCGAGCGGAACTCGTCGCCGACCGCCGGGTGCTCCCAGTTGAAGTCGGGCTGCTCGGGGGCGAAGAGGTGGAGGTACCACTCGCCGGGGGTGCCGTCGGGTTCCGTGACCCGCGTCCACGCCGGGCCGCCGAAGACGGACTCCCAGTCGTTGGGCGGCAGTTCGCCGTTCTCCCCCTTGCCGGGGCGGAAGTGGTAGCGGTCGCGGCACGGGGAGCCGGGGCCTTCCGCCAGGGCGCGCTTGAACCACTCGTGCTGGTCGGAGGAGTGGTTGGGGACCAGGTCGACGATGACGCGCAGGCCCAGCTCGTGGGCGTCGCGGATCAGCGCGTCGGCGTCCAGGAGGGAGCCGAACATCGGGTCGACGGCCCGGTAGTCGGCCACGTCGTAGCCGGCGTCGGCCTGCGGCGAGGCGTAGAAGGGGCTGAGCCACACCGCGTCCACGCCGAGGTCGCGGAGGTAGGGCAGGCGGGTGCGGACGCCCTCCAGGTCGCCCATGCCGTCGCCGTCGCTGTCGGCGAAGCTGCGCGGGTACACCTGGTAGATGACGGCGTCCCGCCACCAGTCGCGGCGCCGGGTCGCGGTGGCGATTGCCGACGCGGCCTGGGGAGTCGTCGGGGCCTGGGCTGCGGAGTGCTGCTGGCTCATGTCGTCCTTGATGCGTAACGGGTACAGGGAGTCGTAAGCGGTCAAGAGGCGGCTCAGCCCTTCGTGCCGCCCGCCGTGAGGCCGGTCACCAGGTTCTTCTGCACGAGGTAGAAGAACACCGACACCGGTATCGCGATCAGCACGGCGGTGGCGGCCATCAGGTTGCGCTGGGCGTCGTGCTCGCTGACGAAGCTCTGCAGTCCGACGGCGAAGGTGTACTTCGTGTCGGACAGCATGAACGTGGAGGCGAAGGCGACCTCTCCGAACGCCGTGATGAAGCTGTAGAAGCCGGCCACCGCCAGGCCCGGCCGGGCCAGCGGCAGGATCAGCCGGAAGAACGTGCCGAACGGGGAGAGTCCGTCGACGCGGCCCGCCTCGTCGATCTCGAACGGGATGGTGTCGAAGTAGCCCTTGAGCAGCCAGGCGCAGTACGGCACCGCGGTCGAGCAGTAGACGAGGACCAGGCCCAGGTAGCTGTCGATCAGCCGCAGCTCGGAGAGGATCTGGTACATCGGCACGATGAGTACGGCGATGGGGAACATCTGCGTCAGCAGCAGCGTCCACATCAGCTTCCGGTACCCGGGGAAGCGCATCCGGGAGACCGCGTACCCGGTGGTCGCGGCGACCAGGACGCCGATGACCGTGGTGCCGAGCGAGACGATCAGCGAACTCTTCAGCCACTCCCAGAAGTTGGTGTGCTGGAGGACGAACGCGTAGTTGTCGAACGTCATCTTCCCCCAGATCTCGCCGGGGTGCAGGTAGTCGTCCTTGTCCGGGCCGAGGGAGAGGAAGACCAGCCAGGCGATGGGGAAGAGGGCGACCAGGGAGGCGACGGTCAGGACGGCGTGCGAGGCGAGGGCGTGGCCCGTGCCACGCCGGCCGCGCCGCACCGCGCCGCGAGGAGCGTCGGCCTGTTCCGCCGGACCGGTCGCCGGGGTGGTGACGGTGGTGGTGGTCATGGTGGATGCCTCAGATCGCGAGCTGCTGCTCATCGCGGTTCAGCCAGCGGCGGTAGAAGGAGGTGAAGACGATCAGGACGGCCAGCAGCAGGATGCCGTAGGCGGCGGACTGCGCGAACTCGCGCGGCTGCTGCCCGAAGCCGAGCTGGTAGGCCCAGGTGACCAGGATCTGCGCGTCCGGCGCGGTGTTGCCGAAGAGCAGGAAGATGATGGCGAACTGGTTGAAGGTCCAGATGACGCCCAGCAGGACGACGGTGGAGCTGACCGACCTGAGCCCCGGCAGCGTCACGTGCCGGAAGCGCTGCCAGGCGTTCGCGCCGTCCATCTCGGCGGCCTCGTACAGCGAGGAGTCGATCGACTGGAGCCCGCCGAGCAGCGAGACCATCATGAACGGCACCCCGCACCAGGTGTTGACCATGATCGCGGCGAACCGCTGCCAGAAGGTGTCCTCCAGCCACAGCGGCGTCGGCAGGTGCAGGGACTCCAGGGCGGAGTTGATGATGCCGGAGTCGGCGAGCATGAACCGCCAGCCGAAGACCGTCACGAAGGTCGGCACGGCCCAGGGCAGGACCAGGATCAGCCGGTAGAAGGTGCGTCCGCGCAGGTTCTTCTGGTTGAGCAGCAGGGCCAGGCCCAGGCCGATGCAGTAGTGCAGGGTGACGCAGGCGGCCGTCCAGACGACCGTCCAGACGAAGTGCGACCAGAAGCGGTCGTAGGCCGTCTCGCCCCACAGGATGTCGGCGTAGTTGTCGAGCCCGACGAACTTGTACGTCGCCTCGATCTCGTTGACGCCGATGGTGCGCGCGGAGTTGAGGCTGTTCGCGTCGGTGAGGGTGAGGTAGAAGCCGTAGGCGAGCGGGTAGAGCACCAGGACGCCGAGGACGATCACGACCGGGGCGATCATGGCGTAGGCGTACCAGTGTCTCTGGTATCCGTGCTTCAGACGCGTGCCCAGCCCGGGCCGCGGCGTGCGGTCACCGTGGCGCTTGCCGGTGGCGCGGTCGATGGCGACTGTCATGGTTCGACGACCTTCTCGGAATCCTGCGGATCAAGATCTGGGGCGTGGGCCGGCGGCCGCCGGGCCCGCTCCCCCCGGGGCGGGTCCGGCGGCCGGACGGGCTCACTTGCTGAAGTCGGGCACCAGCTTGGTGAACGCCGTCCCGATGTCGCCCAGCCCGTCGTCCAGGGACTTCTTGCCGCTGGCGATCAGGGGCAGTTCGTCGTCGAGCGGGGTCAGCAGCGAGCTGTACTCGGGCAGCGCCGGGCGCGGCCGGGCGCTGGACAGGACGGTCTGGTAGCCGGTGATGCCCGGGTCGGCCTTCACCTTCTCCGTGTACGCGTCGTCCCGGGTGGGCAGCGTGTTGTTCTTCAGCGCGGTGGTCTCCTGCGCCTTGGCGGAGGTCATGAAGTTCACGAACTTCAGCGCCGCCTTCTGGTGTGCCTCGTCGGAGCCGGCGTACACGGAGAGGTTGTGGCCGCCGGTGGGCGCCCCCGCCTCGCCGGTGGAGCCGGCCGGGACGGTCGCGATCCCCAGGTTCTCCTTGTCCTTGAAGGCGGAGCCCTGGTAGAAGTTGGTGATCTCCCAGGGGCCCTCGATGATCGCGGCGACCTCGCCGTTGACGAAGGCGTCCTGCTTGTGGGCGTAGGCGTCGGCGGTGACGTCGGCCTTGCCCAGGCCCTTGCCGTCGAACAGGCCCAGCCAGGTCCGGTACGCCTTCTTCGCCGCGGCGGAGGTGACGGTGATCTTCTTGCCCTCGGTGTCGACGAGGTCGGCGCCCTCGCCGAAGAGGAACGGCTGGCCGTAGTACCCGGCGGTGGAGCCCTGGTACCCGTCGACCCCGGTCTTCTCCTTGATGGTGGCGGCGGCCTTCTTCAGGTCGTCCCAGGTCTTCGGCACGTCGACGCCGGCCTTCTCGAACAGGGCCTTGTTGTAGACCAGCGCGAGCGTGTCGGTGACCAGCGGGACGCCGTACACCTTGCCCTCGTACGTGGCCTGCTCGATCAGGCTGCTCTGGAACTCGTCCTGTTCGGCGAGGGCCTCGGTGCCGTCCAGCGGCAGGAAGAAGCCCTTCTTGGCGAAGGCGGCGGTCCAGCCGACGTCCGTGCGCAGCACGTCCGGGGCGCCCGAGGCGCCGGCGGCGGTGTCGAACTTGTTCTGCGCCTGGTCGAAGGGGACGTTGACGAAGTTGACCTTGATGTCCTTGTTGGCGGCCTCGAACTCCTTGACCAGGGCCTTGTACGTCGGCGCCTCGTTGGTCGCGTTGGAGGTGTCCCAGTAGGTGATGGTCACCGGTCCGTCGGCCGAGTCGCCGCTGTCGCTCCCGCCGCAGGCCGTCGCCGCGAGGGCGAAGGACGCCACCAGCGCGGTGGCCGCTATGCCACGCCGCATGAGTTCTCCTTGAAGGTGAAAGCCCGTGAGTGCAGGAGGGGTCCCGTCCGCCGCTCCTGTCGACTTGCCGACTGCGTCGTTGCTGCCGCCGCCGGGCGACGTGAACGTAACAGCGATGAAAGCGTTTCGAAAGACCTTGCAGAAAAAAAGTGCAAGACATCGCCGACGTTATCCGTGCGTGACCTGTCGGCGACCGCCGTGAGACGCTTGTTTCCGGGGGCCGACCGCTTCGGGGCCGGTTGTGCAAGACTCTGCAAGTTCTTGCCGTCAATTTCTTGAGGGAGCGCGATGACGCAGCAGCCCGCGCCGGGGCGTCCGACAAGTCGCCCACGGCGGCCGATCGGTGGGCAAGCAGCGCACCGCCCGGTACAGTCCACCCCTGTGACCACACGGCTTGCCGACATCGCCGCCCAGGCGGGGGTGAGCGAAGCGACCGTCAGCCGCGTCCTCAACGGCAAGCCGGGCGTCGCCGCCACCACCCGCCAGTCCGTACTGGCCGCCCTGGACGTGCTGGGCTACGAGCGTCCCGTACGCCTGCGCCAGCGCAGCGAGGGCCTGGTGGGTCTGATCACCCCGGAGCTGGAGAACCCCATCTTCCCGGCCCTCGCCCAGGTCATCGGCCAGGCGCTGACCCGGCAGGGGTACACCCCGGTCCTCGCCACCCAGACCCCCGGCGGCTCCACGGAGGACGAGCTGACGGAGATGCTGGTCGACCGCGGGGTGGCCGGCATCATCTACGTCTCCGGCCTGCACGCCGACACCAACGCCGACACGCAGCGCTACGAACGCCTGCGCGCGCAGGGCGTGCCGTTCGTCCTGGTCGACGGTTTCTCCCCGAAGGTCCAGGCCCCGTTCATCTCCCCCGACGACCGCGCGGCGATGAACCTGGCCGTCACGCACCTGGCCTCCCTGGGCCACACCCGCATCGGCCTGGCCCTCGGGCCCAAACGCTTCGTGCCGGTCCAGCGCAAGACAGAGGGCTTCGTCCGCGCCGTGCAGGACCTCCTGGGCCTGCCCGCCGACCGGATCGAGACAGAACTGATCCAGCACTCCCTCTACACCCTGGAGGGCGGCCAGGCGGCCGCCTCGGCCCTGATCGAACGGGACTGCACGGCGGTGGTCTGCGCCAGCGACATGATGGCGCTCGGCGCGATACGCGCGGCACGCCAGCGCGGCCTCGACGTCCCCAAGGACGTCTCGGTGGTCGGCTTCGACGACTCCCCGCTGATCGCCTTCACCGACCCGCCCCTCACCACGGTCCGCAAACCGGTCCCGGCGATGGGACAGGCCGCCGTACGCACCCTGCTGGAAGAGATCGGCGGGACGCCCGCCCCGCACAGCGAGTTCGTGTTCATGCCGGAGCTGGTGGTCCGCGGCTCGACGGCCTCGGCCCCCCAGGGGCACCGACGCGACTGAGTCCTCCTCAGGGGGGACCGGCCACCCTCCGGCCGTTGTAGAACATGCGTCCAGAACCCGACGGAGGGATGATCGGTAGGCGAAGGCTTATCTGGCAGACTCTGTGCCTATGACTGACACGACCGTGACGACAACGGAAAGCCGGGATGAGGCTGTTCCGCAGCAGGTCACGGACGCGACGCGGCAGTCCCTCCGGCACCGCCTGCGCGCCCCGCGCCGGCCCCGCCTGTGGTTCGAGATCCTGCTGATCGCGGTCAGTTACTGGCTGTACTCGCTCGTGCGCAACGCCGTACCCGAACAACGCGGTCAGGCGCTGCGCAACGCCGACTGGATCTGGCGGCTGGAACACCAACTCGGCATCGCCGTCGAGCAGTCGGTCAACCACGCCGTGAACTCGGTGACTTGGCTCATCGTCGGCATGAACTACTACTACGCGACCCTGCACTTCGTGGTCACCCTCGCGGTGCTGGTCTGGCTCTTCCGCCGCCATCCCGGCCGCTACGCGGCGACCCGGCTCGTCCTGTTCGCGACGACGGGCGTCGCGCTGGCCGGCTACTACCTGTACCCGCTCGCCCCGCCCCGGCTGATGAACGGCGGCGGCTTCATAGACACCGTCACGGTCCACGAGACCTGGGGGTCGATGGCGTCCGGCGACCTGAAGAACATGTCCAACCAGTACGCCGCGATGCCGTCGATGCACATCGGGTGGTCGCTGTGGTGCGGGCTGACGATCTTCGCGCTGGCGTCCGTGCCGTGGGTGCGGGTGCTGGGGCTGCTGTACCCGGCGGCGACGCTGGTCGTCATCGTCGCGACGGCCAACCACTTCTGGCTGGACGCGGTGGGGGGTGCGCTGTGTCTGGGCTTCGGGTACGTGGTCGCTGCCGCGTGGTACGGGAGGGTGCCGTACGCGTTGCCCCGGGTGCCGGGGGCGGTGCCTTACGGGGGTGACGGGCGCGGAACCGGAAGGCGCCCTTGGCTGAGCGCGGGCCGGGTGGGTCGCGCGGCCCGGCGCTGACGGGGCGCCGCCCGCGCCCACCCGTGCCGCCCCAGGCGGCACGACTGCCCGCGGCTTGACGGCCTGGGCGCCCCCGGCTTGACGGCCCGGCTCCCCCCGGCTTGACGGCACGACTCCCCCCGGCTTGACGGCCCGGCCGCCCGCGGCTTGACGGCACGACTGCCCCCGGCGTGACGGCCCGGCCGCCCGCGGCTTGGCGGCCCTGCCGTCCTCCGGCTGCCGGGCGGGCCCGCCGCGCCCCCGCGCCCCGGCCCGCCCGAGGCCCCGGCGTCACCCCCCGTAGAACAGCGCCTCCACAACCCCCCGGGCCCGCCGTGCCGTGCGGCGGTACGCGTCCAGCATGTCCCCGACGTGGCCGTCCCCGTACCCCAGGTACCGCCCCACCGCCGCCAGTTCCCGGCTCTCGCTCGGGAACGTGTCCCCGGCCCTTCCCCGCACCAGCATCACCGCGTTCCGCACCCGTGTCGCCAGCACCCACGCCTCGTCCAGGGTCCGGGCCTCCTCCTCCCCCACCAGCCCCGCCTCGCGCGCGGCGACCAGCGCCGCCCGGGTCCGCGTCGTCCGCAGCCCCGCCACCTCGTGCCCGTGCCGCAACTGCGCCAACTGCACGGTCCACTCCACGTCCGACAGCCCGCCCGGCCCCAGCTTGACGTGCAGCTTCGGGTCCGCCCCGCGCGGCAGCCGCTCCGACTCCATCCGCGCCTTCAGCCGCCGGATCTCCCGCACCGCGTCCTCGCCCAGCCCGCGCGCCGGGTACCGCAGCGGATCGACCAGTTCCAGGAACCGCCGCCCCAGATCCGCGTCGCCCGCCACCACCTCCGCCCGCAGCAGCGCGTGCGACTCCCACACCAGCGACCAGCGCCGGTAGTACGCCGCGTACGACCCGAGCGTCCGCACCAGCGGCCCGGACTTCCCCTCCGGCCGTAGATCCGCGTCCACGACCAGCGGCGGGTCCGCGCTCGGCACCTGCAACAGCCGGCGCAGCTCCGCCACGACCCGGTTCGCGGCGTCCGCCGCCTCCCGCTCCCCGACCCCGTCCCTCGGCTCGTGCACGAACAGCACGTCCGCGTCCGACCCGTAGCCCAGCTCGTGCCCCCCGAACCGCCCCATCCCGATGATCGCGAACCGGGTCGGCAGCTCGTCGCCCCACCCTTCCCGCACCACCGCCCGCAACGTCCCCGCCAGCGTCGCCGCCGTCAGGTCCGACACCGCCGCCCCCACCCGGTCCACCAGCGCCCCGGGATCGGCGACGACCGGCTGCGCCTCGGTCCCGTACGACGCCACGATGTCCGCCGCGGCCGTACGGAACAGCTCCCGCCGCCGTACCCCGCGCGCCGCCGTCACCCCCTGTACGGCCCCCTCCGCGCGCCCGACCGCCGCGAGGATCTCCGCCTCCAGCTGCTCCCGCCCGCGGGCCGCCAGTCCCCTGCCGTGCCCACCGCTGCCGCCGTCCCCGTCGCCGAGCAGTGCCACCGCCTCGGGTGCCCGCATCAGCAGGTCGGGGGCGAGCCGTCCGGCGGACAGCACCCGCGCGAGGTTCTCCGCCGCCGCGCCCTCGTCCCGCAGCAGCCGCAGGTACCACGGCGTGTTCCCGAGCGCGTCCGACACCTTCCGGAAGTTGAGCAGCCCGGTGTCCGGGTCCGCCGAGTCCGCGAACCACCCCAGCAGCACCGGCAGCAGCGTCCGCTGGATCGCCGCCTTGCGCGTCACGCCCGACGCCAGCGCCTCCAGGTGCCGCAGCGCGGCGCCCGGATCGGCGTACCCGAGCGCGACCAGCCGCTCCCGCGCCGCCTCGGCGCTCAGCCGCGCCTCGCCCGGCGCCAGCGCGGCCACCGCGTCGAGCAGCGGCCGGTAGAACAGCTTCTCGTGCAGCCGCCGCACCACCGCCGCGTGCCGCCGCCACTCCCGCAGCAGCGTGGCGACCGGGTCGGTGCGCAGCCCCAGCGACCGCCCGATGCGCCGCAGGTCGGCCTCGTCCTCGGGCACGAGATGGGTCCGCCGCAGCCGGTACAGCTGGATCCGGTGCTCCATCGACCGCAGGAACCGGTACGCCTCGTCCAGCTGAGCCGCGTCCACCCGGCCCACGTACCCGCCCGCCGCCAGCGCCCTCAGCGCGTCCAGCGTCGTACCGCTGCGCAGCGAGGCGTCGGCCCGCCCGTGCACCAGTTGCAGCAACTGCACCGCGAACTCGACGTCCCGCAGTCCGCCCGGACCCAGTTTGATCTGCCGGTCGACCTCGGCGACGGGGATGTTCTCGACCACCCGGCGCCGCATCTGCTGCACGTCGGCGACGAAGTTCTCCCGCTCGGCGGCCTGCCACACCCCCGGCTGGAGCGCGGCGACGTACTCCTCCCCCAGCGCCAGGTCCCCGGCCACCGGCCGGGCCTTGAGCAGCGCCTGGAACTCCCAGGTCTTGGCCCAGCGCTGGTAGTACGCGACGTGGCTGCTCAGCGTCCGCACCAGCGGCCCGTTGCGCCCCTCGGGCCGCAGGTTGGCGTCGACGGGCCAGATGGAGCCCTCCACCGTGGTCTCCGAGCAGATCCGCATCAGGTGGGACGCGAGCCGTGTCGCGGCCCGTACCGCCGCCGTCTCGTCGGCCCCCTCCACCGGCTCGCCCACGAAGATGACGTCGACGTCGGACACGTAGTTCAGCTCGTGGCCCCCGCACTTGCCCATCGCGATCACCGCGAGCCGGCACAGCCCGGCGTCCTCGGGCGCGGCGGCCGCCGCGATCCGCAGCGCGGCGCGCAGCGTGGCGGTGGCGAGGTCGGCCAGTTCGGCGGCGGTCTCGGCGACGTCGATGGTGCCGCACACGTCACGGGCGGCCAGCGACAGCAGGCAGCGGCGGTAGGCGACCCGCAGCGAGACCGGGTCGTCGGCCCCGCCCAGGCACTGCTCGAACTCCGCCACCCCCGGGTGCAGGTCACGCGGTTCGTACGTGACCAGCGCCCGCCAGTCCCCGGTGTGCCGGACGAGATGGTCGCCGAGCGCCTCGGAGGCGCCCAGCACACCGAGCAGCCGGTCGCGCAGCGGCTTGGACGCGGTGAGCGTGCCCAGCAGCTCGCGGCGCGCGGCGGGCTCGGGCTGGGCCTCCAGGAGCCGGACCAGGCCGTGCAGCGCGAGGTCGGGGTCGGCGGTGGCGCCGAGGGCGTCGAGGAGCACCGGGTCGTCGCGGACCGGCGTCAGCTCCACGCTGTCCAGCAGCCGCTCGGCGGCCGAGGCATCCGTGAAGCCGTGCCGCAGCAGCCGCGTGAAGGTACTGCTCCTGCGCCCCGGCGCCGTCATCCCCGGCCTCCTGTCGGATCAAGGTCGTCCTGGCCAGAGCCTAACCGGACACCCGGCCGGCGGGGTGGCGGCCGACGCCGCCATCGGCTTGGGTGGACGGGAGCCGTCCGAAGGGAGCCGCACCATGGACATGACCCTCGAAGTGATCCCGCTGCCCGTCAGCGACATCGACCGCGCCCGGGACTTCTACCGGGACAAGGTCGGCTTCCACGTCGACATCGACACGGAGGTCATGCCGGGCATGCGGATCGTGCAGCTGACGCCGCCGGGCTCGGGCTGTTCGATCGCGCTGGGCGACAGCATCTGGGAGATGGCCGGTGGCGCGCGGCCGGCGCCGGGCTCGTACCAGGGCCTCCAACTGTGCGTCGCCGACATCGAGGCGGCGCACGCCGAGCTGTCCGGGCGGGGCCTGGAGGTCTCCGAGCCGGTGCGGTACGCCCCGGACGACGGGGCGACGTTCCTGTACTTCAAGGACCCGGACGGCAACGGGTGGTCGGTGCAGGAGTACCGGCAGCGGGCCAAGGAGCCGTTGCACGCGCTGCTGGCGAGGCTCGCGGCGCAGGGGTAGGGCCGGGTGCGTCGCCGGGTGCGGGCCGGTGCGGGCTGGTCGCGCCCACGCGACGGAGCCGCATATGGCACAGCCCCGCGCCCCCGGGCAGGTGCCCGCGCCCGGCGGAGAGAATTCAGGCCCCCTCCCGCCACCCGTTCGTGACCGGCAGCCGGCGGTCCTTGCCGAAGCCCTTCGGGGAGATCTTCGTGCCCGGCGGGTACTGGCGCCGCTTGTACTCGGCGGTGTCGACCATGCGCAGCGTCTTCGTCACCAGCTCCGGGTCGTACCCGGCGGCGACGATCTCGTCCGCGCCCCGGTCCCGGTCGACGTACAGCTCCAGGATCGCGTCGAGCACCGGGTAGTCCGGCAGGGAGTCCGTGTCGACCTGTCCCGGCCGCAGCTCGGCGCTGGGCGGCTTGGTGATCGAGTTCTCGGGGACGGGCGGGGTCTGCCCGCGCTCCCGGGCCGCCCGGTTGCGCCACTCGGCCAGCCGGAAGACGGACGTCTTGTACACGTCCTTGATCGGCCCGTAGGCGCCCACCGAGTCGCCGTACAGCGTCGAGTAGCCGACCGCCAGCTCCGACTTGTTGCCGGGGGCCAGCACGAGGTGGCCCTCCTGGTTGGAGATCGCCATCAGCAGGGTGCCGCGCAGCCGGGACTGGAGGTTCTCCTCGGCCAGCCCGGTCAGCCCCAGCGCTCCCATGTACGCGTCGAACATCGGCTCGATGGGTACGGTCCGGTAGTTCAGGCCGGTGCGCCGCGCCAGCTCCGCCGCGTCGTCCCTGGAGTGGCCGGAGGAGTACTTCGACGGCATGGAGACGCCGTGGACGTTCTCCGCGCCCACCGCGTCGCACGCCACGGCGGCCACCAGCGCCGAGTCGATGCCGCCGGAGAGGCCGACCAGCACCGACCGGAACCCGTTCTTCGTGACGTACGCCCGCAGCCCCGTGACGAGTGCCGAGTAGACCTCTTCGTCGTCGTCGAGCCGGTCCGCGTGCCCGCCCGTCGCCGTCGCCTCGTACGGCGCCACCGGCTCCTCGGAGACCACGGCCCGCTCGATCCGCAGCCCGTCGTCGACGACCCCCTCCGGCGCGTCGGCCAGGGGCACCGCGCCCGGCAGGTCGAGGTCCAGCACGACGCACCCCTCGGTGAACTGCGGGGCCCGCGCGAAAACCTCCCCGTCCGCCCCGACCACGATCGAGTCGCCGTCGAAGACCAGCTCGTCCTGGCCGCCCGTCATCGCGAGGTAGGCGGTGGTGCAGCCGGCCTCCTGGGCCCGCTTGCGCACCAGTTCCAGCCGGGTGTCGTCCTTGTCGCGCTCGTAGGGCGAGGCGTTGACGGACAGCAGCAGTCCCGCCCCGGCCGAGCGCGCGGCCGGCACCCGTCCGCCGTCCTGCCAGAGGTCCTCGCAGATGGCCAGCGCGACGTCGATGCCGCGCACCCGCAGCACCGGCATGGTGTCGCCGGGCACGAAGTAGCGGAACTCGTCGAAGACGCCGTAGTTCGGCAGGTGGTGCTTGGCGTAGGTCAGCACGACCTCGCCCCGGTGCAGGACCGCGCCCGCGTTCTGCGGGGCCCCGGCGGGCTGGCCGTACTTCGGCTGCGCGGTCGGGCAGCGGTCGAGGTAGCCGACGATCACCGGCAGCTCGCCGAGCCCTTCGGCGGCGAGCCGGGCGGCCAGCGCGCGCAGGGCCCGGCGGGAGGCCCGTACGAAGGACGAGCGCAGGGCGAGGTCCTCGACGGGGTAGCCGGTCAGCGCCATCTCCGGGAACGCCACGAGGTGGGCGCCCTGCTCGGCGGAGTGCCGGGTCCAGCGGAGTATCGACTCGGCGTTCGACGCGAGGTCACCGACGGTGGAGTCGATCTGGTTGAGAGCGAGTCGTAGTTGAGGCACCCGGCCAGTGTAATCGTCAAACCGACGCTATGGGTGTCCCGGCCTCCCGGGAACGGCCGGGCGCTCCCAGGAATGGCCCGATCGAACAGGTGGCCTCTACCCTGCGGGGAGAGCATGGAATCCGCCGGAGCGACGCAGGAGCCGTACGTGCGGTGTTCAGACCCGGGCCGTCCGCCCGATCAAGGTCCGCAACGCGTACGAAACGGTGCTGTGGTGGGATGCTCAGGTGCCCGACCGCCTCCTGCGGTACCAACACCAGGCGCCGGATACGGTGCCGGAGACAGGCGGCCTGACCAGCAAGGATGGGGAAGCGCAAGATGGACAAGCAGCAGGAGTTCGTGATCCGGACGCTCGAAGAGCGTGACATCCGGTTCGTGCGCCTGTGGTTCACGGACGTACTGGGCTTCCTGAAGTCCGTCGCCGTGGCCCCCGCCGAGCTGGAGCAGGCCTTCGACGAGGGCATCGGCTTCGACGGCTCGGCGATCGAGGGCTTCGCCCGGGTCTACGAGTCCGACATGATCGCCAAGCCGGACCCGTCGACCTTCCAGGTCCTGCCGTGGCGCGCGGAGGCCCCCGGCACCGCCCGGATGTTCTGCGACATCCTGATGCCGGACGGCTCGCCGTCCTTCGCCGACCCGCGCTACGTCCTCAAGCGCGCCCTGAACCGGGCCTCCGACTCCGGCTTCACCTTCTACACCCACCCGGAGATCGAGTTCTTCCTGCTGAAGAACAAGCCGGTCGACGGCTCGGTGCCGACCCCGGCCGACAACTCCGGCTACTTCGACCACACCCCGCAGAACATCGGCATGGACTTCCGCCGCCAGGCGATCACCATGCTGGAGTCGATGGGCATCTCGGTGGAGTTCTCCCACCACGAGGGCGCCCCCGGCCAGCAGGAGATCGACCTCCGCTACGCCGACGCGCTCTCGACGGCCGACAACATCATGACGTTCCGCCTGGTGATGAAGCAGGTGGCGCTGGAGCAGGGCGTGCAGGCGACGTTCATGCCCAAGCCGTTCTCCGAGCACCCGGGCAGCGGCATGCACACCCACCTCTCGCTCTTCGAGGGCGACCGCAACGCGTTCTACGAGTCCGGCTCGGAGTACCAGCTCTCCAAGGTCGGCCGCTCCTTCATCGCGGGCCTGCTGCGGCACGCCGCCGAGATCTCCGCGGTCACCAACCAGTGGGTCAACAGCTACAAGCGCATCTGGGGCGGCACCGAGCGCACGGCGGGCGCCGGCGGCGAGGCCCCCTCCTACATCTGCTGGGGCCACAACAACCGCTCCGCGCTGGTCCGCGTCCCCATGTACAAGCCCGGCAAGACCGGCTCGGCCCGTGTCGAGGTCCGCTCCATCGACTCCGGCGCCAACCCGTACCTGACCTACGCCGTCCTGCTCGCCGCCGGCCTCAAGGGCATCGAGGAGGGCTACGAACTCCCGCCGGGCGCCGAGGACGACGTCTGGGCCCTCTCCGACGCCGAGCGCCGCGCCCTCGGCATCGAGCCGCTCCCGCAGAACCTGGGCGAGGCCCTGACCCTGATGGAACGCAGCGACCTGGTCGCCGAGACCCTCGGCGAGCACGTCTTCGACTTCTTCCTGCGCAACAAGAAGCAAGAGTGGGAGGAGTACCGCTCGGAGGTCACGGCGTTCGAGCTGCGGAAGAACCTGCCGGTGCTGTAGGCCATCCTTGGGTCATGGACCTGGAGGACCTGAAGCGCCTGCGCCGTGCCCGGGACGTCATGGACCGTGATTACGCCGAGCCGCTGGACGTCCCGGCGCTGGCGCGGGTCGCCATGATGTCGGCCGGGCACTTCTCGCGGAGTTTCCGGGCGGCGTACGGGGAGACGCCGTACAGCTATCTGATGACCCGGCGGGTGGAGCGGGCGAAGGCGCTGCTGCGGCGGGGGGACCTGAGCGTGACGGACGTGTGCTTCGCGGTGGGGTGTACGTCGCTGGGGTCGTTCAGCACGCGTTTCACCGAGCTGGTCGGGGAGTCCCCGAGCGCGTACAAGGCGCGGGACCACGCGACGGGGGCGCCGATCCCGGCGTGTGTGGCGAAGGTGCGGACCAGACCGGTCAGGAATCGAGAAGCGGGCGGCGCTCCCGGCTCGTAGCGTCGACGGCATGGACATCAGACTCGCTCAGTGCTTCATCGCCGTCGACGACCACGACAAGGCGCTCGCCTTCTACCGGGACGTCCTCGGCTTCCAGGTCCGCAACGACGTCGCCTTCGAGGGGATGCGCTGGGTGACGGTGGCGCCGCCCGGGCAGCCGGACGTCGAGATCGTCCTCGAACCGCCGCTCGCCGACCCGATGGCCCCCGAGGCCGACCGCAAGGCGATGGCCGAACTGCTGGCCAAGGGCATGCTGCGGGGCGTCATCTTCGCCACCGACGACGTGGACGCGACGTTCGAACGCATCCGGGAGGCCGGCGGCGAGGTGCTCCAGGAGCCGATCGACCAGCCCTACGGCGTCCGTGACTGCGCCTTCCGGGACCCGGCCGGCAACATGCTCCGCTTCAACCAGCCGCGCAAGGGATAGCGCCGGCGGTCGGAAAACCACGTGTGCGGCCGGTGCCCCTGCGGTAGTGTCCCGCCCTTTGGGGAGGGGCCGGCAGGGGGCCGGCCGGCGCGATGCGCCGAGGCACGTGGCCGCACAGGATCCGCACCCGCACCGGCCCGCACGACAACAGGGGAGACCAGCCGCATGACCACGAGCACGGACCCGTACCCGTCCGAGGCGCACGTCGCCGACAGCCACGACCTGATCCGGGTGCACGGGGCCCGGGAGAACAACCTCAAGGACGTCAGCATCGAGATACCGAAGCGCCGGCTGACGGTGTTCACCGGGGTCTCGGGGTCGGGCAAGAGCTCGCTGGTGTTCGACACGGTCGCCGCCGAGTCGCAGCGGCTGATCAACGAGACGTACAGCGCGTTCGTGCAGGGGTTCATGCCGACGCTGGCCCGCCCGGAGGTCGACGTCCTGGACGGTCTGACCACCGCGATCATCGTCGACCAGTCCCGGCTGGGCGCCGACCCGCGCTCCACCGTCGGCACGGTCACCGACGCCAACGCGATGCTGCGCATCCTCTTCAGCCGCCTCGCCCAGCCGCACGTCGGCCCGCCCGGCGCGTACTCCTTCAACGTCGCCTCGGTGTCGGCGAGCGGCGGGTTCACGGTCGACCGGGGCAGTGAGAAGACGAAGACGGAGAAGGTCTCCTTCAACCGCACCGGCGGCATGTGCACGCGCTGCGAGGGCCGCGGCACGGTCTCCGACATCGACCTCACCCAGCTCTACGACGACTCCAAGTCGCTGAACGAGGGCGCGCTGACGATCCCCGGCTACACGATGGACGGCTGGTACGGCCGTATCTACCGGGGCTGCGGCTTCTTCTCGCCGGACAAGCCGATCCGCGAGTTCACCAAGAAGGAACTGCACGCCCTCCTCCACCAGGAGCCGACCAAGATCAAGGTCGAGGGCGTCAACCTCACCTACGAGGGTCTGATCCCGAAGATCCAGAAGTCGATGCTGTCGAAGGACGTCGACTCGCTCCAGCCGCACATCCGCGCGTTCGTCCTGCGGGCGACGACGACCGGGACCTGCCCCGACTGCGACGGCACCCGGCTCACCCCGGCGGTCCGGGCCTCGAAGATCGACGGCGTCTCGATCGCGGACGCCTGCGCGATGGAGATCCGCGACCTCGCCGAGTGGGCGCGCGGGCTGAAGGACCCCTCGGTGACGCCGCTGCTGACCGCGCTCCAGCACTCCCTGGACTCCTTCACGGAGATCGGCCTCGGCTACCTCTCCCTGGACCGCCCCTCGGGCACCCTGTCCGGCGGCGAGGCGCAGCGCGTCAAGATGATCCGCCACCTGGGCTCGTCCCTCACGGACGTCACGTACGTCTTCGACGAACCGACCGTCGGCCTGCACCCGCACGACATCCAGCGGATGAACGGCCTGCTGCTGCGGCTGCGCGACAAGGGCAACACGGTGCTGGTGGTCGAGCACAAGCCGGAGACGATCGCGATCGCCGACCACGTCGTCGACCTCGGGCCGGGCGCCGGTACGGCCGGCGGCACAGTCTGCTTCGAGGGCACCGTCGAGGGGCTGCGGGCCGGCGGCACGCTCACCGGCCGCCACCTCGACGACCGGGCGGCCGTGAAGGAGTCGGTGCGCGAGGCCACCGGCGCGCTGGAGATCCGCGGCGCGCGCACCCACAACCTGCGGGACGTCGACGTCGACATCCCGCTCGGCGTGCTGTGCGTGGTCACGGGCGTGGCGGGCTCGGGCAAAAGCTCTCTCGTGCACGGCTCGGTCCGCTCGGAGGACGGCGTGGTCCGGGTCGACCAGAGCCCGATCCGCGGCTCGCGGCGCAGCAATCCGGCGACGTACACGGGCCTGCTCGACCCGATCCGCAAGGCGTTCGCCAAGGCCAACGGGGTCAAGCCGGCGCTGTTCAGCGCCAACTCCGAGGGTGCCTGCCCCACCTGCAACGGCGCCGGCGTCGTCTACACCGACCTCGGCATGATGGCCGGTGTCTCCACGACCTGCGAGGAGTGCGAGGGCCGGCGGTACGACGCGTCCGTCCTCGTCCACCGGCTCGGCGGCCGGGACATCGCCGAGGTGCTGGCCATGCCGGTGACCGAGGCGCTGGCCTTCTTCGGCGAGGGCGAGGCCCGCACGCCGGCCGCCCACAAGATCCTGACCCGCCTCTCCGACGTGGGTCTCGGCTACCTCACCCTCGGCCAGCCGCTCACCACCCTCTCCGGCGGCGAACGGCAGCGGCTGAAGCTGGCGGTGCACATGGCGGAGAAGGGCGGGATCTACGTCCTCGACGAGCCGACGACCGGCCTCCACCTGGCCGATGTCGAGCAGCTCCTCGCCCTCCTCGACCGCCTGGTCGACTCCGGCAAGTCGGTCATCGTCGTCGAGCACCACCAGGCGGTCATGGCCCACGCGGACTGGATCATCGACCTGGGGCCGGGGGCGGGCCACGACGGCGGCCGGGTCGTGTTCGAGGGGACGCCGGCGGAGCTGGTGGCGGCGCGGTCCACGGTCACGGGCGAGCACTTGGCGGCGTACGTGGGGGCGTGACAGCGACGGGGCGGTGGCACCTTCGGGACGTCCGCGGGGTGCGCGCGGGATGGGTTCGCGGCGATCGGTTCGACGCAGCGCGACGAGTCGTTACGTTCGGCGCACGGAACCCGCGCGACGCCGTGCCGAGCCGATGGCCGGTGCGACGCCGTGCGGCCGACGCGACGCCGTGCCGAGCCGAGGAGTACACCGTGACCGGACCGACCACCGCCCGCCCCGCCGACTCCGCCCGCCGCCCCGGCGGGCTCGTGGTGACCGGCGGCCTGGCGGCCACCGCCGTCGTCGCCGTCGCCCTCAACGCCGCCGTCGCCGCGCTCGCCCACGCCGCCGGTGTCTCCGACGACTTCGAGCCGCTCCACCTGTCCGACTACGCCCTGCTCACCGTCGTCGGCGTACTGGCCGGCGCCGGGGGCTGGGCCCTGGTCCGGGCCCGCTCGGCCCACCCCGCGCGGGTGCTGCGCACGTGGATACCGGTGATCCTCCTCATCACCTTCGTCCCCGACATCCTCCTCGGCACCTCCGACGAACCCGGCACCAGCTGGGGCGGCGTCATCGCCCTGATGGTCATGCACCTGATCGTCGCGGCGGTCGCCGTCCCGGCCTTCCGTCTTCTGCTGCCGTTGCCCGGACGGCGCCCCTAGGGGCTGTCGTCACATTCCGGTCGTCCGCCCGTAGGGCGGGCCGCGCGTGCCAGGCGTCGCGCGGCAGGCGGGCCTTGGACGACAGCCCCTAGGGTGTCGCCCATGATCGATGACTGGAACACGGACCGGGTCGAGCGTTTCCGTGTGGAGGCGGTGTCCCGGGGGCTGCCGGCACAGGACGCGGAGGAGTGGATACGGGGCCTGCTGCCCGGCGCGTTCTTCGCACCGGACGGCGACGGGCCGCCGCTGGTGAGCATGGGCGGCCACCCGTCGCTGCCCGAGGACGTCCCCGCCCCCGCCTACCCGCTGGTCGCCTCCGTCGACTGCGCGCTCCTCCCGCCGGACACCGCCGGGCTCCCCCTGCCCGCCGACGGCCACCTGCTCTTCTTCGCCGACCCGGCCCTGGACTTCCGGGGCCGGAGGAGCGACGCGGTGCTCCACGTCCCCGCCGGGACACCGACGGCCACCCGTCGCACGGATTGTGATCACGGCCCGTTCGAGCCGCAGGAACTGCGCCGGATGTGGCAGCACCTGTCCCCCGTCGACACGGACGCCTTCACCGAGGCGCGGTGGGAGGACGCGGACGACGAGCAGTACGAGATCGCCGAGGAACTGGAGGACGCCTGGACCCAGGTGGGCGGCTCCTGGCCCACCTGGACCTTCGCCCTCGGCGGCCACCCGGTCGTCCGCAACGACGACCCTCTCTTCATCGCGCGGGACGAGGAACCGGAGGACGCCGCCGACTGGGCCCTGCTGGCGACCTGGCGCTGCCCGCAGGAGGTGCGGGAGCTGGACTCGGGCGTCGTCAGCTGGCTGATCCGGCGGGGGGATCTGGCGGCGGGGCGGTTCGACCGGGTGTACGGGTACGTGGACATGTGACACCGGCCTGTCCGAGGTGGGCGGCCAGGTGCGCTGCGAGGAGCGGCCGCGGCCGGACTCGCCGGCGCCCGTGGCGTCCGGGGCGGAGGGCCGGCGAGGGAGGCGCTCGTCGCGGGTGTCGGTGACCTCGACGCGTACGGCGCGGCCGTCGGCGGTCGCGTGGGAGGCGGAGGCGGAGGTCCCGGCCGGGGACGTGGCCGCGCCGGACGGCGTTGGCGGCCGGCACGGCGACGACCGGCACGATGTCGTCGTGGGACCCGGTGCCGTACGGGATGCCCCACGCGTCCAGCCGGACAGGCGGCGGGCGGGACGGGCACCTCGGGGCGTGGAGATGAAGCACATCTCGAAGGCGGCACCGGCGGGGATGCCGGCTTTGGCCATCACGCCGATCACGGCCCCGTCGGTGCGGCGCAACGTGACCAGCGGTGACGCGCCGACGACCTACGGCTCTACGCGCGGTGCAGCTTCGGGTACGTGGCGCGCGGCGTGACGCCGCCCCCGAACGGGGTGGTCCGGGCCTTCGGCGGGAATTCGCAGCCCCGGACGATCGAGCAGCAGGTTGCCGCACGGCTGACACGGCAGGAGATCTTCGACCGGCGCTCCGCACCACTGTGCGGCTTCATGATGGACGAAGCGGTGCCGCGGCATCGGTACGGCGGGCCCGGGCTCGGCGGCTGGCGGGAGTGGATCGCGCGCTGCGGGGCAAAGAGTGCAACCACACCTGACCCGGCGTCGCCCCGCACCTCGCCCTGCCGCCGGTCACGGCACCTGGGCGGCCGCGTGACCGTGCGGCGGCGACCCGGACAACGGGTGACGGATATCACATTACCCTACGTGGCAGTTAGTCTCCGTCTGTAGTTTTGTCCTCTTTGTTAGCGCTGCGCGGAGCCCTTCACCGAAGGCATCATTTTCTCGCCAAAACGTTCAACCGAAGGGGATAAAGGTGGAGTTCCGTCACCTAATGACATTTCAGAAGGTCGCGACACTGCTGAGCTTCACACGTGCCGCGGAGGAGCTCAGCTACGCACAGTCGAGTGTGACGACGCAGATCCGCGCGCTGGAGACCTCGCTAGGAGTGGAACTCTTCGACCGGCTCGGCGGGAGGATCCGGCTGACGCCCGCGGGGGAGAAGCTGCTGGAGTACGCCGAACAGATCCTGGGGCTGACCGAGGCGGCGCGTGCGGACGTCACCGGTGGGAACGGTCCGTCGGGGACCCTGGTGGTCGGCACGATGGAGAGCATCACCTCGTACCGCATGCCACCACTGCTGGAGTTATTCCACCACCGCTATCCGAAGGTGCAGCTGTCGCTCAGGCCGAGCCTGTGCGCCGAGACCTGCCACGCGCTGCGCCAGGGCACCTTCGACATCGGCTTCCTGATGGAGCAGGAGACCCGGCACCAGGGCCTGGAGACCGTGATACTGGCCCAGGAGCCACTGGTGCTCGTCGCCACCCCCGGGCACCCGCTGGCGGGGCGGGAGAACTTGTCGCTCGACGATCTCCGGGCGGCGTCGATACTGGCGACCGAGGCGGGCTGCGCGTACCGCGATCTGTTCGAGGCGGAGCTGCGGGGCACGGAGACGATGCCGTTCCTGGAGTTCGGCACCATCGAGGCGATCAAGCGGGGCGTGCTGTCCGGGCTGGGGATCTCCTTGCTGCCCGAGGTGACCGTGACCGCGGAACTGGAGAAGGGCGAGCTGACAACGCTGTCCTGGGACATCCCGTTCTCCGTGCACACACAGCTGGCCTGGCGCAGCGGCAGACGGCTTTCGCGGGAACTGAAGCTGTTCATCGACCAGGCGGTGCGCCTCATGCGGGAGGAGACGCCGATGGCGAAGACGGGCTGACGCACGCCCCGGCATCGGACCTCATACGGCCGCCGGTTCGGGGGCGAAGACGGAGATCCGCCCGGTGACGTCTTCCGGCGTTCGGCGTCTGTGCGGTTGTGCCTCTTGCGGTGTGCCGATGTACAGCCAGCCCAGCAGGCGTTCGTCCGGCCCGAGGCCCAGCAGGCGGCGGGCGCTGGAGGACTCGGTGAAGGGGCCGGTACGCCAGATGCTGCCGAAGCCTCGGGCGTGCAGCAGGAGCATCAGGGACCCGGTCATCGCGCTGGTGGCGGCCAGTTGCTCCCACTCGGGCACCCGGTGATCGACGGCCGGGGCGAACACCAGCGTGGCCAGCAGCGGCGCGCGACGCGCCTTGGCCTCGGTCCGGTCCCGCTCCGCCTGAGGCGCCGGGATGTCGTCGGCGAAGCAGCGGCCCAGGGCGGCACGTCCTTCGCCGCGCACCAGTATCCACCGCCACGGCCGGATCCGGCCGTGGTCCGGAGCGGTGGCGGCGGCCCGGAGCAGATAGGCGAACTCCTGGTCGTCCGGGGCGGGTTCGACCAGCCGGCGCGCGCTGCGACGACTGAGTACGGCGGTCATGACGTCCATGAGGGTTCCTCCTCGTAGGCGCGTTCGAAGTGGGGGCGGGGTGCCGGGACACCCCGCCCCCACTCGGCGGATCAGCGGCGGGCGGTGGCGGATCAGTAGTGGACGCGGCGGCTGCCGTCGGTCTGCCGGTAGCGGATCGTCCACTGGCTGCGGCGCACGTACGTCCGCTGGAGCCAGCGGTCGGCACCGTCGTAGCGTGCGGTGAACGGGGTGCGGGCGTGCAGGCCCTTGCGGTTGTTGATCAGGAGGGCCTCGCCGGGCCGGAGGAAGACCTGGTGGGCGGTCTCTCGGCAGGCGGCCTGGAGGCGGTCCAGCGCGGCCTCGCCGGCAGTGGTCATGGCGCGTACGCCGTTGGCGGAGGAGGAGATCTCCGGGAACTGTTCGGGCCCGTTGATCATGGCGACCGGGTCGGAGAGGACCTCGCCGCCGCCGGCCACGTCGCGGATGTAACTGCCGGGGGCGTTGAGCCGGAACAGGGGGCTGCGCAGCAGCTCCAGGGTGCGGGAGTCGAGGGCGCGGACGATGTCCCGAGCGTCCGCGTAGTGGGTCGCGGCGACGCCCTCGTGGTCGGCGCGCAGGCAGCTGAGAACGAGGAAGTCGGGGTTGCTGACGTCGTAGCGGCCGATGGTGTCGTGGACGATGTCGTTGTGGAAGTTGAGGAAGACGCTCGAGCCCTGGTTGGTCTGGGTCATCGCGCCGCCCTCGACCGGAATGACGTCGTGGACGAGCTGCCCCTTCTTCTCGGTGAGGAAGCCGACCGGCTCGCCGAGCAGGCCGGACAGGCCGAGCAGGACGCCTTCTGCCACGAAGGTCTCCTTGTCGGCGGCCGGGCCGCCGTTCGCCGGAGTCGCGGGCAGCTGGGCGTCGACGGGGAGGTTGCGGACGTAGCCGACACCGGGGGTGTCGTTGTGACGGCCGAAGTCGAGTATCTGCTGCAGCAGTTCGAGCGGCAGGGTGGCGAAGATCTGGTGGTAGCGCGCCATGGCGCGGTCGATGTCCAGGGTCGGATCGGGCTCGGCGGCCAGGTCTCGTCCGATGGCGTCCCGGACTGCGTCGGGCAGCTCGATCAGGCCGAGGGTGCGCGGGGCGCGGGTGCCGGTCTCGACGGTGGTCGCGGTCATCGTGAACATTCCCCTTCTTACGGTTGTTTTCTGGCAGTCGGCTTCTGGCAGTTGGCTTCTGGCAGTTGGTTTCTGACAGTTGGCTTCTGGCGGTTGGCTTCTGGCGGTTGGCTTCTGGCGGTCGACTTCTGGCGGTCGGCTTCGCGGGTGGGCGGGTCTACAGGGCGCGGATCGCGGTGGCGGGCTCGGGCAGGGCCTCGTGGAGTTTCTGCGCGAGATGCCGGGCCTCGTCAGGGTCGGCGGCGATGTGGGTGGTGGCCCGGCTGCCGGTGATCTCGGTGACCGGGATGCCCACGACCCGGGCCTCGGGCAGGTCGTGCACGCGCTGGAAGCGGTCGATGTCGAGGTAGCCGCCGACGATCACGAGGTACGGTCCGTCCTCCAGCCGTACGGTGTCGATGCCCTCGGTGTGGAAGACGCTGTGCGCCAGGTCGGCCTGGGCCGCGGTGGCGTAGGCGACGACCTTGGACCGGGTGTTGGCCACGACGCCGGCGGTCGGCCCGCCCTTGTTGCTGATGACCGTGCCAGCGGTGAAGGGGGCGCGGTTGTGGCGGCAGACCAAGGTGATGCCGTGCTGCCGGGCGGTCCGCACCGACCGGCGGTGCAGGACCTTGGCACCGTACAGGGACATGAGCGCGGCGGTGTCGTAGGTGACGTCGGGCAGCAGACGGGCTCCGGCGACCTGGTTGGGGTCGGCGCTGTAGATGCCGTCGACGTCGGAGTGGATCTCGACGCAGTCGGCGCCGAGTGCAGCGGCGACCAGGACGGCGGACAGGTCGGAGCTGTTCTTGCCGAGCCAGGTGGGGCGTCCGTACTGGTCCGCCGCCTGGCCGCCGGGCACGATGACGACCTGGTGCTCGTCCAGGGCTCGCCGCAGCGGTCCGTCGTCCAGCCGCGCCACCTTGGCCCACATGAACGTGTCGTCGGTGACGAGGCCCTGCTGGTGGCCGGCGAGCACCGTGGCGGTGACGCCGACGCGGTGCAGTGCGGCGGCCAGGAGGTGGGCGCTGACGGTGTCGGCGAGGGTCAGGAGCCCGGCGCCGGTGGCGTCCTCCGGCTGTGGGTTGACCTCATGCAGCAAGCCGCGCAGCTTCTCCGTCTCGCCGGGCATGGCGCTGACGACGACGGCCAGCGACCGCTCCTCCTCGACCCGCCGGCTCAGGGCGGCGGCGAGGTCGGCGTAGGCAGTGGGGGCGGGGAAGGTGGAACCCCCGAACTTCAGGACGGCGGGTGCGGTCACAACACACCTCGCAGGGTGAGCGCCTCGGCGATCTGCAGCGCGTTGAGGGCGGCGCCGATGCGGACGTTGTCGGCGACGAGCCACAGCCAGAAGCCGCGCGGGTTCTGGGCGGAGACGCGGACGCGGCCGACGTGGACCCGGTTCGGGTCGCCCGCGGTGCGCGGGGTGGGGAACGCACCCGGGGTCTCCAGATCGTGGACGGTCACCTCGTCCTGCTCCGCCAGCAGCCGGACCAGTTCAGCCCGGTCGACCGGGTTGTGGCACTCGATCCACGCGGCCTCGGAATGACTGTTGGCCACGGGGACGCGCACACAGGTCGTGGTGACGTCCAGGTGCGGCAGCCCGAGTATCTTGCGGGACTCCTGGAGCATCTTCTGCTCCTCGAAGGTGAAGCCGCTGTCCAGGAGGCGGTCGATGCTCGGGATGACGTCGAAGGCGAGGGACGGGCTGAAGGTTCCGCTCACGCCGGCGCTGTCGGGGTCCTCGAGGACGGAGCGGGTGCCGGCCCGCAGTTCCTCGATGCCGGAGTAGCCGGCGCCGGACGCCGCCTGGTAGGTGCTGACCACGGCCTGCCGTATGCCCCAGCGCTCCTGGACGGGCTTGAGCAGCCGGACCAGCGGGATGGTGGAGCAGTTCGGGTTGGCGATGACGCCGCTCGCGGGGCGTTCGTCCAGTTCGTGGGCGTTGACCTGGGGGACGACCAGCGGGGTGTCGGGGTCCATCCGGAAGGCGCTGGTGTTGTCGATGACGAGGGCGCCCTGGGCGACGGCCTTGGGCACGAACGTCTTGCTCACGCGGGCGCCGGCGGAGAAGAAGGCGACGTCGACGCCGGCGAAGTCGAAGCCGTCCAGGTCCTGTACGCGGCAGGGGTGGCCCTCGACGGCTGTCTCACGGCCGGCCGAGCGGGCGGAGGCGACGAGTTGCAGGTCGCGGTAGCGGAAGCCGCGCTCCTCGATGAGCTTCAGGAGGGTGGTGCCGACGACTCCGGTGGCGCCGACCAGGGCGATGGACGGTGCGGTCGGATCGGTGACACGGGGCATGGGAGAGGCTCCTCTCGGGTGGGGTGCGCCTGGGGCGCGGGCGGTGGGTGTTCGCGGTGTTCAGGCGGTGGTGCGCTTGCCGGACGCGGCGACCGGCTGTGCGGCCGCGGCCGGGGCGTCCGGAGCGGCGGCGGAGCGCAGCCGGGGGCGCCAGCCGAGGTTGATGCCCAGGGAGGCGGCCACGATGAGGGGGATGCCCAGCGCCTGGGTCCAGCTGATGTGGTGTCCGTAGACGGCCCAGTCGCAGACCATGGCGGCGGCCGGGTAGACGAAGGCCAGCACGGCGATCTTCGAGGTGGGCAGCTTCTGGTACGACGAGTACATCAGCACGTACATGACGCCGGTGTGGATGAAGCCGAGGCCGGCGAGCCAGACCCAGCCGCTGCCGAAGTGCGCGCTCTGGCCGAGCTGGGTGAAGGGCAGCAGCAGCGGGATGCCCAGCGTCACCTGGACCAGGGCGACCAGGTGGGGCTTCACCCCGGTCACGCGCTTGGTGATGATCGTGGACAGGCCGTAGAAGAGGGCGGCCAGCAGGGCGTAGCCGAGACCGGTCAGGTAGGCGGTGCCACTTGAGAGGTCGGACGTGGAGACGCCCGCGACGAGGACGAGCCCGAGGAAGGCGACGAACAGCCAGCTCGCCTTGTGCGCGGTGATGCGGTCCTTGAAGAGCACGGCCCCGAGCAGCACCACGAAGAACGGCTGTGTGTGGTAGACGACGGTCGCCACCGAGATGGACGTCTTGTCGTAGGACTCGAACAGGAACGCCCAGTTGAAGACGATGAACACACCGCCGAGCGCGGCCAGGCCCAGCTTCTTCGGGGTGAAGTTGTGATTCTTGAAGAAGCCGCGGGCCAGGCAGTACAGGCCGAGGAAGAGGGTGCCGAACACGCACCGGAAGAAGACCACGTTGAACGGCGAGGCGCCGGACTCGACGACGAAGACGCCGAGGGTGCCGGACAGCAGCATGGCCGCCGTGAGTTCGACCGCGCCGCGTGTCTCCTGACGCGCGGACATTTCTGAGGTGCTCATGTCATACTCCTGTTCTGGGAGGAAGGTCCGGGGGTGCCGGGGCTGTTCCGAGCTGATACAACGAAGCTACGAGCTCCGGCGGGGGCCGGTCCACGCGCTGCTGGGGAACGAAATCGATGCCCGCATCAAGGCTGTCGATGAGCCCGCGTGACCAGGCGAAACGTCAGTTCAGGGGCAGCGGGTAGTGCAGCCCGCCAGCGGTCCACAGGGCATTCGCGCCGCGGCCGACGTCCAGGCCGGAGGACGGTCCGAGGTTGCGCTCGTAGACGTCGCCGTAGGTGCCGACGGCATCGAGGATGCGGTGGGCCCATGTCTCGTCCAGGCCGAGCGCGGGTCCGTGCCGGCCGGCCAGGTCCGCGGCAGCCCGCGCCGATCCGCCCTCCCGTACGGCGTTCTCCGCGCCGAGGAGGAACTGCAGCACCCACCGGCACACCCGGAACCAGGCCGGGTCGTCGTCCCGGACGGCGAGGGCCATGGGTTCACGGGAGATGGCGGTCTCCAGCACGATGTGGTCCGCCGGGCGGGGCAGCGTGGCCCGTGCGCCGGCCAGGGCGATGCGGTCCAGGACGTAGGCCGCGCACGTACCGTCCGCGTAACCGGCCAGTGCCTCGGCAGGGGTGGCGTAGGCCACGGGCTCGACCTCGAGGCCGCGCGCCCCGAACCAGGCGGCCAGGTTGCCCGCGGTCGTGGTGCCCGCCTGGGTGGCGAGCCGTTGGCCGGCGAGCTGTTCCGGACTGGATATCCGGTCCGCTGCCCGGACGAGGAAGCCTTCCCCGTCGTAGCAGGTGACGCCGGCGAACAGGACGGGTTCGGATGCCTCGCGCCCGAGGGTCCACGTCAGGTTGCAGGTGGTGATGTCCGCCCCGCCCGACGTGAGCCGGGTCAGCCGCTCCCCCGGGTCCGTCGGCAGCCACTCCACGGCACCGGCGTCGCCGAGCGCCGCCGCGGCCACCGCGCGGGCGATGTCCGCGTCGAGCCCGCTCCACGCGCCGTGTCCCACCGGCAGGGACAGGCCCCGGATTCCCTGGCTGACCACCGCCCTTACGGCGCCCCGCGAGCGCACGGCGTCCAGCGTCGTGGCGGTCCGGTACTCCATGGTCGTCACAGCATCCCCCTCGTCGCCGCGCCGACCAGCTGCTCGCGGTCGAACCGGCGCTCGTTGTAGCCCAGCATGTCGATCAGCGAACGCGCGGTCACCTCGGCGGTGCCGTGACCGTCCGAGGCGGCCACGGGCATCGCACCGGGATCGGACCAGCGCAGGGTGCCCTTCGGGTCGATGGCGGCCCGCGAGCGGTTGGCATTGTCCTGGTGCAGGCAGTACGGCACGTCCAGGTGCCCGTGGGCGAAGGCGCCCACCAGCGCCGATCCGACGTCGTCGCCGAAGCGCAGCGTCGATGTGATCAGCCGCAGCGCCTCCTCATAGATGCCGGTCTGCTGGACCACGCCCCCGGCCGGCGCCCGGCGCCGCTCGTCGGTCTCCACGGCGGCGGCGAACTCCAGGGCGTCCACGTTCTCCTCTATGGTCGGGATCCGGTACGCCTCCACCGCGGTCTTCACGATCAGCCGCTCGGTGCCGCTGCGCACCGCGAGGCGGACACTGTCCTCCAGCATCCGGTAGGCGCCCACCGGTGTTCTCGGGAAGACGCCCATGTACGTGTAGAGCACCACGTGCCAGTCCACGTCGTCACCCAGCCACTGCGCGGCCAGCCGGCGCAGCGCGGCCAGTGCCTCCAAGTCCTGCTGCGGGCTGGTCTGTTGCGCGTAACTGACCGAGATGCTCCGCATGCCGTGCTCGCGGAAGAACATCCCCTCCAGCACGCTCAGCGCGATCAGCAGGCTGGGCGGGCACAGCTGACCGAGCATGCAGCCGCCGAAGCTCTCCAGGTGCATCGGCTCCGGCCGGTCCGCCAGGATCCGGCAGCACTCGGCCCAGGCCGCGGTGGCCCGCGGCAGCGGTACCCGGCTGTACGGCAGGCAGTACGACACCGGACCGCCCTCGGTGGCGTCGGCGCCCACGCGGGCCAGCGTGCCGAACAGCTCCCGCGGCAGGGCGGAACCGTGCCGGAACTGGACCGGGAAGTCGTCGTCGGCCACGCCTTCCAGCAGCCGCCGGGTCTCCTCCTCGCCATGGGCCACGACCGGATATCCGTTGAGGTCGTCCCCCCGCTCCAGCGCCCGGCGGGCGGAGGCGTGGTCGTTGACCCGGGTGTAGCTGTCGACGGTGACCGTCCCGACGGACGCACCGTGCACACCCCGTACGGCCTCAAGACCCCGGCGCATGGTCGCCGTGTCGGCGAACCCCATGCGCGGCTGCACCACCAGGCGCCCCTCTTGGCTGCTGCGCCTGACAAAGCGGGAGAAACGGCCGGACGCCGGGGCGACGGCCGACTGCACGGCCTTCATGACAGACTTCCCTGGGCCGCCATCGCGAGTTCACGAGCGGGACGCTTTTCCAACGTACCGAGAAAAGCGTCGAATTCGGCTATCCCGGCATCCGCCTCGAATGCGGCGTCGAATCCAGCAGCCACGAGTTCGGCGCCGAACCGTGCGTTCTCGGCTCCGCGGATACCGAGTTTTCCACCGATGACCACGCGCAGACCGGCCAATTCGGAATCGCTGCGGATCTGCTCGATAAGCCGGAGCCCGTCGAGGTGACCGTGACCGTTGACGGTGCTCACGACCAGGGCGTCAGGGCGGTGTTCACGGCACGCGGCGAGGATCACCTCGTCCGGGACGCACGCACCGAGGTTGATCACCTCCCCTCCTCTTTCCTCCAGCAACAACTGCAGGAAAACGAGGTTCCACATATGCGCGTCCGACGACACGCTGGTGACGATGAAACGGCGCGAAAACGCCGGGGCTATCTCTCCCATTGCTCCCGTCCACAGGTCGGAGAAGCTCAAAGAAGCTGACGCCCAGAAAGCTACGAGATCAGGCGACGCCAGGTCCACGACCTGCTGAGGAACGAAATCGATGCCCTCATCAAGTCTGTCGATACGCGGGCGCGGACAAGGGCCGGCAGGTACGGACGACGACCAGCGGGCCGATGCCCGCACTGACACCGTCCTTCGGGGCGCTCAGGACCCCGAGGAGTCGCCCGACGTGTCGACCTTCACACGCGCCGCCACCGGCAGGTGGTCGCTGCCCGTCGCCGGCAGGGTCCAGCTGCGCTCCGGCTCCACGCCCCGGACCAGGATCTGGTCGATCCGCGCCATCGGGAACGACGCCGGCCAGCTGAACCCGAACCCGTCCCCCGCCGCGCCCTGCGTGGAGCGCAGCTGGGAGGTGACCGCGTTGAGCGCGCGGTCGTTCATCGTGCCGTTCAGGTCACCGAGCAGGACGACCTTGTCCAGCGTCTCCCGCTCTATGGCCTGCCCCAGCGCGTCGGCGCTGCGGTCCCGCTGCCGGGCCGTGAACCCGGCCGCCAGTTTCACCCGCACCGAGGGCAGGTGGGCGACGTAGAAGGCCACCTCGCCGGCCGGGGTGGCGACGGTGGCGCGCATCGCACGGGTCCAGCCCAGCTTGATGTCGACGGGGGCGAGACCGCTCATCGGGTACCTGCTCCACAGGCCGACGGTGCCGACGACCCGGTGGTACGCGTACACCGGCTTCAGCGCCTTCTCGTACGTCGGCACCTTCGACGCCTGCAGTTCCTCCAGCGCCACCACGTCCGCGCCGGAGGCGGCGACCGCGCGGGCGGTGCCGGCCGGGTCGGCGTTGTCGGCGTTGACGTTGTGGGTGGCCACCGTGAGGTCACCGCCGCCGTGGGACTTGGTGGTGAGCAGGCCGCCGAAGAGGTCGGCCCACACCACGGCCGGGACCAGCAGCGCGATCAGCGCGGTCGCCGACCTGCGGGCCAGGGCGATCAGCAGCAGTACGGGGATCAGCAGGCCGAACCACGGCAGGAAGGTCTCGGTGAGGCTGCCCAGGTTGCCGACCGCGTTCGGGATGCGCGCGTGCCCGGCCAGGACGCAGGCCAGCGAGACGGCCACCACGGCGGTGACGATGCCCCGGCGCCAGATCCGACGGTCCCCGCGCCAGCCCCTGGTCAGCCGGTCCAGCAGGCGCCGCAGCCGGTCCTGACGGCGCTCCGGTCCGGCGCCGTCGTCGTCCGTCTCCGCCACGTGAACCTGCTGCGCCATACCCTCGTCGCCTCACTGCCTGCTGTACACACGGTCACCCCGTGCGACAACCCTAGGGGACGCGACTGTGCCCTTCCCGCCCTCCCCCGAGGACCGTACGGGCAGGGGGATGTGCACGCGGGGGCGCGCGGCGGGCCACGGGCGCCCCGCCAAGGGAGTCGGTGCGGGGCCCCTAGCCGCCGACCGGCACGAGGTGCCACCATGGAGGTGATCCGGGGACGCCGTCAGGGCGCCTCGAGATGACATGAAGGAGCCGTTGCCATGACGCAGCTCTCGGCTGCCCAGAACGCACCGAACAACAGGCCCTCCGACGGCAGCAGCAAGGCGCTGTACGGGGGCAAGGGCACCCGCCGCATCACCGTCCGGGACATCGCGCTGGCCAAGGAGCGCGGCGAGAAGTGGCCCATGCTCACCGCGTACGACGCGATGACCGCGTCCGTGTTCGACGAGGCCGGCATCCCGGTCATGCTGGTCGGCGACTCGGCGGGCAACTGTCACCTGGGCTACGACACCACCGTCCCCGTCACCCTCGACGAGATGACCATGCTGTCGGCCGCCGTGGTCCGGGGCACCAGCCGGGCCCTGATCGTCGCCGACCTGCCCTTCGGCTCGTACCAGGAGGGCCCGGTGCAGGCGCTGCGCTCGGCGACCCGGCTGGTGAAGGAGGCGGGCGCGGGCGCGGTCAAGCTGGAGGGCGGGGAGCGGTCGCACGAGCAGATCCGCCTGCTCGTCGACTCCGGCATCCCCGTGATGGCGCACATCGGTCTCACCCCGCAGTCCGTGCACGCCATGGGCTACCGGGTGCAGGGCCGCGGCGAGGAGGCCGCCCAGCAGCTGCTGCGGGACGCCAAGGCCGTGCAGGACGCGGGCGCCTTCGCGGTCGTCCTGGAGCTGGTGCCGGCCGAGCTGGCCGCCGAGGTGACCCGGACGCTGCACATCCCGACCGTCGGCATCGGCGCCGGTCCGGAGACGGACGCGCAGGTGCTGGTGTGGACCGACATGCTCGGGCTGACCGGCGGCCGGGTGCCGAAGTTCGTGAAGAAGTACGCCGACCTGCGCACCGTCATGGGCGACGCGGCGAAGGCGTTCGCCGAGGACGTCGTGGGCGGAACGTTCCCGCAGGAGGAGCACTCCGTCCACTGACCGCGCCCTGAGAGCCACTGCGGTACGACGCCGGGCCCCGCCGATCTTCCCCCGTCGGCGGGGCCCCGCCATACCCACGGGCGAGTGTCGGCGGTCTGTCGGCCGTCTGTCGGTGCGGGCTGGCACCGTCGTCGGCATGAAGCGAATCGACAACCGCCAGGGCGGCCCGCGCCCCGCCGTCCGTGTCCGGGGGCTGGTCAAGCACTACGGCGAGACCAAGGCGCTGGACGGCGTCGACCTGGAGGTGCGCGAGGGCACCGTGAGGGGTGTGCTCGGGCCGAACGGCGCCGGCAAGACCACGCTGGTGCGCATCCTGTCCACCCTGATCACCCCGACCTCCGGCGAGGCCGTCGTCGCCGGGTACGACGTGCTGCGCCAGCCCCGGCAGCTGCGCCGCGTCATAGGCCTGACCGGGCAGTACGCGTCGGTGGACGAGAAGCTGCCCGGCTGGGAGAACCTCTACATGATCGGGCGGCTGCTGGACCTGTCCCGCAGGGACGCCCGCGCGCGGGCCGACGAGCTGCTGGAGCGGTTCTCGCTCACCGACGCCGCCAAGCGTCCCGCGAGCACCTACTCCGGCGGTATGCGGCGGCGCCTGGACCTGGCCGCGTCCATGATCGGGCGGCCCGCGGTGCTGTTCCTGGACGAGCCCACCACCGGTCTGGACCCGCGCACCCGCAACGAGGTGTGGGACGAGGTCAAGGCCATGGTCGGGGACGGGGTGACGGTCCTGCTGACCACCCAGTACATGGAGGAGGCCGAGCAGCTCGCCTCCGAGCTGACCGTCGTGGACCGCGGCAAGGTCATCGCGAACGGCGGCATCGAGGAGCTGAAGGCGAAGGTCGGCGGGCGCACCCTGCGGGTGAGGCCGGCCGACCCGGAGCAGCTGCGGCCGCTGTCCGCGTTCCTGGACGGGCTCGGCATCACCGGGCTCGCCTCCACCACCGTCGACACCGAGCGCGGCGCCGTGCTGGTGCCGATCCTCAGCGACGAGCAGCTGACCGCGGTGGTCGGCGCGGTCACCGCGCAGGGCGTCACGCTCTCCTCCGTCACCACCGAACTGCCCAGCCTGGACGAGGTCTTCCTGTCCCTCACCGGCCACCGCGCCAGTGCCCCGCAGGACGCCTCGCCCGCCACCGACACCCGCGAGGAGGTCGCCGTATGAGCGCCACCACCGTCCCCACGGCCGACGCCCGCATCCCGCTGCGCGGCCACGTCCGGCACACCGGTGCCCTGATCCGCCGCAACCTGCTGTGGATCCGGCAGGACCCGGAGTCGATGTTCGACGCGCTGCTGATGCCGGTCGTCTTCACCCTGCTGTTCGTGTACGTCTTCGGCGGCTCGATCGGCCAGGCGCTGGGCGGCGGACAGGACGGCTACGTCCAGTACGTGATCCCCGGCATGATCGCGATGATGAGCATGACCCTGTCGCAGGGCGTCGGCACCGGGTTCAGCCAGGATTTCAACTCCGGGGTGATGGACCGGTTCCGGTCGCTGCCGATCGGGCGCGGCTCGGTGCTGTTCGCGAAGATCACGGTGGAGCTGGCGCGGATGCTGTTCGCCACCGCGGTGCTGATGATCGTCGCCGTGCTGGTCGGCTTCGACATCGAGCACTGGGGCGGGCTGCTGGCGGCCGTGGGGCTGTCCGCCGCGTTCGCCTCGTCGATCATGTGGGTGTTCCTCACGCTCGGCGTGGTCCTGAAGAACGCGCAGTCCGTGCAGGCGATGGGATTCCTGGTGCTGTTCCCGCTCCAGTTCGGCTCGTCGATCTTCGCGCCGACCCAGTCGATGCCGGGCTGGCTGCAGGCCTTCACCGACTACAACCCGCTCTCCACGCTCGCGGACGCGGCGCGCGGACTGATGGTGGGCGGTCCGGTCGCGCACGACCTGTGGATCACCCTGGGCTGGTCGGCGGCGATCACGGCGGTGATGGCGCCCGTGGCGATCCACAAGTTCCGCACGAAGAGCTGACGCGTCTCACACGAGGGCGCGGGCCTCCGCCTCGGAGAGGCCGGCGCCCTCGGCGTGCGCGGCCTCGTACTCCTCGTCCCCCAGCGCGGCCCTGGCCCACTCGGTGGCGCGGACCCGCACCGCCCGTTCCATGCCCTCCTCGACCTGGTCGGGCGGCCGCAGCGCGGCGGCGGCGCCGAGGCAGCGGGCGGCGTCGCGGGCCCGGCCGCCGCCGTCGATCCGGGCCAGCGGCAGTGCGGCGATCGCCAGGTGGACGGAGCGCATGTGCGGCGCGATGGCCACCGACAACGGGTCGTCGCTGCCTGCCAGCGCCCGCCGGGCCTTGTCCAGGGCGGTGTCGTACTCCCCCTCCAGCGCGTCGATCCAGGACTCGGCGCCCAGGATGAAGGCGTCGAAGACGACGAAGCGGGTGATGGTGAAGTGCAGCCGCAGCACCCGCAGTTGTTCCCGGGCCTCGGCGGTCCGCCCGGTCCGGGCCAGCCAGCCGGCCAGGAACAGCCGGGCGGCGGGCATGGCGCTGTTGTGCCCGCCGTCGTCGGAGCGCTCGGCGACCTCGCGCAGGATGCGCTCGCCCCGTTCCGTCTCCCGGCCGTCCTCCAGCAGCGAGCCGGCCAGCCGGGCGTCGAGCACGTCCACCTGGGCGTGGGCGCCGAGCCGCCGCGCGTACCGCGCCGCGGTCTCGTAGTCGGCGGCGGCCAGCCGGAACTCGCCGCTGCGTTCGCGGGCCTCGGCGCGGGCGGAGAGGGCCTCGGCCAGGCCCCACTCGTCACCGAGGCGCCGGTAGATCTCCAGCGACTCGTCGGCGTCGCGGGCGGCCTCGCCCGCCGAGTCGGAGCGGTTGGAGAGGATGGTGGCGCGCCACTGGAGCGCGCAGGCCAGCTCCCAGTCGAAGCCCGGGGTCGCGCGGCAGGTGCGCACGGAGGCGTCCATGATGACGCGCAGCCGGTCCATGTCGCCGGTGAACATCACGGCGAAGAACCAGAACAGGCCGGGGCTGCGGCAGGTCTGCGGCAGCCCCGGCTCATAGGTGGCGGCGACCGCCCGCAGCTTCGCCTGGGCCGCCGGGGTCTGCCAGGCGTCCAGCTCGGTGTCCATGCACGCCAGGTGGGTCAGGTGCACGCCACGCCGGGCCTCGGCGAGGACCTCGCCGGTCATCGGGGGCGGGGCGCTCGTGCACCGCTCGGGGACGGGCGCCGCGGGCACCGGCGGGTCGGTGAACGGGTCCGGGCCGAGCGCCATGACCTCCTGGCACCAGGTGCGGGCCTCGGTCCGCAGGTCGCGTACGTGCCAGTACCAGGCCAGTGACAGCACCAGGCACAGCGCCTCCTGTTCGTCGCGTTCGGCGACGGTGTGCCTGAGCGCGGTGCGGATGTTCTCGTACTCGCGCTCCAGGCGGGCGATGGCGGCCAGCTGGTCCCGGCCGCGCAGCAACGGGTCGGTGGTGCGGGCCAGTTCGCGGTAGTGGGTCAGGTGGGCGCGTTCGGCGGCGGACCGGCCGCTGGCCTCGTCGAGGCGTTCGCCGGCGTACTCGGCGACGGTCTCCAGGAGCCGGTAGCGCATCTCGCCGCCGTCGCCCGCGGGGGCGGCCACGACCAGGGACTTGTCGACGAGGGAGCCGAGCGCGTCCAGGGCGGCGGGACCGCAGACGGCCTCGGCGGCGGCCAGGTCGCAGCCGCCGGCGAACACCGACAGGCGGCACAGCACCTCCCGTTCGTCCTCGTCCAGCAGCTCCCAGGACCAGTCGACGACCGCGCGCAGGGTCTGCTGGCGGGGCAGGACGGTGCGGCTTCCGGAGGTGAGCAGGCGGAAGCGGTCGTCGAGCCGGTCGGCTATCTGGCGGGGGGTCAGCACGCGCAGCCGGGCGGCGGCCAGTTCGATGGCGAGCGGCAGGCCGTCCAGGCGGCGGCAGATCTCGGCGCAGGCGTCGGGGTCGTCCTCGACGCGGAAGCCGGGGCGGGCCGCCCGGCCCCGGTCGGCGAGCAGGCGCAGCGCGGACGGCTCGGGCAGCGGTTCCACCGGCCGCAGCAGCTCCCCCGGTACGCCGAGGGGTTCCCGGCTGGTGGCGAGGACGGTGACGCCGGGGCAGCGGGCGAGGAGTTCCTCGGCGAGGCGGGCGGCGGCGTCGACGAGGTGCTCGCAGTTGTCGAGGACGAGCAGCATCCGGCGCCGCCCGCAGTGCTCGACGAGGCGTTCGACGGCGGTGGCGGGCCGGTCGGCGGCGACCCGCAGCTCCTCGGCGCCGGCGCCGTAGAGCACGGTCTCGCGGGCTCCTACGGCGGTCAGCACGGCCTCGGGCACGGCGGCGGGGTCGTCGACCGGGGCCAGCTCGGCGAACCAGGCGCCGTCCCGCGCGGTGTCCCCGGCGGCCTCGGCGGCTTCCAGGGAGAGCCGGGTCTTGCCGGAGCCGCCGGGGCCGAGGAGGGTGACGAGCCGGGTGGTGCCCAGGTCGGCGCGGAGCGTCTCCAGGTCGGCGTCCCGGCCGACGAAGGAGGTGAGGCGGGCCCGGAGGTTGCCCCGGGGGCGGGCCGGCAGGCCGTCGCGGGCGGAGGCCGGGGGGTGGCCGAGGCCGACGGGGCGGTCGCGGTCGCGGTCCCGGTTTCGGTCCCGACCCCTGTCCCGGTCGCGGCCCCCGTCCCCGCCCCGGTCGCGGTCCCCGTCCCCGTCCCGGTCGCGGTCTCCGTCCCGGTCACGGTCTCCGTCCCGGTCGCGGTCCCGGTTTCGGTCATGGTCGCGGCCCCCGTCCCAGTCCCGGTCGCGGTCCCAGCCCCCGTCCCGGTCGCCGCCCTCGCCCCGATCCCGGTCGCGGTCCCCGTCCCGGTCGCGGTCCCGATTTCGGTCGCGGCCCCCGTCCCGGTCCCGGCCCCCGTCCCGGTCCCCGTATCGGGGCGGCGGCGGGGTCGGTTCGGTGCCGGAGCGCAGCAGTTCGGCGTGGAGGGCCCGCAGGTCCGGGCCCGGGTCGGCGCCGAGCCGCGCCACGAGCAGCCGGCGTACGTCCTCGTAGGCGGCCAGTGCCTCGGCGGTGCGGCCGGTGCCGCGCAGGGCGCGCAGCCGCAGCGCCTGGAGGGGTTCGTCCAGGGGGTGGGCGTCGCACAGGGCGGTCAGCTCGGGCAGGGACCGCTCGGCGTCGCCGAGCCGCAGCGCGGCGGTGTGCCGGGCGCGCAGCGCGTCCAGGCGCCGGGTCTCCCAGCGGGCCGCCTCGGCGGTGCGGTCGGGCAGGTCGGCCAGGACCGGGTCGCGCCACAGCGCCAGCGCGTCGTCGAGAGCGCCGGCCGCCTTGTCCGGGTCGCCGCCGGCCAGCGCGCGGGCGCCCTCGCCGGCCAGCCGCTCGAAGCGGTGCAGGTCGACGTCGTCGGGGCGGGCGGTGAGCCGGTAGCCGCCGTCGGCAAGGGCCACCGCGTCCGCGCCGAGCGCCCGGCGCAGCCGTCCGACCAGGGCCTGGAGGGCGCCGGTGGCGTCGGCGGGCGGGTCGTCGGCCCACACCTGGTCGACCAGCAGGCCGGGCGGTACGGTCCGGCCTGCCCGCAGTGCCAGCACGGTCAGCAGCGCGCGCAGCCGCGCCCCGCCGACCGGGACGGGGCTGCCGTCGGGGCGGAATGCCTGGGTGGTGCCGAGGATGCGGTAGCGCACGGGGTCCATTCTCTCCGGGGACGGGCCGGCGCCGCCTCCGGGTTTACCGGGGCAATGGAACCGGCGGTCCCCTGTGGGGCGTTCCCACTCCGGCACCGGTACGGTCGAGCCTTTCCACCGCGCCCGCGCCACGAGTCCCCGCCACGAGTCCGCACCACCAGCCCCGAGCACAGGAGTCCCGCCGTCATGACCACCGCCCCCGCCCGCCCCAGTGACCGGCGGGTCTCCCCCGTCTTCCTCGGGATCGTCGCCGTCGCCGCGGTCACCGGCTGGGCCACCTGGACCGGGTTCGCCGAGCAGCCGGGACTGGCGGTGTTCCTGTTCGTGACGGCCGCCTGGGTCGTCTCCCTGTGCCTGCACGAGTACGCGCACGCCCGCACCGCGCTGCACAGCGGGGACATCTCGGTCGGCGCCAAGGGCTATCTGACGCTGAACCCGGCGAAGTACACGCACGCGCTGCTCAGCATCGTGCTCCCCGTCGTCTTCGTCATCATGGGCGGCATCGGTCTGCCGGGCGGCGCGGTCTTCATCGAGCGGGGCCGTATCCGGGGCCGCTGGCGGCACAGTCTGATCTCGGCGGCGGGCCCGCTGACGAATGTGGCGTTCGCCGTCGTGTGCACCGCCCCGTTCTGGCTGGACGCGCTGGACGGCGTACCGGGCGACTTCCGGCTGGCCCTGGCGTTCCTCGCGCTGCTCCAGGTCACGGCGGCGATCCTGAACTTCCTGCCGGTGCCGGGCCTGGACGGCTACGGGGTGATCGAGCCCTGGCTGCCGTACGGCGTGCGGCGGCAGCTGGAGCCGTTCGCCCCGTTCGGGCTGCTGTTCGTGTTCGCGCTGCTGTGGGTCCCGGCGCTGAACGGCGTGTTCTTCGACGCGATCGACGCCGTACTGCGGTCGCTGGGCATCAGCGACTTCGACTCGTACTGCGGCTTCGAGCTGTACCGCTTCTGGCAGACGGACGAGCTGTGCGCGATGGGGTCGTGACTCAGGCGCGGCGGCGCTTGAGGTAGTACCAGCACATGTTGGACGACAGTCCCGCCAGCAGCACCCAGACCACGCCGACCAGGACGACGCCCTCGGCGAAGGAGACGACGGCCGCCACCACGGCGAGCACGCAGACGATCAGGGCGTAGAGGGCGAGGCGGGGCATGAGGTCGGCTCCTGTCGGGGGACACGGGCGGTCTGGCTGCTGCCCACCAGTGTCCCCCATCGCCTCATACGTCCGTGACGCGGAGTCCCGCGTGGGCCTTGTAGCGGCGGTTGACGGAGATCAGGTTGGCGACCAGCGACTCGACCTGGTGGGCGTTGCGCAGCCGCCCGGCGAAGACGCCGCGCATACCGGTGATGCGGCCGGCCAGCGCCTGGACGGTCTCCACGTCCGCGCGGGCCTCGCCGAGCACCATCACGTCGGTGTCGATCGCCTCGATCTCCGGGTCCTGGAGGAGGACGGCGGACAGGTGGTGGAAGGCGGCGGTGACCCGGCTGTCGGGGAGTAGGGCGGCGGCCTGCTCGGCGGCGCTGCCCTCCTCGGGCTTGAGGGCGTAGGCGCCCTTCTTGTCGAAGCCGAGCGGGTTGACGCAGTCCACGACGAGCTTGCCGGACAGTTCCTCGCGCAGGGACGTCAGGGTGTCGCCGTGGCCCTCCCAGGGCACGGCGACGATCACGATGTCGCTGCGGCGGGCGGTCTCGGCGTTGTCGGCGCCCTCGACGCCGAGGCCGATCTCCTCGGCGGCGGCCCGCGCGCGGTCGGCGGCCCGGGAGCCGACGATCACCTTCTGGCCGGCCCGGGCGAGGCGGTAGGCGAGGCCCTTGCCCTGCGGCCCGGTCCCGCCGAGGACGCCGACGACCAGACCGGATACGTCGGGGAGGTCCCAGGGGTCCTTGGCGGGGGCCTTGTGCTGAGCGGCGCTGTCGTTGTCGGTAGAGGTCATGGGCCGACTCTATGCGGGTCCGTCCAGGGACACGGTGAGCCGCCGGAAGGTGATCGTCTCGTACGGTCCGGCGTCGCCGGTCTCGTAGAGCAGGCCGACCGAGCGGGCGCCGACGGGGACCAGGTCGGAGTAGGCGGCGGGGCGGTCGTCGACGGTGTGGGCCGGGCGCCAGCGGGTGCCGCCGTCGGTGGAGACGCGCAGGGTCATCCGGGCGCGGGCGGCGGGGTCGGCGGGGCCGGAGAAGAGCAGGGGGCCGGCGTCGGGGAGGGCGAGGACGCTGCCCTGGCAGACGGGTCCGGACAGGTCCGGCTGCCGGCGGAAGGGGGCGGTCAGGGTCCGGCCGCCGTCCCCGGAGTGCGCGTCGGCGCGGGGGCCGGGCGACGGGGGCATGGTGCGGGCGTTGACGTAGAGGCGGCCGTCGGGGAGTTCGGCGGCGGTGGACTCGTTGGCGGCGACGCGGGTGGCGGTGCCGTCGCCGTCGTCGACGTAGCCGAGGTACCAGGTGGCGCCGTCGTCGTCGCTGAGCAGGCAGTGGCCGCCGTCGGGGCCGTCGGGCAGGGAGTGGTTGGCGGGGACGACGACGCGGCCGGCGCGCAGGCGCAGGGCGTGGCCGGGGCCGGTGGCGTACCAGCGCCACTCCGGGCGCTTGACCTGGTCGGTGATCTCCCGGGGCGGGGACCAGGTGAGTCCGTCGTCGTCGCTGTGCGTCACCCACACGCGGCGTCCGTCCTCGGCGGTGACCTCGCCGCGGCGGATGGCGGCCTCGGTGGCGTGCGCGGCGTTGCGGACGTGCACGAGCAGGACGCGGCCGGTGCCGAGGACGACCGGGGAGGGGTTGCCGGCGAGGTCGTCGCCGTTCTCGGCGGCGACGACGAGGGGGCCCCAGGTGCGGCCTCCGTCGGTGGAGCGTTTGACGGCGACGCGGATGGTGCCGTGGTCGGCGGGGCCGGTGGCGCGGGCCTCGCAGAAGGCGAGGAGCGTGCCGGTCGCGGTGCGGACGACGGCGGGGATGCGGTAGCTGGCGTGGCCGTCCTCGCCGGCGCGGAAGGGGACGGAGGGGGCGCCCTCCGGGCGGGTGCCGGGGCCTGCGGCGGTCATGGGGGCTCCTGTTGTGTGGTCGGGTGCGGGTGCGTCGTGGTTGCTCGCGCGGTTCCCCGCGCCCCTTGAGGGACGTGCGGTGAACGCGCCCCGCAGGGGGCGGGGAACTGCGCGGGCAACCACCCCCTACCCGCGGCCGCCCCGCGAGATCACTCGCGCTCCGGCGCGTCGTGCCACTTCGGGTCGTTCTCCCACTGGAGGTCGCGCTCACGCGCCGTCCGCATCGCCTGCTCCGCCTCCGTGCGCGACGCGTAGGGACCGAAGCGGTCCTTGGCCGGGCACTCCGGTCCCTCCTCGACCTTCCGGTGCTGGAGGCAGTAGTACCACCCGCCCGGTTTGCCGACCGTGCGTTTCTTGAACAGGGCCATGACCGGCTCCTTTCGCCAGGGACATGGTCTCGTATGCCCGCTGGTTAGACTCGCTGGCATGTCTGGCCAGTCGCTGCTCGTACCAGGGGAGCTTTCTCCCAACCGTTCCGTACCCGGAAACATCCGCCGGCCCGAGTACGTCGGCAAGCCCGCCCCGACGCCGTACACCGGTCCGGAGGTGCAGACGCCCGAGACGATCGAGGCGATGCGGGTGGCCGGGCGGATCGCCGCGCGGGCGATGGAGGAGGCCGCGAAGCTCATCGCGCCGGGTGTGACCACGGACGAACTGGACCGGGTGGCGCACGAGTACATGTGCGACCACGGGGCCTACCCCTCGACCCTCGGCTACCGGGGTTTCCCCAAGTCGCTGTGCGCCAGCGTCAACGAGGTGATCTGCCACGGCATCCCGGACTCCACGGTGCTGCGCGACGGCGACATCGTCAACCTCGACGTGACGGCGTACATCGGCGGCGTGCACGGCGACAACAACGCCACCTACCTGGTCGGTGACGTCGACGAGGAGAGCCGGCTGCTGGTCGAGCGGACCCGGGAGTCGCTGAACCGCGCGATCAAGGCGGTGAAGCCGGGCCGGCAGATCAACATCATCGGCCGGGTCATCGAGTCGTACGCGAAGCGGTTCGGGTACGGCGTGGTGCGGGACTTCACCGGGCACGGGATCAACTCGTCGTTCCACTCGGGGCTGATCATCCCGCACTACGACAGCCCGCACGCCACCACCGTCATCCGGCCCGGGATGACCTTCACGATCGAGCCCATGCTGACGCTGGGCACGCACGAGTACGAGATGTGGGACGACGGCTGGACGGTCGTGACGAAGGACCGCAGGCGCACGGCCCAGTTCGAGCACACCCTGGTGGTGACGGAGACCGGCGCGGAGATCCTCACGCTGCCCTGACGCCCCCGCGCCCCCGCCGACCCGCTCTCTTCCGGAGGGCGGGTCTTTTCGCGCGCCCCCGGGTACGCTTTTACCGACAGGCCGTCGGCAAGCTATTGACTTAGGTTAGCCTAACCATAGAAGATCGGGCGCATGGACTCCTTCTCGACGCTCATCCGCACCGCCTCCCACGCGCAGCATGTGGAGGCCGAGACCTCGACGTTCATGAGCGACCTGCTCGGCGGCCGGCTCGGCGTGGACGCCTACGCGCGCTACACCGAGCAGCTGTGGTTCGTGTACGAGGCGCTGGAGGCCGCCGCCGGGCGGCTCGCGGCCGACCCGGTGGCCGGGCCCTTCATCCAGCCGGAGCTGGAGCGGCTGCCGTCGCTGGAGCGCGACCTGGCGCATCTGCGGGGCGCGGGGTGGCGGACGGGGCTGACTCCGCTGCCGGCCACCGAGGAGTACGCGGCCCGGGTGCGGGAGTGCGCCGAGCGGTGGCCGGCGGGCTATGTCGCCCACCACTACACGCGCTACCTCGGCGACCTCTCCGGTGGCCAGATCATCCGCGACAAGGCCGAGCGGACCTGGGGTTTCGCCAAGAAGGGCGACGGGGTCCGGTTCTACGTCTTCGAGGAGATCACCAACCCGGCCGCGTTCAAGCGCGGGTACCGGGAGCTGCTGGACGGCATCCGGGCCGACGAGCTGGAGCAGCAGCGGATCGTGGCCGAGTGCAAGCGGGCGTTCGCCCTGAACACGGCGGTCTTCCGGGCGCTGGGTGAGGAGTTCCCGCTCAGCGCGTAGCGGGCGGGCGGGTGGGGGCGCCGGGCCGGGGCGGTGCTCCGCCCCGACGCCCCGTTCAGGGGGTCAGCAGGTCTCGCGGACGTACTCGCCGCTGCCGGGGGCGGTGACGTCGTAGTCGCGCTTGACGACGCTGAGCGTGTCGCCCCAGCCGGCGCAGGCGTTGGCCATGCCCTCGTCGTCGTACTCGATGACGATGACGTGGTCGTCGAAGTAGTCGGTGTAGGAGTCGCACTCCTCCCACTTGCCGCACTCCTCCGCCACCGCGAAGTCCAGGCCGTTGGCCTCGCGGTTCTCGGCCAGCTCGGCGGCGTTCTTCTGGGCGATCGCCAGGCCGGCGGCGTGCGCGCGGGCGGCGAGCCGCTGGATCAGGTCCTGGGCCTGGGAGGCGTCCAGCAGGTCGGAGAAGCGGTCGTAGGTGTCGAAGTTGTCCGGCTCGACGGCCTGGTAGCCCTTGGCCGCGCAGTCGTCGATCCAGCCGCCCACCTTCTCGGCGATGGCCTCGCGGTTGTCCTCGGTGGTGATGTCCAGGACGGCCTCGCCGTCCCACTCGCCGTCGTAGACGACGTTGCCGTCGGCGTCCTTGAGCAGCAGGTCCTTCCACTCGTCGGTGGCGCCGGGCTGGGTCTGGAAGGCGTTGACGTAACAGATGTTGTACAGGCCGTCGACGGGGGCGGCGGTGTGGTCGCGGGTGACCACCTCGACGCCGGCGGGCGGGGTGTAGGCGCCGCCGATCTGGTAGTCGAAGCCGGCGCCCGCGGGCGGCAGCGTGATCGTCGCGGCGGTGGCGTTGCCGGGGGCGCACACCAGGGCGGCCAGGGCCACAGCGCCGGCCGCCGTCAGGGCGGTGCGGGAGTGCAGGGGAGAACGGCTCATCCTTCGAGCTCCATACGTTGCGGGTACGTCCCCGCCTCGGACGCCGTACGGCGGTCCTGGCGACTTGGTCCGGGCTGCTGGCTGGGGACGCCAGTTACCGGCTGGGCGTACCTCTTCGCCGACTGTGGGGGTCGGCGCGCCCGAGTAAATCGATCACCTGTTGCCCTGTCAAGAACGGCCGGTCACGGGGAATCAGCGCTCCAGGAACACCCGTCCGCCGATCTCCACCCACCCGTGCGGCTGCGGGGCGGTGAGGATCTGGGAGCCCGATCCCTGGGTGATGTTGAGGGCCCGGCCCAGCCGGTCGGTGAGCAGCAGGGCCGCCGCGCCCGTCGCCTCGTCCTCGTCGATGCCGTCGTCCCGGCCGGGAAAGCCCCGGGCGCGGACCCGTCCGGCCGCCTCGTCCTCCCACGCCCAGGCGTAGACCCTCCCCCAGACTTCGTCCGCGGGGACCCCCGTCTCGCTTCGCTCCCCCTTCGGCGGTACCGGCAGGTCGTCGACCTCGGCCGCGGTGGCGTACTGGCGCAGGGTGCGCGGCGGGGCCCACTGGGCGCGCGCCTCGATCCAGCTGAACTCCCCGTCCTGCCGGGCGCCCACCACCCCGGCCGGGGTGACGAGTTCGCCCACGTCGAGCAGCCAGGAGGTGCCGACGCAGGGGCGCCCGGCGAAGGGCAGGCGCTGGGTGGGGGTGTAGATGTCGATGACGCCGCGCTCGGGGTCGTCGACGAACACGGTCTCGCTGAAGCCGAGTTCGGCGGCGAAGGCCTGGCGCTCCGCCCGCTCCGGCAGTACGGAACCGTCCCGGACGACGCCGAGTTCGCTGCCGTAGCCGCCGTTCGCCGCGCAGAAGACGCGCAGCACGTCGTAATCAGTCACGGGAGCATTGAAACACCGGGCGACGGCAGGCACTTCGGTGGCGAGAGTAGGGAAGGCTAACCTAAGCTACTGCGGTGATCACCGATCCCGCTCCGCCGCCGAGCGCCCGGCGCTCCACCGCCTGGCTGCTGACCGCCGGACTGCTCGCCGCGCTGCTGCTCCTGGTCCCGGTCGCGGCCGGGACCGGCGCCTATCCGGTGCCCGTCGGTGACGTGGTCGGCTCCGCCCTGCACCGCGTCGGGCTCGGCGGCGCCGCGCTGGACCGGGTCGCGGAGTCGGTGCTGTGGAACGTACGGTTCCCGCGGATCGTGCTCGCGCTGCTGGTCGGCGCCTCGCTGGGCTGCGCGGGCGCGCTGATGCAGGGCGTGTTCGGCAATCCGCTGGCCGAACCGGGCGTCATCGGCGTCTCCTCGGGCGCGGCGGTCGGCGCGGTCGCCGTCATCGCCCTCGGGCTGGACTTCCTCGGCACCTGGACCGTCTCCGCCTTCGCGTTCGCCGCCGGACTGGTCACGGTCCTGGTGGTGTACGTGATGGCGCGCTCCGGGGGCCGGACGGAAGTGGTGACACTGATCCTCACCGGCATCGCGGTGAACGCCTTCGCGGGGGCGCTGATCGGCCTGTTCCTGTTCTTCGCGGACACCGCCGCCGTCAACCAGATCACCTTCTGGCAGCTCGGCTCGCTCGCCCAGGCGACCTGGCCGAAGGTCCTCGCCGTGCTGCCGTGCGCGGCGATCGGCCTGGGGCTGGCCCCGCTGTACGCCCGCCGCCTGGACCTCCTCGCCCTCGGCGAACGCCCCGCCCGGCACCTGGGCGTGGACGTGGAGCGGTTGCGGATCGTCCTGATCCTGGTCATCGCGCTGCTGACGGCGGCGGCGGTGAGCGTCTCCGGCGTGATCGGCTTCGTCGGCCTGGTCGTCCCGCACCTGCTGCGGATGGCGGCCGGGCCCGGCCACCGGTTCCTGATCCCGGGCAGCGCCCTGCTCGGCGCGCTCGTCCTGCTCGCGGCCGACCTGGCCGCCCGGACCGTCGCCCAGCCCGCCGAACTGCCCCTCGGGGTGCTGACGGCGCTGCTGGGCAGTCCGTTCTTCTTCTGGCTGCTGCGCCGTACCCGGCGCGGACAGGGAGGCTGGGCATGAGGCTGCCGCGGCTCGTACCGTCCCGTCCGGCGCCGCCCGCCCCGGCCGCGCCCGGCGACCTCCTGGCCGAGGCCGAGGAGGTACGCGTCCGGCTCGGCGGCCGGCCGGTCCTGGACGGCGTCGACGTCACCGTCCGGGCCGGCCAGGTCCTCGCGCTGGTCGGCCCCAACGGGGCGGGGAAGTCCACCCTGTTGGGCGCCCTGGCCGCCGACCTCCCGGTGACCGGCGGGGTCGTCCGGGTCCACGGCCGCCCCGTGGCCGGCTGGTCCCCGGCCGAACTCGCCCTGCGCCGGGCCGTCCTGCCCCAGTCCACCGCGCTGTCCTTCCCGTTCGCCGTCGAGGAGGTGGTCCGGATGGGCCGCGCGCCCTACGCCGGTACGCCGGCGGCGGACGAGGACGACACGGTGGTGGCCGAGGCGATGGCCCGTACCGAGGTGAGCGCCTTCGCCGGGCGGCCGTTCTCCGCGCTGAGCGGCGGCGAACGCGCCCGCGTCGCCCTGGCCCGGGTCCTCGCCCAGCGCGCCCCGCTGCTGCTGCTCGACGAACCGACCGCCGCCCTGGACCTGCGCCACCAGGAACTGGTGCTGCGGCTGTGCCGGGAGCGGGCGCGGGCCGGGGACGCGGTCGTCGTCGTCCTGCACGACCTGGGCCTGGCGGCGGCCTACGCGGACCAGGTGGCGGTGCTGCGGGCCGGCCGGGTCGCGGCCGGGGGAACACCGGGCGAGGTGTTCCGCGCCGACCTGCTCTCGGAGGTCTACGACCAGCCCGTGGAGGTGCTCCCCCACCCGCGCACCGGCGCCGTCCTGGTCACCCCGCGCCGGGACCCGTGAGCGCCGCCGGAACCGGTATCCGGTCCCGGCGTCGGCGCGGCGCCGGGCACCGGTAGGGTTCGCCTCCGGGAAGGGGAAGGTGAAGGAACCTGATGAGCAGGCTTGACCGGAGCGTCCTGACAGGGGCCGCCGTGATCGCTCTGTCGTTGACGGCGAGCGGGTGCGTGGTGGTGCACGGCGAGCGCGAGGTGCTGCCCGGAGCCACCCGCGCGGAGGCCGCCGAGGCCCTGGCGGAGTTCACCGCCGCGTACAACAAGGCGGACAAGGCGTACGACGGTTCCCTGGACGCCGATCACACCACCGGGGCCCTCGCCGACATCGACGCGGCCCGGCTGAAGGCCGGCAAGGCCAACAACCCCGACGGCAACCCGTCGTACAGCCCGTTGAAGCTGACCGACGTCACCTACACGATCCCGAAGAAGGCGGGCTGGCCGCGCTGGTTCCTCGCCGACGCCCGCGGCAACAAGGGCGGTGACGTGCGCTGGCTGCTGGTCTTCACCCGGGACGGCCTGGACGAGACCTGGCAGGTGGCGTATCTGACGCTCGTCGCCCCCGACGACGTGCCCGAGTTCAAGACCGACAAGGACGGCTGGGCGGAGGCCGTGTCCACGAACTCCGCGCGACTGGCCGTCAGCCCCGCCAAGTTGAGCAAGAGCTACACGGACTACCTCCAGGGCGGCGGGGACGACTTCGCTCCCGGCGCGCACACCAGCGCCTGGCGGGCGCAGCGCGCGACGCAGGCGACCCGGCCGGGGCTGGCCACGCAGTACATCGACGAACCGCTGACCGACGGCGACTACGCCCCGCTGGCGCTGCGCACGGAGGACGGCGGCGCGCTGGTGTTCTTCACCACCCGGCACTACGAGAAGCAGACCGCCGCGCGGGGTACCTCGGTGCCCACGCCCAACAAGGACGTGCTCGCGCTGACCGACGGCGAGATCAAGCAGACGCTGACGATGGAGTTCGTCTCCAACGAGGTCGCCCTCGACCCGGCGGGCGACGCCGCCGAGGACGAGGTGTCGATCCTGGGGCGGGTGCAGGGACTGACCTCGGCGAAGGGCGAGTGACGGAAGGGCGAGTGACGCGGGATACGCGCGGGGACCGGCCGCGAGGGCCGGCCGCGGGGGTCGGCCGCGGGGGTCAGTGGCGCAGGGGCCAGGCGGTGCCCGCCTGGTCGGTGTCGGTGCCCGCGTGCCGGGCGCACGCGTCGGTGAGCGCCTCCAGCAGGGTGAGCGGGTCCGGCAGCGGGTGCTCCGGGCCCCGCACCCAGTGCACCCCGTGGTCACCGGGCAGCCGGGCGGGCGGTACCAGGACGTAGGAGCCGCGGCAGTGCCAGCGCAGGCCCGGGTGCTCGTCCGTGGTGTCGGGATGGCAGTCCAGTTCGCACGGCCACCACTCGTCCTCGTCCTCGGGGGTGCCGCGGGTGAGGGTGAAGAAGAGCATGCGGCCGTCGTCGCTCTCGGCGACCGGGCCGACCTCGACCCCGGTGGCCAGCAGCCGCTCCAGCGCCTCGTGGCCGGCCCGGAGGGGGACGTCGAGGACGTCGTGGACCATGCCGGTGGCGGTGATGAAGTTGGCCTGCGGCTGGTGGCGGGCCCAGCGCTCGATCTGCGCGCGGTCGGTCGTGGACTGGGTCTGCCAGGCGAAGGAGACGGGGTGCCGGGCGGGGGTGGGACAGCCGACGCGGTCGCACGAGCAGCGGTAGCCGGCCGGGTGCGCGGCGGGCGCGAGCGGCAGTCCGGCCGCGGCGGCGGCGAGCAGCAGGGTCTCCCGGCCGCCCTCGTCGGCGGGCGGTTTCGGGCGGCGTCCGCGCAACCAGTGGGAGAGCCTGCCCTGTAGGCCGCTACGGCCGCCGAACTCCGCGCTCATCTATCCCCTCGCCTCGCCGTCGTGCGCATCAGCATGCCCTATGGTCCCACCATTGTGCGCGCCGGGGACCGGGAAGGGACATGGTTCCCAGGTCAGCGAGGTCCGGCCGCCCCCGGGCGGGACCGTTCAGCGCGGAGCGAGACCGTACAGGGCGTAGTCGACGAGGGTGTCGGTGTACTCGTGGGAGAACGGTGCCGTGTGCTGGAGCCAGCGCTGGGCCAGCGGGGAGACGAAGAGTTCCAGGGCGATGCGCGGGTCGATCTCCGGGCGGACGTCGCCCGCCCGCTGCGCGGCGCGCAGCCGGTCGACGTAGAGCTGGAGCGAGGGCTCCAGCAGCTTGGCGACGAAGGTCCGGCCCAGTTCCTCGTCGACGACGCCCTCGGCGGCCAGGGCGCGGGCCGGGGTGTCGAACCTCGGGTCCCGCAGTTCGTCGACGGTGGCCCGCAGCACGGCCTTGAGGTCGGCGGCGAGGTCGCCGGTGTCCGGAATGCCGTACGAGGCGGGCTCCCCTTCCGGTTCCCGCCCGGCCTCCTGCTCCCGCCCGGCCTCCGCCGCCTTCACCGCCGCCGCCTCCGCGGCCTGTCGCTCGCCGAGGTCGAGGAACGCCTCCAGCAGGACGTCCGCCTTGGAGGACCACCAGCGGTAGATGGTCTGCTTGCCGACGCCGGCGCGGGCGGCGATGCCCTCGATGGTCGTTCTCGGGTAGCCCACCTCGCCGACGAGGGCGAGGGCGGCGCCGTAGATGGCCCTGCGGGACTTCTCACTGCGGCGTCTGGGAGCGGGCATGGGACGAATCTACCAGGACGGCAAGACGGTACGTCTCGTCACGCGGGCGGCCAGGGGTCGCCCCAGTCCGTGTCGCGGGCCGCCCGGTACAGGTCGCCGTGGCGCTTGGTGACCGTGGCGCGGCGCAGCGCCGGTTCCCGCTCGCACAGGTCGAGCAGGACCTGTCCCTTGCGGATCTGCGGGCGGCGGACCACACGGGAGTCGGGGGTGACCGGCACGGGCGGGCGGGTGGCGGCGACGTAGGCGAACTTCTCGTCCTCGTAGGCGAGGGAGCCGCCCTTGACCTGGCGGTGCAGGGAGGAGCGGCTGACCCGGGCCGAGAAGTGGCACCAGTCGGTGCCGGGGGCGATGGGGCAGGCGGCGCTGTGCGGGCAGGGTGCGGCGACCTGGAAACCGGCGGTGACGAGCCGGTCGCGGGCCTCGATCACCCGGGCGTAGCCGTCGGGTGTGCCCGGTTCGACGATCACGACGGCCCGCGCGGCGCCGGCGGCGGCGTCGACGAGGGCGGCGCGGTCGGGGGCGGTCAGCTCGTTGAGGACGTAGGAGACGGTGACGAGGTCGGTGGGGTCCAGGGTGAGCGCCGCTCCGATCCGCGAGCGCTGCCAGCGTACGGCGGCCAGGGCCGGCTCGGCGGCGGCGATCTCCCGGCCCAGGGCGAGGGCGGGCTCGGCCCAGTCGAGCACGGTCGAGGTCCGTTCCCCGTCCCAGGTGGCGCCGACGGCCCAGGTCGCCGCGCCGGTGCCGCCGCCGACGTCGGTGTGGGAGGCGGGCGCCCAGCCGGGCACGGCCGCCGCGAACGCGGCCAGCGCCGAGCGCACCGCCTCGAAGGTGGCGGGCATCCGGTAGGCGGCGTAGGCGACCACGTCGGCGCGGTCCCGCAGGATCGGCGCGTCGGTCGGGGTGGCGCCCCGGTAGTTGGCGATCAGCCGCTCCACGGCCTGGGCGGCCTGTCGCGGCGGCAGCCCGTCGAGCAGCCCGGCGAGGGCGGTGCGCAGGGTGTCGGCGGGCGGTGCGGGGGCGTTCACCCAGCGATTCTAAGAGGTGAGCAGTCGCCGCCGGTCCGTCCCCCACCCGCTCATACGAGCGGGCGGACGACACGATCGACGCGTCCGCTCACCGATCCCGCACCGCACGCGCCACCTCCGTCGCCACCGCCGCCCGGGGGCGGCTGTCCGGTGGGCGGCGGCAGGGGTGGACCGTGTTGGCGAGCAGCACCACGAAGGTGTCCGTCGCCCGGTCGATGACCAGGCTCGTGCCGGTGAAGCCGGTGTGGCCGGCCGCCCCGCGCCCGGCCAGTTCCCCCATGAACCACGGCTGGTCGAGGGCGAAGCCCAGGCCCGGCGCGGTGAGCAGCAGCTCCGTGACGTCGGGACCGAGGATGCGGGCGGGGCCGTAGGAGCCGCCGGACAGCAGCGTCCGGCAGAACACCGACAGGTCCCGGGCGGTGGAGAACAGCCCGGCGTGACCGGCCACCCCGCCCAGCGCCCAGGCGTTCTCGTCGTGCACGACCCCCCGCAGCATCCCCCGGTCCGCCTTGGCCCAGGGCCGCCGCTGGTCCTCGGTCGCCGCCGCCCCCGGGCACGGCCCGAAGCGGGTGGCCGTCATGCCCAGCGGCCGGGTGATGCCGTCGTGGACCAGGACGTCCAGCGCGCGGCCGGTGATCCGCTCCAGGACCTGCTGGAGCAGCAGCATGTTCACATCGGAGTAGCGGTACGTCCCGATCTGCCCGGCCGGCGCCTCGGCACGGAGCCTCGCGAGCCGTTCCGCGTCGTCGGCGCAGTCGTACAGCGGCAGTTCGGGCCGCAGCCCGGAGGTGTGGGTGAGCAGGTGCCGCACGGTGAGGCGGTGTACGGCGGCGGCGCGGAAGTCCGGCAGGTACGCGCCGACCTCGGCGTCGATGCCGAGCGTGCCCCGCTCGATCTGCTGGGCGGCGGCGACCGCCGTGAACAGCTTGGTGAGGGAGGCCAGGTCGAACGGGGTGCCGGGGGTCGCCGGCACCCGGGAGGAGGCCGGCAGCTCCACGCCCGTACCGCCGCGGGCGTCACAGGCCGCGTACCGCACGGCCCAGCCCGCCGCCTCCTCGACGGCGAGCACGGGTCCGCGGCCGACGGCGACGACGGCCCCGGCCGCCCAGGGGCGTTCCCCGGCGGTGAGGTCCCGGACCCGCCGGAGCAGCCGACGCGGCAGGACCGGGTCGAGTCCGGCCCGTTCCGGCGCGTCGCTGCGCAGCCTCGGTGCGCTCAGCTTCCTTCCCCCTCCGCTCCCGCGCGTGCCGGCGCGGCCTTCCAGGGACGGCACATTCCCATGAAGCAGGCCAGTGCCGCCAGGGCCGCGGCCAGTTGGACGACGGCCATCGGGACGGCGGTGTCCTCCCCGGCGACACCGACCAGCGGGGAGGCGAGCGCTCCGATGAGGAAGGTGGACGTACCGAGCAGCGCGGAGGCCGACCCGGCGGCCCTCCTCACCCGCATCAGGGCCAGCGCCTGGGTGTTGGGCATGGCGATGCCCATCGCGGACATCAGCACGAACAGGGTGGCGGCGACCGGCGCCAGCCCCACGTCGCCGAAGACGCCGAGGGACATCAGCAGCAGCGCGGTCGCGGCGGCGATGACGACGATGAGGCCGATGGCCAGCACCCGCTCCAGGGGGACCCGGCCGACGAGCACTTTGCCGTTGATCTGGCCGACGACGACGAGGCCGACCGAGTTGAGGCCGAACAGCAGGCTGAAGGTCTGCGGGGAGGCCCCGTAGATCTCCTGGACGACGAACGGGGAGGCGGAGACGTAGGCGAACAGCGCGGCGAAGGCGAAGCCGCCCGCGAGCATGTACCCGGTGAACACCCGGTCGGCGAGGTGGCCCCGCATCGACCGCAGGGCCTCGCCGATCCCGCCGCCGTGCCGCTCGGCGGCCGGCAGGGTCTCCGGCAGCCTGGCCCAGACGACGGCGCCGAGCACCACCCCGACGACGGCGAGCACGGCGAACACGCCCCGCCAGTCGGTGAACCGCAGCACCTGGCCGCCGATGAGCGGGGCGGCGATCGGCGCCACCCCGGAGACGAGCATGAGGGTGGAGAAGAACCGGGCCATGGCGACGCCGTCGTACAGGTCGCGGACGACGGCCCGGGCGATGACGATGCCGGCGGCGCCCGCGAGTCCCTGCGCCAGCCGGAAGGCGACGAGGAGTCCGAGGGTGGGCGCCAGGGCGCACAGGGCGGTGGCGAGGACGTAGACGGCGAGGCCGGCCAGCAGCGGGCGGCGGCGGCCCAGCCGGTCGCTGAGCGGGCCGATGACCAGCTGGCCCAGCGCCATGCCGGCCAGGCAGGCGGTCAGGGTCAGCTGCACGGTCGCGGCGGACGCGTGCAGGGTGTCGGTGACCTCCGGGAGCGCCGGGAGGTACATGTCCAGCGCCAGCGACGGCGTCGCGGTCAGCCCGCCGAGGACGAGTATGACGAGCAGGCCGGTACGGCCGGCCGCACGTGCCGGCGGTGACGTGTCCCGTGACGTGTCCGGTGCCGGGCGCGGCGGTGTGTGCGGTGGTGTGGTGTGCGACGCGGACACCCCTTGGTCGGCCATGTGCCCCCTCCCTGTTCGACGGATCCGCCGCCTATGCTCTCAGCTCGAACGATCAGCTTGTACGACGAATTCGGTGAGGGTGGGCACGGGTGGCCGAACAGAAGGTGCGCTGGGGAATTCTGGCGACCGGCGGAATGGCGGCGAGGTTCACGGCGGACCTGGTCGATCTGCCGGACGCGGAGGTCGTGGCGGTGGCGTCACGGACCGAGGCGTCGGCGAAGGCGTTCGCGGAGCGGTTCGGGATCGCGCGGGCGTACGGCGGCTGGGAGGCGCTGGCGCACGACGACGACATCGACGTGGTGTACGTCGCCACCCCGCACTCGTCGCACCGCGCGGCGGCCGGCCTCTGCCTGGAGGCGGGCCGGGGCGTGCTGTGCGAGAAGCCGTTCACGCTGAACGCGCGGGAGGCGGCGGAACTGGTCGGCCTGGCCCGGGAGCGCGGCGCCTTCCTGATGGAGGCGATGTGGATGTACTGCAACCCGCTGGTCCGGCGGCTGAAGGCGCTGGTCGACGACGGCGCGGTCGGCGAGGTGCGCACGGTCCAGGCGGACTTCGGGCTGGCGGGCCCGTTCCCGCCCGCCCACCGGCTGCGCGACCCGGCGCAGGGCGGCGGCGCGCTCCTCGACCTCGGCGTCTACCCGGTCTCCTTCGCCCAGTTGCTGCTCGGGGAGCCGTCGCGGGTGACGGCGAGCGCGACGCTCTCGGAGGAGGGCGTCGACCTCCAGACGGGCGCGCTGCTCTCCTGGGACAACGGCGCCCTGGGCGCGCTGCACTGCTCCATCGTCGGCGGTACGGCCAACTCCGCCTCGATCACCGGCTCGACGGGCCGCATCGACGTACCGGACGGCTTCTTCTTCCCCAGCCGCTTCGTGCTGCACCGGGACGGCCGCGACCCCGAGGAGTTCACGGCCGACCCGGCACACGGCCCGCGGGCCAGCCTCGCGCACGAGGCCCGGGAGGTGATGCGCGCCCTGCGGGCCGGGGAGACCGAGTCCCCGCTGCTGCCGCTGGACGGCACCCTGGCCGTGATGCGCACGCTCGACGCGATCCGGGACCGCGTGGGCGTGCGCTACCCGGGCGAGGAGCCGGTGGCCACGCCGGCGTGAGCGCGCCGCGACCGCCGTCGCAGCCGAGCGGATCCACACAAGCGGAGTCATAAAGTCCGCAGCATTGCGGCCCGTAGCCGACTTATGCTCAACTCTCCTTCACCGAAACTCCACACTCGGAGTGCCGGTGGGCATGTGTCGTCGACGGACCGTCCCGAGGGGGGGAGCAGCCGTTCCGCGGTACCGGCAGGGGGTGGACCCCGCGCAAGCTCGCGCGAGGTGCGCGCCGGTACGCGGAACGGCTGCCACATGCCCCCTGCTTCCGGGCGTCAGCGCCCCAGGATCCGCTCGACGTCGGCCATCTCCGCCTCGCCCAGCGGTCCCTTCGCCATCGCGTCCGCGTTCTCCTCGGCCTGCGCGACCGACCGGAACCCGGGGATGGGGACGGTGCGCGGACCGCGGGCCCACAGCCAGGCCAGGGCGCCCTGGGTGAGCGTACGGCCGCCGCTGGTGAGTACCTCGCGGAGCGCCTCGACCCGGGCCAGCCACTCGGGTTCGGCGCCGCCGCCGTCGCCGAACCCCGGCAGCCAGGCGGGCGGGGCGCTGCGGATGTCCCCCGCCGCCGGGGCCCGGCCGTCCCCGTGCTGTCCGGTGAGCAGCCCCATGGCCAGGGGGCTGCGGATGATTCCCGCGAGGTCCGCCGTCTCGCACAGGGCGTGCATCTCGGGGGCGTCCTGGAGCACGTTGGCCCGGTACTGCACGGCCGTGCAGTGCGCCCCGGCCGCGAAGACGGCGGCCCGCCGCGGGTCGTCGGTGGACCAGCCGTACGCCCGCACGAGCCCTTCCTCGACGAACTCCTCGCAGACGTCCCGCAGTTCGGCGGCCCGGCGTGGTGCGACGTCGCCCAGGTGGAGCTGGTAGAGGTCGACGTGGTCGGTGCCGAGCCGGGCGAGGGACGCGGTCAGCGCGCGGCGGGCGTACTCGGGTGTGGGGTCGGCGCCGGTGAGGGTGCGGGTCCGCTCGTCGAAGAGGTTGCCCCACTTGGTGGCGACGGTGACGTCCGCGCGGCGCCGGCCGAGAGCGCGGCCCAGCAGCCGTTCGCCGTGCCCGGCGCCGTAGACGTCCGCCGTGTCGAAGAAGGTGACGCCGAGGTCGAGGGCGCGGTGGATCGCCCGTACGGACTCCTCGTCGTCGGTCTTCCCCCAGCCGAGCGGCTGCCCGGCGGTGTCCCACCACTCCCCGGCGATCGCCCAGCACCCGAAGCCGAGCACCCTGCCGCTGTTTCCGTAGGTCTTCTCCATGGGCGGGACGCTAGGAGTTGAAGCGCACGCGAGGGCAACCCCGCCCGCGTCCTCGGCCGTTACGCCTGCCCGGTCTCGAAGCGGGTGATCTTCCCGTCGTCGTCCACGGTGAACGCCCACCGGGTGCGCATCTCGCCCCAGGTGTCGTTGCGGTGGCGGGCGACGAGGGCCCGGCCGTCCCGGGACTCGTTGTCGACCTCCAGACGACCGTGGGAGGAGAAGATCTCCCGGTCGATCCAGTCGTCGAGGTCCCGGTCGGCCCCGTCGTCGGACATCGTGGCACCGGGCGCGAGCAGCGCGAGGAAGGCCTCGCGGTCATGGGCGTTCACCGCGGCGACGAAGGCACGGACGGCCGGGTCGCTCAGTCGCGTCGTCTGGATCGTCATGGCGGCCAGCCTCACACCGCCCGTGGCCCCCCGCCACCCGAACGGCGCCCGGGGGCGGGCCCGCCGGGCACCCGGGGTGCGACGGTGGAGGCAGCAGACCTGAGGGGGGAGCAGGAGACCCGGGGGGTGCCGCCGCTCGACGAAGGAGTCACCATGACCTGCTGTTACGACCGGCGTGACGTCGGCCTGCTGCTGCTCCGGCTGGGGACCGGCGGCGTGCTGGCCGCACACGGCGCGCAGAAGCTGCTCGGCTGGTTCGGGGGCGGCGGGATCGAGGGGACCGGCCAGGCCATGGAGGCCATGGGCTACGTCCCCGGGAAGCGGAGCGCGACGATGGCGGGGCTGGCGGAGGCGGGCGGCGGGCTGCTGCTGGCGATGGGCCTGGCCACCCCGGCGGCCGGCGCGGCGGCGGCCGGCGCGATGGCGGGCGCGGCGGCGGTGCACGCCCCGAACGGCTTTTTCGCCCAGGAGGGCGGCTACGAGTACGCCGCCTCCCTCGGCCTGACGGCGGCCGGTCTCGCGGTCACCGGCCCCGGCCGCCTCTCCCTCGACGCCGCCCTCGGGCACGCGGTGAACCGGAACTGGATGGTGCCGGTGGCCCTCGCGGCGACGGCCGCGGCGACGGCGGTGGTGGTCGGCGGACGCAACCGGCGGCTGCGGAGGGCGGCGCAGGGCGAGCAGGAACCGCTGTTCGACTGAGGTGACCTGGCAGGCTGCTCCGCATGACCGACGAGCGCACCGACCTCTTCTCCGTCATCGACGACCTGTGGCAGTGGCTGGAGACCGACCAGCCCGAGCGAGCCGGCCGGGAGGGCCTGCTGCTGCGCCTGCTGAAACTCTCCGAGGAGGTCGGCGAGGTCGCCGAAGCGGTGATCGGCGTGACCGGCCAGAACCCGCGCAAGGGCGTCACCCACACCTGGGACGACGTCGAGGCGGAGCTGTGCGATGTCGCCATCACGGCGCTGGTGGCGCTGCGCACCCTGACACCGGAGGCCCGGCGGGTCTTCACGGGGCATCTGGAACGGGTGGCCGCGCGGCCGCACAGCGCCCGCCGAAGCCGCGGGGAGCACGTGGCGGGACCCGGGAGCGTAGCCTGCTCCCGGGCCCCTGGGGCTGCCACCTGATGCGCACGCCGGTTTCAGTGCGGAGACCGGATCAGTCGTCAGGCCGTCGTGTTCTTCCTTTGAACTACCGCACCAGGAAGCGGTGCAGGAGAGATTCGAACTCCCATCCGACGGCGTTCGTCCGGCTCCGTCGACCCGGCGATCGGCGGCGATGCTGAGACTGGAGCGAGAGTCTGAGATTGACGGCGCGGGCCCGGTACGGACCACGCACCACTTCAGGCTGAACGTTCAGTTTCAGCTTGCGCACCCCCGCGCTCGCACGCGGGGGAGACGAGGGGCGGGCGGCTCACCCGAAGAGGTAACCGAACACCGCGTCCCCGACCCGCTGGTCGGTGACCTCGGCGCCGTTGGCCTCCTCACGGGCGAACTTCACCGCCTGCTGGAGCTTCTCGACCCGCTCGGCCAGCTCGTTGACCCGCCGCGCGGGAAGCGCGCCCGAGAACTTCACGGTCGTCCAGTACCCGATCGGCACGTCCTCGTAGTACACCTCGACCTGCGCCGGGTGCTTCTCGGTGGCCTCCGCCTTGACGTGGTTGCGGGGCACCTTCTTGGTACGGATGGTGCGCACCGGCTCCGTCCTCCACCAGTCGGTGGACGGGTCGAGGGCCCAGGACTCGGCGGCGTCGAGGGTGGGCAGCTTCTTGACGAAGGCGTGCAGGTCGCCGAGCTGCTTCTCCAGGAAGAGCAGATAGCTGACCGGGACGTCCGCGACGATGGTCCGCCCGTCGACCGTGACATCGGCGCGGGCCTCGCAGTTGGCCCAGTCCTTGGTCGCGGTCACGTCGAACAGCCGGGTCAGCGACGCGGCCGTCTCCCGCAGCACGTCCTCCGCCTGCACCTGCACCCGCGTGGACTCGGGCGGCAACTGCTCGCCCTCCTCGTCCTTCGGCTGGTACGTACGCGAGATCCCGGCGAGCAGCGCGGGCTTGAGCACCTTCTGGTGCGCGGCGGTGACGTCCTGGAGCGACTTGCTCCTGACGCCCTTCTCGACGGCGATGATCTGGTTCAGCTTCGCCACTTGGGTCCCCCTTCGAACAGGGAGAACGTAGCCCAGGACGTCGAACGGACGCATGTCATTTACGGTCCGGGGCGCCGCGGTACTGACAGCGCGGGGCCGCCTCTATAGATTGCTGTCGCCGAAGCAGTGCACCACTCACGCCGTTCGCACCATCCGCAGTGCCACCGTGAGGAGGGTCCATGATCAGGCGCGTTCTCGGACTTGCCGCAGCAGCGATCACCCTGGCCGGTGCGGCGGGGTGCGGTTCGCCGGGCTCGGGACCGGACGGTCCGGCGTCCGCCGCCGACGGCGGGACGACCCGGGTGAAGGTCGGCATCATCCCGATCGTCGACGTGGCCCCGCTCTACCTGGGGCGGAAGAAGGGGTTCTTCGGCGACCGCGGCATCGAGGTGGAGGCGGTGGCGGCCCAGGGCGGCGCGGCGATCGTCCCGAGTGTGCTGAGCGGGCAGTTCCAGTTCGGCTTCAGCAACACGACGTCACTGATGATCGCCCAGGTCAAGGGCGTACCGGTGAAGTCGGTGGCCAACGGCGCGGCCTCCAACGGCAGGGTGGGCGCGGACGTCACCTGCGTGGGGGTCGCCAAGGACAGCCCGGTGAAGTCGGCGAAGGACCTGGCCGGCCGCACCGTCGCCGTCAACGCCCTGCGCAACATCGGGGACACCACGGTGCGGGAGGCGGTGCGCGCGGACGGCGGTGACCCGTCGGAGGTGGAGTTCGCCGAGATCCCGTTCGACCAGATGCCGGCCGCGCTGGCCGACGGGCGGGTGGACGCGGCGTGGATGGGCGAACCGGCCCAGACGATCGCCAAGGCCCAGGGCGCCCGCGTGATCGCGTCCCCCTTCGCGCAGACCGACCCGGCCCTGACGGTGGCGACGTACTTCACGTCCACGAGGCTCCAGCAGGAGAACCCGGAGCTGGTGGAGGACTTCGGCGCGGCGATGACCGAGTCCCTGCGCTACGCGACGGCCCACCCGGACGAGGCCCGCCAGGTCCTCACGGAGTACACGAAGATCAGCGCCGAGGTCAGGGAGAACCTGGTCCTGCCGGCCTGGCCGGCGGAGGTGGACATGGCGTCCCTGGAGAAGCTGGCCCGGTTGAGCGAGGAGGACGGGCTGTTCGGGGAGAACGGGGAGCAGCTGGATCTTCAGGCCCTGTTCGGCTGAGCCGCGGGTGGCAGAGGTCTTGTACGGGCGAGGACCTTGAGACGGTCCTCCCAGGGGGTGCCCGGCTCGGCCGTGTAGATGATCAGGTCGTGTACGGCCCGTTGCGGCAGGGGCAGATCCAGGGAGCGGAAGGTCATCTCCACACGGCCGACCTCGGGATGGTCCAGCCGCTTGACGCCTCCGTGCCGGATTCGGACGTCGTGGCTGGCCCACATGGTGCGGAAGTCGGGGCTGAGCGTGGACAGTTCACCGACGAGCTCGCGCAGGGCCCGGTCGTGGGGTTCCCGTCCGGCTTCGGCGCGGAGCACCGCGACCGTGGCCCTCGCGCCCTCCTCCCAGTCGACGAAGAAGTCGCGGGAGCCGGGGTCGAGGAAGAAGTAGCGGGGGAAGTTGGCACAGCCCCGCTCACCGGTGGTGTCGCTGGCGAACATCGGTGCGTACAGGGCCCTGCACAGCGCGTTGCTCGCGACGACGTCCAGACGGCCGGTGCGTACGAAGGCGGGTGCCATGGTCATGGAGTCCACCATCCACTGGACGGAAGGCGGGATCTCGACGTCCTTGCGGCGGTACGGCCTGCGGCGGGCGGGGCGAGCCGCTCTGGCCAGATCGAGCAGATAGGTGCGCTCGTCCTCGTCGAGGAGCAGTGCCCGCGCGACCGCTTCCAGCACGTCCTCGGAGACACCGCCGATGTGGCCCTTCTCCAGGCGCGTGTACCACTCGGTGCTCACGCCGGCGAGGACCGCGACCTCCTCGCGCCGTAGTCCGGGCACCCGTCGGCGCCGGCTGGTGGGCAGTCCGACCCGCTCCGGGGAGAGCTTGGCACGTCGGCTCGTGAGGAAGCCGCGGATGTCCGCGCGGTTGTCGGTGGGACCACCGGCGCGGCTCTCGGGCGGAGATTCCATTCGCCCAGGTTAGTCATGGCCCCGCCGACAAGGGGGGTCGTGCTTGTGCCCCCCATGAACACGACCTTGTCCCCCTTCGGCGGCGTCGGTTCCATGAGGTCGGCGAACGGCTCGCCTCCCCCCTCCGCACCTCAGGAGCATGACCATGACCAGCAAGACCGTACTGATCACCGGCGCGACCAGCGGTATCGGCGCCCGCACCGCGCGGTCGCTCCTCGACCGCGGCCACCGCGTGGTGGTCACCGGCCGCGACGAGAGCAGACTGAAGACCTTCCTCGACGAGGCCGGCCACCCCGACCGGCTGCTGGGCCTGGTCGCGGACGCGGCGGACTGGCAGGCCACCGAGTCGGCCGTCACCCGCACCGTGGAGCGTTTCGGCGCCCTCGACGCGGCGGTGGCCAACGCCGGATTCATGTCCGGCGACTCCATCGGGGCCGGCGACCCGGCGTCGTGGGCCCCGATGGTTCTCACCAACGTCCTCGGGCCCGCCCTGCTGGCCCATGCCGCCCTGCCGCACCTGGAAGCCACGGGCGGACGGCTGGTGCTCATCGGCAGCGTCGCCGGGCTGAAGAACTCTCCCGGCAATCTCTACTCGGCCACCAAGTGGGCCACCACCGGACTCGCCGAGAATCTGCGTCTGCTCGCCACGACCCGCGGCATCGGTGTCACCGTCGTCAACCCCGGCATGATCGACACACCCTTCTGGGAAGGCGTCAGCGTTCCCTCCTTCGCCCTGTCCGCCCAGCCCGTCGCCGAGGCCGTCTGCTTCGCCCTCGGCCAACCGGCGGGCGTCGACCTCAACACCCTGACCATTCGGCCCATCGGCCAGCCCGCCTGACCACGGCGGCGCACACCGGGGTCGAGCTGGTGATCGCACGACGGCGTCCGGCACGACCCCGTTCCACGGCATGGCTCCGCGTCCTCAGGGCACGCGGAAGTCACGTCTCAGAGCGAGGAGTTCCGTCATGATGATCGTCGGCATAGTCGCCGTGTGCGTCGTTCTCGCCGTTCTCGCCTTCCTCCTGCCACGCCTGTCCCACCATCCGCAGCGCGGCACCCAGCGCACGCTCAACGTCGGGTCACGGACCGGCGGCAAGGCGCCGGGCGTCCTCGGCCGTGCGCTCAGCAAGCCTTTCCGCAGCAGTTCCAGGGCGGTCGGTCGCAGCGGGTCGGCGGGCCGGCGGGCCCGTGGCCGGATGCCGTTCTGACCCGGACAGGAAGGAGCCACAGTGGACGAGTCGTCAGTGCGGGCGGTGGGCTGGGCGCGCTCCCTCCCGATGAGCACCGGGCCGAAGGCGGCACGCGACTGGGCGCGCGAGCACCTGGAGAGCCTCGGTTGGACGCACGGCCGCGCGCAGACGGTGGACGACGTACTGCTGACCGTCTCCGAACTGGTCACCAACGCCCATCTCCACGCCCACTCCGCGGCCCGCCTCGTGATGACCTGGGACGGCCGGTGCCTGCACATCACCGTGCACGACGACGACAGCGCCCTGCCCACACCCCGCGAGCCCAGCCGTGACCGCCTCGGCGGGCGCGGCATGTTCCTCGTCGACGCCCTGGCCGACGGCTGGGAAGCGCGTCCCTGCCCCCACGGCAAGGCCGTCACGGTCTGCTTCTGCCCGTCCGCCCCCACGACCGGACCGCACTGACCCGCACTCACCGGCCGGTACGTCTCGCTCGCGGAAACCCGCGTGTCCGCGAGGTCGTACCACCGTCACACGCACGTCAGGGAGTCCCCGTGTCGTCCACCGATGCCGAGGACGAGATCTGTCCGGCGCTGCGGCGGTACAAGAACGTCGACGGCGAGGACGTCGACCACGGCGTGCACGAGCACCGCGAAGCACCAGACGGCCCTCGGCGGCCCCGAGGGCCTGCGGCCGACCGGGCTTCGCCGCCCCGTCCCGGGCCCCGGGCAGATCCTCGTCGCCGTGCACGCAACCGGACTCAACCCCACGGACTTCAAGCACCGCGCCCTGAGCATCTTCCGCAACGCGTACTGATCCACGCCGCGGCCGGCGGCGTCGGCCATCTCGCCGTACAGATCGCCAAGGAGCGCGGCACACACGTCACCGGGACGGCGAGCGCCTCCAAGCACGGCTTCCTGCGCGGACTCGGCGCGGACAGGTGCGTCGACTACCGCTCCGAGGACTTCACCGGCGCCGAAGAACCCTACGACGTCGTCCTCGACACTCTCGGCGGGACGACCGCCACCCGTTCCGTGAGCGTGCTCCGCCCCGGCGGCGCGCTCGTCTCCCTGGACGGGCCGCACCACGGGCAAGCTCGTCATCACCGTGCGCACGGGATCCTCGCTGAACGGCCCGAGGTACCGAACCTCGATTCACCGACGAACCCCGGTCTTCGCACAAGGCTGGGAACGCACGTCGGCCGTGCGGCACCGGCCCGGCGCAGGCCGAGGTGGTTCAGAGACCGCATCTGCCGGCGGTGAGTGCGGTGATCGCGCACTCGGCGGCGTGCCGTGCCGCGAGTGCGGAGGGGAAGAGCGCACAGCTGTGGGAGGTACGTTCAGCCGGTCCGCTGGTGATCCGCCACTGCCAGGCGCCTCGTTCGGCAGGCAGTGACGGGTGATTCCAGATGGGTGCCGCAGCCGGGAGAGCGTTCTGCGTCGTCTGTACCAGCACGTCGTACATCACCCTGTCGCCCACTGCGGTGCTGGCGAACCTCCCTCCGTTGTCGTGAACGGTCCATTCCAAAGGGCGTGGGGTCGACTCCGACACCTCCAAGAGGGCGTCCGCGAGGTCGGCCAGAATCCGGTACAGCGCGGCACGTACCGCATCGGTGTGGTCTCGGCCCCAGTGGCACGGGTTCCGTTCGGCAACCTCCTGCGCGAGAGTGTGCGCGGCGAGTTCGTCGAGCGGGTCTCCGTCACCGGGGCAGGCTTCCGCCAGGACGGCGGCGGCACCCCACGAGAGATCGTCTTGCGTCATGGCTGTGCCGTGGGCCAATTCCCACAGCTCGGCCGGCCCGAGGTCGTCGACCATGCGCCGGATGCAGAGGACGGCCGTGTCCGACGGGGCCGGGATCTCGGCGTGCAACAGGCCCGCGCGCACGTCCGTGGCCGCGCACACATCACCCGGCTCCAGCACGCCCGGCGGCACCGACCCCACTACCTGGAGGAGCAGCTCGTGGACGCGACGCACGGGATGCGGCCCGCGAGGCGGTGCCGGTCGCCCGACCAGGGTGCACAGGGCGTCGGGGAGGTGCACCGGCGGAACCCGCAGGTTCGTGCACGCCCTCGTCAGGCGACCGGCCATCGTGATCAGTCGTCCAGTACGGCCAGGGCGTCGATCTCGACGAGCAGTCCCGGTGGCAGCTGCATGTAGACGGTGGTGCGGGCGGGGAAGGGCTCGCCGACAGCTGCCGCGTACACCTCGTTCATCTCGGCCATGTGGGCCGGGTCGGTGAGGTACACGCGGAGCATCACGACGTCCTGCATGCCGGCGCCACCTGCCTTCAGGACGGCGGTGACGTTGCGCAGGACCTGCGCGGTCTGCTCGGCGACCGTCGTGCCGACGACCTCGCCGGTGTCCGGGGCGAGGGGGAGCTGCCCGGAGACCTGCAGGACGGGGCCTTTGCGGACGCCCTGGGACAGCGGGGCCGGCAGGGAAGGCGCGTTCTCGGTGACGATGACGGTTCTGGTCATGGTTTGTCCTTGCGAAGGGGCCGGAGAGTCAACTCCAGGCCTGTCGTTCCTGGCTGCGCGGGTCGTCGAGCTGGGTCCACTCCGCGTCGATGTGCATGGTGGCGCGGCGCTCGGTGTCGTACGGGTCCCAGCCGGGGTCGCCGGTCCTGGCGAATCGGATCCAGGTCTCGTGTACGCGGGTGGCGAGCCCCGCGGGGGGCTTGGCGGGGCCGAGCAGGGCATGGGGGCCGTTCAGCTCGGGCCGGTCCGTGAGGTCGAAGACGAAGGGCAGTTCGACCGCGTGGGTGGCGCCCAGTTCTCCGTCCAGCGCCTGGGAGCGCCAGGCGAACTCGTAGGCGTAGGTGGCGGACCGCGGGTGGGCGGCATGGGCGTCGGCCAGGGCGCGGCTGCCCGCGCCGAACAGGGCGTCGGCCATGATGGCGGACCGCAGCTCGGCGAAGGACGCCTCGGGGCGGGACTTCCGGTACGTTTCGACGAGCTGCGCCGGATCCGGGTGCGAGCGCGCCGCCGCGTCCTCGACGTCGGCGGCGGTCGAGGTGGCGTACTTTCCGACGGGGACCAGGTAGAGGTTGCCCTCTTCGGTATTCGTGCCGACGAGCAGGTCGACGTCGGCGCTCAGGCCGGCGGCGACGGATGCGGCGGGTTGGGTGTCGAGGACGAGGCTGAAGGGGCTGAGGCCGATCAGTGGGTCGCCGTGGGTCTCGGTTCGCAGGTCGATGCCCGCGAGCTGGGAGGCGGCCTCGACCAGGCGTTCGTCGGAGATGCCCGCGAAGGCGTCGACGTGGGGTTCGATGCCCAGGGCCCCGGCCGCGGCCGCGGTGACGCGGGCGGCCTGCTCGGTGGTGAACGCGCCCAGGCCGCTGCCGCTCTGGACGATCGCCCGGCGGAACAGGCCGGCGGCCTCGGAGGTGGCGAGGACGCCGCCGACGATGGTGGCCCCGGCCGACTGGCCGAAGAGGGTGACGTTGCGCGGGTCGCCGCCGAAGGCGGCGATGTGCTCGCGCACCCAGCGCAGTGCGGCGACGACGTCGAGCAGGCCGCGGTTGGCGGGCGCCCCGGGCAGGTCGAGGAATCCGGCGATGCCGAGCCGGTAGTTGAGGGTGACGAGGACGACGCCGTCCCGGGCGAAGGCGGAGCCGTCGTACATCATGGACCGGGTCGAGCCGGCGACGAAACCGCCGCCGTGGACGAACACCATGACCGGCAGTGCGGCACCGCCGACGGCGGGCGTGAAGACGTTGACGGTGAGGTAGTCGTCGCCGTGGCTCCAGCCCGTGCCGAAGTAAGGGGTCATCTCCACGTTGCCGAGCTTGCGTTCGGACTGTGGCGCGGTCGGTCCGGGTGCGGTGGCGTCCCGTACGCCGTCCCACGGCGCATGCGGCTGTGGAGGTGCGAAGCGACCGGCGCCGCTGGGCGGTGCCGCGTACGGGATGTTCAGAAAGGTGAGGGTGCCGTCCTGGCGCAGACCGCGGACGGATCCTTGAGCGGTGGTCACGACGGGTTCGGGGTGGTGGCTCATGGCTTGTGTCCTTCCGCGGGCCTTCAGACCTGCTCGGTGTACGGGGCGAAGGGCGTCCAGCCCTTGATGGCGAACTTGTTCCCCTCGCGGACGACCTCGGCGGCGCCGTGGCCACCGAGGTGCGCGGGGAAGACGAGGGCGTTGGTGTCGGCCGCCGTGCCCAGGAGCTTGTGGCGGGTGGCACGGGCTTCGGCGGGGTCCTCGCAGAAACAGCTGTTGGCGTCGGGCTCGTGGATCTGGATCGGGTTGTGCATCAGGTCGCCGACGAACAGGGCCCGGTCGGAGCCGGACTCCAGCCGCAGCACGGACGAGCCGGGGGTGTGGCCGGGTGCGAGGTCGAGGCGCAGGTTGCCGTCGATCTGGTAGCTGCCCTCCCAGAGATGGGTGAGTCCGGCCGCGTGCACGGGGGCGACGCTGTCCTCGAAGACGTTCTGGTTGCCGCGGCCGAGCATGGTCTTGATCTCGTTGGCGGGGTTCCAGTAGTCGAAGTCCGCCTTGGCCATCAGGTAGGTGGCGTTGGGGAACGTCGGTACCCAGGTCCGGCCGTCGAGGTAGGTGTTCCAGCCGACGTGGTCGATGTGCAGGTGGGTGTTGATCACGATGTCGACGTCCTCGGGGCGGACCCCGGCGCGGGCGAGGTTGCCCAGGAAGTCGGTGTTCAGGCGGTTCCATACCGGTGCGTAAGGCCGGTCCTTGTGGTTGCCGACGCCGGTGTCGACCAGGATGGTCCTGCCCTCGCTGCGCAGCACCCAGGTCTGGATCGCGGTATTCACGATGTTGGTCTTGTCGTCCAGGAAGTGCGGAACCAGCCAGGAACGGTGCTCCTCCCACGCCTCGGCCGGGGTGTCCGGGACGAATGCTTCGGGAGTCATGTCAACAGGGCCGTAGTACTCCCGGACACGGGTCACGGTGACGTTCCCCAGGGTGATGGTGTCCACGGTTCTCTCCAGTTCGATCGATTCCGCGTGCTCGGGCCACAGGTGCGGGCTGGACACGGATGAGCATGTGTGCATGACGGGTAAGGGGTGCTGGGCCCCTGCCGGGGCCGTGCATGGAAGACGCCGTGACCGCGGTCGCGGCGTCTTCGGCTTCGGGGCGGTCCCGTCGCCGAGGCCCGTTGCGGGCATCGGACCGTGGGGTCCTCGCCGAAGGAAACAGGCCGCCTGGTACGTGTCCGTGGACGGCCCTGCTCAGCCATGGTGCGTCGTGCCGGGCGCGGCGCGGTATGCGTCACGTGACTGCATCTGGAGGGGGCGGGCCCTGCGCTGATCCGGACGGAACGCGAGAACCGGAGGAGCCGTGCGACGATCCGGGCCCGAGCGCGCGCGGGAACACCCTGCCGTTCATCGCCGGCCGGCGCCAGCCCGTTCAGGAGGTGACTGCTCGTCCCGGGCTCGTCGGCGGGGAAAACTCGCCGCCCGCGGACGGAGCCGTGGTGGCGTCGGCGGCCGGTGCGGGCGGGTCCCATGCCTGAGCGATCGCGATCAAGGTGAGGTCGAGGCGGTCGAGGTGGGACAGCAGGCGCCGTTGCGGCGACGGTCGACCGTGACCCATACGCCGTTCGCCGGAGAGCAGGGACAGTGCCCCGGTGACCTTGGGGCGTGCCGGGTGGGAGGCGGCGTCCGGCTGACGACTCGCGAGGCGGATCAGGTGCGTCACCCTCTCCTGGGCACGGCCGGCCGCCACGGTGACCCGGGCGGTGTATGCGACGTCGTCACCCTGCGGGAGGCGCCCGGCCACGGCGGCCAGACTCCGTGCGTGGTACGCCCCGGCTTCCAGCGAGTCCAGCAGGTGGCGGGCGCGATCACGACGGCCGCGCTGGGGATTGAGCGGGTGAGTGAGCGGCAGACATGCCTTGCGGAAGGACGCCAGTGCCTGGTCGAGATCACGGGTCGCGCGTATCAGGCTTGGCGTGGTGTCGGTGCTCAGGCTTCGCGTCGTCGCGTCCAGGAGTCGCCTGAGGACCAGCAGGAAGCGGACCAGTTCCTCGTCGCTGGCCCGGCGGACCGTGAGGGGCGCCACGACCACGGTGGCAAGGACGCCGCAGAAGACTCCCAGTGCGGTCTCCTGCACGCGCAGGACGAGCGCGTCCGTGGAGAAGGTTTCCAGCAACGCCAGCAGCATGCTCAGCCCGCCGGTGATGAAGAACGTCACCACCCAGTAGGCGCTGGACGGAGCGTAGAAGACTCCGAACATGCACACCAGCAGCAGCGCCAGGAGCAGCGGTCCGTGCGGCCCGGCCAGGGTCGCGAGGCCGTGGCCGAACACCGCGCCGACGACTGTTCCCACCAGCCGGCGGACGCTTTGCAGCAGGACCTCACCGGTGCTCTCGGTGTTGATGAACACGACCCAGGTGGCCACGACCGCCCAGTACCAGTGGTCCGGGGACAGCAGATGACCGCCGAGGACGGACAGCGCGGAGGCGGCGGTCACCTGGACGGCCTGCCGGGTCGTTCCGCGCCTGCGGCCCTCGGAGTCCGCCTCGCGGTCCCGTCTGCCACTGAAGGCCCGGGTCCGCGGTGTCGCGGGCGGAGCCGTCCCGGTCGACGTCGGGGAGCTGCTGCGCGGACCGAGAAGGCGCACGGCCGCGGCCAGTTCGTCGAGTCCCTCAAGGCAGTCCCGCAGTGGCGCCGACGCGGCCGGCGGGATCGCCGGGGCGTCTTCCCGTGCGGTAACCCTCCCCGGGGTGAACTCGTGTCGGAGAACCAGGATCCGTGTCGCGAGCCGGTGCCGTGCAGCCAGCTCCGCGGCATCGTCGGCGGCCGGCGGTGTACGGGCCGCGCGGACCGCCAGTACGGCGAGCCGCTGGGCAGCCACTTCCGCGCGTGAGACGTGCCGCAGGACCTGGTCGTCGGTGGCCCTGTCGACCGCGCGCTCACCGAGGAAATCCTCGATCAGGAGTACGGCCGTGTGCAGCCTGGCCAGGCGGCGCTCCAACGACAGACTCAGCTTGCCGGCGTCCTGTCCGGCGCTGAGCAGGGCGGCCGTGTCCCGCAGGATGTCGCGCAGCCGCCCGTCGAAGGAACGCTGCAGCCGGGCGAGAACACGCGACGCCGTCAGGTATCCCGGGCAGTAGCAAACGACCACGACGGACCCGAATCCGACGAGTACGCCCGCGGCCATCTGCGGCAACTGGACCACTCGTGCCTCGGTGAACTGCGCCAGGAAGAAGGCCATGAAGCCGAAGATGCCCGCGCCCTGCCCCCTGGCGCCGTACCGTCGAGCGTGGACGGCACCGTAGATCAGCAACAGGAACGCGATCCCCGCAGCGACCGGGTACGGCGTCAGCGCGGCTCCGGCAGCCAGGGCCGCGAGGGACAGCGGAGCCCCGAGGCCCAGCGTGATCAGCTGGTTGCGCGGATGCAGGTCGCTGATGGCCAGCGAGGTCGCCATCGCGGTGAACCCGCCGGCCAGCAGCGCTGTGTCGGACTGCCCCAGGACCGCCAGGAAAGTCAGCGACGCGGCGGTGCCGAGGACCGCGCGCACGGCGGAGGCCAGACGCATCAGCCCGGGGTCGACAGCGGTGAAGCGGTCCCACAGCCACGCGGTCTTCCTTGTCACCATGACCGTCTCCGTACTTCCTTCCTTGAGCGGACGCGGCAATCGCCGGCCGACGGCGTGGAGCCGACACCCCTGTGGTGTCCGCCCAGGGCCTTCGTCGCCTCGGCGAACCGAGTGGCTATGAGGAGGGGGCACCGGAGGCCCTCGACGGGCCGATGCCGCGTCACCGGTCTCGGCCGTTCGGCGATCCGTCCGGTACGCGTCAGGCAGCTCTCCGACCGGCTCCGACAAAAGCCGCTGATCATGAGGCTGTCGGCGGTTGTGCTGCGCCGATGCCCGCCAGGACCCCGAAAAACCGCGCCGGCTCAGGGAACGCGAAGGAATCACGCTGTCCGCTTCGGCACTCCGCTGGAATCACTCATCACGGGGCCGCGGCCGGATATCCCCTGTCGTGCGCACCGCAAGCGCCGGCCGGCAGCAGTCACTCGACTGAGGGATAACGCCGTTGAATTCGCGGCAGAGTTGGCCGCTTACTGGCGTTCATGGGCAATGGACCGGACCACGGTAAGGCAATCGCGGAGTGTCCGACGACCAGACCGTCACGGTTGCGGAGAATGTTCTGCCCCGGTCCCGAGATCCCTGCCAGGCGTGTTCCTCCCACTGCCGGTTCCCGACTCGGCCGGTTCACTCCGCCACCCGGCGCACAGCCGGTCCATCCCACGCCGTCGATGACACAGAAATGGCGTACGAGCCGACCGCATGAAGTCTGGAGCCCAAGCCCTGCGAGCCATGAGCCCTTGGTGACCATGAGCGCCTCTCGCAGTGGGGGTATACGGCTTTGCACACGATTCTGGTCCCGAGTTGCGCAGCGCCGGTATGCGTCACGTGACTGCATCGCGACAGGGCCCACAGCCGCAGGACGCACGCGTCCCGTCGCCACCTCCCGCCGCCGCGCCGGTGGCCCTCGTTTCCGTGGCCGGCGTCAGCCTGGCGGTCCGCCGGCCATGTGGCACGGGAACGAGAGGGTCGTGGTAGCGAGGAGACGTCGACCGGCGGAATATCCCGGGAGGCGCATGCGTTGAAGGTGGGTTCACATATTGCCTCGGCTCCTTGTCCCCCGAACCGGACCGAATTACTCCCGCGCTAGTATCGGAGCAATCTCAATTCCTGGAGTATCCGTGGAAAATGATGGAAGGCCGCGAGGGCGCCAGGGCTCGACACGCGATCTTGATCTGACGATGGTGGGCCGGGAAGCCGAGACCGCGGAAATCATGCGGCGCGTCGCCGCTGACCGGTCCCACAGCGAGGTGTTGATCCTCACGGGCGACCCCGGTGCCGGCAAGAGCGCGCTGCTCGACTTCGCGGCCGACCGCGCGCGACGCGAGGGCAGCCGGGTGCTGCGAGCTGTCGGCAGCGAGTCCGAGGTGCACCTTGGATTCGCGGGCCTTCACCAGATGCTCCGCCCGGTGCTCGACGAGCTGGACAGCCTGCCACCGCGGCAGCAGTCCGCGCTCCGGGCGGTCCTGGGTCTGGACGAGTGCGCCGAGGCCCCGGATGGCATGCTCGTCGGCCTTGCGGTTCTCACCTTGCTGTCGGACCTGGCGGAACCGGCGCCGCTGCTCGTGGTGATCGATGATGCCCAGTGGATCGACCACGGATCGTTGGAGATTCTCTCTTTCGTGGCCCGGCGCATGGACAGTGAACCCGTCACGCTGCTGGTGGGCGTGCGCGCCGCGGCCGCGCTGCCCGGGTTCGACAAGGGATACGACCGTCTCGACATCGGTCCGTTGAGCGGGGAGGCAGCGAACCTGCTGCTCGACCGGCAGCCGGCACCACCCACTGGCCGCACTCGCGTGCGCATCCTGCAGGAGGCGGCGGGAAATCCGCTGGCCCTGGTCGAACTGGCCCGCGCCACCGCGACCCGGCAGCTCGATGGCGGCAGCGTGGAGGGCCCGCTGCCCGTCACGGACCGATTGGAGCGGATCTTCGCGCAGCACGCGCAGTTCCTGCCGGAAGCCACTCGCCGATTCCTCCTGCTGCTCGCGACCGCTGACGCGACGGACGCGCCGACTGTCTGTCGGGGACTGCCCGAGGTCGACGACAGGACGTGGGCACCCGCGGAGCGGGCCGGTCTCGTACGCCAGGACGGCTTCCGGATCTCCTTCCGCCACCCGCTCATTCGCTCGGCCGTCTACCACGCAGCGTCCTTCGAGGAGCGCAGGCAAGCGCATCTTGCCCTCGCCGAGCTGCTGAGCCAGGAGCCCGACCGCCGTGCCTGGCATCTCGCCGCCGCGACCACGCGTCCCGACGAGAAGGTGTCGGCCGCCCTGCGGCAGACGGCCGACCGGGCCCGGCGCCGGGGCGGCTACGCGGCCGCCGCCGTCGCTCTGGAGCGCGCCGCGGGGCTGAGCCCGAGCCGCGCGGACCAGGCGCGGCTGCTGACCGAGGCCGCCGTCATGGCCGTGTTCACCGGTCAGCTCGGCTGGGTGGAACGCCTGGCCGCCGAGGTTCGGGAGCGCAGTGATGATCCGGCACTGATCAGCAGGGCGTTGCTCGCCACCGGGCAGCTCATGACACTGCGCCGGCACCATGCGGGGGCCTTCGCCCTGCTGACGCGCATTGCCGACGAGGCGGCGGCCGCCCACTCGCCCCGGGTGCTGGACGTGCTCGCCGCAGCCGCGGTGGTGCGCTATTACTCGGGCGAGGAGTCCCAGCGGCAACAGATCGAAAGCCTGTTCACCGCTGTGCCGGACTCCACCGACAGGGGCGCCCTGCGCGCCTGGGTGCTGGCCGTCTCCGACCCCTATGGTGCGGGATCCTCTCTCGCCCCGGCGCTGCCCGGACTGATCGCTGAGGCCAAGGACGACGCCGGCAGTCTGACCGCGCTCGCCATCGTGGCCTGGATCCTCGATCAGACCGCACTGGCTGCCAGAACCTTCGACGAGGCGTTCGACCGGTGGCAGGCCCATGGCTCGCTGCCGGACGGTCTGGGATGTGCCGTCGGCTGGACCTATCTGGAACAGGGGCGGTGGGCTGAGGCCCGCTCGGTGGCCGCTGAGGTGTCGGCGGTGGCGTCAGTGGCAGGGCTGGACCACGCCGAGGCGTGTGCGCATGTGCTCGACGCGACGGTGCTCGCGCTGCTCGGTGAGCCGGCCGACGCGCGACGGGAAGCCGAGCGGGCGCTGGTCCTGGTCGACCCGCTGGAGAGCCGCTCCGTCTCGGTCTACGCACGCCGGGCCCTGGGCCTGGCGGCAGTGGCCGAGGGCGACTACGACACCGCGTTCGCCCAGTTCCACTCCGCCTTCACCGACGACGGCGATCCGGTTCACTACCATGTCTCCTACACCGTCCTGGCCGAGCTCGCCGCGGCGGCCGTCCGCCGAGGCCGGCAGGAGGACGCCGCCGAACTGCTGGAGCGATCGGCACGGCGCCTGGGTACGGGCATGTCGGCACGGGTCACCGCACTGCTCGACCGAGGCCGCGCTCTGCTCGCCGAGCCGGAGCACGCGGAACCGTACTTCCGGGCCGCGCTGGCGGACGACACGGGTGAGCAGTGGCCGTTCGAGCGGGCACAGACACGGCTTGACTACGGCGAGTGGCTCAGGAGACAACGTCGCATCGCCGAGGCCCGCCCGCTGCTGATCACGGCACTCGACACCTTCCAACGACTCGGCGCGCGGCCCTGGATCGAGCGGGCGAAGGCAGAACTGCGAGCCGCCGGCATCGAAGCCGCCAGCAGCGTAGTACCCAGTGCCTTCACCGAACTCAGCCCCCAGCAGCAACAGATCGTCCAACTCGCCGCCCGTGGCCTGACGAACCGCGAAATCGGAGAGAAGCTCTTTCTGTCGCCCCGCACGGTCGGCTCGCACCTCTACCGGGTGTTCCCCAAGCTGGGCATCACCGCCCGGTCACAGCTCCGCGATGTGATCGAAGGCGCCCTGTCAGGCACCGGCACCCGGATCTGAGGCGGTCGCGTCCGCCGTTGCGACAGTGCCGGCCACAGGTCGAGGACTGTCCGAAGGCGGGCGCCTTCGCACCCGGCCGTACCGAGTGGCTTTCGCGATCGGCCTCGATCCCGGTTCCTGGACACACCCGCCCAGCGACACGCGGGCGAAAATGCCGCGTTCGCACACACTGTTGGCGGGTCTCAGGATGGCGTCCCGCTGTGTGGTGCAGGGGATCTCCGCGGTTGAGTGCGTACGTCGGGCCGATGGTCTTGAACTCGTCCGCGAAGCCGCCGAAAGGCTGCTGCAGGAACTGATCGAGGCCGAGGCCCCCACGAAGATCGGCGCCGAGTGGGGCGAACACACCGGCACCCGCACCACCTGGCGCGACGGGCACCGCGAAAAGACGGTGACCACGCAGACCGACGACCTGGAACTCGCCATCCCGAAACCGCGGGCCGGAAGCTTCTTCCCCAGCCTGCTGGAGCGCCGGCGGCGCACCGACCAGGCCCCTTACGCGGTGATCATGGAGGCATACCTCCACGGCGTGTCCACCCGCTCGGTCGACGACCTTCCGAAAGACTTTCCGCCTCCTGACGCGGCAAGCCCCCGGAAGACGAGAAAGGGCCTCCGACGCAGGTCAGAGGCCCTTTCCCAGGCAAAGCCGCAGTAGCGGCAGACGAGTCGGGCTGTACGCCGGGTTCTGTCCCGGAGGGTCCTCGCGGACCCGTCCGGTGACGGCCATCCATCTAGGACCGGCGTTGCCGCCGGCCTCCAGCGGTCTACCCGCGGACTCGGGCGGGCCGCCCTCGAACATCCGCGCAGGGGCACCGGGGTGCCCCCTTCTTGACCTTGCTCCGGGTGGGGTTTACCTAGCTGCCCAGGTCGCCCTGGGCACTGGTGGTCTCTTACACCACCGTTTCACCCTTACCCAGCGCCTGAGCGCTGGGCGGTCTGCTTTCTGTGGCACTGTCCCGCGGGTCACCCCGGGTGGCCGTTAGCCATCACCCTGCCCTGTGGAGCCCGGACGTTCCTCGGGAAGTCCCGTGAGGGACTCCACGCGGCCGCCCGCCCGGCTCGTCTGCCGTGGGGACCATGCTACCGGGCCGGACGTCAGAGGAAGTCCGCGGTGTCCAGGTCGAAGGCGAAGGGGGCGGGGAGGGGGAGCGGCTTGCCGAGGGGGCGCGTGTGGTGGTCGCGGTAGTCGTTCCGCTCCGGATCGCTGAACAGCGTGACCGCCGAGGTCTCCCGGTCGACGAGGAGGTAGAGGGGGATGCCGCCGCGGGCGTAGCAGCGGCGCTTGGCCTCGCGGTCGGCCCGGGGCTTGGTGGAGGTGACTTCCAGGACCATGGCGACGCCGTCACAGGGCATCCAGGGTTCGGCACCCTGGTAGAGCCTCAGCCGGGTCGGGGCGAACGTGCCGTCCGGGATCGCGTGGTCCTTGGGGCAGGCGCCTCCGCTCTCCAGCTTCAAGCCCTTGTTGCCCGAGAAATCCATGTCGGTCCGAGACTTCCTGATCACCTGCTTGACGATGAGATTGATGTAATCCTCGTGATCCCCGTCCGGCGGCGGTGTCACAACGATCTCCCCCTCGATCAGCTCGGCCCGGAAGCCTTCCGGAGTGTCGAGGGCGAGGAACCCCTCCAGCAGGACGTCCGCCTGCGTGAGCGGTTCGTGGGCCATGGCGGTCATGTCACGCCCCTCCTTCGGTCGCTCGCCAGAGTGGGACATCGGAAGATCACCTGTCGACGGGATCGGGAGCCGTTCCCTCGATCGTGACACATCCGCCGCCCCCTTGACCTTGCCGCAAGGTCAACGTTTCTACTGATCCCATGCGGATCGGAGAACTCGCCGACGCCGTCGGCGTCACCACGCGGACCGTACGGCACTACCACCACCAGGGCCTGCTGCCCGAACCCGAGCGGCTGGCCAACGGGTACCGGACGTACACGCTCCGGCACGCCGTCGTGCTGGCCCGGGTCCGGCGGCTGACCGAGCTGGGGCTGGGGCTCGCCGAGGTGCGCGACACGCTCGCCGACGACGCCGGGAAGGACCTCACCGAGGTGCTCCAGGAGCTGGACGCCGATCAGGCGCGGCAGGAGGCGGCGATCCGGGAGCGGCGGGCGCGGCTGCGGGGGCTGCTGGACGGCGGGGAGCTGCCCGCCGAGGGGCCGGTCTCGCCGGAGCTGGCCGCGCTGTTCGCCGCCACCCCGCCCCTGTCGGGCTCACCCATGGCCGCCCTGGACCGGGAGGTGCTCGCGCTGCTGGAGACAGTGGCCCCACCGGAGGAGCGGGAGCGGATGGTGAACGTGCTGCGCGGGGCGCTGGGGTCGCCGGAGGCGGTGGCGCGGGCCCACCGGGCGTACGCCCTGCTCGACGAGCTGGCGGAGGCGGAGCCCGACGATCCCCAGGTGGCGGAGGCGGGCCGGGCGCTGGCGGACTGCGTACCGGCGGAGATGGTGCCGGAGGAGGGCGACGTCCTCGACACCGGGCACGGGTTCCTGCGTGCCCTCTACGCGGACTTCTCGCCCGCGCAGGCGCGGGCGGTCCAGGAGGCGCTGCGGATCGCCTCGCGGGGGCGGTGGTCATGAGGGTGGCTCGCGCTCTGGTCCGGCACGAGCTGCGGCTGCTGGCGAGCCTCGGGCTGTGGGTGGCGCGGCGGACCCACGGGGCGACGGCCGCGGCACGGGTCTTCGGGTACACGCGGGGCCAGGGGGCCATGGCGTTCGGGGTCGCGTTCGTGTGCGTGGTGGAGAGCGTGGGGATGTCCGTCCTGCTGCGGGACTGGCCGGCGGCGCACCACGTGGTGCTCGTCCTGGACGTGTACACCGTCCTGTTCGTCGTCGGGCTGCACGCGGCGTCCGTGGTCCGTCCGCACGTCCTCGATCTTGGCACCGGCGTCCTGCGCGTCCGCCGGGCCCTCCACGCCGACCTGCGGATTCCGCTGGGGCTGATCGGCTCGGTACGGCGGGAGCTGCGCATGACGCACGCGCCGGCCGACGGCGAGCTGGACCTGGCCGTGGGGTCGCAGACCTCGGTCACGCTGCTCCTGGAGCGGCCCGTCGTCCACGTCGGCTTCCTCGGGCAGCGCAGCGAGATACGCGTCGTGCGCTGCCATGCCGACGACGCCGACGGGTTCGTACGGGCGGTCGAGGAGGCACGAGCGGCCGCTTAGGGCGGGCGGTCGGGTCGTACCCTGGCGGGAGCTCGATCGAAGGAGTACGTGTGCTTGTCCTGCTGCCGCCGTCCGAGGGGAAGGCGCCGTCCGGGCCGGGTGCCCCGTTGAAGCCGGAGTCGCTGTCGTTGCCGGGGCTCGCCGAGGCGCGGGCGGCCGTGCTCGACGAACTGGTCGAGCTGTGCGCGGCGGACGAGGAGAAGGCCCGGGAGGTGCTCGGGCTGAGCGAGGGACTGCGGGGCGAGGTCGGCAAGAACGCCGGGCTGCGCACGGCCGGGGCCCGGCCCGCCGGGGAGATCTACACCGGTGTGCTGTACGACGCCCTGGACCTGGGCTCCCTGGACCAGGCCGCGAAGCGGCGGGCCGGGCGGGAGCTGCTGGTCTTCTCGGGGTTGTGGGGTGCGGTCGGGGTCGGCGACCGGATTCCCTCCTACCGGTGCTCGATGGGGGTGAGGCTGCCGGGGCTCGGGGCGCTGGCCGGGCACTGGCGTGCCCCGATGGCCGAGGTGCTGCCCGAGGCGGCCGGGGACGGGCTGGTGCTGGACCTGCGGTCGGCGGCGTACGCGGCGGCCTGGAAGCCGAAGGGCGAGGTCGCGGAGCGGACGGCGACGGTACGGGTGCTGCACGCGCCCACCCGCAAGGTGGTCAGCCACTTCAACAAGGCGACCAAGGGGCGGATCGTACGGAGCCTGCTGACCGAGGGGGCCGCGCCCGGGAGTCCGGCGGAACTGGTGGAGGCGTTGCGGGACCTGGGGTACGTGGTGGAGGCGGAGGCGCCCACGAGGGCGGGGCGGGCCTGGGCGCTGGATGTGCTGGTGGACGAGGTGCACTGAGGGTGCGCTGAGGATGCACTGAGGGTGCGTTGCAGTATGCGCAATGGGCTTTGCGCAGGGTGTGGCTCGCGGAGAAGATGAGGGCATGACCTCCGCGCTGCCCTCCCCCGCCTCCCCCTCCGCCGCCGTCTCCGTGCTCGACCTCGCGCCCGTCGTCCCCGTCGTGGTCGTCGACGACGCCGCCGACGCCGTACCGCTGGCGCGGGCGCTGGTCGCCGGTGGGCTGCCGGCCATCGAGGTCACGCTGCGGACGCCGGCCGCGGTCGGCGCGATCGAGGCCATCGCGGCCGAGGTGCCGGACGCGGTGGTCGGCGCCGGGACGGTCATCACACCCGCGCAGGTGAACGAGGTCGTGGCGGCCGGGGCGCGGTTCCTGGTCAGTCCGGGGTGGACGGAGACGCTGCTGGAGGCCATGCGGGCGTCGGGCGTGCCGTTCCTGCCGGGGGTGTCGACCACGTCGGAGGTGGTGGCGCTGCTGGAGCGCGGGGTGCGGGAGATGAAGTTCTTCCCGGCGGAGGCCGCGGGCGGCACCGCCTATCTCAAGGCGCTCTCCGCCCCGCTGCCGCAGGCGCGGTTCTGCCCGACGGGCGGGATCACGCCGGCCTCCGCGCCGGAGTACCTCGCCCTGCCCAACGTCGGGTGCGTGGGCGGGAGTTGGATGCTCCCGAAGGACGCGGTCGCCGGGCGGGACTGGGGGCGGGTCGAGGCGCTGGCGCGGGAGGCGACGGGGCTCGGCTCAGCGCAGGTGTGACGTCTCGTTGAAGAGCCGGACGCTGGCGCCGCCGTCGGCGTAGTAGGCCACCGCCGACAGGGAGGCCGCCGACAGTTCCATGCGGAACAGGGACTCGGTGGGGGCGCCCAGGGCGAGTTGGACCAACGTCTTGATCGGCGTCACGTGGGAGACCAGCAGGACCGTGCGGCCCGCGTGGGCGGCGACCAGCTTGTCGCGGGTGGCGGCGATCCGGGCGCCGGTCGCCGCGAAGGACTCGCCGCCGCCGGTGGGTTCGGCGTCCGGGGAGGTGAGCCAGGCGTTCAGGTCGTCGGGCCAGCGTTCGCGGACCTCGGCGAAGGTGAGGCCCTCCCAGGCCCCGAAGTCGGTCTCGCGCAGGCCCTCCTCCACGCTCACGTCGAGGCCCAGGCGGTCGGCGACGATCTCGGCGGTCTGCCGGGTGCGGGCCAGCGGGGAAGTGACGACCGCCTGGACGGTGCCGCGCCGGGCGAGGGCGGCGGCGGCCTTCCCGGCCTGCTCGCGGCCGGTGTCCGAGAGAGAGGGGTCGCTGCCGCCGCTGCCCGAGAAACGCTTCTGCGGGGTGAGGGGGGTCTCGCCGTGGCGCAGGAGGACGAAGGTGGCGGGGGCGCCCATGTCAGGGGGTCCCCAGCCGGGGGTGGCGACGGTCCGGGCGGCGCCCACATCGGCGGCCGTGCCGGCGCCGGCTTCACCGCCACCACCGCCACCACCGCCAACGCCTGCGCCTGCGCCTGCGCCTGCGCCTGCGCCTGCGCCAGCGCCAACGGCAGCGCCACTGTCCAGCTCCGCCGTCGACGCCGACGGCGACCACCGCTCGCCCCGTGCCCCCGCGTCCATCGCCTCGTTGGCCAGCCGGTCGGCGTGCTGGTTGCTCGCGCGCGGGATCCACTCGTACGTCACCCGGTCCGGCGGGAAGACCGACCGGGCCTCGGCGGCGAGCGGCTTCATGGCGGGGTGCTTGATCTTCCAGCGGCCCGACATCTGCTCGACGACGAGCTTGGAGTCCATCCTGACGCGCACCGTGGCCCGCGGGTCCAGCCCGTGCGCGGCGCGCAGGCCGGCCAGCAGGCCCCGGTACTCGGCGACGTTGTTGGTGGCGACGCCCAGGTACTCGGCGGCCTCCGCCAGGGTCTCCCCCGTGGCCGCGTCCCGCACCACCGCGCCGTACCCGGCGGGACCGGGGTTGCCCCGCGATCCCCCGTCGGCCTCGACGACGAACTCCCGCACCGCCACCACCCTCAGCAGACCTACAGTCCCGAGTCGGACGTACGCACGAGAATGCGACGGCAGTTCTCGCACCGCACCACCGTGTCGGGGGCCGCCGCGCGGATCTCGTTGATGTCGGTGATCGCCAGCTCCTGGCGGCAGCCCTGGCAGGTGCGCTGGTAGAGCTTGGCCGCGCCGATGCCGCCCTGCTGCTCGCGGAGCTTGTCGTAGAGTTTGAGCAGGTCGGCCGGGACGGAACCGGCGACGATCTCGCGCTCCTTGGTCACCGAGGCGGCCTCGCCGTCGATCTCCTCGAAGGCGGCGTCCCGGCGGCCGGTCGCGTCGTCGATCTTCGCCTGTACGGAGGCGACCCGCTCGGTCAGCTCGGCGACCCGCTGCTGCGCGGACTCGCGGCGCTCCATCACCTCCAGGACCACGTCCTCCAGGTCGCCCTGGCGCTTGGCGAGGGAGGTGATCTCGCGCTGGAGGTTCTCCAGGTCCTTCGGGGAGGTGACGGCACCGGAGTCCAGGCGCTGCTGGTCGCGGGCGGCGCGCTGGCGCACCTGGTCCACGTCCTGCTCGGCCTTGGTCTGCTCGCGGGCGCAGTCGCTCTCCTCGGTCTGCGCGGCGACGAACAGGTCGCGCAGCTGGGTGGCGTCCTTGCTCAGCGACTCCAGCTCGGCGTGCTCGGGCAGCGACCGGCGCTTGTGGGCGAGCTGCTGGAGGCGGACGTCGAGGGCCTGGACGTCGAGGAGTCGGATCTGGTCGGCGGGCGCGGCGTTCAGTTGGGGGCTCCAGGTGAAGGGGAGTGGCTGGTCCAGGGGTCGGTGACCGTCTTCGAGACGTGGACGCGCAGGTCCCATCCGTGCCGGTCGGAGATCTCGTCGAGCTGGCTCGCGGCCAGTTCGCACCAGGGCCACTCGGTGGCCCAGTGCGCGGCGTCCAGCAGCGCGAGGGGGCTGTGCGCCGGGTCCGCCAGGAATTCCGACGCCGGGTGGTGGCGCAGGTCCGCGGTGAGGAAGGCGTCGACACCGGCCGCCCGTACGTGCTCGAAGAGGCTGTCGCCGGAGCCGCCGCTGACGGCGACCGTGCGGACCAGGGCCTCGGGGGCGCCGGCGACGCGGATGCCCTGCGCGGTGGCGGGCAGCCGGGCGGCGGCTCGGGCGGCCAGCTCGCGGACGGTCAGCGGGTGGTCCAGGGCGCAGATCCGGCCGAGGCCGCGCCGCCCGGCGGGGTCGGTGGCGTCCGGCACGAGCGGCCCCGTGACCCGCAGGTCCAGGGCGCCGGCCAGCGCGTCCGAGACGCCCGGGTCGGCGGTGTCGGCGTTGGTGTGGGCGACGTGCAGCGCGATGTCGTGCTTGATGAGCGTGTGCACCACGCGGCCCTTGAAGGTGGAGGCCGCGACCGTGGTCGTGCCCCGCAGATACAGGGGGTGGTGGGTGACCAGCAGGTCGGCGCCGAGGTCCACCGCCTCGTCGACGATCTCCTGGACGGGATCGACGGCGAACAGGACCCGCTGGACCTCTTGGCCGGGCTCCCCCGTGACGGTGCCGACCGCGTCCCAGGACTCGGCCCGCTCGGCGGGCCACAGGTTCTCCAGCGCGGCGATGACTTCTGACAGACGGGGCACGGACCCAAGGCTACCTGCCTGTTTCGCGGCGCAGTACCGCCACCGCCGCCCCGTTCCCGGCCCGCCCGCGGCCCGGCCGGTTCCAGCACATCCGCCGCTCGATCCCCAGGTGAACCGTTTCGCTTCCATCCGTTTGTGTGAAGCGGACGGTCGTCGGGACCACGTCCGTGCGTACGAAACTAGTTTCGTCGCCGGAGGTGACCGAACGATGACAGCCTGTGCTATCGAGCCTTCGGCGGACCAGGGAAGCGACGGGACACCGCGGGCGGGCTGTTCCCTCACCGTGGACGCGGCGTACGCGGCCCGGCTGGCCGGCCGCGACGGGGCCCGTTACCCGGAGCGCTGGACGCTGGACGGTCCCGAGCCGTACGCGGTGCCGCTGCCCGGCAGCCGGCCCGAGGAGCCGGGCACCGAGGTGCAGCCGATGGGCGACGGACGGGTGCTGATCCACCGCCGGGCGGGCGGGCGGCACGTCTTCACGCTGCTGTACCCGACCCAGGGCCCCGGCACCGGTGAGCTGCCGCTGGGCGGCGTGGAGTGCCCGGACGACGGGACCCGGCTGCGGCTGCTGCCGCCGGCGCCGGACGGCGAGACGGCGTACGCCCTCGAAGTCGGCCCGCGGTCGGCGTCCGTGTGGCTGGTGGCCGGCGGCGCGTTCGGGCCTGAGCACCTGGCCGAGGTGCCGGGCCGCTGCTCGGGCGGGGTGTGGCTGGACCGTACGGCCCGGATACTCGCGCTCGACCGGGCGGAGGCCGGGCCCGCCGGGCCGGTCGTCAAGACGGTCGTCGTGGACCTGGAGCGGGGCGGTGAGGTCTCGCCCCTGCTCCAGATCGCCGCCGGCAGCGACGACCGGCTGCTGCTGGCCGACCCGGACAGCGGGCTGCTGCTGATCCGCTCCGACGCGCCCTCCCCCGGGCGGGCCCGGCTGGGCTGGGGGGTGCTGGGCAGCACGCTGCCGGTGCGGTTCCCGCGGTGCCTGCGGCTGCCGGACCGCGCCCTGACGCCGTTCGCGATCCAGCCCGGCCAGATGCTGACGCCGGAGCGGTGCGCGGTGGCGCTGCGGGTGGACGGCCCGACGGGCAGCTGGGTCGGGACGTGGCGGCCCGACCGGCGGCAGCTGCACCAGTTGCCCGCGCCGCGGGGCTGGCTGGCGGGCGCGGGCTGGTGGTCCGCCGACGGGCTGCTCCGGCTGCCGTACGCCACGGCGGAACGGCCCTGCGCCGTGGCCGCGCTGGCCGTGCCGGGAGGCCCGGACCCGGAACCCGAGCCGGACCCGGAGCCCCCGGCGGCGGGCGCCCCGCCCCGTCCGGTTCCGCTCCAGGAGGCTCCGCTGGCGCGGCTTGTAACAAAGTAGTGCCGGTCGGCGCGGCCGTCTGGATTCGCCCCGAGGCGTGCCGGTTACACTCCTTCGGCTGTTAGAAAGATCATGTTGACGGGGTGAATTCCTTCCGATGAACGACGCCAGCACGAACCAGCCGATGCGGGCCGACGGTGCCGACGTTCGGACGATGGCCGACTCCGGCCACGGCCGGCACCGCGGTCCGGTCTCCGCACAGGACGGCGAGACGACCCCGCAGGGCCGTCATCGCAAGCCGGCCGAGGAGAGCGGGACGGCCGCCGCCTGACACGGCGCACACGCGAGGCCCCGCCCGGTCACCATGACGGGCGGGGCCGTCGCGTGTCACGGGACGTCGTGTCACGCCACGGTGACCGCCCCGGTCAGCACCGGGTCGGCCGCGTCCCCGCGCCCCGCGACATCCACCGCCACCCGCACCACCGCCCCCGCGCCCGTCCGCTCCCGCCACATCCGCGCCCGCAGCGTCTCCCCCGGGTACACCACCCCGGCGAACCGCGTCCAGTAGTCCCGCACCCGGGTCACGTCCCCGTCGAGCAGCGTGTCGACGACCGCCTTGAGCGTGATGCCGTAGGTGCACAGCCCGTGCAGGACCGGCCGCGCGAACCCGGCGCGCGCCGCGAACGCGGGATCGGCGTGCAGTGGGTTCCGGTCGCCGCTGAGCCGGTAGAGCAGCGCCTGCTCCTCACGCACCCGCCGCTCCACGACCGCGTCGGGCTCCCCGTCCGGCACCTCGGTCCGCCCCGAGGGCCCGCGCTCCCCGCCCCACCCGCCCTCTCCCCGTACGTAGATCTCGGCGTCGTCGGTCCACAGCGGCCCGTCGGCGTCCGCCGCCTCGGTCCGCAGGACCAGTACCGCCGCCTTGCCCTTGTCGTACACGGCGGTGATCCGGGAGGTCACGGCGGCCGTGCCGCGCACCGGCAGGGGCCGCGCCGTCCGGAGCCGCTGGCCGCCGTGCAGGACGTGCGCCAGGTCGACGTCGACGCCGGGCCGGTCCAGCCCGGCGATCACACCGGGCGCGCCCGCGCCGGCGACGGTGGCGAAGCTCGGCAGGACGTGCAGCCGGGACTCCAGGACGTAGCGCAGCTCGCGGGGGTCGGTGGCGGGGACACCGGCGCCGATGCCGAGGTGGTAGAGCTGGACGTCCTTGTGGTCCCAGGTGATCTCGCCGGTACGGGGCGCGGCGGCGAGGGCGGCGGCTGCGTCGATGGGCACGGTTCTCCTGACGGCGGTCGGGGCACTGGCTGCTCCGAGGGAACCAGGCCATTCGTCCCGCCGGAAGCCGTACGGGCGTCTCTGCCGCGCCCTGCCGCCCCGCGACCAGAATCGGGCCGGACCAGAAGCACCAGGCCGGACGGACCGGACCGGAGACATGAGGCCGGAAGGGGAAGACGAGGACCATGACTCGGCCACGAGCGCTGCGCGGGATCTCCTGCCGACTGGACGCCTGGGACCTGGCGCGCGAGCCGCGCGGCCGGGAGGGGACGCCGGGCCCGCCGCCCACCGGCTTCGCCCTGCTCCCCTGGCTGCTGATGGGCCTGGGGTCGCTCGCCAACATCTTCCAGGACGACACGTCCGACCCCGTCCTCGCCGGCGCGGGCCTGCTCGCCTTCAACTCGCTCTACATCTACGTCACCTTCCGCTCCTTCGACCCCGCCAGGCGCCGGGCACCGTCGACGCGGGCGGCCCTGCTCCTGATGGGCCTGCTGACCTGCGCCCTGACCCTCGCCCACGGCGGCACCTGGGCGCTGTTCTTCCCGCTGCTGGGCCTGGCGGCGGGCGCGGCCCTGCGCGGACGGCGGCCGGTCCGGTGGGGCTGGGCCCTGGCGACCCTGGCGGGGGTGGTCACGGGCGTCAAGGACGGCTGGAACGGCCTGAACATCGCGTACGGCACGCTGCTGTCGACGATGGTGACGGCGGCCATCCTGGGCCTGTCCGACGCGGTACGGGAACTGCGGGCCGCCCGCGAGGAACTGGCCCGGCGCGCGGTGGCCGAGGAGCGGCTGCGTTTCTCCCGCGACCTGCACGATCTGCTGGGCCACACCCTGTCGGTGATCGTGGTGAAGGCGGAGGCCGCCCGCCGGCTGTCCGCGCGTGACCCCGCGGCGGCCGTCACCCAGGTGACCGACATCGAGGCGGTGGGCCGGCAGGCGCTCACCGAGATCCGGGAGGCGGTGACGGGCTACCGCGAGGGCAGCCTCGGTACGGAGCTGGACCGGGCCCGCTCCGCGCTGCGCGCCGCCGACGTGGAACCGGTGGTGCGCCGCTCGGGCCCGCCGCTGCCGCCGGAGGCCGAGGCACTGCTGGGGTGGGTGGTGCGGGAGGCGGTGACGAACGTCGTACGGCACAGCGGGGCGAGCCGCTGCGAGATCACGGTGCTCGGCGGTGCGGAGCGGGTCCGGCTGACCGTCACGGACGACGGGCCGGGGGCGGGGGCGGGGAGGGCGGCCGAGGCCGCCGGTGTTCCCGGTGGTCCGGGTACGGGCCTGGCCGGTGGCTCTGGCAGTCCCGACAGTCCCGGCGGCCCCGACACCCCCGACAGTCCCGGCGGCCCCGGCGGTCCTGACGACCCCGGAAGCCCCGGCGGCCCCGGCAGCCCCGGCAGCCCCGGCAGCCCCGGCAGCCCCGGCATGAGCTTGACCGGTCGTCCAGGCGGAGGCTTCACCGGCACCCCCGGCACCGGCCTGACCGGTCTCGCGGAGCGCCTCGCCGCGGCGGGCGGGGCGCTGACGGCCGGGGCGACGGGGCGGGGCGGGTTCGAGGTACGGGCGGAGCTGCCGGTGGGGGACGCGGCCGGCGCGGTCTCGCCGGCGGCGGGGGTCACGGCGAGGTGAGCGGGGCGGTCCGCCGTTCCTCGGGAAACGGCCGGGTCGCCGCCCCCGCCCCCGCCCCGGCCCCCGTCCCGGAACGGACCCTCCCCGTCCCGGAACAGACCGCCCCCGGCCGGGCGCGGGACGGGACTCGCCCCGCCTCCGGCCGGGCGCGGGACGCGGCTCGACCCCGCTCCGGCCCGCGGCGACGCCCGTACTCTGGGCCCATGGACGAGACGCCGCAGGCGCACGGCCCGGCACGGCCGGCGCGCGTCCTCCTCGCCGAGGACCAGGGCATGATGCGCGGCGCGCTCGCGCTGCTGCTCGGTATGGAGGAGGACATCGAGGTCGTCGCGCAGGTGGCCACCGGCGACGCGATCGTCGAGGCCGTTCTCGCGCACCGCCCCCACGTCGCCCTCCTGGACATCGAGCTGCCGGGCCGCAGCGGCCTCGACGCCGCCGCCGAGCTGCGCGAGCGGGCCCCCGACTGCCGGGTGCTGATCCTCACCACCTTCGGCCGCCCCGGCTACCTCCGGCGCGCGATGGAGGCCGGCGCCGCCGGTTTCCTCGTCAAGGACGGCCCCGTCGAGGAACTCGCCGGCACGATCCGCCGCGTCCTCGCCGGTGAGACCGTCATCGACCCCGCCCTGGCCGCCGCCGCGCTCAGCGCCGGTCCGAACCCGCTCACCCCCCGGGAGTGCGACGTCCTCGCCGCCGCCGCGGACGGCGCCACCGTCGCCGACATCGCCGCCGCCCTGCACCTGTCGGAGTCCACGGTCCGCAACTACCTCTCCGCCGCCATCGGCAAGACCGGCACCCGCAACCGCGCGGAAGCCCTCGGCGAGGCCCGCCGCCAAGGCTGGATCTAAAGAGCGGGTCAAGAATTACTTAGGGACCCGAAGCAACGGAATAGGTGCTTCGGTATACCGAGTTGGGCATACACACATCCCGTACGCCATCCCTGCGCGTACGTCCTCGCACGCATCCGCTCACCCGTCCCGGAGGACCGCACGCAATGAGCCACACGACGACCGACGAACCCACCAGGCGAGCGACCGGGGCCACCGTCCCGGTCCTCGCCTTCGCGGGCATCGTCGTCGCGGTGATGCAGACCCTGCTCGTCCCGGTCATCAAGGACCTGCCCCAACTCCTGGAGACCACGCCCAGCAACGCCACCTGGGTCCTGACCTCCACGCTCCTGTCCGGAGCCGTCGCCACGCCGATCATGGGCCGCCTCGGCGACCTCTACGGCAAGCGGCGCATGCTGATCCTCAGCCTGGCCGTGATGGTGGTCGGCGCGCTGGTCAGCGCGTTCACCGACGCCCTGCTCCCGATGATCGCCGGCCGTACGCTCCAGGGCTTCGCGATGGGCGCGATACCCCTCGGCATCGGCCTGATGCGCGACATGCTGCCGCGCGAGCGGCTCGGCTCGGCGATGGCGCTGATGAGCTCCTCGATCGGCGTCGGCGGCGGCCTCGCCCTGCCCGCCGCCGCCCTCGTCGCGCAGCACGCCGACTGGCACGCCCTGTTCTACGGCGCCGCCGGCCTCGGCGTCCTCTCCATCGCCCTGACCCTGGCCGTCGTACCGGAGTCCCCGCTGCGCGCCAAGGGCACCTTCGACCTCCCCGGCGCCCTCGGTCTCTCCGCCGGCCTGGTCCTCTTCCTCCTGCCCATCACCAAGGGCAGCGACTGGGGCTGGTCCTCGCCCACCACCCTCGGCCTGTTCGCCGCCGCCGCCGTCGTCCTGCTGCTGTGGGGCCTGATGGAACTGCGCGTCAAGGCCCCCCTCGTGGACCTGCGCACCACCGCCCGCCGCGAGGTCCTGCTCACCAACCTCGCCTCGATCATGGTCGGCGTCTCCTTCTACGTCGTCTCCCTGGTCCTCCCCCAGCTCCTCCAGCTGCCCGCCGCCACCGGCTACGGCCTCGGCCAGTCGATGGTCGTCGCCGGCCTGTGCGTGGCGCCGCTCGGCCTGACGATGATGTTCACGGCCCCGGTCTACGCCCGTCTCTCCGCCCGCTACGGCCCCCGCACCACCCTCATCGTCGGCCTGCTGGTCATCGCGGTCGGCTACGGCGGCGGCCTCGGCCTGATGAGCGCCGCCTGGCAGACGGTCGTCACCTCGGTGCTGCTCGGCGCCGGAATCGGCCTCGCCTACTCCTCGCTGCCCGCGCTGATCATCGGCGCGGTCCCGGCCTCGGAGACGGGCGCGGCCAACGGCCTGAACACCCTGATGCGGTCCATCGGTACGTCGGTGTCCAGCGCCGTCATCGGCATGGTGCTGGCCAACACCGCCGACGACGTCGGCGGCGTCGCCGTGCCCACGATGCACGGCTTCCGCGTCTCGTTCCTGATCGCGGCCGCCGCGGTCGCCGCCGGCCTGGTCTTCGCGTTCTTCCTCCCCCGGCGCCGCCCCTCCGCCCACACCCAGCTGCGCGCGAGCAGCGAGGAGGACGCCAACCTGGCCCGCGCCGAGGAGGCCCTGCGGGGTTTCCGGGGCCGTGTCCTGGCCGCCGACGGCACGCCCGTCGCCCGCGCCAAGGTCACGCTGATCGACCGGCACGGACGGCAGGCGGGCGCGGCCCTCTCCGCGGCCGACGGCAGCTACACGCTGCCCGTGCCCGGCGGCGGCCCGTACGTCCTTGCCGCCCGCGCGGCGGGCCACGGCCCGCTCGCCCACGCGGCCGTGCACACCGGCACCGGCCACCCGGTCGACCTCGACCTGTCCCTGCCGGGCGAGACGGTCTCCGCGTGACCGGACTCCCACCGCACCCCCTGTCGCCCGCCGCGACAGGGGGTGCGGCAGCATGCGGGGGACCCACAGACGGAGAAGCGAGGTCCCCCATGCCCCTGGCCCCGAGCCCCGAGACCCTGGCCGCCTTCGAGGCCGCGAAGGGCTTCATGCCCGCCGACGAGGGCCTGGCCCTGTACGCGGCGGCCGTGGAGGCCGCACGGCTCGGGCTGCCGCTGCTGGAGGTCGGCACGTACTGCGGACGCTCCACCCTCCTGCTCGCCGACGCGGCCCGCGCCGCCGGGGTCACCGCCGTCACCGTCGACCACCACCGCGGCAGCGAGGAGCAGCAGCCCGGCTGGGACTACCACGACCCGGAGACGGTCGACCCGGAGCTGGGCGTGATGGACACCCTGCCCGCCTTCCGCCGCACCCTGTACCGGGCGGGCCTGGAGGACCACGTCGTCGCGCTGGTCGGCCGGTCCCCGGCGATCGCCGCCCTCTGGGGGACCCCGCTCGCCCTCGTCTTCGTCGACGGCGGCCACACCGACGAGCACGCGAACGCCGACTACGAGGGCTGGGCCCCCCGGGTGGCCGAAGGCGGGCTGCTCGTCATCCACGACGTCTTCCCGGACCCGGTGGACGAGTTCACGGGCCAGGCCCCGTACCGCGTCTGGCTCAGGGCGCTGGCGTCCGGCGCGTTCACCGAGGTCTCCGTGACCGGCTCGCTGCGTGTCCTGCGGCGAACGGGGGCGGGGATCTGAGGGCGCGGTTAGAGTCGCAGACGTGTCGTACACAGGACCGGAGTTCGCACCGCACCAGCCCCGCCGTTCCCCGCTGCGCCGTCCGCTGACCGTGGCGCTGGCCGCCCTCGTACCGGGCGCGCTGCTCGGGTGGGGGGTGTATGCGGCGGTCGGCGCGCCCGGCGGCGACGGCGGCGGCACCGACCGGGCGGCGGCCGGTGCGGCCTCCCCGGCACCCGCCACCACCCCCGCGGGCACGGCCACCCGACCCGCATCCCACCCCTCCTCCCCTCCCGCCTCCGCCCGCGACGACGCCAAGGATCCGGCGGCCACCCCCGCCGCCCCCGCCCCCGCCTCCCTGAAGGGCAAGGTCGTCGTCATCGACCCGGGCCACAACCCGGCCAACTTCCAGCACCCGACCGAGATCAACCGCAAGGTGGACGTCGGTACGCACTGGAAGGAGTGCGACACCACGGGCACCGCCACCAACGCCGGTTACACCGAGGCGCGCTTCACCCTCGACGTCGCCCACCGGCTGCGCGACCTGCTCCAGGAGCGGGGCGCGACGGTGAAGCTGACCCAGGACGGCGACCGGGAGTACGGGCCCTGCGTGGACGAGCGGGCCAGGATCGGCAACGAGGCGCGCGCGGACGCGGCGATCTCGATCCACGCCGACGGCTCGGCGGCCGGCAACCGGGGCTTCCACGTGATCCTGCCGGGTGCGGTGCACCAGGGCGCCGCCGACACCCGCGCCATCGTCGCCCCCTCCGCCGGCCTCGGCAAACGCGTCGCGGACGGCTTCGGACGGGAGACGGGCACCGCCCCCGCCAACTACCTCGGCGGCGGCACCGGCCTGGTGACCCGCACGGACCTGGGCGGTCTCAACCTCTCGACGGTGCCGAAGGTGTTCCTGGAGTGCGGCAACATGCGCGACGCCCAGGACGAGGCGCTGCTGACCGACGGCGCCTGGCGGCAGAAGGCGGCGCAGGGGATCTCTGAGGGAATCGTGAGTTTCCTGCGCGGGTAGCGATCAGGCCCGTATCCCGGCGGACAGCCCGAACGTGCGGAGGATAGTGTCGTCCGTTGACGACGAGACGACGACCCGAGAAGGACCTGAAGTGAATATCCGCTCCCTCACTCGAGGCGACGGCGTGGTGATCGTGGCAGCGGTGTTGCTGTTGATCGCGTCGTTCCTCGACATCTACTCGATCGAAGGCGCCTCCGACAGCGCCGACATCCCCAGCCTGTGGGGCAGCGGGCCGATCGTGCTCGGGGTGGTCCTGGCGGGCATCATCGGCGCCGCGCTCGTCGTCGTGGCCCGCGCGCTGCCGCAGCCCCGCAAGGTCGCCGGTCTCGACCTCGGCCAGTTCGGCGCCGCCTTCGCGGTGTTCGCCGCCTGGTCCGCGCTCGGCAACGTCTTCGACCCGGCCGGCGCGTTCGACAACGACGGCGGCGGCGACGGCATCGGCGCGGGCACCGGGCTGATCCTCGCCCTCGTCGCCACGGTGGTCATGGCCGCCGCAGCCATCGCCACGCCGCTGGTCCCGGCGCTCAAGGGCGCCCTCCTGCCCGCTCCCCGCCCGGCCCAGCCGCAGCCGTACGGCGGTCAGCCGCAGGGCGGGTACGGCTACCCGGGTGCGCAGCAGGGGGCGTACGGCGGGCAGCCGCAGCCGGGCTCGCCCTACCCGGGCCAGCCCCAGCCGCAGCAGGCCCAGCCGCAGCCGCAGCCCGCGCAGGCCCAGCCGGCGCCGCAGCCGGCCGGGGACTTCGCGCCGTTCTGGTTCGCGGTGCCGGTGCCGCGTCCGCTGTTCGCGGAGGACGGTTCGCCGACGCCGGTCGCGGAGCTGGCGCCGGGCACCTGGTACCTCGCGGTCGAGCAGCGCGGTACCGCGCTGCTCGCGCAGACGCAGGACGGCCGCCGCGGCGTCCTCCAGGACACCTCGGGCATCCAGCGCGGCTGAGCGCGCACGTCACGGCGACGGCCCCCCACCTCCGGGCGGGGGGCCGTCGCCGTACCGCCGACCGCGTCAACTCCCTTGCGCCGCCCGTGGTTTCAAACAGACGTGCGGGGCCAGACGGTAGGCATGTCTCGCTATCGTGGTTCCAACTCCGCCGGGACGGCCGTCGCGGTGATCGCGGACATCATGGCCGTCATCCTCGGACTGTGGATTCTGATGTACCTGCTGGATGCCAACCGGGCCAACGACCTGGTCCGGTTCGTCCATGACGCGGCCGCCTGGCTGGCGGGCTGGTCGCGTGACCTGTTCACCTTCGACGAGGCGTGGGCGCGGGTGGTGGCCGGTTACGGCCTGGCCGCCGTCGTGTACCTCTTCGTCGGCCACGCCGTCGCCAACCGCCTGCACCGGCACTGACCTCGCCGGGCGCTCAGGCGCAGCAGTCGGTGTCGGCCTCCAGCCCCCGGGGCAGGCGGTCGCCGCCGAAGACCTGGCAGGTGGCCTCGTGGCCGCCGAGGGCGGCGACGGCGAGCAGCAGCGAGCCGGCCGTCCAACTGGTCAGCTCCCGCGGCCAGATCGCGTCGTCCTCGAAGACGTACCCGGTCCAGTACAGGCCGCTGTCCGCGTCCCGCAGGTGCTGGACGGACTGGAGGACCGACAGGGCGCGGTCGGACTCGCCGATCGCCCAGAGAGCGAGGGCGAGTTCGGCCGACTCGCCGCCGGTGACCCACGGGTTGGGGACGACGCAGCGCACGCCGAGGCCGGGGACGACGAAGCGGTCCCAGCCCTCCTCGATGCGGGCCTTGGCCTCGGCTCCGGTGAGCGCGCCGCCGAGCACCGGGTAGTACCAGTCCATCGAGTAGCGGTTCTTGTCGAGGAACCGCTCGGGGTGGCGGCGGATGGCGTGCCGCAGCAGGCCGGCCGCCAGTTCCCAGTCCGGCTGCGCCTCCTCGCGCTGTTCGGCGATGGCCAGGGCGCAGCGCAGCGCGTGGTGGACGGAGGAACTCCCGGTCAGCAGCGCGTCGGTGGCGCCGGTGCCGTCGTCGTCGCGCCGCCAGCCGATCTGCCCGCCCGGCTGCTGGAGCCGCAGCACCCACTCGACGGCCGCGTACACGGTGGGCCACATGCGGTCCAGGAACGCGTCGTCGCCGGTGGCGAGGTGGTGGTGCCAGACGCCCACGGCGACGTAGGCGACGAAGTTGGTCTCCCGGCCCCGGTCGGTGACGTCGGCGGCGTCGCCGTCGGCGTAGGCCGCGTACCAGGAGCCGTCCGGGTTCTGGTGCCGGGCGAGCCAGTCGTAGGCCCGCTCGGCGGCCTCGTGTTCGCCGGCCGCGTCCAGCGCCATCGCCGCCTCGACGTGGTCCCAGGGGTCGAGGTGGTGGCCCCGGAACCACGGGATCGCCCCGTCCTCCCGCTGGACGGCGAGGATGCCGCGTACGGTCGCGGCGGCCTCGTCGGCGGTGAGGACCCCGGGCAGGATCAGGTGTTCCGTCCGGGGCGTCGTCACGCGGCGTCCACCGCCGGCAGGTGCGGCTTGGTCGCGTACGCCACGAAGCTCTTGCCGATCAGCGGGTTCAGCGCCTGCTCGGCGACCCGGGTGGCCAGCGGCTTCTTCATGATGTCCCAGACCAGCAGCTTGTGGTACGCCTTGACCGGCAGCGCCTTGTCGTTGTCGACGCCGAACGCGCACTTCAGCCACCAGTACGGGGAGTGCAGGGCGTGCGCGTGGTGGGTGCCGTACGGCCTGAGGCCGGCCTCGCGGATCTTCGCGAGCAGCTCGTCCGCCTTGTAGATGCGGATGTGGCCGCCCTCGACCTCGTGGTAGGCGTCGGAGAGGGTCCAGCAGACCTTCTCGGGGCCGTAGCGCGGGACGGTGACGGCTATCCGGCCGCCGGGCCTGAGCACCCGCACCATCTCGGCGAGCACGCCCTTGTCGTCGGGGATGTGCTCCATCACCTCGGAGATGATGACGACGTCGAAGGACTCGTCGGGGAAGGGCAGCGCCAGCGCGTCGCCCTCCATCGCCGTCGCGGTGGCGCCCTCGGGGGCCTCGCCCGCCTCCTCCATCGCGGCGAACCACTTGGCGACCTCGCGGATCTCGTCGCCGTTCTGGTCGAGGGCGACGACCCGCGCGCCGCGCCGGTAGCACTCGAAGGCGTGCCGGCCGGCGCCGCAGCCGAGGTCCAGGACGCGGTCGCCCGGGGCGAGCGGGAACCGGGAGAAGTCGACGGTCAGCACGTGGTCCTGCTTTCGGGTTCTGCCGGGGCCGCGCCGCGGCCATGACTCGGCGCCGCGGCCCGGTCGCCACGGCTCGGCGCCGCGACCGGGCCGGCGGCCGGGGCGCCCGTCCGGGACGAGCGGGCGGGGGCGTCCGCCGGGGACGTGGGCGTGGTGGAGCGGGTGACGGCGCCTGCCGGAGACGAACCGGTGACGGCGCCCGCCTGGGACGTGGGGGTGCCGGGGCCCGCCTGGGACGTGCGGGCGATGGCCTCGCGGTACCGGGCCACCGTGCCCTCGGCGGCGCGCGCCCAGGTGAAGCGGTCGAGGACGCGTTCCCGGCCGGCCGCGCCGAGCCGGGCGCGCAGCGCGGCGTCGCCCAGCAGCCGGTTCAGCCCGGCGGCCAGCGCGCCCGCGTCGCCGGGCCGCACCGCCAGGCACGTCTCGCCGTCGGGACCGGCCACCTCGGGGATGGCCCCGCCGGTCGTGGCCAGCAGCGGCGTGCCGGTGGCCATGGCCTCGGCGGCGGGCAGCGAGAACCCCTCGTACAGGGAGGGCACGCAGGCCACCTCGGCCGAGCGGACCAGGTCGACCAGTTCGGCGTCGGAGATGCCCTTGACGAACTCGACGGCGCCTTCGAGCCCGTACCGCTCGATCGCCTGGGCGACAGGCCCCTCGGCGGGACGTTTCCCCACGACGACGAGGTGCGCGTCGGGGTGCTCGGTGCGGGTCTTGGCCAGGGCCTCGACGAGGAAGACCAGGCCCTTGAGCGGGACGTCCGCGCTGGACGTGGTGACGATCCGGCCCGGCACCTTCGGCACCGCCGGGTCGGGCGAGAACAGGTCGGTGTCGGCGCCGATGGGCACGACGTGCACGCGGTCGGGCCGTACGCCGAGGTGGTCGACGATCTCCTGGCGGGAGGAGGAGGAGACGGTGAGCACGGACGGCAGGCGGCGGGCGACGCGCTTCTGCATGCGGGTGAAGGCGTACCAGCGGCGCACGGAGTACCGGCGCTGCCAGCCCTCGGCGGCGTCGAGTTCCAGGCGCCGGTCGACGGTGACGGGGTGGTGGACGGTGGTGACGAGCGGGGCGCCGATGTCGCCCAGCAGGCCGTAGCCGAGCGTCTGGTTGTCGTGCACGACGTCGAAGTCGCCGCGCCGGGCGCGCAGCTGGCGGCGGGCGCGGAGCGAGAACGTCAGCGGTTCCGGGAAGCCGCCGGTCCACATGGTGGCGACCTCCAGCGCGTCGATCCAGTCCCGGTACTCGTCCCGCTTCGGGGTGCGGAACGGGTCGGGCTGGCGGTAGAGGTCGAGGCTGGGCAGCTCGGTGAGGGACAGCCGCGGGAGGCCCTCGTCGAGCACCGGGTAGGGCTGGGCGCCGATAACCTCGACGCTGTGGCCGAGGCGGGCCAGTTCGCGCGAGAGGTGGCGGACGTAGACGCCCTGGCCGCCGCAGAACGGGTTGCCCTTGTAGGTGAGGAGCGCGATGCGGAGCGGACGTTCGTCCCGGGAGGGCCCCGTCCGACTGGCCTCAGCGGTCACCTGGGTCCCCTTCTGCCTGCATGGTCCCGCGAGATTACGTCGGGACGTTGATCGGAACAAGTTCCAGACTTGATCGTTCGGAGGCTCCGAATCTACCGGCAAGTAAGGTCACTGTGACCGGTGGATCAGGTGATTCGTGCCACGGGGAGCCGGGACGGGCGGGGTGGGCACCTGCCCTCGCTACCCGTTCCTGACGCCCGTCACAGGGACGGGTAAAGTAATGAGGTCGTATCACGCCCGTACGGGAGGAAGCCGGTGCAATTCCGGCGCTGACCCGCAACCGTGAACCCTCTGGCCAGGCAAGGGGGTGCAGCCGGATCGCCCGGACGGGACCGTGACCGGCTCACGTGCCCGGCGTCCGCCGCGCACGGGCACCGTCGAGGCATACGGGGCCGAGCCGCCGGGGGTGCCCCGTGCTGCCCGTCCCCGCACAGGGAAAGGCACCCGCCGCTCATGAACGTCCTTCGCCGCAGCGCCGTGACGCTGGCCGCCGTGGCCGTGGTCGGCGCCGCCGCCGTTCCCTCGGTGGCCGCCGGTCCGTCACCGTCCGCGTCCCCCTCCCTGCCCTCCGGGCTCTTCGGCACCTCCGACCCCACGTACGACGGGGTCTGGCGGCAGTCCCTCGCGCTGCTCGCGCAGGACACGCAGGGCGTCACCCCGGCGCCGTCGGCCGTGGACTGGCTCAGCGGGCAGCAGTGCGACGACGGCGCGTTCGCGCCCTTCCGCGCCTCCACCGCCACGGACTGCGACGCCAGGACGCCCGTCGACACCAACAGCACGGCCGCCGCCGTCCAGGCCCTCGCCGCGCTCGGCGGCCACGACGACGCCGTGGACGCCGCCCTGGCCTGGCTGAAGTCCGTACAGAACGAGGACGGCGGCTGGGGCTACTCCCCCGGTGGCGCCAGCGACGCCAACTCGACCTCCGTCGTCATCGGCGCGCTCACCGCCACCGGCACCGACCCCGCGAAGGTCTCCAGGGGCGGCGAGTCCCCCTACGACGCGCTGCTGGCGTTCGCCCTCCCCTGCGGCCAGGGCGACGGTGCCTTCGCCTTCCAGCCGGACGACGACGGCAAGCTCACCGCCAACGCGGACGCCACCGCCGCCGGAGTGCTCGGCGCGCTCGGCAAGGGCCTGGTCACCGGGCCCGGCGAGGCGGCGGGCGACGCCGAGTGCGCCGGCGGCGGCGGTCGGGAGCGGGCCGCCGCCAACGGGGCCGCCTACCTCACCGAAGCCCTCGCGAAGGACGGCCACCTGACCTCCGCCCTCGCCGGCGCCGAGGACCAGCCGGACTACGGCAACACCGCCGACGCCGTCGTCGCGCTGGCCGCGCAGGGCGGGGCCGAACGGGCGGCCGAGCCGCTGGCGTGGCTGGAGAAGAACGCGGGGAGCTGGGCGAAGCAGAGCGGCCCGGCCGCCTACGCCCAGCTGATCCTGGCCGCGCACGCCGCGGGCGCCGACGCCACCGACTTCGGCGGCACCGATCTGGTGAAGGCCCTGAACGCGACGGGCCCGAGCCCGGCGAAGAAGAACGAGGAGAGCGACAAGGAGAGCGACGACTCCCCCTTCGGCACCTGGTGGTACGTAGGTGTCTTCGCGGTCGTCGGTGTCGGCATCGGCTTCCTGATCAGCAACCGGAAGCGGCAGCCGTGATCCGCCGGGCCGCCCTCCTGGTCCTGGCCGCGCTGCTCGTCGTCCTCGGTACGGGGCAGGCGCAGGCCGCCGGTTACCGGTACTGGTCGTTCTGGGAGCGCGACGGCGACGGATGGACGTACGCCACCGAGGGCCCGTCCACCGCCCGTCCCGACGACGGTGACGTGCAGGGCTTCCGGTTCGCGGTGAGCGAGGACTCCGGGGACGCGGTCCAGCCGCGCGGCGCCGCGGACTTCGCGGCGATCTGCGCGGACACGCCCGCGCGGGAGGGCGGCAAGCGGGTCGCGCTCGTCCTCGACTTCGGTACGGCGGCGGACGCGCCGGCCGGGGAGACACCGCCCGCCACGCGCACGGCCTGCGCCCGGGTCGCCGAGGACGCGACCACGGCGGACGCGCTGGCCTCTGTCGCCGAGCCGCTCCGCTACAACGCCAACGCGCTGCTCTGCGCCATCGCGGGCTATCCGCGGACCGGGTGCGGGGAGGCGGTCGCGGACGGGCCCGCCACTCGGTCTTCGTCTTCGGGCAGCGGTGGCGGCCCGTCGGTCGGGCTGATCGCCGGTGCCGCCGCCGTGGCGGTGCTGGGCGCGGCGGCGGTGTGGCAGGCGAGGCGGCGCCGGAATGGCGGCTGAGGGCAACGCCCGCACCACCGGCACCACCGTGCACCCCGGCGCCTGGTGGCTGTGGGCCCTCGGCCTCGGTACCGCCGCCACCCGCACCACCAACCCCCTGCTGCTCGGTCTCCTCCTGGCCGTCTCCGCGTACGTGGTGACGGCCCGCCGCACGCACGCCCCCTGGGCCCGCTCCTACGGCGCCTTCGTCAAGCTCGCCCTGGCCGTGCTGCTGATCCGGCTGTTCTTCACCGTCGCCCTCGGCTCCCCCGTCCCCGGCACGCACGTCCTCGTCGCCCTGCCCGAAGTCCCCCTCCCCGACTGGGCGCAGGGCATCCGCCTGGGCGGCCGGGTCACCGCCGAGGCGCTGGTCTTCGCGCTGTACGACGGTCTGAAACTGGCCACCCTGCTGATCTGCGTCGGCGCCGCCAACGCCCTCGCCAACCCGTCCCGCCTGCTCAAGTCGCTGCCCGGCGCCCTGTACGAGGCCGGTGTCGCCGTCGTCGTCGCGCTCACCTTCGCCCCGAACCTCATCGCGGACGTCCGGCGGCTGCGTGCCGCGCGCCGGCTGCGCGGCCGTCCCGACAGCGGCGTACGGGGTCTGCTGCACGTCGGACTGCCGGTGCTGGAGGGTGCCCTGGAGCGGTCGGTCGCGCTGGCCGCCGCGATGGACTCCCGCGGGTACGGCCGTACCGCCCAGGTCCCCGTCGCCGTACGCCGCGTCACCGCCGGGCTCACGCTGGGCGGGCTGGTCGGCGTCTGCGCGGGAACGTACGGGCTGCTGACCGCCGAGGGCGGCACGTACGGGCTGCCGGTGCTGGGGGCCGGGCTGGCCGCCGCGCTGGCGGGGCTGCGGCTCGGGGGCCGCCGGTCGGTGCGGACCCGGTACCGGCCGGACCGGTGGGACGCACGGGCCTGGCTGACCGCCGGGGCGGGGGCGGCGGTCGCCGGGCTCATGGCGCTGGCCGCCGTACGCGACCCGGCGGCGCTGCACCCGGGTGTCGTCCCGCTCACCGCGCCGGTCCTCCCGCTGTGGCCGGCGGCGGCCTGTCTGCTCGGCCTGCTGCCCGCCTTCGTCACCCCCGCGCCCCGAGTCGAGGAAGTACCGTGATCCGCTTCGAAGACGTCTCCGTGACCTACGACGGGGCGGACGGACCCACCGTGCGCGGTGTGGACTTCGAGGTGCCGGAGGGCGAACTCGTCCTCCTCGCCGGGCCGTCCGGCGTCGGCAAGTCCACCGTCCTCGGCGCGGTCGGCGGTCTGGTCCCGCACTTCACCGGGGGCACCCTCAGTGGCCGGGTCACGGTCGCCGGCCGCGACACCCGCATCCACAAACCGCGCGAACTGGCCGATGTGGTCGGCACGGTCGGCCAGGACCCGCTGTCCCACTTCGTCACGGACACCGTCGAGGACGAACTCGCCTACGGCATGGAGTCGCTCGGCCTGCCCCCGGCCGTGATGCGCCGCCGGGTGGAGGAGACCTTGGACCTGCTGGGCCTGGCCCCGCTGCGCGGCCGCCCGATCGCCACCCTCTCCGGCGGGCAGCGGCAGCGGGTCGCGATCGGCTCGGTGCTCACCGCGCACCCGTCGGTCCTGGTCCTCGACGAGCCGACCTCCGCACTGGACCCGGCCGCCGCCGAGGAGGTCCTCGCGGTGCTGCAACGCCTCGTCCACGACCTGGGGACGACGGTCCTGCTGGCCGAACACCGCCTGGAGCGCGTCGTCCAGTACGCCGACCGGATCGTGCTGCTGCCCGCGCCGGGCGCGGCGCCCGTCCTGGGCACCCCGGCCGAGGTGATGGCCGTGTCGCCGGTGTTCCCGCCCGTGGTGGAGCTGGGCCGACTGGCGGGCTGGTCCCCGCTGCCGCTGACGGTCCGCGACGCCCGCCGCCGGGCCGCGCCGCTGCGGGAACGGCTGGCCGCCCGGCCCCGGGTGCCGGCGGCCCCCGCCGCCCCGGCCGCCGCGCTCCCGGCCCCGCGCCCGTCCGCCTCCGCCTTCCGCCGGCGCCGGCGCCGCACGCCCGACGGTGCGGCCCCCGTCCGGTACGCCGCCGAGGTGCGCGGCCTCGCCGTCCGCCGGGGCCGCGTCCCGGCGCTGCGCCACGTCGACCTCACCGTCTCCCCCGGCGAGACCGTCGCCCTGATGGGCCGCAACGGCGCCGGGAAGTCCACGCTGCTGGGCACGCTCACCGGGCTGGTCGAGCCGAGCGCCGGGTCGGTGCGCGCCGGGGGCCTGGTGCCGCACCGCACGGCGCCGCGCGACCTGGTACGCCGAGTCGGTCTGGTCCCGCAGGAGCCGCGCGACCTGCTGTACGCCGACACGGTCGCCGCCGAGTGCCTGGCCGCCGACCGGGACGCGGACGCCGCGCCGGGCACCTGCCGCGCGCTGCTGTCCGGCCTGCTCCCCGGCGTCACCGACGCCACCCACCCCCGCGACCTCTCCGAGGGCCAGCGCCTCACCCTCGCCCTGGCGGTGGTCCTCACCGCCCGTCCGCCCCTGCTCCTCCTCGACGAGCCGACCCGCGGCCTGGACTACGGCGCCAAGTCCCGCCTGGTCGCCCTGTTGCGGGCGCTGGCCGCCGAGGGCCACGCCATCGTGCTGGCCACGCACGACGTGGAACTCGCCGCCGAACTGGCCCACCGGGTCGTGCTGCTGGCCGAGGGCGAGGTGATCGCCGACGGTCCCACCACGGAGGTGTCGGTCGCCTCCCCCTCCTTCGCCCCGCAGGTCGCCAAGGTCCTCGCCCCGCAGAAGTGGCTGACGGTCGCGCAGGTGCGGGAGGCCCTGGCACGGGAGGCCCTCGCATGAGCCCCGGCCGCCTCCGCGTCCGTGTCCGCCGGGTCCGTGCCGTACGCCTCGGCCCTCGCTCGGTCGCCGCGCTGGTACTGGTCAGCGCGGTGGGCCTGGCGAGCATCGCCTGGCCCTTCCTCGCCCCGCCCGAAGCGGCGGTCAACGCCCACGCCCAGGACGCGCCGTGGCTGTTCGCGGGCGTCCTGGTACTGCTGGTGGCGGTGGTCGCGGCGACCATCTCCGAGTCGGGGCTCGGCCCCAAGGCGGTCGCGATGCTCGGCGTCCTGGCCGCGACCGGCGCGGCGCTGCGCCCACTGGGCGCGGGCACCGCCGGCCTGGAACCGATGTTCTTCCTGATGGTGCTGAGCGGCCGGGTCCTCGGCCCCGGCTTCGGTTTCGTCCTCGGCTCGGTGACGATGTTCGCCTCCGCGCTGCTCACCGGCGGGGTGGGCCCGTGGATGCCGTTCCAGATGCTGTCGATGGGCTGGTTCACGATGGGCGCGGGCCTGCTGCCGTTCCCGGACCGCCTGCGCGGCCGCACGGAGCTGGTGCTGCTCGCCGGGTACGGCTTCCTGGCCGCGTTCGCCTACGGCGTCTTCATGAACGCGGCCGGCTGGCCCTTCCTGAACCCCGACGGCTCGGACATCGCCCCCGACCCCGACGCCGGCCTCGCCGGCAACCTGGCCCGCTTCACCGCGTACTGCCTGGCCACGTCCCTGGGCTGGGACACGGGCCGCGCGGTGATGACGGTCGTCCTCACCCTCGCCCTCGGCACCCCGGTCCTCAAGGCCCTGCGCCGGGCCACCCGCCGGGCGGCGTTCGAGGCGCCGGTGGCCTTCGAGACGCCCACCGGCAAGACCGGCTGACCCGCCGCGCCGCATCCGCCCCGGCCCCGGCGTGCCGGTCCGCCGTCTCCCGCAGGCGCGGCCCCGCCGTCTACCGCGCGTAACCGCTCTTGCAGAACGTGCTGCCCTCCGGGTCGGCCTTGCAGTCCACCAGTCCCGGCACCTCCAGCCACGGGTCCAGAGTCCACTGCTGCGCCGGGTTGCCCGGAAGTCCCTCCGTCACCAGTGCCTTTCCGCCGTCGTCGATCATCACGGACTTGTTCTTCTCGTCGCCCGCGTTGTAGGTGACGTCGATGCCCCATTCGCAGCGCCAGCCGTGGCGCGCCGCCCCGTTGACTTCCATGGTCACCGGCGTCTCGGAGCCGCCCACCGTGAGCACCTTGTCATCGAAGTAGGGTTCTCCCTCGTTCTTCTTCTTGTCCAGGCCCACGGCAACGGTCGCCCTCGAACCGGTCAGCCCTTGCAGTCCGAAGGTGATGCCCTCGATCGAACTGACACCCTGCCCCGGATAGTAAAGAACGGCCCGAGCCGGGGATGCGACGCACTTCCGTTCCTCGGCCCGCATGTCGACGATCTGGACCGGAGAATCCCGCTCACTGGAGATGTCCAGGAAGAACGGCCGGCTGTATCCGGGCACGGACCGCCGCACTTCCATGGGAACCACCAGCCGGCCGCCGTGTTCCCGGAGTATCTCCGGGAACCGCTCCGGGTCCAGGTCCGGGTCCCGCCCGGCGAACAGCGCCCGCAACTCCTCGACCTCCGAGGCGCCCAGAGGCGTGTCGAGGACTATGTAGGTCCCTTCCGGGGTGAAGTCATCGAAATCGACGTACCTGACGTTCACGGACAGCGGGGACTTCTCCGCCTGAAGGCGGTCCTGAGCCTTCTCCTCCACCTCGGCCTGCCGAGTCCTGAGCGACACGTTCTGATTCAGCGTCTCGGACACGACCACGGACGCCACCAGGGCGACGACGGCTGCCGCCATCGTCCACAGAATGCGATAGCGCCACGCTTTCCAGCGCTTTTCCTCGGGTAGGTCAGCGAGATCCGGGGCGCTTCCCCGGAGGAACGCGTCGCTCTCTCTTTCCCGTCTGCTTCCCGGCTCGGGTGATGACATCGGCTCCCCCTCGGCGATGACACACGTCCCTCCACGATAACGCCGTGTACGCGTCAGGGAGAGCAACGCGAGGCCGACGAGGATCCAGCGGAGTTTGCGGCACTGTCGCCTGGATACAGTGCGTTGATGCAGAACCTACGCAAGCAGATCGTGTCCGAACTCGGCGTCCAGCCGGCCGTCGTCCCCGCCGACGAGATCCGGCGGCGGGTCGGTTTCCTCAAGGACTACCTGCGGTCGACCCCGGCCAAGGGGTTCGTCCTCGGCATCAGCGGCGGTCAGGACAGCACACTGACCGGGCGGCTGTGCCAGCTCGCCGCCGAGGAGCTGCGTGCCGAGGGGCACGACGCCACCTTCGTCGCGGTGCGGCTGCCGTACGGAATCCAGGCCGACGAGGACGACGCCCGGATCGCGCTCGACTTCATCCGGCCCGACCGGTCGGTCACGGTGAACGTCAAGCCGGGCGCGGACGCCGTCGCCCACGAGTCGGCGCTCGGCCTGGCGGAGCTGACGGGCGAGTCCCGGCTGCGGGACTTCGTGCGCGGCAACATCAAGGCGCGGGAGCGCATGGTGATCCAGTACGCGATCGCCGGGCAGCTCGGCATGGTCGTCGTCGGCACCGACCACGCGGCCGAGGCGGTGACCGGCTTCTTCACCAAGTACGGCGACGGCGGCGTCGACCTCACCCCGCTCACCGGCCTCACCAAGCGCCAGGGCGCCGCCCTGCTCAAGGAGCTGGGCGCGCCGTCCAGTACCTGGCAGAAGGTGCCGACGGCCGACCTGGAGGACGACCGGCCCGCGCTGCCCGACGAGGAGGCGCTCGGCCTGACGTACGCCGAGATCGACGCCTACCTGGAGGGCGAGGAGGTCGCTCCCGAGGTGGCGGCGAAGGTCGAGTCGGTGTACCTCGCCACCCGCCACAAGCGGACCGTTCCGGTCACGCCGCTCGACGACTGGTGGCGCTGACCGGCACGGTCAGCTCGGGGCGGGGGTCTTCACGTCCCGCGCGGCGGGGGCGGATGTCGCGGCGGCGGTGACCGTACGGGCCCGCGGCCCCTGGAGCAGGTACGTCAGGCCGAAACCGCCGGCCACGACCGCCGCGCCGCCCACCGCGTCCAGCACCCAGTGGTTGCCGGTCGCGACGATGGCGGAGACGGTGAACAGGGGGTGCAGGAGGCCGAGCGCCTTCATCCACCACTTCGGCGCGATGATCGCGATCGTCAGACCGCACCACAGCGACCAGCCGAAGTGCAGCGACGGCATCGCCGCGTACTGGTTGGTCAGGGCGGTGAGCGTGCCGTAGTCGGGCTTGGTGAAGTCCTGCACGCCGTTCACCGTGTCGATGATGCCGAGGTCCGGCATCAGGCGCGGCGGGGCCAGCGGGTAGAGCCAGAAGCCGATCAGGGCGAGCAGGGTGGTGAAGCCGATGGAGGCGCGGGCCCAGCGGTAGTCGACCGGTCGGCGCCAGTAGAGGACGCCGAGGACGGTCAGCGGGACGACGAAGTGGAACGACGTGTAGTAGAAGTCGAAGAAGTCCCGCAGCCAGTCGGTCTTGACGACGGCGTGGTTGACGGCGTGCTCGATGTCGATGTGCAGGAAGCGTTCGATGCCGTGGATCTGGTGGCCGTGCTCCTCGGCGCGGGCCCGGCCGCCCGAGATGGTGCCGCCGGTCGCCGCGAGGCGGACCTTGGAGTAGGCCGCGTAGGTGACCCGGATGAGCAGCAGTTCCAGGAGCAGGTTCGGGCGGGTGAGGACCCGGCGCAGGAACGGGAGGAGGGGGATGCGCCGGAAGCGGGCGGGGACGGGGGCCGCGTACTCGGTGGGGAGGGGGGTGTCGAAGTACGGGGAGGTGCGGGAGAGGAACGGTACTGCGGTGGCGGCGGCGAGGACGGCGAGCAGGACGACGTTGTCGCGGACCGAGTACAGGGCCGACATGTTCGGCAGGATCATCTTCGCCGGGAGCGTCATGACGAGGACGACGGCGACCGGCCAGACGTACCGGTCGGAGGCGCGTCTGCCGACCCGGCCGACGACCGCGAGGAGCACCCAGAGCAGCTGGTGCTGCCAGGTGGTGGGTGAGATGGCGATGGCCGCGCAGCCGGTGATCGCGACCGCGAGGAGGAGCTGGCCGTCGCGGGCGTAGCGCACGGCGCGGCGCAGGCCGAGGACGGCGACGGCGGCGCCGAGGACGACGAAGAGGGTAATCTCCAGCGGGCCGTTCAGGCCGAGCCGCAGCAGGGCGCCGTGCAGGGACTGGTTGGCGAGGTCGTCGGCGGCGCCGCCGAGTCCGACGCCGGCCATGTGGTGCACCCAGTAGGTGTACGAGTCCTGGGCCATCGCGGCCCAGGCGAGCGCGGTGCAGACGGCGAAGGCGGCGGCGGTGGTGCCGGCGGCGCGGCGGCGGCCGGTGAACCACAGCAGCGGTACGAAGAGCAGCACGGTCGGCTGGAAGGCGGCGGCGACGCCGATGAGCAGGCCGCCGGCGCGTTCGCCGCGGACGGCGAGGCAGCCGAGGAGGACGAGCAGGACCGGGACGATGCTGGTCTGGCCGAGCCAGAGGGTGTTGCGCACCGGCAGCGAGATCATCAGCAGGCTGACCGCGACCGGTGCGGCCAGGAGCGCGGTACGGCGGCCGACCGGGCGGGGCAGGGCGCGGGCGGCGACCAGGCCGAGGGCCACGACCAGCAGCAGGGTGCCGAAGGTCCAGCCCCAGCCGAGGGCCTGTTCGGCGGCGCGGGTGAGCGGTTTGAGGACCAGTCCGGCGAAGGGGGTGCCGGTGAACCTGGTCGAGTCGTAGAGGGACCCTTCGACGTGCAGGACCCCGTGCGGGCCCACCCAGGTCTCCAGGTCCGTCAGCCGCTCGCCGCGCGGGGTGCTGAGCACCATCGCGAGCTGCCGTACGGCGAGGACGGCGGCGACCAGCCACAGCCCCGCTCGTGCCAGGCGCAGGCGTCCCCTGGTGGCTCCGACGGCTGTCGCCCCGAAGGCCTCCGCCGCCACCGTCCGCCCGCTGTGCTCCGCATTCGCCACGCCTCGTCGGCCTCCCGCCCCGCTCGTCCCACGCGTCCCGCGCGTGGGTTCCTTTGCGAACCTTATGAGGCTCGCACCACCCCCGGAGAGGGACGCAGGCAACCCCGTCTTCACCTGACGGCCGCTCTCCTTTTGTCCGGATGACGATAGTGGGGTCGCGGTTCGAGCGCCTCCCCGGAGAGCGACAAGGATCACAGCGGGGGCCGGTCAGGAACCGTCCGTGGCCGGAAGACGTCCCTGCGTGGACGCCCTTTTGGTGCACTGTGCAACGAATTGGGCACGGGGTGTGAGCAGGGGATTGCCGCCTATGGTCGTTTTTCGGCCCGGCGACAGCGCCGCCGTGCGGGTCGTGTCCCCGTTCCCGTCGAAAGGTAGGCGAGCGAAGTCTTGTCGGCTGCCACCGCTGCCCGCGTCTCCCCTCCGCCCTCCCGCACGCAGGCGCCGCCGCCCGGCGTGACCGTGACCGACCCCGCGCTCGTCCGGCGTGCCGTGAAGGCGGCGGCGCTGGGCAACGCGATGGAGTGGTTCGACTTCGGCGTCTACAGCTACATCGCGGTCACGCTGGGCAAGGTCTTCTTCCCGTCGGGGAATCCGACGGCCCAGTTGCTGTCGACGTTCGGCGCGTTCGCGGCGGCGTTCCTGGTCCGGCCGCTGGGCGGCATGGTCTTCGGCCCGCTCGGCGACCGGGTGGGGCGGCAGAAGATCCTCGCCCTGACGATGATCATGATGGCGGCGGGCACGTTCGCGATCGGGCTGATCCCGTCGTACGGGTCGATCGGCGTGTGGGCGCCGGTGCTGTTGCTGGCGGCGCGGCTGGTGCAGGGGTTCTCGACCGGCGGTGAGTACGCGGGGGCGTCGACGTTCATCGCGGAGTACGCGCCGGACAAGCGGCGCGGGTTCCTCGGAAGCTGGCTGGAGTTCGGCACGCTGGCGGGATACATCGGCGGGGCCGGTCTGGTGACCCTGATGACCGCGCTGCTGTCCGACGGTGACCTGACGTCCTGGGGCTGGCGCATCCCGTTCCTGATCGCGGGCCCGATGGGCATCATCGGCCTGTATCTGCGGATGCGGCTGGAGGAGACGCCGGCGTTCGCGGCGGAGGTCGAGAAGTCGGAGTCGGCGCGGGTGAAGGTGCCGCTGCGGGACATGATCACCGGGCAGTGGAAGGCGCTGCTGCTGTGTGTCGGGCTGGTGCTGGTCTTCAACGTCACCGACTACATGCTGCTGTCGTACATGCCGAGCTACCTGACGAGCGAGCTGGAGTACGACGAGACGCACGGTCTGCTGGTCGTGCTCGCGGTGATGGCCCTGATGATGATCGTCCAGCCGTTCGCGGGGGCGCTGACCGACCGGGTCGGGCGGCGGCCGGTGATCGCGGCGGGGTGCGCCGGGTTCCTGGTGCTGTCGGTACCGGCGCTGCTGCTGATCCGCGAGGGCAGCCTGCTCGCGGTCGGCCTGGGCATGGCCGCGCTGGGGCTGCTGCTGGTGTGCTTCACGGCGGCGATGCCGTCCGCCCTGCCGGCGCTGTTCCCGACGCGGGTGCGGTACGGGTCGCTGTCGATCGGGTTCAACGTGTCGGTGTCGCTGTTCGGCGGGACGACGCCGCTGGTGGTGACGGCCCTGATCGGGGCCACCGGGAACCTGATGATGCCCGCGTACTACATGATGGCCGCCGCCGTGGTCGGTGGCGTCGCGGTGTGGTTCATGACGGAGTCGGCGGGGCGTCCGCTGCCGGGGTCCGGGCCGTCCGTGGAGCGGTGACGAGGCCTGCGGCGCCTGTGCGGGTTCGGTGGGGGTGCGCGTAGCGCCTTCGGTGCGGTGTGTGGGTCGGGGCCGGGGTGGGGGGTGTCCGTCCTCGGAACGGCGCGGAATCGGTCGCTTACGGGGGTGCGGCGGGTTGACGCGCCAACCGCTGCGGGCGGACACCCCCCACCCCGTCCCCTCACCGCCGTACGCGGGCGCGGGCCCGCGGGCAGCCGTGTCATGACACGGCGACCTCCATGCCGCTACGCTCCGTCAGCACACCTGGTCAGGTCACTGGAGGGACGCATGAGCGACGCCCGCGCATGGGACGACGTCGACGACTACTTCACCACCCACCTCGCCCGGAACGACGACGCCCTCGACGCCGCCCTGCGGGACAGCGCGTCCGCCCGGCTGCCGGAGGTGAACGTCACCGCGCCCCAGGGCAAGCTGCTCCACCTCCTCGCCCGCGTCCAGGGCGCCCGGCGCATCCTGGAGATCGGCACCCTCGGCGGCTACAGCACCATCTGGCTGGCCCGCGCCCTGCCCGCCGGCGGCCGTCTGATCAGCCTGGAGTACAGCGCCCGGCACGCCGAGACCGCCGTCCGGAACATCGCCCGCGCGGGGCTGGAGGGGGTTGTCGAGGTGCGGGTCGGGGCCGCGCTGGAGTCGCTGCCCGAGCTCGCCGACGAGAACCCGTCCCCCTTCGACCTGGTCTTCATCGACGCCGACAAGGCCAACAACGCCCGCTACCTGGAGTGGGCGCTGCGGCTGACCCGGACCGGCAGTCTGATCGTCGTGGACAACGTGGTCCGGGGCGGCCGGGTCGCGGACGCGGACAGCACCGACGCGGACGTCCTCGGCACCCGCGCCGCGATCGAGCTGATCGGCGCCCACCCTAGGCTCGACGGTACGGCGATCCAGACGGTCGGCGCCAAGGGGTGGGACGGCTTCGCGCTGGCCCGCGTGGTGGACTGACGGCGCGGCTGCGCGGCTCGGTGCGGTCGTCGCCCGGCGTGTGGTGTCCGGCACAATGGGGAGCATGACCGAGCGGAAGCCACCTGGCGTCGACTTCGAGAGCTGGGTCGACAAGCAGATTCGTGAGGCGGAGGAACGGGGCGCGTTCGACGGGCTGTCGGGCGCGGGGCAACCGCTTCCGGACGACGGTGCCGGGTACGACGAGCTGTGGTGGATCAAGCGGAAGCTGGCCCGCGAGGGCGTGTCCGTGCTGCCGCCGGCGCTGGCGCTGCGCAAGGAGGCGGAGGACGTGCTGGCGGCGGTGGCGGAGGCTCCGTCGGAGCGGGCCGTGCGCCGGATGGTCGAGGAGCTGAACGGGAGGATCCGGGAGATGCTGCTCAAGCCCCCGCCCGGCCCCCCGCTGGGGCTGAGGCCGTACGACGTCGACGAGGTCGTACGGCGGTGGCGGGAAGGCCGGGCGGAGCGGCAGTAGGCGTCCTGTCGTGTCCTGTCGTTCTACAGGCGCATGAGGTTCTCCGACAGCTCGCGGTAGTCCCGCAGGGCCAGGCGGAGCTGTTCGGTGTCGGTGGCCGTGGCCCGCCGTTCGGTGTCGGCGGACTGCCAGGACGCGCGCAGGGTGCGGCGGCGGCGCGTCACCGCGTCGGTGAAGCGGGAGGCGATCTCCTCCAGGACGCGGTCGGCCTCCTCCACCGCGGCCCGCGGGGCGTCGACGAATCCGGAGACGGCGTGGTGCAGCCGCTGCTCCAGCTTGTCGCACTCCTCGTGCGGGAGGAGGGGCTTGCCGGGACCGGGACCAGGGGTTCCGGTGGTGGGAGTTCCGGTGGTGGGCCGGGTGCCTTCGGTTCGCAGGCGCGGGGCGGCCTCTGCGCGGGCACCGGCCGCGTGGTCCGCGGGGGCGCCGGGCGGAGCGTCGGGGTCGGGCGCCGGGCCGGTGCCCGGACCCTGCCGGCCAGGGGTTCCGGTCGGGTGCTGGCCGCGCTCGGCGGGGGCGCCGCCGGTCGGCCGGGTCACATCGGACATGTGGCTCAACTCTCCTTCGGGTGACGGCGGTTCAGGGCGGCCCAGGGCTGATGGCGCTCGCGGGCCGGTGTGCGGATGGCGCGGTGGTCGCCGTGGTCGGTGCGCATCAGCCGCTCGAACAGGGCGCGGGCCTCGACCATGACCTCCCGCAGCCGCTCGGTGCCGGCGCCGGCGCCGTCGTCCGCCTGGCCACCGTTGGCCGCGTGGTGCACGCGCCGGTAGCCGTCGACGTGGTGGGCATGGTGCACGGACAGCGCGGCGAGCTGTTCCTCGTACCGGCCGCCGTCCGGGAAGCCCCGGGCGCCGGCCAGCTCGGAGAGCAGCCGGTCGGCCTCGGCGACCGCCTCGCGGGGGGAGTCGACGAACCGCTCCTGCGCGGCCGTCCAGCGCGCCTCGAACCGGTTCCGTTCGGCCGGCTCCAAGGGCTTGGCGCGCAGCGAGCCGTGCCGCTCCACACGCTCGGCCAGTTCGCGTTCGGCCGCCTTCGTGTCGCCGTCGTGCCGGGCGACGGTCCGGTCGTACTCGGGCCCGAAGCGCCGCTTCAGGCTCCCGCCGTGCCGGGAGCCCCGGGCGCGCAGGGTCAGGACGGCCGCGACGATCAGTACGGCCGCCACCAACACGATCAGAGCGATGATCACGCCTGTGGACATGGATGCCTTCCAGGTTCTCGGCCCAATCGGCTTTCCGTGCGGGCCGGTTCGCGGTTCGGGTACCCCCTGAGGACCCGTCAAACGGTGGTGGCCGGAGCCCCGGGGGCGGACGGGCGAATTCGGTTGCGCGCCGGGCGGGCGCCCGCCGACCATGCCGGGCATGACATGGACCATCACCCCGGAGCCGTACGACTCCCCCGCCGCGAGGGCCCTGTGGCGGGCGTACTACACGGAGGTCAGCGACCGCTGGTACCTGCTGCACGAGGGGCGGCGGACCGGCGCGCGGGAGCTGGAGCGGGAGATCGCCCGGGAGAGCGGCGCCGAACTCGCCCCGCCCCGGGGGGTGCTGCTGGTCGCCCGGTGGGACGGGGAACCGGCCGGGACGGCGGGCGTGCGGCTGCTGGACGCCGGGACGGCCGAGCTGACACGGGTGTACGTGGCGCGGGGGCTGCGCGGACGGGGCGGGGCCGCGGCGCTGGTGGGGGCCGCGGAGGAGGCGGCCCGGGAGTTCGGGGCGGGGCGGATGGTGCTGGACACGCGCACCGACCTGGTGGAGGCCCGTGCGCTGTACGCGCGGCTCGGCTACCGGGAGACCGCGGCGTACAACGACAGCCCGTACGCCGAGCACTGGTTCGCCAAGCCGCTCGGCCGGGCCGGGCGCGTGGCAGGGGTCAGCCCGACCGGGTGAGGACGCGCTCGTCGTCGTGCGGGCGCTCCCGTTCCGCGCCGCACAGCTCGGCGTTCAGTTCCTCGACCAGGCGGACCAGGTCCCTCGGGCGGTCGGGGCCCCACCAGTCGCCGAGGAGTTCGGCCAGCGACTCCTCGCGGGCGTGCGCGAGCCGTTCGGCCGCCTCGCGGCCGTGGTCGGTCAGGATCAGGCCCAGGCCCCGGCGGACGGCGAGGTGCCGTACCTCGGCCTGCCGGGCGGCCTCCAGGACGACGTTCAGCGGCACGGCGCTGCCCTCGGCGAGCCGGCCCGGCTCCACACAGCCGTACCGCCGGATGCGCAGCAGCAGCCAGCTGGTCGCGGGCAGCAGGTCGTACCCGGCGCGGGTGGTGATCTTCCGGTAGGCCGTGCGGCGGCCCTCCCGGGTGCCGAGGACCGACAGGGCGCGGCACACCTCGTCGTGGGAGGAGCGCTGGACCGGGTTGGTGGCGAAGGTCTGCGCGCCGTCGGGGGCGGTGACCGAGCCGCGCAGCCGGTCCTCCTTCAGGAACCAGGCGAGGACGAAGCCGAGGAGGGCGACCGGGGCGGCGTAGAGGAAGACGTCGGTGATGGAGACGGCGTAGGCGTGCACGGCGTCCGGGCGCAGGGGCGGGGGCAGGGCGGCGATGCCGCGCGGGTCGGACTCCAGGGTGCCGGCCGACACGCCGGGCGGGAGCCGGTCGCCGCGGAAGGCGTCCGCGAGGTGGGTGCCGAGCCGGCTCGCGAAGACGGTGCCGAAGACGGACACGCCGAAGGCCGCGCCGATCGAGCGGAAGAAGGTGGCGCCGGAGGTGGCGACGCCCAGGTCCTCGTACGGGACGGCGTTCTGGACGATGAGGACGAGGATCTGCATCACCAGGCCCAGGCCCGCTCCGAAGACGAAGAAGAAGGCGCTCATCTCGGCGGTGGGGCTGTTCTCGTCCAGTTGGTGGAGGAGGAGCAGGCCGAGGGCGGTGACGCCGGTGCCGGCGATCGGGAACACCTTCCAGCGGCCGGTGCGGCTGACGATCTGGCCGGAGACGGTGGACGCCAGCAGCAGGCCGATCACCATCGGCAGCATGTGCACCCCGGACATGGTCGGGCTGACGCCCTGCACGACCTGGAGGAAGGTCGGCAGGTACGTCATCGCGCCGAACAGCGCGAAGCCGACGACCAGGCTGATCATGGCCGACAGCACGAAGGTGCGGACGCGGAAGAGGCGCAGGGGCAGGACCGGCTCGGCGGCCCGGCGTTCGGCGGCCACGAACGCCGCGGCCAGCGCCACACCCAGTACCGCCAGGCCGATGATCTGCGGCGATGCCCAGGGCCAGGTGGTCCCGCCGAGGGAGGCGACCAGGACCAGGCAGGTGGCGACGGCGGCGATGAGGAAGGTGCCGAGGTAGTCGATGATGTGGCGGTCGGCGCGGCGCGGGATGCGCAGGACGGTCGCGATCACGGCGAGGGCGATCACACCGACGGGCAGGTTGATGTAGAAGACCCAGCGCCAGCTGAGGTGCTCGGTGAAGACACCGCCCAGCAGCGGGCCGAGCACGCTGGTGGCGCCGAACACCGCGCCGAACAGGCCCTGGTAGCGACCCCGTTCACGGGGTGGCACCAGGTCGCCGACGATCGCCATCGACAGCACCATCAGTCCGCCGCCGCCCAGTCCCTGCACCGCCCGGAAGGCGATCAGCTCGCCCATGCTCTGCGCGACGCCGCACAGCGCCGAACCGGCCAGGAAGAGGACGATCGCCGTCTGGAACAGCCGCTTGCGCCCGTACTGGTCGCCGAGCTTGCCCCACAGCGGCGTCGCGGCGGTCGCGGCCAGCAGGTACGCCGTCACGACCCACGACAGGTGCGCCATGCCGCCGAGGTCGCTGACGATGGTGGGCAGCGCCGTCGAGACGATGGTCTGGTCCAGGGCGGCCAGCAGCATGCCGAGGAGCAGGGCCCCGATGGACACCAGGACCCGGTTCGGAACCTGCTCGTGGGGGGTGGTGCGGGCCACGCCCTGTGCGCTGCCGGTGTCCCCGGTCATGGCGGCCTCCTGAAGACTTGGTCACACCTTCCGCCCTGTTCGGTGTGACCGGTTATGGCCTGTTCAGTCGTGCGGAATGCCGGTATTCCGTCGGTCGGTGCCGGGCGGTGCGGGCGGCGGTTCGTGCGGCGCGGAGGGGCACGTGCGTGCGACGGTGGTTGAGATCTGCATAATCACCTGGAGTTCGCGAGGGGACGCGAGCGCCGTAAGGGAGGGGACTGACGCGTGGGACAGCCGGAGGGGCCGGAGAAGCCCGTGGGGCCCGCCGGGGCGGGGCAGCAGGGGGCCGGGCAGCCCCCGGTCCAGGAACGTGAGCAGGTGCCTGCGGGGACGGAGGGGCCGGGCGGCCCGGAGGCCGCGGGTCCGGCCTGCCCCGAGTGCGGGGCGCCCCGGCAGGCGGACCACACGCCCTCCTGCGAGTGCGGCCCGCGCGCGGCCGACGCCCTGCTGGAGGCCCGTACGGCCGAGGCGGCCGCCGCGGAGGACTTCAATCCGCTGCGGATACGGCCGTACGTCGCGCTGGAGGAGACGGAGAGCGAGGCGGCGGGGAGCGGGGCGGGGACGGACGCGGGGACAGACGCGGGGACGAAGGCGGGGACCGGGACCGGGACGGGCGGTGCGGGGGCGGAGGAGCCGGAGGGCTCCGGGGGTGCCGCTGCGGAATCGGGCGGTCCGGCGGGGAGCGCCGGTCCCGCGGAGGGAGTCGGAGTCCGTGCGGCGGGGAGCGCCGGTCCGGCCGGGCGGGGTGCCGACGCCGGCACCGGCACCGGCACCGGCACCGGCACCGGCACCGGGCAGGAGGCCCTGCCTGACGCCGCCGAGACCACCATGCTGCTGCGCGCGCCTGGCGCCGCCCCCGCGCAGGGCGCCGCGGACACGGCGGCGGTGACCTCCGTACTCCCCACCCCCCTGGCGCCCCCGGCGAGCGCGCCCAACGCCACCGACCTGCGGATGTTCGAACCGGCGGGCGGCGAGCCCGCCGGACCGCGCACCCCCGCGTCCACGGACCCCGCCGAGCGCCGCCGCCCCCGGCGGGCCGCGATGGTCGGCGCCGCGGTGGTCGCCGTCGTGGTGCTGGGCACCGCCGGGTACGCGAGCGGCCTGTTCTCCTACGAGTCACCGACGCGGAACGGGGCCTCGGCGGACGAGGTGCGGGTCGGTGTGCCGGACCAGTCGACCGACACGGCCTCGGCCCGGGAGACCACCGACGACGCCTCCGCCTCGTCCGAGCCCACGTCGGCGTCCCCGTCCTCCTCCGCGTCCGGTGACGAGGAGGCGAGCCCGTCCTCCTCGGCGTCCCCGTCGGCGTCGGACGCCTCGCCCTCGGCGTCGCGCAGCACCGAGCCGAGCCGGTCGGCGACCTCGTCGGAGAGCAGCGCGCCGGCGACCGAGCCGCAGCCGGAGGAGGACGACACGGAGGACGGGGAGGCCACGGTGCTGCGGCTCGGCGACGACGGCCCGGAGGTCACCGAGCTCCAGCTGCGGCTGCGCCAGGTGCACCTCTACATGAACGACATCGACGGCAACTACGACCGCCAGGTCGAGGACGCCGTCAGCCGCTTCCAGTGGACCCGTGGCATCGACTCCGAGGAGACGGGCACGTACGGGCCGAAGACCCGGCAGCAGCTGGAGCGGGAGACCCAGGAGCCGTAGCCGTAGCCGTAGCCACAAGGGCGTGCGCGGGGCGTCGCGGGGGCCGGCTCGGCGGGCGTCAGCCGATGTGCAGGCGGACGGTGCCGTCCGCCACGGCCTCCACCCGGACCTCGGTCAGATCGCGGACGAGCGCGTCGGGCCCGTGCAGGGCCGCCCGGGGGCCCACGCCGACGACCCGCATGCCGGCGGCGCGCGCGGCGGTGATGCCGGCGCCGGAGTCCTCGAAGGCGACGCAGTCGGCGGGGGCCGTGCCCAGTTCGGCCGCGCCCTTGAGGAAGCCCTCGGGGTCGGGCTTGCTGGCGCCGACCGACTCGGCGGTGACGCGTACGTCGGGCAGGGCCAGCCCGGCGGCGCCCATGCGGGCGGTGGAGAGCGCCACGTCGGCGGAGGTGACGAGGGCGTGCGGCAGGCCGCGCAGGGCGGCGAGGAACTCCGGCGCCCCCGGGACCGGGACGACGCCGTCGGTGTCGGCGGTCTCCTCGGCCAGCATGCGCGCGTTGTCGGCGTGGTTCTGCTCCATGGGCCGGTCGGGCAGCAGCAGCGCCATCGAGGCGTAGCCCTGGCGGCCGTGGACGACCTTCATGACCTCGTCGCCGTCGAGTCCGTTGCGGTCGGCCCAGCGCCGCCAGACGCGCTCGACGGAGGCGTCGGAGTTGACGAGGGTGCCGTCCATGTCCAGCAGCAGGGCGCGGGCGGTGAGCACGGTGGTGGCCGTCATCGGCAGACTCCAGGGCGTGGGGAGGTACACAAGGCGGCCCCGCCCGCCGGTCAGGGAGAACGGGCGGGAGCCACTTTGTTCCACCACGGTACAAAACGCACCGGCGATCGCGCCAGCGGCAGCGGACATCGTTCATCCGCCGTTCAGCGCGCCGGCGGGGTGGGAGGGGGCCGGCGAGGGTCCGGGGAGGGCCAGGGGAAGGGCCCGGGGCCCGGGAAAGATCCGGGAAGGCCCGGGAAGGGCCCGGGAAGGCCCGGGCGCAGGCGGGGCAGCCGGCGACCGGCAACCGGCAACCGGCAACCGCAGGTCAGCCCGCCACCGCCTCCCACAGGCTCCACACGCCGAGGCCCAGCATCAGCACCGCCGCGATCTGCGTGATCAGCTTCAGCGGGACCCGCTTCATCAGCGCCTTCCCGCCGACGATGCCGAGCCCGGCCACCGCCCACAGGGCCAGCACCGCGCCCAGGCCGACGGAGAGCGGGTCGTCGTAGCGGGCCGCGAGGTTGGCCGTCATGATCTGCGTGAGGTCGCCGAACTCGGCGACCAGGATGAGCATGAAGCCCGCCCCGGCGACCTTCCAGAAGGACTGGTTCTCCGGCTTGCGGACCTCTTCCTCGTCCTCGTCCTTCTTGAAGAGCAGCACGGCCGCGCCGCCCAGGAACAGCACACCGGTGATCGCGTGCACGATCTGCTGCGGCAGCAGCGTCAGCACACTGCCCGCCGCGACGGCGAGCGCGACGTGCACCAGGAACGCGGCGGCGACGCCGGCGAAGACGTAGGAGGCGCGGTAGCGGGTGCCGAGGACGAGACCGGCGAGCGCGGTCTTGTCCGGCAGTTCGGCGAGGAAGACGACGCCGAAGACGAGCGCCGTCACGGTGAAGCTGATCAAAAGGTCCTCAATCGGTCGGGGCCGCCCCACCGAGAGTGCTGATCCTGCGGGCGCAAGACACCTCGGCACGGCAGCACATCGTCGCCCGGGCCACGGGGCACGGGCGTGCACTGCTTGCCGAAGGTCTCGCTGGCGGGCCCCCTGCGGGTACCGCCTCCGGGCGCCGGCTCAGGCGTGCTGAGCAGTATGTCGACGGTCCGGCGAAGAGCTACTCCCCTTCTGCGCCGTCCATGGTACGTGACGGAACGCCCCGGAGTACGTGACGCCGGCATCCCGGGGCCCTGGCACGGAAGGCCGGTTCCACCCCTTGTCTTGTCATGGACGCGTCATTAACTTCTCACCGGGCGCTCATCCCCCCGCAACACGGCGCCGCGAGCATTCCCTCGCTCGCGCTCACCACCCCCACCACTCAAGGGAGTTCGCATGTCGAAGTTCTACGCGCGTCGACGGCTGAGCATACTCACGGCGCTCACCGGAGTCATGGCCTCCGTCGCGCTGTTCAACGGCCCGAACGCCTCCGCCGCCCTCCCGACCCCGGTCAGCGCCTCCACCGCCCGCACCTACCTGGCCTCCCTCACCGTGGCCACCGAGAACCGCACCGGCTACGACCGCGACCTCTTCCCGCACTGGATCACCCAGTCCGGCACCTGCAACACCCGCGAGACCGTCCTCAAGCGCGACGGCTCCAACGTCGTCACCGACTCCGCCTGCGCGTCCACCAGCGGCTCCTGGTACTCCGTCTACGACGGCGCCACCTGGACCGCCGCCTCCGACGTCGACATCGACCACCTCGTGCCGCTGGCCGAGGCATGGGACTCCGGCGCGAGCGGCTGGACCACCTCCCGGCGCCAGGCGTTCGCCAACGACCTGACCCGCCCCCAGCTCATCGCGGTCACCGACAACGTCAACCAGGCCAAGGGCGACCAGGACCCGGCCACCTGGATGCCCTCCCGGACCGCCTACCACTGCACCTACCTGCGCGCCTGGGTGCAGGTGAAGTACTACTACGGCCTCTCGGTCGACTCCGCCGAGAAGTCGGCGCTGACCAGCGGCCTCGCCGGCTGCTGAGCGCCCCCGCCCGGCACCCGCCGGCCGCCCGCCGATCACCCGCTGACCGGGCGACCGGGGGCCGACGCCCCGCCGTCTGCCCCCGGAACCACCCCGCCGGCCTCCGTCGTTCCGTACCGTACGGCCCGTACGGGGCGACGGAGAGGGGACTGACACCATGGGCGATCTGCGCCTGGGACCGCTGCTGAGGTACGCCGACGGCCCGACCGCGACCGTGTGGGTCGAGGCGGGCGGCCCGTGCGAGGCCGAGGTGCGCTGCGCCGACGGTGCCGGCGGCACGGCCCGCACCTTCCAGGTGGCGGGCCACCACTACGCCCTCGTCGAGGTGAGCGGCCTGACCCCGGGCGCGGCGACGCCGTACGAGGTGTTCCTCGACGGCACGCGCGTGTGGCCGCTGCCGGACTCCCCGTTCCCGCCCTCCGTGATCCGCACGCCCGCGAAGGACGAGGAGACGGTGCGGGTCTCCTTCGGTTCCTGCCGCTGGGCCGCGCTGGCCGCCGGGGAGCAGGACCCGGTGGGCCCGGACGCCCTGGACACGCTCTCCGCCCGGATCGCGGCCGACCCCGAGGGCGAGCGGCCCGACGTCCTGCTGCTCCTGGGCGACCAGGTGTACGCCGACGAGGTCTCCGACGCCACCCGCCGCTGGCTCGCCGGCCGCCGCGACCTCTCCGAGCCGCCCGGCGCCGAGGTCGCGGACTACGAGGAGTACACCCACCTCTACTACGAGTCCTGGCTCGACCCGGAGGTGCGCTGGCTGCTGTCCACCGTGCCCAGCTGCATGATCTTCGACGACCACGACGTCATCGACGACTGGAACACCTCCGCCGCCTGGCTCGCCGACATGCGGGCCACCCCCTGGTGGCGCGAGCGGCTGCTGAGCGGCCTGATGTCGTACTGGGTCCACCAGCACCTCGGGAACCTGTCCCCGGCCGAACTGGCCGCCGACCCCGTCTACGCCGCCGTACGCGAGGGCGCCGACGGCACCGACGCGCTGCGCGCCTTCGCCGCCGGGGCCGACGCCGACGCGGCCTCCGTCCGCTGGAGCTACCGGCGCGACTTCGGCCGGGTGCGGCTGCTGATGGTGGACAGCCGCGCGGCCCGGGTCCTCGACGAGCGGCGGCGTGCCATGCTCGACCCCGGGGAGGCCGCCTGGCTGCGCGCCCAGGCCCTGGACGACCGGGGCTCCTACGACCACCTCCTCCTGGGCACCTCGCTGCCCTGGCTGCTCCCGCACCTGGTGCACGACGTGGAGGGGTGGAACGCGGCGCTGTGCCGGGGCGAGCGGGGCGCGCGCTGGGCGCGGCTCGGGGAGAAGGTGCGGCGCGCGGCCGACCTGGAGCACTGGGCCGCCTTCCCGTCCTCCTTCGACGCGCTGGCGGCGGTGATAGCGGAGGCGGGGTCGGGAGCCGAGGCACCGGCGACGGTGTGCGTGCTGTCGGGGGACGTGCACCACGCGTACATCGCCGAGCCGACCTGGGCCAGGCCGGAGGACGGCCCCTCGGCCCGGGTGGTCCAGCTGACCTGTTCGCCGGTGCACAACTCCGTGCCGCTCTCCATCCGCCTCGGCTTCCGCTTCGGCTGGAGCGCGCCGGCCCGGGCGCTGGGCCGGCTGTTCGCCCGGCACGGGCGCCTGTCCCGGCCGGCGGTGCGCTGGCGCCGGGACGGCGGCCCCTGGTTCGGCAACCAGCTGATGACCCTGACCCTGCGCGGGCGGTCGGCCCGGCTGCGGCTGGAGAAGGCGTCGGTGGCGGGGCCCGACCGGAAGGCGGCGCTGCGGACGATCACGGAGGCGAAGCTGTCGTGATGCTGTCAATGTCGACGTGGCTGGATGTTGAGATTGCAAGCACTTATTAGGTCTGCCTAACGTGGAGGCACTTCCGTCCCCCGAAGCGACCGGCTCCTCAGGGCCGGTCCCACCGAAGGAGTGCCCCCCACATGACCGGACGCCTCAACAGCGCCCAGCCCTACGCTCTCGGCCTGTTCCGCATCGTCGTTGGCCTCCTCTTCGCCTGCCACGGCGCCGCCTCCCTCTTCGGGGTCCTCGGCGGCGCCGCGGGCACCGAGGGCGGCACCGTCGACGCCGGCGCCTGGCCCAACTGGTACGCCGCCGTGATCCAGCTCGTCGGCGGCGCGCTGGTCCTGCTCGGCCTGGGAACCCGCGCGGCCGCGTTCATCTCCTCGGGCTCGATGGCCTACGCGTACTTCAAGATGCACCAGCCCGGCGCCCTGTGGCCGATGGAGAACGGCGGTGAGGCCTCCGCCATGTTCTGCTGGGCCTTCCTGCTGCTGGTCTTCACCGGCTCCGGCGCCTTCGGCCTGGACCGGCTGCTGACCCGGCGCACCGGCGGCGAGGAGCGGGAGCGGACGGCCGAGCGGCACACGCCGGTGTCGGTCTGATCCCGCGCCGCCGACAGGGAACGGTGCCTTCCGCCTCGCGCGGAGGGCACCGTTCTCGTTTCCGGTTTCCGGTTTCCGGCCGCTCGGCCGACGGCTCCCGGTCAGCCGGTGGGCCGGAACGGCACCGTGAAGCAGGCGACGCGGGCGCCGGAGTTGCCCGGCCGGTCGTGGATCACCACGGACGCCGCCTCACCCGGCCGGAACCCCCAGTCGTGACGGGCGTGGGCCCGCCCCTCGCCGTGCGCGTCGGGGGTGAAGTCGAGCCACACCTCGTTGTGCGGATTGGCGTCGGCCGGGTCGGTGGACGGCCGGTGCTGGTAGTGCCCGCCCGCGGCGGCCGGGTCGGCGCCGCACGGCTTCTGGTGCACATGGGCGCCGTAGGCGTGCCCCGGGTCCAGGCCGCGCACCCGCAGCCGTACGGTGGTCGCGCCGCCGCGGTCGGTGTGCTGGCGCACCTCGATCCAGGAGCCGGCCGGGACCAGGTCCCGGTCGTACGTCAGTGCCTTCCGCGCGGCGCCGTCGCCGGGCGGCGCGAACCGGGCGTCCGTGCGCAGCGAGAGGCCGTCCGCCCCGCCGGGGGCGCCGGTCGCGAGTACGGCCGCGGCGACGGCGCCCGCGCATATTCCTGCCACCATGATGTGTTCCGTTCGTCGGGTTCGGGATGTCCGGGCGGGGACGAGGAGTCCCCCGGCGCCTCGCCCCACCGTCGTTGCTACGGGACACCGGCACCGGCCGCCCCCGGGAGGCGGCAGCCGGGTGAACCCCCGGTGTCGGCCGCGCGAGCCCCTGTGAATGCGCTGTCGTACCCCAGGCGTACGCTGTGTGGCTGTCATCGGCCTCCCCTGCCGTCCCGCGCGGCGCGGCTGGTCAGGCCCACGGGGGAAGCCATGGGGAGTCACGGTGTTCGGAAGTATGGGTTCGCTGGTCAGCAGCCCTTGGATCTACGCCTTCGTGGCGCTCTCCGTGCTCCTGGACGTGTTCCTGCCCGTGCTGCCCAGCGGCGTACTGGTGATCGCGGCGGCCACCGCGGCGGCGGCCGGTTCGGGCGCCGCGACCGGCCAGGTCCCGCACGACGTCCCCGACATCCTGGTCCTGACCCTCTGCGCCACCACCGCGTCCGTCCTCGGTGACCTGGTCGCCTACCGCCTCGCCCGGCGCGGCGGGCCGCGGCTGGACCGCGCGATCGCCCGTTCCCGCCGGCTGACCAAGGCGCAGGAACGTCTCGGCGCCGCCCTGGCCCGCGGCGGCGGCGCACTGGTGGTGCTGGCCCGGTTCGCCCCGGCCGGGCGTTCGATCGTCTCCCTGGGCGCCGGCGCCGCCCACCGCCGGGTGCGGGAGTTCCTGCCGTGGTCCGCCCTGGCCGGGCTGTCCTGGGCCGCCTACAGCGTGGCCCTGGGCTACTTCGGCGGCCAGTGGCTGGGCGCGACGTGGCTGGCGACGGGGGTCTCCCTCGTCGCCCTGTTCGGGGCGGGGGCGGGGGCGGCCCTGCTGGTGCGGCGCCCGCCACGGACACCGCAGTCCTCGTCGGCGTCGTGACGCGGCCCGCCGCCGGGTGCCCGTGGAGGCGTCAGCCCGCCCGGCGCGGCTGAGCGCTCCCCCGTACCTCCAGGCCGGCCAGCAGCTCGGCCGTCGCCTCGGCGACCGCGTCCACGGCGCGGTCGAACACCTCCTGGTTGTGCGCGGCCGGCGCCCGGAACCCGGACACCTTGCGCACGTACTGGAGGGCGGCGGCCCGGATCTCCTCGTCGGTGGCCTGCTCGGCCAGCACAGGCGGTCGTAGCGTCTTGATACTGCGGCACATGCTTCCAGTCTCTCCCGTCTCTCTCCCGCGCTCGCGCTCGCGTACGCGCGAACCGCCCGGAAGAACGCGCGACCCAAAATCGAACAGGAGTATTATTGCGGCGTGGCTACGACCTATGACTTTCCGAGTGACCTCCTCGCCGGCCAGGAGGAACTCCATCAGGTCAGGGCCGACCTGTCGGCCCTGTTGAAACGGCTCCCCTGGTCCGTGGAACCGGTGGACGGCTTCAGTGACGACAACGGCTGGCGCAAGGTGGAGCGCCCGGCCTCACCCGGCTGGTCGGAGGACGAACAAGCCGAGGTCGAGAAGCTGCGCCGACGCGAGCGCGAACTGGCGGTGTTCGTCACCACCCACCGCTACTGGTCCCAGTTCACCGGCTCCGGCCAGGTCACGGCCCGCTCCCGCCTCAAGCACGCCCACGAGACCCCGCCCGAGGGCGAGGGTTGAGGGTCTGTCCGAGGACGGCGCGCAAGGGAGTGCCGGGACGACGGACGGCGCGCACGGCACGCGAGAGGCCCCCGGAAGATCTCCGAGGGCCTCTGGCACCGGTGCCGGGCACCGGTCCTGGTGGGCGCGGACGGTTTCGAACCGCCGACATCCTGCTTGTAAGGCAGGCGCTCTACCCCTGAGCTACGCACCCGGACGAGTCGACAGCCTACATTGCCCGGACCACCGCCTCGCAAACCCGTGCGCCGGTCCCCGCCCTCCCCCTGCGGGGGGTTAACCCCACCACCGATACGGGAGCGTCCCCGATCGCGGCGGCACACCCCGGAAACCTACGGTCGTAGAGCCTCGCCGCACCGCGCCTCCCCGGAGGCATCCGGCGCACAGGCTCACCGTCCGTCCCAGGGGGAGACCGTCATGTCCCGTACCGTTCCCGCCCGTGCGCTCGCCGCCGCCGGGGCCGTCGTCCTCGCCGTGGCGGGGCTCGCGGCCTGTTCCTCGCCCGACGACGACAAGGACCCCGACCAGCGGTCCTTCGCCCTTCAGGGCCGCACGCTCACCGTCGACTCCGACGACTCCGCCCTGGAGATCGTCGCCGCGGAGGGCAACGAGGCGGGCCGCGTCGACGTCACCCGGTGGTTCACGGGATCGGTGACCGTCGGGAGGGAACCCGAGGTGAGCTGGAAGATGGACGGCGACCGCCTGGTGCTGCGGATGGACTGCGCCGGATTCATCGCCGACTGCGCGGCCAGGCACCGCATCGAGGTACCCCGGGGCGTGGCCGTCGAGGTCGAGGACGACGACGGCAGCGTACGGGCGCGGGGGTTCCGGGACGCGCTGGACATCCGTACCCGGGACGGCTCCGTCCGCGTCACCGACTCCACCGGCCCGCTGGACCTGCGCAGCGACGACGGCTCGGTCCGCGCGGAGGTCTCCTCGCGCCGGGTGACGGCACAGACGAAGGACGGCTCGGTGCGCCTCGAACTCGGTGCCGTGCCCGACCTGGTCGACGCCCGCAGCGACGACGGCTCGGTGACCGTCGGACTGCCCAGGGCCACGTACAAGGTGACGGCGCAGACCGACGACGGCTCCGTGGACGTGTCCGTGCCCCGGGACGACTCCAGCGCCCATGTGGTGAACACCCGTACCGCCGACGGTGAAGTCACGGTCCGCACCGCGAACTGACCGGCCCGTGTGTTCGTCCTCAACGGGTGGGAGAATGAACCCGGGCAGGGCGGACGACACGGGAGAGGGATGTGACGGCGACACCATCGCAGCCGTATACGCCGCCGATGGTGCCCTGCGCGCCAGGTCCACGGCTCCTTCCGCACCGCCGGCCCCGCGCGCACCGCCGCGCTCCCGGCGCCCTGCGCGACACGCTCGCCCTGCTGGTCCTGCCGCTGCTCGCCGCGCCGGTCCTGACCGGCGCGTTCGCCGGCGGCGGCACCCGGCGCTGGTTCGGCGGGCGGGCCGAGAACCAGCGGGCGGAGGCCCAGACCGCCAAGGACGACGCCGCCGCCGCGTTCTACGAGCTGGACACCGCCCAGCGTGACCTGCGGATCTCCATCGAGACGATCACGGCCGTCGACGGCTCCCCCGCCGCCCGGCGCGCGGTCGACGGCTTCGAGGCCCTCGGCCGGCGCATCGACGAGGCCAGCCGGCAGTACATCGGCGCCGTCGACGCCCACGACCTCGACCGGGACGACCTGGAGGCGTCGGCCGCCGCCCGCGCCCGCACCGAACTGACCGCCGCCAAGGAGGAACTGGGCCGGGTCAAGCAGGACCTGGACCGCTTCACCGAAGGCCTCGGCCCACTGCTCGGCAAGGCGGAGACCCAGCTGGCCCGGCTCGCCCCCGCCGTGGAGCGGGCCCGGCAGTCCCTGCTCGCCGCCTCCGACGCCCTGGAGGCCGTACGCGGCTCAGGGCTGACCGCGGACGACCTCGCCGCCCGGCTCGCCGCCCTCGCCCCGGAGCTGACCAAGCTCAACCAGGGCGCCGGCCGACACGGTGTGCCCCAGACCCTGGAGCGCGCCGAGCGGGTCACCCGCGAGGCCGAGACGGTCCGGGCCGAGGCCGAACGGCTGCCCGAACGGGCCGCCGAGACCGACAAACGGCTGGTCTCCCTGCGCACCCGTGCCCAGGCCCTCACCACCCGCGCCGAACAGGTCGAACCCGTCCTCAGCGAACTGCGGCGACGCTTCACCGCCGCCTGCTGGCAGGACCTCCAGCACGTACCCGACCAGGCCCGCGAGACCGTCCGGCAGGCCGAACGGAAGCTGGCCGAGGCCCGGTCCGCCCGCGACGACCAGCGCTGGCCCGACGCGACCGCGCTGCTGTCGACGGTACGGGCCCTGCTGAACGAGACCGACGAGGCCGTGTCCGCCGCGGGTGACCGGCTCCGCCTGCTCAACGCCGTGCAGCAGGACCCCCGGGACGAGATCGAACGGACCCGGTTCGCCATCCGCGACGCCCAGCGCCTGGCCATGGCCGGCCGCACCACTCCCGACCCCCGGGACGCACGCCCCCTGGACGACGCCGTGGCCCGGCTGGAACGCGCGATCGGCACCCTGGAGGGCAGGCACCCCGACTACTGGCACTTCCTCACCGAAACGGACGCGGTCCGCCGCACGGTGGCCCACGTGGTCGGCCGGATACGGGAGGAACGCGGGGCCGGCCACTAGGACCTGTCGCGTGCCGGACCGCGGCCCCGAGTCCGCGATGTGTTCCGCCGGCCGGGTCGAGGCCGGGAGCCCTTACGTGGTGCTGGCGTGTCCTGGCTTGGGTCCTGGTCGGGTCCTTGGCCGGGTCCTTGGTCGGGCCCTGGCCGAGTCCTGGTCGGTCCTGGTCGGGTCCTGACGTCGTCCTGGCCTGCTCCTGCCGTACTCCTGCCGTGGTGCCATAGGCGCCGGTTAACCTGTGCTCATGCCTCGCTACGAGTACCGCTGCCGCAGCTGCGGCGACACGTTCGAACTGAGCCGTCCCATGGCCGAGTCCTCCGCTCCCGCCTCCTGCCCGGCGGGCCACGACGACACGGTGAAGCTGCTGTCGACGGTCGCGGTCGGCGGCTCGTCCTCCGCTCCGGCCCCGGCATCCGGGTCCGGCGGAGGCGGCGGGGGCGGTTGCTGCGGAGGGGGCTGCTGCGGCTGACACAGTCCGCGAACCCTGCGCGCACCGCCGCTTTTGACGGCACTGCCGTTCCACGGTCCGTGAGCCCTGCGAGCACCACCGCTTCCGCGGCCCGCATCCGCCACGGACCGGCGGCCGCCTGCCACGGACCGCCACCACCGCCAGCCCCGTCACGCCGGCCCCGGCGCGCGGGCCGCGTCCATCCACTGGCGTCTGCCACAGGCCGCCGCCCCGTCGCGTCGGCCTCCGGTACCCGGCCGCGACCGCCCACTGGCCTCAGCAGATGACTCGCCCCCTCAGTCCCCCCACAGCCCCGCCTCGGCCCCGTCACGGCCCCGTCACCCGTACCCGGTCCGGCGAGGACAGCTGTCTCGGGTGACCCGCACCGGGTGCCGCGGCGGCCCGGCGTCTCAGCTGCCGAGGTACCGCAGTACCGCCAGAACTCTGCGCGAATAGCCCTCACCTCCCGTCAGTTCGAGCTTGTCGAAGATGGCGTTGATGTGCTTCTCCACTCCGCTCAACGAGATGTGCAGTCGCTGGGCGATCGCCGCGTTGGTGTGCCCTTGCGCCATCTCGGCCAGCACGGCCCGCTCGCGTGCAGTGAGCCGGGCCAGCGGGTCGGTGTGGGTCGTGCGGCCCAGCAGCTGCCGGACGACCTCGGGGTCGAAGGCGGCCCGGCCGGCGGCCACCCTCTCCAGCGCGTCGAGGAACTCGTCCACCTGGACCACCCGGTCCTTGAGCAGATACCCCACCCCTTCCGAGTCACCGGTGAGCAACTCCGTCGCATACCGCTTCTCCACGTACTGCGAGAGCACCAGGACCCCGACCGCCGGCCGGCTCTTCCGGATCTCCAGGGCCGCGCGCAGCCCCTCGTCCGTATGGGTGGGCGGCATCCGGACGTCTGCGACGACCACGTCCGGTGGGTCCTGGGCGACCGCCGCCAGCAGCGCCTCCGCGTTGCCGACGGCCGCGACGACCTCGTGCCCCTCCTCCGCCAGCAGGCGCACCAGACCCTCCCGCAGCAGGGTCGAGTCCTCGGCGAGCATCACCCGCATGGCAGCTCCGCCGCCACCAGAGTGGGGCCGCCCGGCGGGCTGACCACGCTCAGGCTGCCGTCGAGAGCGGCGACCCGCCGGGCGAGCCCGAACAGTCCGCTGCCCGTGGCGTTCGCCCCGCCACAGCCGTCGTCCCGGACCTCCACGTACACCGTCCCCTCCTCTTCCGCGACCACGACGGTTATCCGCGTGGGCGCCGCGTGCTTGACCGCGTTGGTGACCGCCTCGCACACCACGAAGTACGCGACGGTCGCGAGTGCCCGCTCCGGTTCCTCCACGAGGCCGTACTCCACCCGCACGGGCACGGACGCCCGCTCGGCCACCGTCTCCAGAGCCGCCCGCAGGCCGGCCTCGTCCAGCGTGGTCGGATAGATCCGCCATGCCACCTCGCGCAGCTCCTCCAGGGCCTGTCTGCTCTCCTGGTGGGCCTGGCCCAGCAGGTGGTCCCTGTGCTCGGCGTCCTGGCTGCGCCGGGCACGGCCGAGCAGCATCCCGAGGGCGACGAGCCGCTGCTGGACCCCGTCGTGCAGGTCGCGCTCGATGCGGCGGCGTTCGTCGTGCACCGCGTCGACCACGGCGGCGCGGCTCGCGGACAGCTCGGCGATGCGCTGCTCCAGCTCCTCCTGGTGCCGGGGACCGTAGAAGCGCCGGGCCAGCCGGCCCTCCAGCCCCGCGACACCGAATATCCCCTGGACGGCGAGGAACAGCAGGAAGAAGCCGCCGAAGCTGCTGAGGACGACCGAGCCCGGGTCGCGTATGCCGTCCAGCCACAGCCAGCCGTACGCCCAGAACAGGCCGTACCCGAGGCCCGCCGCCGCCGACAGCATCACCACCCCGCCCAGCGCTCCCAGCGTCCACCGGCAGGACACGTACCGCAGGGCCCGCATGTCCTCGTACGCGGGCGGGACGCGGATGCCGAGCCAGGTCCGCAGCCGGGTCCGCTCCCACTCCGCCAGTCTCCGCGCGCACGCGAGGACCGGTCTGAACGCGGCACGGCGCCCGGCCGGCCAAGCCGCCACCGGCAGCAGGACCGCACCGGCCACGACGGTGAAGAGCAGCTCGACAGCGGCCGCGGCGGCTCCCGTGATCAGGCCCACCCCGCACCGCACTCCGCGTCGTGCCATGTCTCGCATGATCGCGAGGCTAGTCGTGGGCGGGATGCCCGCACACTGCGGAAAACCGCAATTCGTCACTGCGGTGGACCGCAGCCGATCGTGCGGTCTTCCTCAGGGTCCCTTCAGCCACGATTTTCTAGCGTGGTCGTCATGACAGCCATCGCAGCGCAGACGGCCGCGGACAGCGGTGCCGCTCCGCAGTGGATCAACGACCTCATGGACGCCCTGGGCGCCCCGGGGGCCGGTATCGCCATCGCTCTGGAGAATCTCTTCCCTCCCTTGCCGAGCGAGGTGATCCTGCCGCTCGCGGGATTCGCGGCCGCCTCCGGCCGGATGGACCTGCTCGCCGTCCTGCTGTGGACCACGGCGGGCTCGGTGATCGGCGCGCTCGCCCTGTACGGGATAGGGGCGCTCCTGGGCCGCGACCGCACCGTGGCGATAGCGGGGCGGCTGCCGCTGGTGAAGGTGGCGGACATAGAGAAGACGGAGGCGTGGTTCCTCCGGCACGGCACCAAGGCGGTGTTCTTCGGCCGGATGATTCCCATCTTCCGCAGTCTGATCTCGGTGCCGGCGGGCGTGGAGCGGATGCGGCTCCCCGTCTTCCTCGGCCTGACGACGCTGGGCAGCGCGCTGTGGAACACCGCGTTCGTGCTCGCGGGTTACGCCCTGGGGGACAACTGGTCCCAGGTCACGAGCGTCGCCTCCGCGTACTCGAAGGTGATCCTCGTCGGCGCCGCGGTCGCGGTGCTGGGCTTCGTCGTCCTGCGGCTGCTGCGGCCCGGAGCCGGCCGCCGCAGGCGCGGCGGTTCCGGGCACGGCGAGGAGCAGCCCTCCCCCGCGTCCGCCTCGTCCACCGGCCGGCCCGCCGCGGAACGCTCGGACCGGACCGACGTCACCGGGCCGGGAGCGCCGACCGCACGAACTACCGGGCCGGGTTCACCGACCGCAGGAACTCCTGAAGGATCCGCTCCCCCGCGAATACCCCCCGCTCGGGCAGGGCACTGACCGTCGGTGCCGTCCAGCCGGAGTCGGCCAGCTCGCCGTGGCCCGGGCGCCAGCCCCGGTCGGCGGCGAGCAGCAGGTCGGCGTCGAGGAGGGAGTCCCCGGCGGCCAGGGTGAGACCGGCGCCGGTGCGGCGGGCGACCTCGCGCACGGCCGCGCTCTTGGTGAGCGGCGCCGGGACGGCGTAGAGCTTGCGGCCCTGGAGGGACACGGTCCAGCCGCGGTCGCCGGCCCACACGGCGAGTTCCTTGACCCACCCCTCGGGCACCAGGTCGCGTTCGAGGACGAGGTAGGCGAAGAGGTCCTCGGCGGTGCGGTGCTTGCGCACCCACTGCGGGTCGGCGGTGGCCATCAGATGCTCGCGCACCTCCGCCAGCGGGGCGCACTCGTCGGCCAGCCGCGCGGTGACCCGCGCGTGCCAGTCGAGGTCGGCGACGCCGTCCACCAGCAGATGGCCGCCGTTGGCACAGATCGCGTACTTCGGCGGGGGGCCGGGCAGTCTGATGCGCTGGTACTGGGCGCGGGTCCGCGTCGTGGTCGGCACGAAGACAGCGGCCTCGCCGAGGTCACCGAGGTCGCCGAGAAGCCGGGCGGCGGTCTCCGTCATGTACGACAGGGGCTTGCTGTCGTAGACCTCCACGCACAGCAGCCGGGGCGCTTCCTGGTCCGGGACGGTCAGGTTCAGGGCGGCGGCGGAGTAGATCAGCGTGCGATCGAGGTCGCTCGCGACGAGTACGGGCTGTACGGACTGAGCAGGCTGAGCGGGCATCAGACCGTCACCGCCCTGCCGTCGGCGCCCGTCGCGCCGCGGGTGTACCGGGGGTGGATCAGCCCTACGCAGGTGTAGGGCAGGTCGGCGACCTCCTCCACGGGCACGCCCCGCTGTGCGGCGAGCAGCCGGACGTGGTCCAGGTCGCTGCCGGCGCCGGCCCGGGCCAGCACCTTCCAGGGCACCCGGCGCAGCATCACGCGGGTGGTCTCGCCGACGCCGGGCTTGACGAGGTTGACGTCGTGGATGCCGTACTCCTCGCTGATCCGCTCGACCGCCGCCCAGCCCTCCCAGGTGGGGGTCCGGTCGGCGGCGTGCAGGTCCTTGGCCTGGATGTCGACGGCGCCCGCGACCTCCGGGAAGCGGGCGGAGACGGCGTCGAGGAAGGCCGGTGAGAGGTCGGCGCCGGCGAGTTCGCGGTAGAACTTCGCGCCGTGGAAGTCGTGGGCGCCGACCAGGTCGGCGCGGAGCACGGTGCGGGAGATCAGACCGGAGACGGTGGAGTTGAGACAGGCGGAGGGGATGAGGAAGTCATCGCGGGTTCCGTAGGTGCGGACACAGGAACCGGGGTCGGCCAGGACGGCGATCTCCGGGTCGAAGCCGGTGATGCCGTCGGACACCTCGAAGTCGCGCAGGGCGGCGGCGAGTTCGCGGGTGATGGCGCCCTTGCCGGTCCAGCCGTCGACGAAGACGACGTCGGCGGGGTCGTGGTGGTCGGCCAGCCAGCGCAGTGCGTTGGCGTCGATGCCCCGGCCCCGGACGATCGACACGGCGTAGTGGGGGAGGTCGAGACCATGACGGAACTGCGCCCAGCGGCGCATCAGGATCCCGACGGGCGTGCCCGCGCGGGCGAGGGACACGAGGACGGGTCTCGGGGACCGTTCAAGGAGGACGAGTTCGGTGACGGCTCCGACGGCCTGCGCCAGCCGGGCCGCCGAGGTGCGCAGCGCCGCGTGGAACAGGTCCTGGTACTGCTCGCTGGGCTGGTACTCGACGGGCAGCGACTCCGCGTAGTGCGCGCCCCCCTTCTGGATCGCCTCCTCGCGCTCCTCGGTGGGCGCCTCCAGCGTCGTGTCCGAGAGGTCCTGGAGCAGCCAGCCGACCTCGTCGGGGGCATAGGAGGAGAAGGCGGGGCCGCGCAGCGGCTCGGGCAGCATGGCGGGCCTTTCGGAGGAAGCGCCGGGGACGTACGAGGGGACGACCGCGAGCAGGACGTGCGGCACGTGGGCGGCGAGCCGGGCCAGCAGGCCGTCGGGCGCGTGCAGGGCCGGGGTGTCGGCGGCCGAGTCGACGACGGCGACGACGGCGTCGAAGCCGGCGCCGGCGACGTTGTAGGCGTAGCGCTCGCCGGGGCCGTCGGCAGGGTCGTCGTGGGCGGGGAAGACCAGGCGGGTGCGTATCGCGTAGCCGGGGTCGTCGACGGCGAGGACGGGCGAGCGGGTGGTGGTGGAGTAGCGCACCTCCGCGGGCACGACCTGTTCCAGTTCGCGGGCCAGGCGCAGCGGGGCGTACATCAGTTCCTCGCAGCCGAGGACCAGGACGCGGCGGGCGCCGGCGGGCAGGGCCTCGGCGAGCCGGGCGGCCATGGCGGGCAGCGCGCTCTCCAGTCGGGCCCGGTGGGCGGCGGTGAACCCGTGCCGCCCGCCGTCGGGCAGTCCGCGCGGCCAGCGCAGGTCAACGCGGCGGACGGGGGCCGTGCCGGTCCGGGCGGGCTCCGGCTCGGCGGCGGCCGCCGCCTCGTGCCGGGCCACCAGCCGCTGTCCCTTCTCCAGTACGTCGTCGGGCAGCAGGACGGTGCCCGAGGCGGCCGCCACCAGGTCCACGCGGGCGCCGATCTCCCGGGCGAACTCCTCCAGGCGGCCCGCGTCGGCCGGCGAGCGCATGTCCACCAGGGCGACCACGACGTACCGGCGGCGGGGGTAACGCTCGTGCAGGGCGCGGACGGTGTTGAGCACCGTGTTGCCGGTGGAGAACTCGTCGTCGACGAGGACGAGCGGTCCGTCGCCGGCCAGCAGCGCGGGGTCGGCGGGCAGCAGCAGGTGGGAGGTGGCGTGCGAGTGGGACTCCTCGAAGCCGCCCGCCTGGGCGACGCCGTCGACCGGGCGTCGGGTGGAGTGCAGGTAGGTGGCGGGGCCGAGGCCGTCGGCGACCGAGTGGCCGAGGCCGGTGGCGGTCTCCGCGTAGCCCAGGACGACCGCGGCCGCGGCCTCCTCGGCGCCCAGCAGGTCGCGTACGCGGCGGCCGAGGGTGAAGCCGTGGCCGTAGACCACGGAAGGCGACTGCGGTACGTGCTTGCCGAGCACGTTGGAGACGAGGAGGTGCGCCCGCTTGGGGTTGCGGCGCAGGGCGAGGCCGAGCAGGCCGGTCAGGTCGTCGTCGCCCGTGAGGCCGACGCCGAGCCGTTCGGCGACCCAGCTGCCGGTCCATGTCCCGGCCGGCTCTCCGGCCCGCGGCCGCTCCTTCATGCGCGTACGCCTCCCGTTGTCCACTGCGTGGTCCATGATCCCTTGTGTTCGGCCGGCCGGTTCGGCCGGACAGGCTCAGTCGGACAGGCCGGCGGCGAGCAGTTCGACGAAGCCGATGTCCTCGTTGGCCACGCCGAAGACCTCGGCGCGCAGCAGAGTGCGCTCGGCCCAGGCCCGGTGCGGCTTCACCTCGTTCATCTTGTTCGTGTACGACGACCTCAGCACGCCTCCTCCGCCGCGCTCCGGGCGGAGGATGTCCTGGGCGTCGCTGAACTCCTCGTGGCTGACCACGGAGAGCGCGTGCACCGGGAGCACGTGGGAGGGGTGGATGCAGGTCTTCCCCAGCAGGCCGTTGGCCTGGTCCAGGGAGATCTCCCGCAGCAGGCCGTCCATGGCGTGCTCGATCAGCCGGGCCCGCAGGTCCGCGGCCTGCACCTCAAGGAAGGGGCTCTGCCGCAGTTGCGGCTTGAACATCCTCTCCTGGACCCGGAAGTACTCCCACACCGGTCCGGTCACGGTGAATCCGGTGCCGTCGGCCCGCCCGAGCATGTTCACCACGTCGGCGATCACGGAGGCGACGATCTGGATGTCGTACGCCGTCATGTCGGGACCGCGGCGCAGCCCGTAGGAGGAGCAGAAGTCGGTCACGCCGAGCCGGAGGGCGAGGACGCGGTCGCGGTACTTGTCGACCGCGCGGAAGATGCCCTCCAGGGTGTGCACCCTCGACTCCCGGTACAGCAGCTCCGGGGATTCCAGGACCGGCATGGCGAACAGGCGCCGGCCCGTGGTGGCCTCCGCGTCGGAGAGGGCCTCCAGGAAGGGCATGCCGCGTTCCTCGGTGAACTTCGGCAGGACGAATCCGGAGAGTGTCCCCACGGCGGGGCCGAGGCGTCGCACCAGGTCGGGAATCTGCTCGGCGGTGCGTACGCGGACGAACAGCAGCGGAACGTTTCCGCCGACGTGTCCGGAGCGCCCGGAGAGGTCGGTGAGGTGCCGTACGAGGTTCTCCTCGCCGGCCGCCACATCGGCGTCGTCGATGGAGTCCTCCAGGCAGAGCACCATCGAGACCACGCCGTTGGCGGCCTGCTTGAGAATGTCGTCGGCGAGATGCGGCCGGGTGGCGGGGCTGTAGAGCGTGGCCCCCAGAGCCGCGGAGAGCAGCCGTGCCGGGGAGTCGGCGCTGAACACACCCGGCTCCTGATGGAAGAGACGCTTCCGCACCTCAGGGGCTATATGCCCGAAATGACGCATGTGAACTCCCCCGTGGTGACTGGGCGACCTGTAAAACGTTCGAAGGTGGCCGGTAATAGTACGTAGAAACCCATGTCAGAAGTTCCCGTCGGGCATGAATTCCAGGTAACCCGGCCGTGTCGGCGCCGCGGGGCAGGACGCCTGGCCCACCCGGGTACCCGCCCCCGCATTGTCGTGACCAGGACCGAGAAGGCAGGATGACGGCATGACGCACGCGATGCTGAAAGGGTCGAACGTCCCGCTGGAGGCCACCACGGTCCGGGCCGTGCTGCGCTGGACCCCCGGGCAAGGAATCCCGGACGTCGATGTCTCCGCGCTGCTCCTGGGCCCCGACGACCGTGTGCGATCCGACGAGGACTTCGTCTTCTACAACCAGCCCCGGCACCCGTCGGGCCAGGTCTGGCGGCTGGGCAAGAAGCGGGCCGCCGACGGTCTGACCGACGCGATCCAGACGGATCTGTCCGGGGTCGAGGCCCGGGTCGGCCGCATCCTGCTGGTCGCCTCGGCGGACGGCGTCGCCTTCGAGCAGGTACGGGACCTGCGGGTCCTGCTCTACGACGCGACAGCCGACGACGCCGAGCCGCTGGCGTACTTCGACGTCAAGCCGGAGACGGGCGAGGAGACCGCGCTCATCTGCGGGGAGCTGTACCGGCGCGGGGAGAGCTGGAAGTTCCGGGCGCTGGGCGAGGGTTACTCGAACGGGCTGGAGGGTCTGGCGACCGAATTCGGCATCTCGGTGGACGAGGAGGCCGAGGCGGAGGCGGAGAACGACGCCCAGAGGGCACCCGAGACGACGGGAACGGCACCCGAGGGGACCGCAGCGACACCCGAGAGCGGCCCGTCCAACGCGCCCGAGCCCTCCTCGCCCACCGCCCCCACCCAGGCCGCACCTGTCCAGTCCCCACCCACCCAGCCGCCGGCCGTCCAGCCCCCGCCGGTCCACTCCACGTCCGCCAGGACCGCGCCCGCCCAGCCGCTGCCGCCGGAGCAGCCGCCCGGGGTACCGACCCAGCCCGCGTACGGCTATCCCCAGCAGACTCCGGCGACCCAGCCGGCCTATGGGTACCCGCAGCCCGCCGGTGCCGGACAGACGGCGTACGGCCACCCCCAGGCACCCGCCGCACCCGCCGCACCCGCCCCGGCGACCGCCGCCGGCGCGGCGGCCGGCTACGGCTACCCGCCGCCGGCGGCCGTGATCCCCGACCCGGACTTCCGGCTGCCGCCGCAGGGGCCGCAGTTCCTCGGACGGTAGGCGGGAGGGCCGACCGCCGCCCATGCTCCGTCGGCCCTCCCCCACCATGCGCCCCGCAGGCCGGGCGACCGGGGCCAAGTCGCCGCCCCGGCCCACCGGGTCCGGTTCACCGGGTCCGGTTCACCGTTCGGCTTTCGCCTTGTAGCCCCGTCCCCACTGCAGGCCCCACCCGTACAGCCGGTCCAGTTCGCCCTGGAAGCCGTAGACGAACTTGACCTCGCGGCGGACGAACATCTCGCCCTTGATGTTCTCGATCATGACCACGGCGCAGGACCGGGCCTGCGGGTGGCGTTCGTCCAGGCTTATCTCGATCCGGGGGCCGTTGCTCGGGTAGAGGGTGACGATGGCGTGCGCGCGGTCGAAGGCGGGCGTCTGGTCGTATATGTAGGCGAAGACCAGGAGGCGCTTGATGGCATCCCGCTGGTCGAGGTTGACGTAGATCGTCTCGCCGGAGCCGGAGCCGAACCGGTCGTCGCCGCTGAGCTTGACGTAGGGCGCGGCGTTGACGTCCCCGAAGTAGCCGCCCAGTGGCTGTACGACGCCCTTGGCGCCGTCCTGCATCTCGTAGAGGCAGCCGAGGTCGAGGTCGACGTTGACCATGCTCTGGCTGTGGCCGAGGACCTCGGGGGGCTTGAGTGCCTTGAAGGGGTGCCGGAGCAGGCTCTCCCGCTGCGGCCCGGAGATGTCGGAGGTCCGCATCCGCCACGTCAGGTTGATGCGCAGATTGCCGGTGGCCGCGCCCTGTTTCGTCAAGGAGACCTGGCTGTGCCGTTTGGTCAGCTCGATGGCATTGGTCGCCGCGTTGCCCGAGTCGAAGTCGGTTTCACGGCCGCGCCACAGTCGTCCGTCCAAGATGCCCATTCCCGCCCCCACGCATGTCCGTCTCACGCCGCCACCGCACCGATGGGCCGCGGCTGCCTCGTCGCACCCGCGGTCCGGGACGCCGACGGGGCGGCGTCGAGGAGTCGTCCTCGACGCCGCCCCGCTCAGAGCGTTCCTCGCCCGGGCCGGGTTCACACCCGCGGTGCCGGAGCACCGGAGGCGAACAGGGCCCGGAGCAGCGGGCTCCTCACACTCCGGAGGAGACTTCCGCCTTCTCGCTGTTTCCTGGCCCCTCGGCCTCGGCGAGCCGCTTGTTGCGGCGTACGGAGGACCAGAAGGAGGCGCCGATCAGGACCACGCCGATGAGGCCGGTGATCAGCTCGCTGATCTGGTACTGGATGGTGATCAGCAGGATCACGGCGAGGGCGCCGATCGCGTAGTGGGCGCCGTGCTCCAGGTAGACGTAGTCGTCCAGGGTGCCCTGACGGACCAGGTACACGGTCAGGGACCGGACGTACATGGCGCCGATACCCAGGCCGAGGGCCATCAGGACGATGTCGTTGGTGACGGCGAAGGCGCCGATCACCCCGTCGAAGGAGAAGGAGGCGTCCAGGACTTCCAGGTAGAGGAACATGAAGAACGCCGCCTTGCCGGCGATGGCGACCGCCGACTTGGGCTTGCCCGAGCGGGCGGCGGCTTCCTCGGCCTCGTGCTCGCGTTCCTCCTCCTCTTCGAGCTTGTCCTCGAAGAAGCCGGAGAGTCCGCCGACGATCAGGTAGGTGATCAGGCCCGCGATGCCGGCCAGCAGCACGGTCTCGGCCTTGTCGACGTGGGTGCCGCCGTGCTGGTGGGCGTGGGTGGCGAAGGTCATCGCGGAGATCAGCAGCACGATCAGGGCGATGCAGACCGACAGCATGTCGACCTTGCCCAGCTTGGCCAGCGGGCGCTCCAGCCAGCCCAGCCACTTGATGTCCCGGTCCTCGAAGAGGAAGTCCAGGAAGATCATCAGCAGGAACATACCGCCGAACGCGGCGATCGCCGGGTGGGCGTCGGTGACGAGTTCCTGGTAGCGGTCCTTGTCGGTGAGCGCGAGGTCGACGGCCTCGATCGGGCCGAGCTGGGCGCTGACGGCGACGATGACGACCGGGAAGACCAGCCGCATGCCGAACACGGCGATCAGGACGCCGATCGTGAGGAAGATCTTCTGCCAGAAGGCACTCATCTTCTTCAGGATTCCGGCGTTGATCACCGCATTGTCGAAGGACAGCGAGATTTCCAGGATGGAGAGGATCGCCACGACACCGAAGGCGGTCCACCCCCCGTAGAAGACCGCCGCGACCAGGCCGAGCGCGGTGACCGCGAACGACCAGCCGAAGGTTTTCAGAAGCACTGGCTACCCAATCCTTGTGTACGGGGCTCCCCCGCGCCGTACTCGGCTTTACGAAACGTTGACTCCGAAGTCTAGAGCGATGCCCCGGAGCCCCGACGCGTACCCCTGTCCGACTGCCCGGAACTTCCACTCGCCCTGGTAGCGGTAGACCTCACCGAAGATCATCGCGGTCTCGGTGGAGGCGTCCTCGCTCAGGTCGTAGCGGGCGAGTTCCTGGCCGTCGGCCTGGTTGACGACCCGGATGAAGGCGTTGCCGACCTGGCCGAAGGTCTGGCCGCGCTCGTCGGCCTGGTGGATGGAGACCGGAAAGACGATCTTGTCGCACCGCTCGGGCACCAGGGAGAGGTCGATCAGGAGCGACTCGTCGTCGCCGTCACCCTCGCCGGTGAGATTGTCACCGGTGTGCTCGACCGAACCGTCGGGGCTCTTCAGCTGGTTGTAGAAGACGAACCACTCGTCACCGAGCACCCGGCCGCCGCCGCACACCAGGGCGCTGGCGTCGAGGTCGAAGGGGGCTCCGGTGGTGGAACGCGCGTCCCAGCCGAGCCCGACCATCACCTGCGTGAGGTTCGGTGCGGCCTTGGACAGGGAGACGTTTCCTCCCTTGGCGAGCGTGACGCCCATGGTGCTGTTCCCTCCCCGGGTTGTGGTTCCGCTGTGCGCGAGGCGCTCGTGTGCGCGTCCGGCGCCGCACGCGGACCGTGCGGCGCCGGACGACAGGGGTCGGCTCAGACGTTCACGCCGAAGTCCTGCGCGATGCCGCGCAGGCCCGACGCGTACCCCTGGCCGATGGCGCGGAACTTCCACTCCGCGCCGTGCCGGTACAGCTCGCCGAAGACCATGGCGGTCTCCGTGGAGGCGTCCTCGCTCAGGTCGTAGCGGGCGATCTCGGCGCCGCCGGCCTGGTTGACGACCCGGATGAAGGCGTTGCGGACCTGGCCGAAGGACTGCTGGCGGTTCTCCGCGTCGTAGATCGACACCGGGAAGACGATCTTCTCGACGTCGGCGGGGACGGTCGCGAGGTCGACCTTGATCTGCTCGTCGTCGCCCTCGCCCTCACCGGTGAGGTTGTCACCGGTGTGCTCGACCGAGCCGTCCGGGGTCTTCAGGTTGTTGAAGAAGATGAAGTGCTGGTCGTTGCCGACCTTGCCGGAACTGTTCAGCAGCAGCGCGCTGGCGTCGAGGTCGAAGTCGGTGCCGGTCGTGGTCCGCACGTCCCACCCCAGACCGACGATGACCGCGGTCAGGCCGGGGGCCTCCTTGGTCAGCGATACGTTGCCGCCCTTGCTGAGGCTGACTCCCACGAGTCCTCCATTGGTGTCCGGGGGCGGGAAGCCCCGAAGTGCGTCGGATGTCGGATCAACGATTCGATCCTAGTGACGGGTTCCCGCACCCCGCAGGCCCTGACGCGGAAGAATCACCGCGTCGCGATCACAGGGTGTCGAGCGCCTTCACGTACTCGGACAGGTCCCGGGCGTCCGGCAGTCCGTTGACGACGGTCCAGCGCACCACGCCCTCCTTGTCGATGACGAAGGTGCCGCGCACCGCGCAGCCCTTGTCCTCGTCGAAGACGCCGTAGGCGCGCGAGACGTTGCCGTGCGGCCAGAAGTCGGACAGCAGGGGGTACTCCAGGCCCTCCTGCTCGGCGAAGACGCGCAGGGTGTGGATGGAGTCGTTGGAGACGGCGAGCACCTGGGTGTCGCGGTCGGAGAACTGCGGCAGGTTGTCGCGCACCTCGCACAGCTCACCGGTGCACACGCCCGTGAAGGCGAAGGGGTAGAAGAGCAGCACCACGTTCTTGCCGCCCCGGAAGTCGGACAGCTTCACGGTCGCCCCGTGGTTGTCCTTGAGTTCGAAGTCGGGGGCCTTGTCGCCGACCTGGATCGCCATCGTCCTGTTGGTCCCTTCGTAGGGGTCGCTCTCGGAGCACACCCTACGCAGGGACCACGACGGAACCCCGGACGGGCCGACCGGAGCCGGCCCGTCCGGGGCCCGTGAAAGGGGGAAGCCCGGCTACGGGGCTACCGCTTCGACTTGGCGGCCTTCGGCGTCGCCAGCCGGCTGCCGCTCCAGTCCTTGCCGACGCTGACGCTCTTGGCCGCCGTCAGACCGGCCGTCGTCGCGGCTTCCGAGATGTCACTGGGCTCGACGTAACCGTCACGTCCGGTCTTCGGCGTGAGGAGCAGGATCGCCCCGCCCTCCTCGATGTACGTGGTGGCATCCACCAGCGCATCCGTCAGGTCGCCGTCGTCGTCACGGAACCACAGCACGACGGCGTCGGCCACGTCCTCGTAGTCCTCGTCCACCAGGTCGCCCTCGATGGCACCTTCGATGGCCTCGCGGAGCTCCTGATCGACGTCGTCGTCGTAGCCGATCTCCTGGACCACCTGCCCGGGCTGGAACCCCAGCCTGGCGGCAGGGTTCGTCCGCTCCTCCGCGTGGTCCGCGGTCGCGCTCACGGGTTGCCTCCTGATCATGTATTTAGGGAATGTCTCAGCCACGCGCGTGCGCGAAGCATTGGCCGTAGTCCACACGGGCGGGACGGATCGCGCAAGTACCCGGCCACTGGGACCGCCGAAACGGTGACGATCCCGACCGTGTCACCGCAACTCCAGGCACGCCACCCAGGATCGAAGGTGACGTACACCACACCTTTCTGCCCCGTTTGCGTAATTGGGAACCATACAGGGGTACGAGATCCGCAAGAACTTGCCCTGGTTATCGACGGAGAACTGGTTACCTCACGGTAGAGATGACGTTTCCCCCCGACAGGTACACGATGGGAGACGGTTCCGGCACTCTCCGATACGCCCTGCGACAGCGAAGGAACAGTGTGGCTTCCGCATCCGATCGCAATCCGATCATCATTGGCGGCCTTCCGAGTCAGGTTCCTGACTTCGACCCCGAGGAGACCCAGGAGTGGCTCGACTCGCTGGACGCCGCCGTCGACCAGCGCGGCCGGGAGCGGGCCCGCTACCTGATGCTGCGGCTGATCGAACGGGCCCGTGAGAAGCGCGTCGCCGTGCCCGAGATGCGCAGCACGGACTACGTCAACACGATCCCGACCAAGAGCGAGCCGTTCTTCCCGGGCAACGAGGAGATCGAGCGCCGCATCCTGAACGCCACCCGCTGGAACGCGGCTGTGATGGTCTCCCGCGCCCAGCGGCCCGGCATCGGCGTGGGCGGCCACATCGCCACGTTCGCCTCCTCGGCCTCCCTCTACGACGTCGGGTTCAACCACTTCTTCCGCGGCAAGGACGACGGCGACGGCGGCGACCAGGTCTTCTTCCAGGGCCACGCATCGCCGGGCATCTACGCCCGCGCCTACCTCCTGGACCGCTTCGGCGAACGGCACCTGGACGGCTTCCGGCAGGAGAAGTCCAAGGCGCCGTACACGCTCTCGTCCTACCCCCACCCGCGCTCGATGCCGGACTTCTGGGAGTTCCCGACCGTCTCCATGGGCCTCGGCCCGATCGGCGCGATCTACCAGGCCCGCATGAACCGCTACCTGCACGCGCGCGGGATCGCCGACACCTCCCGCTCGCACGTCTGGGCGTTCCTCGGCGACGGTGAGATGGACGAGCCGGAGTCGCTGGGCCAGCTGACCATCGCCGCCCGCGAGGGCCTGGACAACCTCACCTTCGTCGTCAACTGCAACCTCCAGCGCCTCGACGGCCCGGTGCGCGGCAACGGAAAGATCATCCAGGAACTGGAGTCGGTCTTCCGGGGCGCCGGCTGGAACGTCATCAAGCTCGTCTGGGACCGCACCTGGGACCCGCTGCTCGCCCAGGACCGCGACGGCGTCCTGGTCAACAAGATGAACACCACCCCGGACGGCCAGTTCCAGACGTACGCCACCGAGTCGGGCGCCTACATCCGCGACCACTTCTTCGGCGACGACCACCGGCTGCGCGCCATGGTCGAGAACATGACCGACGACCAGATCCTGCACCTGGGCCGCGGCGGCCACGACCACCGCAAGATCTACGCGGCGTACAAGGCGGCCCTGGAACACAAGGGGCAGCCGACCGTCATCCTCGCCAAGACCGTCAAGGGCTGGACGCTGGGCCCGAACTTCGAGGGCCGCAACGCCACGCACCAGATGAAGAAGCTCACGGTCGACGATCTCAAGCGCTTCCGCGACCGGCTGCACCTGCCGATCTCCGACCGGGAACTGGAGTCGGGCCCGCCGCCGTACTACCACCCCGGCCGGGAGACCGAGGAGATGCAGTACATGCACGACCGCCGCAAGGCGCTCGGCGGCTACGTCCCCACCCGCGTCGTGCGCGCGAAGCCGCTCCCGCTGCCGGGCGAGCAGACGTACGCGACCGTGAAGAGGGGGTCCGGTCAGCAGTCCATCGCGACGACCATGGCCTTTGTCCGGCTCCTCAAGGACCTCATGCGGGACAAGGAGATCGGCAAGCGCTTCGTGCTGATCGCGCCGGACGAGTACCGCACGTTCGGCATGGACTCGTTCTTCCCGAGCGCGAAGATCTACAACCCGCTCGGCCAGCAGTACGAGTCGGTCGACCGGGACCTGTTGCTCGCGTACAAGGAGTCGCCGAACGGCCAGATGCTGCACGACGGCATCTCCGAGGCGGGCTGCACGGCATCGCTCATCGCCGCCGGCTCGGCGTACGCGACGCACGGCGAACCCCTCATCCCGGTCTACGTCTTCTACTCGATGTTCGGTTTCCAGCGCACCGGCGACCAGTTCTGGCAGATGGGCGACCAGCTCGCACGCGGTTTTGTACTGGGCGCGACCGCCGGCCGCACGACCCTGACCGGCGAGGGGCTGCAGCACGCGGACGGCCAGTCCCAGCTGCTGGCCTCGACCAATCCGGCGTGCGTGGCGTACGACCCCGCCTTCGGCTTCGAGATCGCCCACATCGTCAAGGACGGGCTGCGCCGGATGTACGGCCCGGACAGTGAGGACGTCTTCTACTACCTCACCGTCTACAACGAGCCGATCCAGCACCCCGCCGAGCCCGAGAACGTCGACGTCGAGGGCATCCTCAAGGGCGTCTACCGCTTCAGTGAGGGCACGGGCGGCTCGATCCCGGCACAGATCCTGGCGTCCGGCGTGGCGCTGCCGTGGGCGGTCGAGGCGCAGCGGATCCTCGCCGAGGAGTGGAACGTACGGGCCGACGTGTGGTCGGCGACCTCCTGGAACGAGCTGCGGCGCGAAGCGGTCGCGTGCGAGGAGCACAACCTGCTGCATCCGGAGGAGGAGCAGCGGGTGCCGTACGTGACACGGAAACTGGCGGGCGCGCAGGGGCCGTTCGTCGCCGTGTCCGACTGGATGCGGTCGGTGCCGGACCAGATCGCGCGGTGGGTGCCGGGGACGTACCAGTCGCTGGGCGCGGACGGGTTCGGGTTCGCGGACACGCGGGGGGCGGCGCGGAGGTTCTTCCACATCGACGCGGAGTCGGTGGTGGTGGGAGTGCTGAGCGAGCTGGCACGGGAGGGGAAGGTGGACCGGTCGGTGCTGAAGCAGGCCGTGGACCGCTACCGGTTGCTTGATGTGTCGGCGGCGGATCCGGGGGCCGCGGGGGGCGACGCGTAGCGCGTCCGCTGGGGTTGGGGGCGGCGGGGTTCCGGCGCCGTCGCCCTTGCGGCGCCCGGCGTGGCGGTTGACGCGGGGGTGGGTTGCGCGGCCCGGCGCTGACGGGGTGCCGCCGCGCCCACCCGTGCCGCCCCAGGCGGCACGAATGCCCGCGGTCACGCGGGTACGCACCCGCACCCGCGTACGGCGGCCAGGGGACGGGGTGGGGGGGTGTCCGCCCGCAGCGGTTGGCGCGTCAACCCGCCGCACCCCCGTAAGCGACCGATTCCGCGCCGTTCCGAGGACGGACACCCCCCACCCCGGCCCCGACCACCCGCACCGGAGTGGGCGCTACGCGCACCCCCACCGAACCCGCACAGGCGCCGCAGGCGCCCGTCTCAGATCAGCCCGACCAGGGCGACCAACGTGTCGATCGCGCCCAGCGTCACGGCGATGACGGCCTGGAGCGGGCGGGAGCCCGCCCAGGTCCGGTCCATGGCGAGCCAGCCGCAGACGATCGCCGCGGGGCCGAGGACGATCCCCAGCACGAAGAACCCGGCGACCGCGCAGATGACCCCGATGATCCCGAGCGTCGCGCGATCCGGCCCGCTCCCTGACCACGTCCGGCCACGTGAGCGAGGGTGCCTGCGCGTTCCTTGTCCGAAGCTCGACATCATCAACTCCCTGAACCCTTGCCTGAGTTCGGGTCCATTTCGGGTTCGATGAGCGAGTACCCCCGATGCGACGGCCAATCCTCCCGGCGAGACGCTGCCCGCGCGCTGCCCCCCTCCAGCAGCGCGCCGCAGCCGTCCCTCCCGTCCCGCACTGTGACCTGCGACGCCCGCCGGAGGGGAGGGGTTCGCCGCAATCGTCACCCTGATGAGCGAACCGCAGACCGAGGACACGGACCGAAGGCACGGACCGAAGGCACGGACCGAGGACACCGACCGAAGGCACGGACCGAAGGCCCGTCAGATGTGACCGACGCCCGCGCCCGCCTCCGCGTTGTCCCCCCGCTTCGTCAGGAACGCCACGAACACCGCCACCACCGCGACCCCCGCCGCCGTCAGCGACGCCAGGCTCATCCCGGAGATGAACGTGTCGTGCGCGACGTCCGCGATCTTCTCGGCGATCGGCGCCGGGGTCCCGTCCGGCACCGGCGCGATCCCCTGCTGGACACCCTCCGCGGCCTGGTCCAGCTGGGCCGGCGTGAGCTGCGGCAGCCCCGCGTCCGCCCAGTTGCCCGCGAAGTCGTTGTCCACCTTGGAGGCCATCACCGCGCCCAGCACCGCCGTACCGAGGCTGCCGCCGATCTGCATCGCCGCCTGCTGGAGACCGCCGGCCACACCGGACAGCTCCAGCGGCGCGTTGCCGACGATGACCTCGGTCGCGCCGACCATGACCGGCGCCAGGCCCAGCCCCAGCAGGGCGAACCAGATCGACATCGCCAGGCTGCCGGTGTCCGTCTCCAGCGTCGACATGCCGTACATCGCGATCGCGGTGAGCGCCATGCCGCCGGCCAGCGGCACCCGCGGCCCGAACTTGGTGATCATCGCGCCCGCCGCAGGCGAGCCGACGATCATCATCGCGGTCAGCGGCAGCAGGTGCAGACCGGCGTCGACCGGGCTCATCCCGTGCACGTTCTGGAGGTAGAAGGTGACGAAGAACAGGCCGCCCATGAAGGCGATCGCCATCAGCACCATCAGCACGACACCGGCCGACAGCGGCACCGAGCGGAACATGGCCAGCGGGATCAACGGCTCCCTGACCCTGGTCTCCCAGAAGGAGAAGAGCCCGAAGCCGACCACCGACACCACGATGAACAGCCAGGTCTTCCCGTCGCCCCAGCCCCACTCGGGGGCCTTGATGAGCGCCCACACCAGGCAGAACATCGAGGCCGACAGCAGCACGATGCCGACGATGTCGAAGGAGCGCGGCGCGTTCTGGGCCCGGTGGTCCAGCAGGATCAGCACGCCGAGCACCAGGGCGAGCACGCCCACCGGCACGTTGATGAAGAACACGGACTGCCAGTTGACGTGCTCGACCAGCACGCCGCCCAGGATCGGCCCGCCCGCGGTGGACGCGCCGATGACCATGCCCCAGATGCCGATGGCCATGTTGAGCTTCTCGGCCGGGAAGGTCGCCCGCAGCAGCCCCAGCGCCGCCGGCATCAGCAGCGCGCCGAACAGGCCCTGGAAGACCCGGAAGACGATGACCGCGCCGATGCTGCTGGACAGCCCGATCGCCCCGGAGGACAGGGCGAAGCCCGCCACGCCGATCAGGAAGGTCTGCCGGTGGCCGAAGCGGTCGCCGAGCTTGCCCGCGGTGATCAGGGTGACCGCGAGAGCGAGGAAGTACGCGTTGGTGATCCATTGCAGCTCGGACCAGCTCGCGCCGAGGTCCTTGCCGATGGCGGGGTTGGCTATGGCCACGATGGTGCCGTCGAGGGCCACCATCATGACCCCGACGGCGACGGTGATGAGGGTGGCCCACGGATGGCCGCGCAGCCCCTTGGCCGGCCCGGCGTCCGACGGTCCCCGGTCCCCCGGCCCCGTCGTCTCGATGGTCTGACTAGTCATACATTCGAGGCTAGTGACAGCCGCTGACAATTGACAAACGGATTCACAAGTCGGTAACTGACAGGACACTCCCCTATAGCCTGAACTGGGGGAAGTGTTGAAGGAGAGTCCATTTGAGATCGCTGCGCGAACGCAAGAAGCAGCGCACCCGGGACGCCCTGCTGCGGGCCGCCCTCGACCTTTTCACCGAGCAGGGCTACGAGGAGACGACCGTCGACGACATCGCCGCGGCGGTCGACGTCTCGCAGCGCACCTTCTTCCGTTACTTCGCCAGCAAGCAGGACGTGGCGTTCTACGTGGCCCGCCTCGCCGAATCGAGCTTCGTCGAGGCGGTGCGCGCCCGCCCGGCGGACGAGGCGCCGCTGCACGCGCTGCGCCAGGCCCTGACGGAGAGCTGGGACGGTATCGGCGAGGCCATCGAGCAGCTCGTCCCGCTCGATGTGCACCTGCGCTTCTACCAGGTGATCGAGTCGACGCCCGCCCTGCTCGCCGCCCATCTGCACCGCGCCACGGAGCTGGAGGAACGGATCGCGCGGGTGATCGCCGAGCGCGAGGGCCTGGACGTGGAGACGGACCCCCGGCCACGCGTGGTGGTGGCCGTCTTCGGCGCGGTGATGCGGGTGACGGAGCGGACCTGGACGACACGGGGCGATGCCAGCCTCATGGCCCTGCGCACCCTGACGGACACCCACCTGGACCAGCTCGAACCGGCGCTGACGGGGAACTGGCGCACGACCTGATCCCCGTACGGTGTGATCGAAACGTGATCCGCCTCACTTGATGCACCCGAGACCGTCCCGTTCTCCTAGTGTGTCCTCCCAGTGACTTCTTTCGACACCTCCCCGCAACTGAATGTCTGGCGGGCGCTGCTCGCGCTGGCCGTGGTGTTCGTCATGCTGGCCACCACCGGCTGGACCGCCCTGCGCAACCAGCGGGAGGCGACGCCGCTCCAGGCGTCGGTCACCGCGTGGGAGCACGGCCGCCTCGACGGGCACCGGCTGCCGGACACCGGCACCGGCCCCGTCCGCCTCGCGCGCTTCTTCGCCTCGCTCACCGGGGCCCAGCGCGCCTCCTTGGCCCGCCGCTACCCGCTCGCCGTCGGCAACATGAACGGCGCCCCCGCGGCCCTGCGCTACAGAGCCAACCGGGCCGCCCTCCGGACGGCCCGGACCCAGGAGCGGCGGCGCCTGCACGACCGCCGGCTCTCCCCCGCCGGGCAGCGCGAGGCGGCGGCCCGCATGCACCGGTACGAGGATCTGCTGCGCCCCGGACGGCACATCCTCGCCTTCGACCCGGACGGCTCCGGCCGCGTCGCCGAGGTGTTCGGCGACCTGGACCGCGCCGAGCGGATCTCCGTCGTCGTCCCCGGCTCCGACACCGACCTGCTCACCTTCCAGCGCACCGAGCGCGCGTACACCGCACCGGTCGGCATGGCCAAGGCCCTGTACCGGGCCGAGCGCGCGGCCCGCCCGGCGACGCGTACGGCGGTCATCGCCTGGGCCGACTACACCGCGCCCAGCGGCCTGGGCGTGGACGCGGCCACCGCGACGCTCGCCGCGGACGGCGCGGTCCGGCTGGCCGCGCTGGTGCGCGCGCTGCCCGGGAAGACGCCGGTCTCCCTCTTCTGCCACAGCTACGGCTCGGTGGTGTGCGGCCTGGCGGCGGCCCGTTCGCTGCCAGGCCGGGTCGCCGACGTGGCGGTGGCCGGCAGTCCCGGCATGCGGGTGGAGAGCGCCGCCCGGCTGGGCACCTCGGCCCGGGTGTGGGCGATGCGGGACGCCGACGACTGGATCCGGAGCGTGCCGTACCTGGAGTGGGGCGGGCTCGGGCACGGCGCCGATCCGGTGTCCGCCGCGTTCGGGGCGCGGGTGCTGTCGGCGCGGGGCGCCGAGGGGCACAGCGGCTACTTCGTCCCGGGGACGGCGAGCCTGGCGAACTTCGCGCGGATCGGAGTTGGCGCGTACCGCTCGGTGGACTGCGCCGGCGAATCCGGAAGCTGCCGGACCGGTTTGTCCGCGTCCGTTGCGGCCGGACGCGCGTAGAGACGACGGAAACCGCGGCCCGCGCGGGGATAGGACGCGACAGCAGGTGCCGCATACGATGAGCCGCATGGGTGACGTACTGGCCGGATTTCATGCCGCCTGGGAGTTCGGGTCCGACTCCGTGCTCATCCGTTACGAACGGGGGATTCGAACACCGAAGCTCTTCCAGGTACTGGGGGAACGCCGCGTCCCCCTCGACGCCGTCGCGGGCGTGACGCTGACGCCCGGCAGACGCGGCACGGTCGTCCTGCGCCTCGAACCCCGCGCGGGCGCCGACCCGCTGATGGAGGCGGCTGCGGGACAGCTGAAGGAGTCGTCCGACCCGTACCGGCTGGTCCTGCCGGCCGAGCGGGAGGTGCTCGCCGAGTACTACGCCGACGAGCTGCGGGCGCGGCTGCCCGGCACCGGCGCCGCTCCCGCCGGGGAGTACCTGGTGGCGGCGCCCGACGCGCCGCTGCACTTCAAGGCGTACGACGCGAAGGCGTCCTTCGACGGGAACACGGTGTCGTTCCGGTGGTTCTGGACCGGGGCGTCGTCGGCGAAGTGGAAGGCCGGCGACCAGACCTTCCCGGTCGCCGGCCTCAGCGGGGTGGAGTGGCGCTCCCCCGAGGTCCTCGACGGCTACCTGCGCCTGGAGCGCCGCGACGGCGAGCCGGCGCCCGCGCAGGCCGACCAGGACCCGGCGTCCGTGGTGTTCGGCCTGGGCTACGGGGCGGTGCACGAGTCGCTGCCCTTCGCTGCGGCGGTGCTGGCGGCGGTGCGCGAGGCCGGTCCGGTGGCGGTACCGGCCGCCACGGCACCGGCCCGGCGCGACCCCGCCGACATCGCCGAACGCATCCGGCACCTCGGGGAACTGCACCAGGCGGGACTGGTCACGGACGAGGAGTTCTCCGTGAAGAAGGCGGAGCTGCTCGCGCAGCTCTAGCCACCGCTACCGCTCGGCCCCCTCGTAGAAGCTGATCTTCAGGTCGAGGACGGAGAGGGTGTCCTGGAGTTCCGCGATCCGGGTCAGGACGTCGCGCCGGGTCGCCTCCAGCAGTTCCCGCCGGGCGCGGTAGGTGCCGTCGCCCTCGCGCACCAGTTCGGCGTACCGGACCATGTCGGCGACCGGCATGCCGGTCAGCCGGAGCTTGCCGACGAAGTCGAGCCAGTCCAGGTCGCGGTTGCGGTAGCGGCGCTGGCCGGTGTGCGAGCGGTCGATGTGCGACATCAGGCCGATCCGCTCGTACCAGCGCAGGGTGTGCGCGGTCAGGCCGGTGTGGGCGACGACCTCGCTGATGGTGTAGTGGTCCTGGCCGTCGGGGCGCGGGTGGCGCCGGGGTCCCGAGGAGCAGGTGCCGGTGCGGGTGGTGTCCGGCCGGGAGGTCGCGGCCGCGCTCTGCATCACCGTCATGGCGCCCACGCTATGACCTTGGAGTGCGCTCCAGGCAAGCCGCGGGGCGGAAAATCGCCGGACACGGCACAGGGAGGATCACTACCGTTCGAGGCATGAGTCTCGTACGCCGTGCCGTGCCCGAGGACGCCGGGGAAGTGCTGCGCCTGCGTCAGGTGATGATCGACTCGATGGCGGCGGGGCCCGGCGACGCGGGCTGGCACGCCGAGTCGCTGCCGACGCTGCGCGGCCGGCTGGACTCCCCCGACGGGGACTTCGCCGCGTTCGTCGTCGACCACCCGGAGCGGCCGGGGGCGCTGGCCGCGCTGGTGGCGGGGACGGTGGAGTACCGCATCGGGCGGGCCGGCAGTCCGCACGGGCTGACCGGCCACGTCTTCAGCGTCGCCACCGACCCGGACGCCCGGCGCCGCGGGTACGCGCGCGCGTGCATGACGGAACTGCTGGAGTGGTTCCGGGAGCGGGGTGTCCGTCAGGTCGACCTGAACGCCTCCGCCGACGCCGAGCCGCTGTACGCCTCGCTCGGTTTCGTCCGCAAGCCGGACCCCTCGATGCGGCTCCGGCTCTGAGCCGCCCAGGGCCTGTCTGACAGGCCCTAGGCTCGACGCCATGTCACTGAAGAGCCTCGCCTTGATCGAGAACTGGCCGGTTCCCACCGCCGCGGCGGGTGTCGTACGGGCGGACGGCACCGTGCTGGGCACCCACGGCCCCGTGGGGCGGCCCTTCCCGCTGGCCTCGGTCACCAAGCCGCTCGCCGCCTACGCGGCCCTCGTCGCCCTTGAGGAGGGCGCGATCGAACTGGACGAGCCCGCCGGCCCGCCCGGGTCGACCGTCCGGCACCTGCTGGCGCACACCTCCGGGCTGGCCTTCGACGAGCACCGCGCGACCGCGTCCCCCGGGGAGCGGCGGCTGTACTCCAACGCCGGTTTCGAGCAGCTCGGCGACCACATCGCCAAGGCCACCGACATCCCGTTCGCCGAGTACGCCCGGCAGGCGGTGCTCGCCCCGCTCGGCATGGCCTCCACGACGCTCGACGGCTCCCCCGCCAAGGACGGCGTCTCCACCGTCGGGGACCTGCTGCGCTTCGCCGCCGAGGTGCAGGCGCCGCGGCTGCTGGACCCGCGCACGGTCGCCGAGGCGATGACGGTGCAGTACCCGGGCGTCAAGGGCGTGCTGCCGGGCTACGGCCACCAGAACCCCAACGACTGGGGCCTCGGCTTCGAGATCCGCGACGGCAAGTCCCCGCACTGGACCGGCTCCGCGTCCTCGCCGCGCACCTTCGGGCACTTCGGGCAGTCGGGTACGTTCCTGTGGATCGACCCGGACGCGGGGCTGGCCTGCGTGGCGCTCACCGACCGGGCGTTCGGACCGTGGGCGGTCGAGGCGTGGCCGCCGTTCACGGACGCGGTCCTCGCCGACAAGGGCTGATCCGGGGCTGATCCGGGCTGATCCGGGGCTGATTTCTCCCGTTCCCCGGCGAAACCGCTCCCGCTTCCAGCACATTGAGTACATGAGCGGTTACGCAGACAGAGCGCCGGGTTATCTGACCTTCCGGGTCGCCCCGCAGGACGGCCCGATCGCGGCGTTCGCCGAGCAGGAGGCATGGGAGGCGCGGGAGCGGTATCCCGAGCTGCTGGGGGTGGGCCTCGGGGAGTTCTTCCACGCGCGCGAGCTGGACACCGGCGGCTGGGAGCTGTCCGAGTACGGCAACGACACCCCGCAGGGCGCCCGGGACTCCCTGGGGTCCCACTTCCGGATGCGGGCCAAGGCGGCCGAGGAGGCCGGGGACGCGAAGTCACAGAAGACGTGGATGTCGGGGGCCCTGCGCATGGACCGGGAGGTCGTCGATGACCTCACGGTCCACGGGGAGCACTTCCGCATCGTCCGGGCCGCGAAGTTCGTCCGGGTGGGCGACGCCGGGCCCGAGCCGCCCCGGCCCTCCGACCCCGACCCGGCGGAGGTCGGTGAGGGGTACCGCGAGCCGCGGCGCACCAAGGGGTTCGTCGTCGACCCGTACACCAGCACCGGGCTCGCCGACAGCCTGCTGAGGCTGGACCTCGTGCAGTTCGTCGGCCCCGGCCCCGGCGCACCGGAGGACGTACGCCGGGACGCGCGGCGGGCGGCCCGCGACTACCCGGGCGGGGTGCTGCTGCCGGCCGTGTTCATGGTCGCCGAGCGGACGGACGGGGAGTGGCAGTCGCACAACCCCGGTGCCTCGCACTCCACTCCGCAGGGCGCCCGAGACGCCCTCGCCGGGTGGCTGCGGGTCATGGCGCCGTTCACGCTGCGGCTGTCGGACGAGAAGAAGGCGGAGTACGCGCGGGCCGCCGACAAACTGGACGAGAAGCGCGCCAACAGCCTCAGCGTGGACGGGACGCGGTTCCGCGTCACCCGGGTCGAGCGGCTGGTGCGGATCGGCCCCGACGGGCCGGAGGGCCCCCGGCCCAGCGACTACGACCCGGAGGACCCGATCGACGTCCAGGTCCGGAAGCTGAAGGAACAGGGCGAGTGGGAGGAGGACGAGGACGAGCCGGTCGAACTCGACGAACGCACCCGTGAGCTGCAGGCCCTGTGGGAGGCGGAGGAGAAGCGCCGCGCGGCGGTCAAGGAGCGGAAGGCGAAGCGGCGGCGCGGCTGAGTCAGGCCGCCATCTCCCACAGCAGCAGCTCCGCCGCCGTCACGCCCTCCGCCTCCAGGCCCTTGGCCCCGGTGACCCGCGCCGCGTCGCCGGGGCCCAGCTCGGCCCCGTCCAGCAGCACCGCGCCGCGCACGACGTGGACGTACACGTACGTCTCGTCCGGCACCGCCGTCCGCTCCCCCGCCGCCAGCCGCCGTACGTGCAGCAGGGCGCCGGCCGCGGGGAGGGCGTACGGCGTGGAGTCGGCGATGCCGCGGACGGTCTCGTAGGACGGGGTGCCGCCGGGCTCGCGCGGGGCCAGCCACATCTGTACGAAGGTCAGCGGCCGCGGGCCGTCGTTGCGCTCCACGTGCCGTACGCCGCCCGCGGCGCTCAGCCGCTGCACGTCCCCGGCGCGGACGACCGTCTCCCGGCCGGTGCTGTCCCGGTGGGTCAGCTCGCCCTCGACCACCCAGGTCACGATCTCGGTGTGGCTGTGCGGGTGCTCGTCGAAGCCTGCGCCGGGGGCGAGCCGTTCCTCGTTGCAGGCGATCAGGGCGCCGAAGCGGAGGTTGTCCGGGTCGTAGTGGGGCCCGAAGGAGAAGGCGTGCCGCGACTCGATCCCGGCCGCCGGGTCACCCCCCGGGTAGCGCTCGTCGGCGCGGCGTACGTCCATCACACCGTCCACCGTAGACCCGACGGCACAGGTGCCCGTCCCGATAAGGCAGTCTTGTCCCCGTGCCCGAACCCGAAGCCAGCAGGCCCCCCGCAGCGCGTCCCGCCCATCCGCACTCCGCGACCCTGAAGCGGCTGGAGCAGTCCGCCGGGTCGCTCGCCGCGCAGGCGATCACGCGGATGGACGAGACCCTGCCGTGGTACCGGGCCATGCCGCCGGAGAACCGGTCCTGGATCGGGCTGGTGGCCCAGGCGGGCATCGCCGCGTTCACCGAGTGGTTCCGGCGGCCGGACGCCCCGCAGGCCATCTCCACCGACGTCTTCGGGACCGCGCCGCGCGAACTGACCCGGGCGATCACGCTGCGGCAGACCGTGGAGATGGTGCGGACCACGATCGAGGTGATGGAGTCCGCGATCGACGAGGTGGCCGCGCCCGGCGACGAGTCCGTGCTGCGCGAGGCGCTGCTCGTGTACGCCCGGGAGATCGCCTTCGCCACCGCCCAGGTCTACGCGCAGGCCGCCGAGGCACGCGGCGCCTGGGACGCGCGCCTCGAGTCGCTGGTGGTGAACGCGGTGCTCAGCGGAGAGGCCGACGAGGGGGCCGTGTCGCGGGCCGCCGCCCTCGGGTGGAACTCCCCCGAGCACGTGTGCGTGGTGCTGGGCACGGCGCCCGACGGCGACTCGGAGCTGACCGTGGAGGCGATCCGGCGGGCGGCGCGGCACGCCAAGCTCCAGGTGCTGACCGGGGTGCTCGGCGACCGGCTGGTGGTGATCGCGGGCGGCAGCGACAATCCGCTCGCCGTCGCCAAGTCGCTGATCGGGCCGTTCGCGCAGGGGGCGGTCGTGGCCGGTCCCGTCGTGCCCGACCTGCTCGCCGCGACCCGGTCCGCGCAGGCCGCCGCGGCCGGGCTGAAAGCGGGCTCGGCCTGGCCGGACGCCCCGCGCCCGGTGCTGGCGGACGATCTGCTTCCGGAGCGCGCGATGGCCGGGGACCCCGCGGCCCGCGACCAACTGGTGGAGGAGATCTACAGACCGCTGGAGGAAGCCGGCGCGGCGCTGCTGGAGACGCTGAGCGTCTATCTCGAACAGGCGAGCAGCCTCGAAGGGGCCGCCCGGATGCTGTTCGTTCACCCCAACACCGTGCGCTACCGGCTCCGACGTGTGACTGATGTCACCGGCTGGTCACCCTCCGATGTACGATCCGCCTTCACCCTGCGGATCGCACTGATCCTGGGGCGTCTGACCGATGGAGATCCGCAACCCTAGTCTTTTGTGGGGGGTCGACAAAACCCCTCCCTGTTCTTCGTCCCTGTCCTCACGGGCGGCCACGCCCGTCCCCAAGAGAGAGTGTGAGAGTGCTCGTACTCGTCGCTCCCGGCCAGGGTGCCCAGACGCCCGGCTTCCTGACTGACTGGCTCCAGCTCCCCGGCGCCGCCGACCGCGTCGCCGCGTGGTCGGACGCCATCGGCCTCGACCTCGCCCACTACGGGACCGAGGCCGACGCCGACGCGATCCGTGACACGGCCGTCGCCCAGCCGCTGCTGGTCGCCGCCGGTCTGCTCTCGGCCTCGGCACTCGGTGCCGTCTCCGAGATCGCCCCGGGCGCGGTCGCGGGCCACAGCGTCGGCGAGATCACCGCCGCGGCCTTCGCGGGCGTCCTCGACGACACCGCCGCGCTGACCCTCGTACGCGAGCGGGGCCTGGCCATGGCCGAGGCCGCCGCCACCGCCGAGACCGGGATGTCCGCGCTGCTCGGCGGCGACCCCGAGGTGAGCGTGGCGCACCTGGAGAAGCTCGGCCTGACCGCGGCCAACGTCAACGGCGCCGGGCAGATCGTCGCCGCCGGAACGATGCGGCAGCTCGCCGCGCTCGCCGAGGACAAGCCGGAGGGCGTCCGCAAGATCGTCCCGCTGAAGGTGGCCGGCGCCTTCCACACGCACCACATGGCCCCCGCCGTCGACGTGCTCGCCGAGGCCGCCAAGAAGCTGTCCCCCGCCGATCCCGCCGTCCCCTACGTCTCCAACAGGGACGGCCGTACCGTCGCCGTCGGCGCCGAGGTGCTCGACCGGCTGGTCGGCCAGGTCGCCAACCCGGTCCGCTGGGACCTGTGCATGGAGACGTTCAAGGAACTGGGAGTCACCGCCCTGATCGAGGTGTGCCCCGGCGGCACGCTCACCGGGCTGGCCAAGCGCGCGCTGCCCGGCGTGCGGACCCTGGCCCTCAAGTCCCCCGCCGACCTCGACGCCGCCCGCGATCTGATCGCGGAACACGGTGCGTGAGAAGGAGCCCGAGAGCATGTCGAAGATCAAGCCAAGCAAGGGAGCCCCGTACGCGCGCATCCTCGGTGTCGGCGGCTACCGCCCGACCCGGGTGGTGCCCAACGAGGTGATCCTGGAGAAGATCGACTCGTCCGACGAGTGGATCCGCTCCCGCTCCGGCATCGAGACCCGGCACTGGGCGGGCCCCGAGGAGACCGTCGCCGCGATGTCGGTCGAGGCGTCCGGCAAGGCGATCGCGGACGCGGGGATCGACGCCCGGCAGATCGGTGCCGTCGTCGTGTCGACCGTGTCGCACTTCTCCCAGACCCCGGCCATCGCCACCGCCATCGCCGACCAGCTGGGTACGGACAAGGCCGCCGCGTTCGACATCTCGGCGGGCTGCGCGGGCTTCGGCTACGGGCTGACGCTGGCCAAGGGCATGATCGTCGAGGGTTCGGCGGAGTACGTACTCGTCATCGGTGTCGAGCGGCTCAGCGACCTGACCGACCTGGAGGACCGGGCCACCGCGTTCCTCTTCGGCGACGGCGCGGGCGCGGTCGTGGTCGGCCCCTCGCAGGAGCCGGCGATCGGCCCGACGGTCTGGGGGTCGGAGGGCGACAAGTCGGAGACGATCAAGCAGACCGTGCCGTGGGACCGCTTCCGGATCGGCGACGTCACCGAACTGCCCCTCGACAGCGAGGGCAACGTGAAGTTTCCTGCGATCACGCAGGAGGGCCAGGCGGTGTTCCGCTGGGCCGTGTTCGAGATGGCGAAGGTCGCCCAGCAGGCCCTGGACGCGGCCGGAATCACCTCGGACGAACTGGACGTCTTCATCCCGCACCAGGCCAACGTGCGGATCATCGACTCGATGGTGAAGACGCTGAAGCTGCCGGAGCACGTCACGGTCGCCCGTGACATCCGCACCACCGGCAACACCTCGGCCGCCTCGATCCCGCTCGCGATGGAGCGGCTCCTGGCGACCGGCGAGGCGAAGAGCGGCGACACCGCACTCGTCATCGGCTTCGGGGCGGGTCTCGTCTACGCCGCGACGGTCGTTACTCTCCCCTAGGCACTCCGTGCCGGATCATTCATGCATCCGGTGCGGAACGCACCGCCCACACCCTTACGGAACACAACGAAGGAGCGCCCTCATGGCCGCCACCAAGGAAGAGATCGTCGCCGGTCTCGCCGAGATCGTGAACGAGATCGCCGGCATCCCGGTCGAGGACGTCGAGCTGGACAAGTCGTTCACCGACGACCTGGACGTCGACTCGCTGTCCATGGTCGAGGTCGTCGTCGCCGCCGAAGAGCGCTTCGACGTCAAGATCCCCGACGAGGACGTCAAGAACCTCAAGACGGTCGGCGACGCGACCGAGTACATCCTCAAGCACCAGGCCTGATCCGCCGATCACTGCCTTGGGCTGATGCCCCGCCACCCGGCGGTGGCGCCGTTCGAATCCTCGTATCTGGAGAAAGAATTCCCGTGAGCTCGACCAATCGCACCGTGGTCGTCACCGGTATCGGCGCAACCACACCGCTGGGTGGCGACGCAGCTTCCACCTGGGAGGGTCTGGTGGCCGGCAAGTCCGGCGTCAAGCCGCTCGACCAGGAGTGGGCCGCCGACCAGGCGGTCCGTATCGCGGCCCCGGTGGCCGTGGAGCCGACCGAGACCATCCCGCGGCCGCAGGCCCGCCGCCTGGACCGTTCGGCGCAGTTCGCGCTGATCGCGGCACAGGAGGCGTGGAAGGACGCCGGTTTCGACGCCAAGGCCGGTGAGGGCGCCGACGTCGACCCCGACCGGCTGGGCGCGGTCGTCGCCTCCGGCATCGGCGGGGTGACGACGCTGCTCGACCAGTACGACGTGCTGAAGGAGAAGGGCGTCCGCCGGGTCTCCCCGCACACCGTGCCGATGCTGATGCCGAACGGCCCGTCCGCCAACGTCGGCCTCGCCGTGGGCGCCCGGGCGGGCGTGCACACCCCGGTCTCCGCCTGCGCGTCGGGCGCCGAGGCCATCGGCTACGCCATCGAGATGATCCGCACCGGCCGGGCCGACATCGTCGTCGCCGGCGGTACGGAGGCGGCGATCCACCCGCTGCCCATCGCCGCGTTCGGCAACATGATGGCGATGTCCAAGAACAACGACGACCCGCAGGGCGCGTCCCGTCCCTTCGACACGGGGCGCGACGGCTTCGTCCTCGGCGAGGGCGCGGGCGTCATCGTCCTGGAGTCCGCCGAGCACGCCGCGGCGCGCGGGGCGCGGGTGTACGCGGAGGCGGTCGGACAGGGCATCTCCGCCGACAGCCACGACATCGTGCAGCCGGAGCCGGAGGGGCGCGGTATCTCCCACGCCCTGCAGAACCTGCTGGACCGCACCGACCTGGACCCGGCGGAGATCGTGCACGTCAACGCGCACGCCACGTCGACGCCGGCCGGTGACATCGCCGAGCTGAAGGCGCTGCGGAAGGTGTTCGGGGACGACGCGGACCACATGGCCGTCTCCGCCACGAAGTCGATGACCGGGCACCTGCTCGGCGGTGCGGGCGGTGTCGAGACGGTCGCGACCGTGCTCGCGCTGTACCACCGGGTGGCTCCGCCGACGATCAACGTGACCGAGCTGGACCCCGAGGCCGCGGCCAACGCGGACATCGTGCGGGGGGAGGCGCGGAAGCTGCCCATGGACGGGCGGATCGCCGCGCTGAACGACTCGTTCGGGTTCGGGGGGCACAACGTGGTGCTGGCGTTCCGGACGGTGTGACGCAGCGCCGTGAGTTCCGATGGCCCGAACCCTTGGGAAAGGGTTCGGGCCATCGCCGTTCCGGTGTGCGTCGTGTGCCGGGTGCGGGTGCTTTTGTGGCTTGTCGCGCAGTTCCCCGCGCCCCCAGCGGCATTTGCCCCAGGACGTTGGGAAGTCAGACCACCTGGTGGAGCCAGCGGACCGGGGCGCCCTCGCCCGCGTATCTGAACGGCTCCAGCTCGTCGTCCCAGGGCTTGCCGAGGAGGCGGGCGAGGTCGGACGCCAGGTCCGTCTCGCCGCGCTGGGAGCGTTGCAGGGCGGCGCGCAGGCGGTCCTCGGGGATGAGGATGTCGCCGTGGATGCCGGTGACGGCGTGGAAGATGCCGAGGTCGGGGGTGCAGCTGTAGCGCTCGCCCTCGTGGGCGGCGCCGGGCTCGGCGGTGACCTCGAAGCGCAGCAGCTGCCAGCCGCGCAGCGCGGAGGCCAGTTTGGAGGCGATGCCGGCCTGCCCCTGCCAGGAGAACTCCGAGCGCCAGGTGCCGGGGGCGGCGGGCTGCCGGATCCAGTCCAGGCTGACGCGCGTGCCGAGTACGCCCGCGACGGCCCACTCGACGTGGGGGCAGAGCGCGCGCGGAGCGGAGTGCACGTACAGAACTCCACGTGTCGTCACCGGAACCTCCGGGCAGAGCGGGACATCTCGGAAGGGGCACAGCGGCAGCGGCCCGGTGGGCCGTGTCGAGGGCGAGGCTACCGTGCGGTGGCGTGCGGAGTGTGACGTACCGTCGGTCCCGGCAGTGACAAACCTGTGCCATTCACCCGGCAGGACGCTTGTGCGGGTGTGGGACGTTGCTTCGCGGGCCCCGGGAACCCTGGCGCGGTGTCATGGGTTGGAGCTGTGGGAGATCGTGGCGGCACGACGAGGGATGGGACGCGGGCATGGGACAGGGGACGTACCGGGGCGGGCGGGGCCGCCGGCGTACGCGGGCCGTGCTCGCCGTCCTCGTCGCGGCCGTGCTGGGGGCCGGCGCGTGTGACTCCGGTGGTTCCGCCGAGTCCGGCGGGTCGCCGTCCCCGACCCCGACGCCCGTGTGGGACACCTCCCCGGAGTCGGTCGCGGCGGTGGGCGACTCCATCACCCGGGGGTTCGACGCCTGTACGGTGCTGTCGGACTGTCCGGAGGTGTCGTGGGCGACGGGCGACAGCGCCGAGGTCGACAGTCTCGCCGTACGGCTGCTGGGGAAGAAGGGGGCGGCCGGGCGGAGCTGGAACCACGCGGTGACCGGGGCCCGGATGGCGGATCTGGCCGGGCAGGTGACCCGGGCGGCGGAGCACCGGCCGGAGCTGGTGACGGTGATGGCGGGGGCCAATGACGCCTGCCGGGCGAGTACGGCGGCGATGACGCCGGTGGCGGAGTTCCGGAAGCAGTTCGAGGACGCGATGCGGACGCTGCGGGCGGAGCTGCCGAAGGCGCAGGTGTACGTGTCGAGCATCCCGGACCTGAAGCGGCTGTGGTCGCAGGGGCGGACCAGCGCGCTGGGCAAGCAGGTGTGGAAGCTGGGCATCTGCCCGTCGATGCTGGGCGACGCGGACGCGGTGGACGCGGCGGCGACCGCGCGGCGGGCGACCGTGGCGCAGCGGGTGGAGGACTACAACGCGGTGCTGGCCGAGGTGTGCGCGGAGGACCGGCGGTGCCGGACCGACGGGGGTGCCGTGTACGACTACCGGTTCGGGACCGGGCAGTTGAGTCACTGGGACTGGTTCCATCCGAGTGTGGACGGGCAGGCCCGGCTGGCGGCGATCGCCTACCGGGCGGTCACGGCGCAGGGGTCCTGATCTCGCTGTGACTTAGAGTTCGCACATGAACGAACTCTTCGGAACACTTCCGGACAGCACTCCGGTGCACCGCTGGACCCTGGAGCGGGCGGGCGTGCGGGTACGGGTTCTGTCGTACGGCGGGATCGTGCAGTCGGCCGAGGTCCCCGACCGGGACGGGCGGAGCGACGACGTGGTGCTGGGGTTCGGTGACCTGGAGGGCTATCTGACGCATCCGGGGCCCTACTTCGGTGCCCTGGTCGGGCGGTACGCCAACCGGATCGCGGGCGGGCGTTTCACGCTGGACGGCGAGACGTACACGCTGGCCCGCAACAACTGGCCGAACGCGCTGCACGGCGGTGAGCGCGGCTTCGACAAGTACGTGTGGGACGCGGCGCCCGTCGAGCACGGGGTGCGGCTGCGCCGGGTCAGTCCGCACGGCGAGGAGGGCTTCCCGGGCCGGCTGGAGCTGTCGGCGACGTACACGCTGGACGCGTCGGGGGCGCTGCGGATCGCGTACGAGGCGGTCACGGACGCGCCGACGGTGGTGAACCTGACCAACCACAGCTACTTCCACCTGGGCGGCCGGGGCGCCGGTCACGCGGGCGGCCACGAGCTGCGGATCGCCGCCTCGCGGATCACGCCGGTGGACGCGGACCTGATCCCGACGGGTGAACTGGCGGAGGTGGACGGGACCCGTTTCGACTTCCGTGCGGCCCGGAAGGTCGGGTCGGGGTACGACCACAACTTCGTGCTGGACAAGGGGGTGACGGCGGCGGCCGAGGAGGTCGCGGAGCTGTACGACCCGGCGTCCGGACGGGTGCTGACGGTGGCGACCACGGAGCCGGGTCTCCAGCTGTACACCGCCGACCACCTGGGCGAGCCGTTCGCGCCCGGGGACGGGATCGCGCTGGAGACCCAGCACTTCCCCGACTCGCCGAACCGGCCGGCCTTCCCGAGCACCGTGCTGGCGCCGGGCGAGGTGTTCCGTTCGGAGACGGTGTACGGGTTCTCCGTGCGCTGAGGCACGGCGGGCGGGCTGAGCCCCGGCCCGGTCGTCAGGTCCGGGCCGGGGCTGTCCCGGGAGGCCGCTCGGCAGGTGAGCGGCCTCGGTCTCAGACGTTAATCGGCGCGGTGATCCGGCGGTCGGCGATCGAGCGCCCGGCCTGGAGTTCGTACGAACCCTTCACAAACGACCAGGTGTCCGCCGCCTCGTCCCAGACCTCGAAGGCGCGGCGGGGCAGTTCGACGGTGACCTCGGCGCGTTCGCCGGGGGCGGCCTCGACGCCGGCGAATCCGGCCAGCCAGCGGGCGGGGCGGGAGGGGTCGGGCTGGGCGGGGGCCAGGTAGAGCTGGACGACCTCGCGGCCGGGGCGGTCGCCGGTGTTGCGCAGCCGGACCCGCACGGTGGTGCCGGTGACCTGGAGGGACTCGTAGCTCCAGTCGGTGTAGCCGAGGCCGTGGCCGAAGGGGTAGGCGGGGGTGCGGCCTTCCCGTTCCCAGGCGCGGTAGCCGATGAAGACGCCCTCGGTGTAGGGGAGTGCGCCGTTCTCGGGGACGACCTGGGTGACCGGGGCGTCGGTGAGGGAGCCCCAGGTGGTGGGGAGCCGGCCGCCCGGTTCGTGGGCGCCGGTCAGGACGTCGGCGAGCGCGGCGCCGCCCTCCTGGCCGGGGAACCAGCTCAGCAGCACGGCGGCGACCTCGTCCCGCCAGGGCAGCTCCACCGGGGAGCCGGAGTTGACGACCACGACGGTGCGGGGGTTGGCGGCGGCGACGGCGCGGACCAGGTCGTCCTGGCGGCCGGGGAGCTTCAGGTCGGTGCGGTCGAAGCCCTCGGACTCGACGCGTTCGGTGGTGGCGACGACGACCACGGCGGTGTCGGCGCCCCGGGCGGTCTCGACGGCCTCGGCGATCAGCTCGTCGGGGTCGCGTACGGGTTCGGCGTGGCACAGCGAGAAGGTGATGACCTTCATCGGCATGTCGTCGGGGAGGTCGACGGCGTACCGCAGGCTGACCTCGACCGGCTGTCCGGCGGTCAGCTCCACCTCGGCGCGGGGCTCGGGGGCGCCGAAGAAGGACAGGAAGGGGTCGTCCTTGACGGGGCGCTGGACGTCGTCGAAGTACGTGGTGCCGTCGACGGTGAGGGTGAAGGCGCCCAGGCCCTTGATGCCGAAGGTGTGGGTGCCGCTGTCGCGCGGGGTGAAGGTGCCGGTGAGGTCGACGGTGCGCAGGGCCTCGTGGGTGACGCCCTCGGGCAGGTCGGAGCCCATCCACTGGACGTGGCCGTCGGGGGCGTTCGCGGTGCCGATGACCCGGCCGTCGGCGTCGTGGCAGACGGCGCGCAGGGCGAAGCCCTTGCCGGCGACGGCCAGTTCGGTGTTCGGGTCGGCGCCGACGGCGTAGCTGAGGGTGCCCTCGGGGAGGGCGGCGGTGAGGCCGTCGAGCGGGGAGACGACGTGCGCGGGGAAGACGGTGGCGGAGCCGCCGCCGAGGACGCGGGCGTCGCGGGCGGCGGCGCCGATGAGGGCGACGGTGCCGGGCCGCAGGGGGAGGGCCCCGCCCTCGTTGCGGACCAGGACGAAGGAGCGGCGGGCGATCTCGCGGGCGAGGGCGGCGCCGTCCACCGGGGCCGGGGGCTCGGGGACGACCGGTTCGGCGCCCTGGAGGATGCCGACGCGGGCGGCGAGCCGCAGCACGTTGCGCACGGCGGCGTCGACCTTGGCCTCCTCGACCCGGCCGTCGCGCACGGCCTGCGCGAGGGCCGTGCCGTAGACGGTGCCGGGGCCGGGCATCGCCACGTCGAGGCCGCCGTCGATCGCGCCGGTGGTGGAGCGGGCGGCGGTCCAGTCGGAGACGTTGAAGCCGTCGAAGCCCCACTCCCCGCGCAGGACCTCTTCGACCAGCCTGTGGTGCTCGGTCATGGTCGGCCCGTTGACCGAGTTGTAGGCGGTCATGACGCCCCAGGGGCGGGCGTTCTCGACGATCGCCTCGAAGGGGGCCAGGTACAGCTCGCGCAGGGCGCGTTCGGAGACCAGGTTGTTCACGGTGAAGCGGTCGGTCTCGGCGTCGTTGGCGACGAAGTGCTTCACGGTGGTGCCGACGCCGCCGGACTGGACGCCGGTGACATAGCCGGTGCCGATCCGGCCGGTGAGGTACGGGTCCTCGCTGTACGCCTCGAAGTGCCGGCCGCCGAGCGGGGAGCGGTGCAGGTTGACGGTCGGGGCGAGCAGCACGTGGACGCCCTTGCGGCGGGCCTCCTGGGCCAGCAGCACCCCGGCGCGGCGGGCCAGCTCCGGGTCCCAGGAGGCGGCCAGCGCGGTCGGGGAGGGCAGCGCCACGGACGGGTCGTCGGCGCTCCAGCGCACTCCCCGGACGCCGATCGGGCCGTCGGACATCACCAGGGAGGCGAGGCCGATCTCCGGGAACGCGGGCAGGGTCCACATGTCCTGCCCGGCCAGCAGCCGTGCCTTCGCCTCCAGGTCGAGCTTGCCCAGGGCGGCCTCGACGGCCGCCTCCCGAGCCTCGGTCTCCACCGCTGTCTCAGCCACCGCGGCACCTCCACGTCGAAAGCCGTTCGGACGTGCTCATCCTGCACCCGGCACCTGGTGATCGGTAGGTTTCGTTATTCTGTCGTTATATGACGGCCGTCCGTATGACGTACGGTGACGCCATGACGACCAGGGCCAGGAGCGCGGAGCGGCGCGCGGAGATCCTGCGGGCCGCCGTCGAGGTCATCGCCGGGCGGGGATACCGGGGCGCGAGCCTGGCCGCCGTGGCCGAGCGGGCCGGGCTCACCCAGCAGGGACTGCTGCACCACTTCCCGAACAAGGAGGCGCTGCTGGTGGCGGTCCTGGAGGAACGGGACCGCTGGGACGCCCTCCCCGCCGGCGGACTGCGCCTGGATCTGCTCGCCTCGCTGGTCGAGTACAACGCGACACGGCCGGGCATCGTCCAGACCTTCTCCGCGCTGCTCGGGGAGAGCGTCACGGAGGGGCATCCGGCGCGGGCGTACTTCGCCGAGCGGTACGGCCGGGTGCGCGGCTCGATGGCGGAGCTGCTGCGCGCGGAGTACGGCGACCGGCTGCCGAGCGGGCTGGCCCCGGAGCGGGCGGCGCCGCTCATGGTGGCGGTGCTGGACGGGTTGCAGTACCAGTGGCTGCTGGACCCGGAGTCGGTGGACATGCCGGGGGCGTTCCGGGACTTCCTGACGCTGCTGGGCGAGTCGTGACGCTCGTCCGGCACCACGCGCCGTAGCGCGCGTCACTTCCGTCACGCGATACTGCCGCCCATGACCGGCACAGGTGTACGGATCAGCGGACTTGCCCTGGCCCTGGTGGCGGGGGTCTCGGTACCGGCGGCGGCGGACACCACGGCGTCCACGGCGGCGGCGCCCACGGCGGAAGAACGGCGGCTCGACCGGGCGGTGCCCCAGGAGATCCTGCGGCGCTCCGGATTCGACACGGTGGCACCGGAGTTCGCCCGCGCCCTCGACCGCGCGGACTCCTGCGCCGAGGCCCGCCGTACGGTCCTGCGGCAGGGGTCGGCGCTGTGGGAGCGGGCGGTGGACCGGGCGCGGGGGCGGGGTCCGGCGCGCGGGGACCTGCCGCGGGACGACGACCGGCCGCTGTACTGGGCCCGGCTCGGGATGACGCGGGAACTGCGGCTCTGGGAGCCGGAGTTCGGGCTGTCGGCCCGTCAGCGCGCGGCACTGCTGGAGGACCTGGAGCGGACCTCACGGGGGCAGGAGGACATCCGGCTGCCGGGCGGCAAGGACGTGCTGCGGGTCCTGGTCACCGGGTTCGACCCGTTCACGCTGGACCGGGACATCCGTATCTCCAACCCCTCCGGGGCGTCCGCGCTGGCGCTGGACGGTGCGGTGATCCGGACCGACCGGGGGCCGGCCCGGGTGGAGACGGCGGTGTTCCCGGTGCGCTGGGACGACTTCGCGGGCGGCGCGGTGGAGCGGGCGCTGCGGCCGTACCTGCCGCGCGCCGACCTGTTCGCGACGGTGAGCCAGGGGCGGGTGGGCCGGTTCGACGTGGAGCGGACCAACGGGGCCTGGCGCGGCGGCTTCGCGGACAACGAGAACGTCTCCCGTACGGGGCTCGTGCCGGTGTCCGACCCGGCCGGCCAGCCGCAGTGGACGACGACCACGCTGCCGTACCGGGAGATCGTGGCGGCGGACACCGGGCGGTTCCCGGTGTACGACAACACCAGCGTGACGGAGGTCCCGGCGGGCGGCACCGAGCCCGTGGTCCGGCCGGACGGGCCCACGCCCGGGTCGGCGGCGCGGGCCGGGGGCGGCGGGGACTACCTCTCCAACGAGATCGCCTACCGGGCGACGCTGCTGCGCGACCGGCTGGGCCTCGGCGACGAGCTGCCCGGCGGGCATGTGCACACGCCGGTGCTCCAGTTCGGCGCCGGGAACACCACCGAGGTCACCGACGCCGGCTTCGTGCGCGCCCGGCGGGACATCGTGGCGCAGGTGCGGGCGATCGTGTCGGTGGCGGTCAGCGCGTCGGCGGAGCGGGCGCGGAGCTGACGGCGGGGGTCTCCTCGTCGCCGTCGCGGGTCTCCTCCCCCAGCAGTTCGCGGGCGAGGAGGGTGGCGCCGGCGACCGCGCCCGGCATCAGGAACACCGCGACGACCGGGACCAGGAAGGCCAGGCCCAGCGGGGTGCCGAAGCCCCAGACCAGCGTCTTGCGGGAGCGCAGCAGGGCGAGGCGGTCGCGGAGGACGACGCCGCGGCGCTGGAGGGCGACGGAGGTCAGCTCCTCGGTGAGGAAGAACCCGGTGACGAAGAAGCCGATCACGGGGACGACCGTCTGGCCGACGACCGGGATGAAGCCGAGCGCGAAGAGGAGCACGCCCCAGATCGCGGCGCGGACGACGATCCGGAGGCTGTCGCGGCCGGAGATCCACAGCTCCCGCCAGAGCGGCAGGTCGGACTCGGGGGCGGTGCCGTCCGGGGAGACGTCCCGGTCGACCCGCTCGGACAGGCTCTCGTAGAAGGGCTGGCCGATCAGCAGGGTCACCGCGGTGAAGGTGAGGACAGCCAGGAGCAGGGCAAGGGCGAACAGGACGGCGGTGAGGAAGCCGCGGAAGAGGCCGGGCCAGGGGCTCGACCAGTCGTCGGCGAAGGGGGTGGCCCAGGCGACGAAGTCCGTGCCCCACAGGGCGAGCGCCACCAGGGCCGCCAGGTACAGGACCAGGGTGATCAGTCCCGGCAGCAGCCCGAAGCCGTAGCTCTTGCCGTGCCGGGCCACCCAGCGCTGGCCCTTCAGGAGATGACCGAATCCCGCCCCAAGATCACGCATGGGCGCACTCTATCGGGCGGGGGCCGGCGGGTGCATGGGCGCGGGGCGCGGGGCCCGCGGGTGCGGGGGCGCGGGGGTCAGTGGCCCGCGGTGAGCTGTCCGGCGAGCCGCTCGCGCATGGCGGCGCTGGGCTCGTCGAGGCCGGTGACGGTGACCTTCTTGCCGCGTTCGGCGTACTTGGTCTCGATGGCGTCCAGCGCGGCGACCGAGGAGGCGTCCCAGATGCGGGTGCCGGAGAGGTCGATGACCACGTCGTCCGGGTCGTTCTGGTAGTCGAACTGGTGGACGAGGTCGTTGGACGAGGCGAAGAAGAGTTCGCCGGTGACCGAGTAGACGACCTGCTTGCCGTCGGGGTCGACCACGCCGGACACCCGGGCCAGGTGGGCGACGCGCTGGGCGAAGACGGTCATCGCGGTGAGGGAGCCGACGACGACGCCGATGGCCAGGTTCTCGGTGGCGACCACGACGACGACGGTGACGACCATGACGGTCGTCTCGCCCAGCGGCATCCGCTTGAGGGTCCTGGGCCGGATCGAGTGCCAGTCGAAGGTGCCCACCGACACCATCACCATGACGGCGACCAGGGCGGCCATCGGAATGTCCGAGACGACGGGCCCGAAGGCGATGCACAGCACCATCAGGAACGCCCCGGCGAGGAAGGTGGACAGGCGGGTGCGGGCGCCGGAGACCTTCACGTTGATCATGGTCTGGCCGATCATGGCGCAGCCGCCCATGCCGCCGAAGAAGCCGGTGACGATGTTGGCGATGCCCTGGCCGATGGACTCCCGGGTCTTGTCGGAGCGGGTGTCGGTGATGTCGTCGACGAGCTTGGCCGTCATCAGCGACTCCATCAGGCCCACCAGCGCCATCGCCAGGGCGTAGGGCGCGATGGTGGTCAGGGTCTCCAGGGTGAACGGCACGTCGGGCAGGCCAGGCACCGGCAGGGAGGAGGGCAGGTCGCCCTTGTCGCCGACGGCCGGTACGGCGATCCCCGCGCCGACGGTGATCACGGTCAGGACGACGATGGAGACCAGCGGCGCCGGGACCACCTTGGTGACCTTGGGGAAGAACACCATCAGGGCCAGGCCGCCGATGATCAGCGGGTAGACGGCCCAGGGCACGTCGTGCATCTCCGGCACCTGGGCCATGAAGATCATGATCGCGAGGGCGTTGACGAAGCCCACCATGACGCTGCGCGGCACGAACCGCATCAGCCTGGCCACCCCGAGCGCGCCGAGGACCACCTGGAAGACGCCGGCGAGGATGACGGCGGCGACCAGGTAGCCGAGGCCGTGCTCGCGGTTGAGCGGGGCGATGACCAGGGCGACCGCGCCGGTGGCGGCGGAGATCATCGCCTTGCGGCCGCCGACGACCGAGATCACGACCGCCATGGTGAACGAGGCGAACAGGCCGATCGCGGGGTCGACGCCGGCGATGATCGAGAAGGAGATCGCCTCGGGGATCAGGGCGAGCGCGACGACCAGGCCGGCCAGCACCTCGGTGCGCAGCACCTTGGGCGAGGCGAGCCAGTCCGGCTTGGACAGGCGTGGCCCGGGGGCCTGGGACAGCGGTGAGGACATGCGACCGTTCCTGTTCAGGCGCACGTATCCACTTGCCGCTGGACACTCGCGCTCGGTGTGCGTGATTCCCGGGGGGGATCGTCCGGGAGGAACCGTCCGGGGCCCGGCCGCCTCGACGGGCCCCGACGGACAGAGCGGCGGCCCGTCCGGGCGCCGGTCGGGCATCATGGTTCTACCCGCTCGATGACTCTACCCTGACGTGAGGGAAGAGTGCGAGCCGCTCAGTACGAGGAGAGACACGGCGATGACGGAACAGCGGCAGATGCAGATCGGCGAGGTCGCCGAACGGACCGGTTTGTCGCTGCGCACCATGCGTCATTACGAAGAGGTCGGCCTCGTCATCCCCTCCGCCCGCAGCAAGGGCGGTTTCCGCCTGTACACGGAGTCGGACGTCGAGCGGCTGATGGTGATCCGCCGGATGAAGCCGCTGGACTTCTCCCTGGAGGAGATGCGGGACCTGCTGGAGATCACCGACCGGCTGTCGGCGGTCGGCGGGGCTCCCTCCGAGGAGGAGCGGGAGCGGCTGCGGGAGCGCCTGGACTCCTACCGCAAGGTGGCCGACGCCCGCTGCGAGACGCTTCGGGCCCGGCTGTCGATGGCCGAGGACTTCGCCGCCACGCTGCGGCGGCGGCTGACCGAGTCCGGCGGGGAGCCGGCTCGGCAGTAGGGCGGGCGGGGCCGACGGGGCCGACGGGGCCGACGGGGCCGACGGGGCCGACGGGGCCGACGGGGCGGACGGGGCGGAACCTACCCTCGCGTCAGGGTAGGTTCCGAATCGAGCGTCAGAGCTTGACGATCATCTTGCCGGTGTTGTCGCCGCGCAGGACGCCGAGGAACGCCTCCAGGTTGTTCTCGATGCCCTCGACGACGGTCTCCCGGTACTTCAGCCGGCCGTCGCGGACCCAGGGGCCGACCTCTTCCACGAACTGCGGCTGGAGGTCATAGTGGTCGCCGACGAGGAAGCCCTCGATGCGGCCGCGGGTCTGGATGAGGCGGGCGAGGTTCTTCGGGCCGGGCGCGGGCTCGGTGTTGTTGTAGACCGAGATCATGCCGCAGACCGCGATCCGGCCGCCCCGGTTGAGGGAGCCGATGGCGGCCTCCAGGTGGTCGCCGCCGACGTTGTCGAAGTAGACGTCGACGCCGTCCGGGGCGGCGGCGCGGAGCTGGCCGCTGACGTCGCCGTCCTTGTAGTTGAAGGCGGCGTCGAAGCCGTACTCGTCCGTGAGCAGCTTGACCTTCTCGTCGGACCCGGCGGAGCCGATGACCCGCGAGGCGCCCTTCAGCTTCGCGATCTGCCCGACCTGGCCGCCGACGGCGCCCGCGGCACCGGACACGAACACGGCGTCGCCCTCCTTGAAGGAGGCGGTGCGCAGCAGACCGGCGTACGCGGTGAGGCCGGGCATGCCGAGCACACCGAGGTACGTCGACAGGGGCGCGACCTCGGGGTCGACCTTGACGGCCTGCGCCGCGTCCACGACGGCGTACTCGCGCCAGCCGAGCCAGTGCAGGACGTGGTCGCCGGCGGCGATGCCCTCGGCGTTCGACGCCACGACCTCGCCGACCGCGCCGCCCTGCATGACCTTGCCCAGCTCGAAGGGGGCGACGTAGGACTTGGCGGCGCTCATCCGGCCGCGCATGTACGGGTCGACGGAGAGGTAGGTGTTGCGGACCAGCACCTGGCCCTCACCGGGGGTGGGGACGTCCGCCTCGACGAGGGCGAAGTCCTCTTCCTTCGGCCAGCCGACCGGGCGGCTCAGCAGGTGCCATTCGCGGTTGACGGAGGGGAGCGTGGGGGACTCGGTCATGAGCGGCCCTTTCGAGGATGTTTCAGTACCTGAAACAACTGTGCGCCTGGAAATTTCAGGTTGTCAAACAATGGGTACCCTGAATCCATGGCCGACGCTCACTCCACCCCCCGACCGGACGCACTGACCCTGGAGGTCGTCGAGCTGATCGGCGTGGCCGTGGCCCGGTTCCACGCGGACTACGAGGAGGCGGCGGCCGAGCACGCGCTGACCGGGGCGCAGGCGCGGCTGCTGAGGCTGCTGTCCCTGGAGCCGCTGCCGATGCGCAGGCTGGCCCGCAAGCTGCGGTGCGAGCCGTCGAACGTCACGGGCATCGTGGACCGTCTGGAGGCGCGCGGACTGGTGGAGCGCCGCCCCGACCCCGGCGACCGGCGCGTGAAGGTCGCGGCGGCCACGGAGGAGGGCCTGCGGGTGGCGCAGAGCCTGCGGGAGTCACTGCGCTTCGCGCGGGAGCCGCTGGCGGGGCTGTCGGAGGGGGAGCGGCTGGCGCTGCGGGACGCGTTGCGGCGGATGGTCGGGGAGGACGAGGGGGCGGAGGGCTGAATCCCCGGGCGGGCGGGTGCTTACGCCTCGAACTCGTACTGGAGCTCGTAGAGGTGCCCGGCCTTCACCATGACGGTCACCTCGACCGGGGCCCGCCCGTCGCTGTGGACGACCCGGAGGGTGCGCAGGACGGGCGTACTGCCGGTGAGGCGGAGGGCTTGGTACTGCTCCTGGGTGGGGATGCGTGCGGAGACGCGGTCGACGCTGCGGCGCGGGGGATGCCCCAGTTCCGTGAGGAGTGCGGTGGCGCCGCCCTTGATCCGGCGGCGCTCCATGAGTGCCGTGCCCCGGGCGATGCCCAACGGGTAGTAGCAGTGGGCGAGTTCGGCGGGCTCGTCGTCGATCAGGAGGAGCTGGGCGCGCAGCAGCGCCGTGCCGTCCGCCGGGAGGCCGAAGGCGGCTCGGACGTCGGCGGGCGGGATGACCTCGGCGACCTCGCGCAGGACGCTGCGGGCGTGGGTGCCGTGCTTGGCCGCCTCGGTGAGTCAGCGGCCCGGAGCCGTGAGCGCGGCGGGCCGGACCGTGCGCTGCCGGTGCTCGCGCACGGTGACGGCGGCTCCCGCCCTGCCGACCACGAGGCTCTCCTCATTGAGGAGTTGGAGCGCCTTCTGCACCGTGGCGTTCGACGCGTCGAAGGTTCCTTGAGCCGCGCCGTCGAGGGCAGGCGCGCACCGGGCGCGAGTTCGCCGCTCATGATGTCGTCGCGCGGATCGGCGGCGACGCGCTCGTGCAGCGAGCGGCGGTCGACGGCTTCCGTTTCTGCCTGGGGCACGGTCATCCGATCCTGATCTCGTAACGCAGCCTCTGCCGTAGGGCGGGCATCACCATACGGTCGGCCTGGACCGGGCGGTCGTCGCGGTCGAGCGTGACCCGGGTGAGCCGGAGGACCGGCTCGTCGGGGGTGGCGTCCAGGGTCCGGCACTCCTCCTCGTCGGGCAGCGCGGCCGTCACGTCCTCCCTCACCAGGACGCCGACGTGCCCGAGTTCCGCGAGCAGGGCGGCGGCTCCGCCGCGGATCCTGGCGGTGCGGGCGAGGGCGGTGCCCCGGGCGATGGACAGTGGGTAGTACGAGTCGGTCAGTTCGTTCGGACGCTCGTCGAGCAGGATCAGGCGGCGGCGCACGACGACCGGCTCCCCTGCCGCGATGCCGAACAGCTCCGCGACCTCGGCCGGTGCGGGCACCTCGCCGGCGTGCAGGACGCGCTGAGTTCCCCGGCGGCCCCGCGCGGCTGCTTCGGCGGCCCAGGCGTCGTTCTGCTGCGGGGTCAGGTACGGAAGGGAGGTGCTGACCCAGCTGCTCGTACCCATGAAGCCCTCCTCGCGGCTCGCGTTCGAGCCCATCGGGGACCAACGTTAGGCGACATCACCCGTGCACTCCCCGCCGTTTCGGTCCGGACAGCGGCCGGCGGACAGGAACGGCCGCAGCACCGTCAGCAGTGCCTGGGGCCGGTGCAAGGGGATGATGTGGCCGCAGTCCTCGATGACGTGTCCGGTGAGGTCGTCGGTGACGGGGCGGAGTTGGTGTTCCAGGGCGTGGCCGACGGGGTGGGCGCCGATGGCCAGGGTGGGGACGGTCAGGCGGGTGGTGGTGAGGGCACGCTCGATCTGGTCGGCGCTCTCGGGCAGGGCCCGGTAGGAGGCGAACGCGCTGCCGAGCGCTTCCCGGCCGGTGTACGCGCGGACGAAGGCGTCCCGGACGGCCGGGCGGACGCCCGCGCCGAGGGTGCCGGCGTTCAGGAACCAGTCGATGTACTCGGCCTCGTGTCCTTCGAGGACGGTCTCGGCGAGGCTGGGCGCGGCGGCGTGGAAGCCGAACCACCACGGCGGTCCGCCGGCCAGGAAGTCCTCGGCGCCGGGCAGCCGGCCCAGCAGGGACTCCATGACGGCCAGGCGCCGGACGAGACCGGGGCGGCGCAGGGCGAGGAGGAAGGCCGGCGGGGTGCCGGCGTCGATGCCGACCACGGCGGCCGAGGAGACGCCGAGCGCGGTGAGCAGCTCCTCGGCGTCCTCGGCCAGCGTGCCGGCGTCGTTTCCGGCGGCGGGCCGGGCGCTCGCGCCGAAGCCGCGCAGGTCCGGCGCGATGACGAGGTGGTCGCGGGACAGGTCGGCCAGGACGTCCGTCCACACCTGCCAGGTGTGCGGGAAGCCGTGCAGCAGCAGGACGGCGGGGCCGGACCCGGCGAGGGCGACGTTGAGTTCGGTGCCGTTGACGGGGACGCGGCGCAGGTCGGGCGTGGCCGGCAGGGCGGGCATGGCTGGCTCCAGGCAGGGGGTGACCAAGGGTGACCTGGTCACCGTAAGGAACTAGCCTGGTGAGCCCAAGACGGCACTTTTGTTTCAGGTGGTGAGGTACGGGTGACCACGTCACGTCCCGGTGATCTGCTCGATCCGCGTTGTCCGACGCGGCAGTTGCTCGACCGCGTCGGCACCAAGTGGACGTCGATGGTGGTGAAGGTGCTGGCCGAGGAGGCGTCGGGGGAGATCCGGTTCGCGGAGTTGCGGCGCCGGGTCCCCGGCATCTCGCAGAAGATGCTGTCCGCCACCCTGCGGAGCCTGGACCGCGACGGCCTGGTCGCCCGGCGCGTCGAGCCCACCGTGCCGCCCGCCGTCCACTACCGGCTCACCGAGCTGGGCCTCTCCCTCGAAGGGCCGCTGGCCGCCCTGCGGGTCTGGGCCGAGACACACATGCCGGAGATCGACAGGAACAATCGGCTCTCCGACGAATCGGCTCCCGGTCAGCCGTATTGACCTTTTACCATCGCGGCACGCCGCGTCGAAAGGCCGACCAGTCTCGTCGAGGACTCGTGTCCTCACTCGCGGCTATTTGGGCAAACTCCGGGTCGACGCACCAGATCCTGGAAATGGCGCTGTCGACCCGGGACGGCCAGGAAGGGAAGTCCGGCCGTCGCGGGCAGCGGAGTTCGTCAGTGGTGTCCGGTCACCGGATCACCAGATCACCACCGAAGTCACGCGGGCAGTGAGATTGAACGTCAGGCTGCGCTCCTGCCACTTCTCCAGGGTGAGGGAGCTCTGATAACCATTCGCTTCGACGGTGTAGAAGAACGTGACCTTATTGTTGCCCGAGTGGAACTTTCCGACATTGTGGATATTCACGCTCGTCGCACCAGCATTGGCGAAACACGTCGGCAAGCCGTATGACGTCACGCGAGCATACTCGTCGATCGTCGAGGGCCATTTACAGTCAACGCGGTTGACTGCGGCGGCGGGAGTCGCCGGAATCACTATCGTCAATCCGGCAGCGACTGCCGCCGCGACGGAAATCTTCTTGAGTAATCCCTGAGTCCTGCCGAGGTTAATTTTTTTCACGACACGAACGGTACTTGAGCTCTCCAGTGAATTCAACTTTCCCATTCGGAATTGGGTAACCGTAACCGTCGACGCGCCGGTGGCCGAGCCGGACGAGCGGAAGGGTGAGGATCTCGACCCGGCGCAGCCCTACGCGCACCACCACAGCCACCGGTCGCACGTCTCCGACGCCGACGGTTCCGGGTCGGAGGTCGAGGGCTCGGGGTCGGAGGTTTCCGGGAGGGAAGGGGACTCGTCCGTCGGGGTGGTCGCCGCCGGGGGCGCCGAGGAGGCTCCCGGGGTGGTGGCGTGGGATGTCGTCGGGTCCGCGTCCTCGTCTTCGTCCGGGGCGCCGGAGTCCGCCGCCTCCGTCGTGCCCGACGCGTCCGGGTCCGCCGACGCCGAGTCCGAGGCGTCCGGGGGCGCCGTACCCGTCGCGCCGGCGGACGTCGCGTCGTCCACGGGGGCGGTCGTGGTGCCCGGCGAGGGGTCGTCGTCCTCGTCCTCCCGGTCGGACTCGGGACCCTCTCCCCCGGACGTGGCCGGTTTCGAGGAGGGGAAACCGGGGACGTCGGTGCCGAGTTCGGCCAGGCTCAGGCAGCCGGCCGCGAGCACGAACCCCGCGGTGATCAGCAGCGCCCGGCGGCGGCGCCTGCGGTGGGCCGCCGCTTTGCGATCGCGTCGGCCGGGCAGTCCGTCGCCCTCGCCGGCACCGTCGGCGTCCTCGGCAGGACCGTCGGCGGCGGGGCCGCCGCCCGCCGGGCCCCGTTCCCGGTTCCGCCGCCCGTCCTGGCGCTGCTCGCGTCTGCGGGCGGCGCGGCCTCCCGGCGCCGCCACCCGGGTGTCGGTTCCGGCCGTGGACTCCCCCGCCGTCGCCACGAGACCGAGGTCCGGGACGCCGGTACCGGTACCGGCGCCGACGGTGGCGTCAGGTACCTCCGAGGCCGGTATGTCCGCCGGGCCGGCCGGTGCGCCGCACCCCGGGCAGGCCAGGGCGCCGTTGAGGTGCCGTCGGCACGGGTCGCAGTAGTCCATGACGCGTGAAGGTTAAGTTCCGCGTCGGCCGCCTTCCTAGTGCCGCCTGTGAAGGTTGTGTGGGAAACGGCCGCCCCGACCGGCGACAAGGTTTCGAAAGTGCCGAAACCGTTATGTGCCTGACCCATTGACACCCCCGCCGCCCCGTCCTTACTGTCACGCCAGCATTTCGAACGAGTGACGAAATATCGAACGTAGCGGAGGTCAGCTGCCGTGCGCATCACCGGAATCAGCACGCACGTGGTCGGGACGCCGTGGCGCAACCTGACCTATGTCCAGGTGCACACCGACGAGGGCCTCACCGGAGTCGGCGAGACCCGGATGCTGGGGCACACCGACGCGCTTCTCGGCTACCTGAAGGAGGCCGAGGTCAACCACATTCTCGGCTCCGACCCGTTCGCTGTCGAGGACCTCGTCAAGCGCATGAAGTACGGCGACTACGGGCGCGCGGGCGAGATCGTGATGTCCGGCATCGCCGTCGTCGAGATGGCCTGCTGGGACATCAAGGGCAAGGCGCTCGGCGTGCCGGTGTGGCAGCTGCTGGGCGGCAAGGTCACCGACAAGGTGAAGGCGTACGCCAACGGGTGGTACACCACCGAGCGGACGCCCGAGGCGTACCACAAGGCCGCCCAGGGGGTCATGGAGCGCGGGTACCGGGCGCTGAAGATCGACCCGTTCGGGACCGGGCACTTCGAGCTGGACCACGAGCAGACGCTGTACGCCGTCTCCCTCATCGAGGCCGTGCGGGACGCCATCGGGCCCGAGGCCGAGCTGATGCTGGAGATGCACGGCCGGTTCTCCCCCTCCACCGCCGTACGGCTCGCGAAGGAACTCGCGCCCTTCAAGCCGGCCTGGCTGGAGGAGCCGGTGCCGCCGGAGAACCTGCGGGCGCTGAAGAAGGTCGCCGAGAAGGTGGACATCCCCGTCGCCACCGGTGAGCGCATCCACGACCGGATCGAGTTCCGGGAGCTGTTCGAGGACCAGTCCGTCGACATCATCCAGCCGGACGTCGGCCACCTCGGCGGCATCTGGGAGACGCGCAAGCTCGCCGCGACCGCCGAGACGCACTACACGCTGGTCGCGCCGCACAACGTGGGCGGCTCCGTGCTCACCGCCGCCTCGCTCCAGGTCGGCTTCACCTCCCCCAACTTCAAGATCCTGGAGCACTTCAACGACTTCGCGGACGCGGAGATCAAGAAGGTGGTCAAGGGCGCTCCGCAGGTGGACCCGGAGGACGGGTGCTTCCACCTCTCCGACGCCCCCGGGCTCGGCGTGGAGCTGGACACCGACGCCGCCGCCGAGTTCCCGCAGCAGCAGGCCCGGTTCGACCTGTGGGCCGAGGGCTGGGAGCAGCGCAAGCCGAAGGGGACCACGGCGTGAGCAGCGCCGTCGTCATCGAGGCGCCGGGCGCGCACCGGCTGGTGCCGCACGAGCCGCGCGACCCGGCCGCCGGCGAGGCGCTGGTCCGGGTGCACGCGGCCGGTATCTGCGGCAGCGACCGCGAAGTGCACCAGGGCAACCGGCCCGACGGGTACGTCCGTTACCCGCTGGTCCCCGGGCACGAGTGGTCGGGGACGGTCGAGGCGGTCGGGGCCGGGGTACCGGTCTCGCTCGTCGGGCGGAAGGTGGTCGGCGAGGGGTTCCGCAACTGCCAGGTCTGCGACCGGTGCCACGCCGGTGAGACCACGCTGTGCACCGCCGGGTACGAGGAGACCGGGTTCACCCAGCCGGGCGCCATGGCCCCGACGCTGACGCTGCCGGCCCGGCTGCTGCACGTCCTGCCCGACGACGCCGACCTCTCGGCCGCCGCCCTGCTGGAGCCGGCCGCCTGCATCGCCGCCGCCGCGCTGAAGGCGAACGCCCGGCCGGGCGAGCGGGTCGCCGTCGTCGGCACGGGCACGCTCGGGATGTTCGCCGTGCAGTTCCTCGCCGCCGGCTCCCCCGCCGAGCTGCTGACCGTCGGTACGCGCGGCGACCGGGAGGCGCTGTCCCGGCAGTTCGGGGCGACCGACTTCCGCACCAAGGACCAGCCGCTCCCCGACGACTTCGACGTCGTCATCGAGACGGCGGGGTCGGCCGACGCCGCCCGTACCGCGGCGGCGCTGCTGAGGCGCGGCGGACGGCTCGTGCTGACCGGCATCCCGGCGCCCGGCGCCACCGGCCTCGACCCCACCGACCTGGTCGTGCGGCAGTTGGAGGTGCACACCGTCTTCGGGGCGCCCCCGGACGCCTGGGCGCACACGGTCCGGGTGTTCGCCGCCGGGCTGCTCGACCCGCTGCCGCTGGTGACGCACGAACTGCCGCTGGCCGAGTTCCCGCACGCCATCGAGCTGGTGGGGTCCGGCGACCCGAAGGTGGGCAAGGTACTGCTGCGTCCCTGAGGCAGCCCCCAGCCGTACGCCGGTACGGGTGCGACCTGACGGCCTCCGTACCGGCGTACACCCACGCCCCGCCCGTCTGCCATGTGCCGCGAACTGTGTCCGGCATATCGAACACGAAGGACAGCTTGTGACCGACGCTTCCGCCACGGCGCCCCGCCGGCCCGGTGAGCAGGCGCTCACCGCCCTCGGCCTGGGCGCGCCCGCCCTCGACCCCGCCGACGCCTCGCCGCACACCTTCCCGGACGGCGGTCGCTGGCGCACCGAGATCCCGTCCTGCGAGGGTCCCGAGGCGCTGGCGGTGGTCCTGAAGGAGTCCTCCCGCCTCGACGTGCCGATCCACCGGATCAGCCAGGGCAGCGGCGTGTGGATGCTCTCCGACGCCGAGATCACCGAGATGGTCGAGGCCACCGCCGCCCGCGACATCGAACTGTGCCTGTTCACCGGTCCGCGCGGGACCTGGGACATCGGCGGCTCCACCCGGACCGACTCCGGCGGCGGGGGGCTGCGGGCGCGCGGCCACGACGCCGTCGCCGGATGCGTCGAGGACGCCGTCCGGGCCACCGAGCTGGGCGTCAAGTGCCTGCTGGTCGCCGACGAGGGCGTGCTGTGGACGCTGCACCGGGCGCGGTCCGCGGGGATCATCCCCGCCGACACCACCCTCAAGGTCTCCGCGCTCGTCGGGCCGGTCAACCCGGCCTCGTTCGCCGTCTACGAGCGGCTCGGCGCCGACTCCGTCAACGTGCCCAGCGATCTGACGCTGGACCACCTCACCGAGATCCGCCGGGTGTCGGCGGCGCCGATGGACATGTACATCGAGGCGCCGGACGACCTGGGCGGCTATGTACGGATGTACGAGGTGGCGGAGCTGATCCGGCGCGGTGCCCCGCTCTATCTGAAGTTCGGCCTGTCGAAGTCCCCCGGCATCTACCCGTACGGTCACCACCTGCGGGAACTGACCCTGGCCACCGCCAAGGAGCGGGTGCGGCGCGGACGGCTCGCGCTGGATCTGCTCGCGCGGCACGGCGCCGGCGGCGACATGGCCCCGCTCGGCACGCGGCTGCCCGGCTCGCTCAACCGGTTCGAGATCTCGTCATAACGTTCTGGAAACTCCCTTCTCAAAAGAAGACACGACCGCGCACAATCCGACACACCTCGTCTCGGTTCCTCCTCGCACACATCAAGGATGATGATCATGCGTAACCGCAGAGCCGCACTCGCCGCCGCCGCCTCGGCCGCCTCCCTCGCCCTGACCCTGACCGCCTGCGGCCAGAACAGCGAGGGCGGCAGCGAGGAGGACAAGGGAAGTTCGGAGGGGGCGACCATCGGCATCGCGATGCCGACCAAGTCCTCCGAGCGCTGGATCGCCGACGGCGCCAACGTCGTCAGGGAGCTGGAGGCCAAGGGCTACAAGACCAAGCTGGTCTACGGGGAGGACGACCCCGACCAGCAGGTCTCGCAGATCGAGAACCTGATCACCCAGGGCGTGGAGGCGCTGATCATCGCGGCCATCGACAACAAGTCGATGAACAACGTCGTGCAGCAGGCCAAGGACGCCGACATCCCGGTGATCTCCTACGACCGCCTGATCCTGGGCACGGAGAACGTCGACTACTACGCCTCCTTCGACAATGAGAAGGTCGGCGAGCTTCAGGGCACCTACATCGTGGAGAAGCTCGGGCTGAAGGACGGCAGCGAGAAGGGCCCCTTCAACATCGAGCTGTTCGCCGGCTCCAACGACGACAACAACACCCGCTACTTCTTCAACGGCGCGATGAGCGTCCTCAAGCCGTACATCGACAAGAAGCAGCTGGTCGTCCGCTCCGGGCAGACCGCCCTCAACCAGGTCACCACCCTGCGCTGGGACGGCGGCACCGCCCAGAAGCGCATGGACGACATCCTGACCTCGTCCTACAAGAGCGAGCGGGTCGACGCGGTCCTGTCGCCGTACGACGGCATCTCCATCGGCATCCTGTCCGCCCTGAAGTCGGACGACTACGGCTCCAAGAGCAAGCCGCTGCCGGTCGTCACCGGCCAGGACGCCGAGCTGGCCTCGGTGAAGTCGATCGTCGCCGACGAGCAGTCGATGACCGTCTTCAAGGACCTGCGGGAGCTGGCGAAGGTGTCCGCCAACATGGTCGACGGCCTCCTCAACGACAAGGAGCCCGAGGTCAACGACACCAAGACGTATGACAACGGCGCCAAGGTCGTCCCGGCCTACCTCCTGGAGCCGGTCGCCGTCGACAAGGACAACTACCAGGAGGCCCTCGTCGACTCCGGCTACATCAAGGCGAGCGACCTCAAGTAACCGCCGGAACCGAGTGATTGGAAGGCACGACCATGGCGGGACCCGTCCTGGAAATGCGCTCGATCGTCAAGACCTTTCCCGGCGTCAAGGCGCTGTCGGACGTCACGCTGACCGTACGGCAGGGCGAGGTCCACGCCATCTGCGGGGAGAACGGCGCCGGCAAGTCGACGCTGATGAAGGTCCTCTCCGGGGTCCACCCCCACGGCACCTACGAGGGCGAGATCCTCTTCGAAGGAGAGACCTGCGCCTTCAAGGACATCCGGGCCAGTGAACAACGCGGCATCGTGATCATCCACCAGGAGCTGGCCCTGGTGCCCTATCTCCCCATCGCGGAGAACATCTTCCTCGGCAACGAGCACGCCGCCCGGGGCTTCATCAACTGGAACGACACCCTCAGGCACGCCACCGAGCTGCTGCGCCGGGTCGGCCTGGACGAGCACCCCGAGACCCGGGTCGCGGACATCGGCGTCGGCAAGCAGCAGCTCGTCGAGATCGCCAAGGCGCTGTCGAAGAAGGTGAAGCTGCTCATCCTCGACGAGCCGACGGCGGCCCTCAACGACGAGGACAGCGCCAAACTGCTCGACCTGATACTCCAGTTGAAGGAACAGGGCATCACCTCGATCATCATCTCGCACAAGCTGAACGAGATCCGCCGGGTCGCCGACTCGGTGACCATCCTGCGGGACGGGCGGAGCATCGAGACGCTGGACGTGAAGGCCGAGGAGACCACCGAGGACCGGATCATCTCCGGGATGGTCGGCCGGGACCTGGAGCACCGCTTCCCCGAGCGCTCCCCGCACCAGCCGGAGGAGGGCCAGGCGCCCGCCCTGGAGATCCGCAACTGGACCGTGCACCACCCCATCGACCAGCAGCGCAAGGTGGTCGACGACGTCTCGCTGAACGTACGGCGCGGCGAGATCGTCGGCATCGCGGGCCTGATGGGCGCGGGCCGCACCGAGCTGGCGATGAGCGTCTTCGGCCGCACCTACGGCCGGTACGCGGGCGGCACGGTGCTGAAGGACGGCACGGAGATCCGTACCAAGACCGTCCCGGAGGCGGTCAAGCACGGCATCGCGTACGTCACCGAGGACCGCAAGCACTACGGGCTCAACCTCATCGACACCATCGGGCGCAACATCTCGCTCAGTGCCCTGGGCAAGGTCGCCAAGCGCGGGGTCGTCGACGAGCACGGTGAGCGTCAGGTCGCCGAGGGCTTCCGCAAGTCGATGAACATCAAGGCGCCGACCGTGTTCGAGCCGGTGGGCAAGCTCTCCGGCGGCAACCAGCAGAAGGTCGTCCTCAGCAAGTGGATCTTCGCCGGTCCGGACGTGCTGATCCTGGACGAGCCGACGCGCGGTATCGACGTCGGCGCGAAGTACGAGATCTACACGGTCATCGACCAACTGGCGGCCCAGGGCAAGGCGGTCGTCTTCATCTCCTCCGAGCTGCCGGAGCTGCTCGGCATGTGCGACCGCATCTACACGATGGCCGCGGGGCGGCTGACCGGTGAGTTCTCGCGGGCCGAGGCCTCGCAGGAATCGCTGATGCGTCAGATGACGAAGGACAAAGAGGTAACCCGATGAGCACGGATGTGACCGCCAAGTCGCCGGCCCCCGCGCCGGCCGGAAAGGGCGGGTCGGCCGGCGGCGACGGCCTGCTCCAGCTGATGCTGGACGGGATGCGCCGCAACATGCGGCAGTACGGCATGCTGTTCGCCCTCGGCCTGATCGTGGTGCTGTTCGCGGTCTGGACCGGCGGTGACCTGCTGCTGCCGCGCAACGTCTCCAACCTGGTCCTGCAGAACAGCTACATCCTGATCCTCGCGATCGGCATGATGCTGGTGATCATCGCGGGCCACATCGACCTGTCGGTCGGCTCGCTGACGGCGTTCATCGGCTCGATGGCCGCCGTGTTCATGGTCAAGAACGATCTCCCCTGGCCGGTCGCGCTGGTCCTGTGTCTGCTGATGGGCGCGGTCGCGGGCGCGGTGCAGGGCTTCTTCATCGCGTACGGCGGCATACCGTCGTTCATCGTGACACTGGCCGGCATGCTGATCTTCCGCGGTCTGACGGAGATCTTCCTGGAGGGCCAGACCCTCGGCCCGTTCCCGGAGGGCCTGCAGAAGGTCGCCAACGGCTTCATGCCGGAGGTCGGGCCGGAGACCAACTACCACAACCTGACGTTGCTGCTCGGCATCGCGCTGATCGCGTTCGTGGTCTTCCAGGAGCTGCGGGACCGCAAGCGCCAGCAGGAGTTCGACCTGGACGTCCTGCCGGTCAAGCTGTTCGGCCTGAAGCTGGTGGCGCTGGCCGCCGCGATCCTCGTCGTCACCATGCTGCTCGCCTCCTACAAGGGCGCCCCGATCGTGCTGCTGATCCTGGGCGTGCTGCTGGTCGGCTTCGGCTATGTCATGCGCAACGCGATCATCGGCCGCCACATCTACGCCATCGGCGGCAACCTCCCGGCGGCGAAGCTGTCGGGTGTGCGGGACAAGAAGGTCACCTTCCTGGTCTTCGTGAACATGGGCATGCTCGCGGCCCTGGCGGGTCTGGTCTTCGCCGCCCGCTTCAACGCGGCCTCGCCCAAGGCGGGCCTCAACTTCGAGCTGGAGGCCATCGCCGCCTCGTTCATCGGCGGGGCGTCGATGAGCGGCGGCGTCGGCACGGTCCTCGGCGCGATCATCGGCGGTCTGGTCCTGGGCGTGCTGAACAACGGCATGAACCTCGTCGGCATCGGCACCGACTGGCAGCAGGTCATCAAGGGCATGGTGCTGCTGGCGGCGGTCGGCTTCGACGTGTGGAACAAGCGCAAGGTGGGTTCGTAGGTCAGTTCCGGCCCCCCGCCCGCCCGGGCGGGGGGCCGATCCCTTTCAGGAGAGCCGCATGGAACTGAGCAGACGCACGGTCATCGCAGGCGCCGCCGCGGCGGGCGTCGCCGCCACCGCGATCGGCGGCACGGCACACGCAGCAGGGGGAGGCAGGAAGCCGGTGAAGGAACTCTTCGGCAAGCTCGCCGACGGCACGAAGGTGTACCGCTGGTCGCTGGAGAACGGCGGCACGCGGATGAAGGTGCTGTCGTACGGCGGTGTGGTGCAGTCCCTGGAGGTCCCCGACCGGCGCGGCCGGTACGCGAACGTCTCCCTGGGCTTCGACAACCTCGACGACTACGTGGCCCGCAGCCCGCACTTCGGCGCCCTGATCGGCCGCTACGGCAACCGCATCGCGAAGGGCCGCTTCACCCTGGACGGCACCACGTACCAGCTCTCCGTCAACGACGGCGAGAACTCGCTGCACGGCGGCGCCCTCGGCTTCGACTACCGGGTGTGGGACGTCGAGCCGTACGCCTCGGGCTCCGACGTCGGCCTGGTCCTGCACTACACCAGCGTCGACGGCGAGATGGGCTACCCCGGCACCCTCAAGGCCACGGTCACCTACACCCTCACCCGCTCCGGCGACTGGCGCATCGACTACGAGGCCACCACCGACAAGGCCACCGTCGTCAACCTCACCAGCCATGTCTACTGGAACCTGGCCGGCGAGGGCAGCGGCACCATCGAGGACCACGAGCTGTCGATCGCCGCGTCCCGCTTCACGCCCACCGACGCGGGCCTGATCCCGACGGGCGAACTGGCCCCGACCGCCTCCACCCCCTTCGACTTCCGCCGCGCCAAGCCGATCGGCCGCGACATCCGCGCCGCCCACCCGCAGCTGGTCCTCGCCAAGGGGTTCGACCACAACTGGGTCCTCGACAAGGGCATCACCGCCCGCCCCGAACACATCGCCACCCTGCGCGACCCGTCCTCCGGCCGCACCCTGAGGATCGCCACCGACCAGCCCGGCCTCCAGTTCTACTCGGGCAACTTCCTCGACGGCACCCTCACCGGCACCGGCGGACGGCTCTACCGGCAGGGCGACGCCCTGTGCCTGGAGACCCAGCACTACCCGGACTCCCCGAACCAGCCGTCGTTCCCGTCGACCGTGCTGCGCCCCGGCGAGACCTACCGGACGACGACCGTCCACTCGTTCGACTCCTGAACCCCGGTCGTCACACTTCCCTCACATGAGGTGAACGCCGACCCGGGCGCATCCGTACTCATGGGCGGCCCGCGCTCCCCCGCGCGGGCCGTTCCCGCTACGGAGGTCCCCTTGACCGGCAACGTCACCTCGCTGTTCCGCTCCGCCTCGGCGCACAGCCCGTCGATGGCGGCGCTGACCCGGGAGGCCGGCGACGGCGCGGGGCCCGTGGACTTCTGCATCCCCTGCAACCCGTACTTCCCGACGCCGGAGATGTTCCAGGAGATGGCGGGGCGGCTGCGGGACATCATCACGTACTACCCGAGCGGCGCCGACACCATCACCGCCGAGCTGTGCGGACTGCTCCGGCTGCCCCCGCAGTGCGTGGCGATGGGCAACGGCTCCACGGAACTGATCACCTGGATCGACCACCTCCTCGTCCGCGAGTCCCTCGCCGTCCCCGTCCCCACCTTCGGCCGCTGGACCGACCAGCCGATGGAGACCGGCAAGCGGGTCGACATGTTCCCGCTCCAGGAGTCCAGCGGCTTCGCCCTGGACCTCGCGCAGTACGCCGAGTTCATCCGCACCCGGTCCACCCGGGTCGCCGTCGTCTGCAACCCCAACAACCCCGACGGGGGCTTCCTGCACAAGCACGCGCTCGTGCAGTTCATGGACGCGATGGCCGGCCTGGACCTGGTGGTGATCGACGAGTCGTTCCTGGAGTTCGCCGACGCGGAGGCCGAGCCCAGCGTGGTCCAGGAGGCGATGCTCCGCCCCAACGTCATCGTCCTGCGCAGCCTCGGCAAGAACTTCGGCCTGCACGGCATCCGTTTCGGCTACCTGGTCGCCAACCCGGCGCTCGCGGGCAAGGTCCGCTCCATGCTGCCCAAGTGGAACCTCAACTCCTTCGCCGAGCACGTCGTCTTCATGCTGCGCGACCACGGCGCGGAGTACGCGCGGAGCCTGCACGAGGTGCGCCGCGACCGTCTGGAGATGTCCAGCCGGCTCTCCTCCCTGCCCGGCCTGACGGTCTACCCCTCCCAGGGCAACTTCCTCTTCGTCCGCCTCCCGGTCGGCGCCGAGGGCACCGTGGTCCGGGACCGGCTGCTCACCGAGCACCGGGTGCTGGTCCGCGAGTGCGGCAACAAGATCGGCTCCTCCAGCCGCTTCCTGCGGCTCGTGGTGCGCCCCCAGACCGACGTACGCCGCCTGGTGTCCGGCCTGGAACAGGTGCTCTACGGGACCAGGAGGGGAGCCGCCGTGCCCGAGCCGGCCACGGGGAGCGGCTACAGCTCGGGCACGGCGGCGGTGGACCGGCTGATGGGCGAGACCAACGGCGGCGGCACCCGAGGGCTGGCCGCGCAGGCCGTCGCGGCCGCGATGCCGATGCCGACGGCACCGCGGCAGCTCCCGCAACCGGCGCCACAGCCGATGCCTGCCCCTCAGCCGCAGATACCGGCACCCGCACCCGCAGCCGCGCCCGCCGGCCCGACCCCGCCCGGCGTCCCCGCGCGCGGCGGCCTCACCGCCGCCCAGGTACGGGGCACCGACGGCCTGGCTGCGGCCCCGGCGACGGGCTGGCCGGGGCCGCGGCGCTGGCCGGACGCGGCGGGCGTGGGCCGGACGGGGTGACTCCTTTTCCCGCTCCGGAGCGCGGGCGGCCCGAGAACCCACCCGCCACCACCCAAGTGCCGCCGCACGCCCCCGACTTCCCGCCACTCCTCGCATCCACTCGACCCCGGAGGGTAGCGATCCGGATGGCCCCCGCCGACGCGGAGGGCGCCACCACCGAAGGGAACGACATGGCAGCCATCGAGCGGATCGACGTACGGATCGTCACGGCGAGCGACAGCCCCGCAGGAGTGCGGGGCTATGTCTTCGTCAGCGTCGCCGGCCGGGAGTTCTCCCTGGACTCCAGCCGAGACGAGTGGGAGCCCGGCACCGACGTCACCTACGTGCTGGGTGACGGCGCCAACGTCTACAACCCCGAGCGCAACGACCCCCGGGACCCGCAACTGGACACCGACGACCTGGACCGCTACCCGGCCTACCTGCGCTACGCGCCGCCGCCGGACAAGCCGGACGAGACATGGCGGCTGGAGCGCGTCATCGTCACGGTCAACCCCGGCGGGGACCTCCCGGCCCGCTACGACAACCTGCGGCTGGCCGGCGCCCCCGCGATCTGGCTCGGCCTGACCAGCGGCCAGGTGGTGAACCTGCGACGCCTGTGACCGACCGCACCGCCTCGCGGACCCCGCCGCCCCTCCCGGCCGGCGGGGTCCGCGACATGCCGGTCAGTAGGCGACGGGCCAGCCGGTGCTCCAGTTCAGCAGGTTGATACCGAGCTTCGGAGTGCCGCCGTCGTTGCCGTCGTAGTAGTGGTAGACGATCAGGTCGCCGTCGACGTCGCTCATGATCGACTGCCCGCCGGGGCCGATGACGCTGCCGTGCGACTCCAGCACGGGCGTACCGCCGTTGTTCATCATCGACACCCCGTTCTTGTCGTAGTACGGCCCGGTCACGGAGGTGGCCCGCCCCACCTTGACCTTGTACGTGGAGCTGGTGCCGGCGCAGCAGGTGTCGTACGAGGCGAAGAGGTAGTAGTACCCGTTCCGTTTGACGATGTACGGCGCCTCGACGGCCTTCGTCCCGGTCGGACGGGAGGCCAGCGAGTACCGCGTGGTGTTACTGGAGAGCTGCTTCCCGGTCGACGGATTGATCTGGATCATCTTGATCCCCGTCCACCAACTGCCGAACGACAGCCACCACTTGCCGTCGCCGTCGACGAAGAGGTTCGGGTCGATGGCGTTGTAGTCGCTGGAGCCGCTCGACGTGTAGACGATGCCGTAGTCGGTCCAGCTGCCCGGCTGTCCGGTGGTCGAGCCCGCCAGCCCGATGGCGGAGGTGTTCACCCCGAAGCTGGAGACGGAGTAGTACATCAGGTACTTCCCGCCGTGGTACGAGATGTCCGGCGCCCAGGACTCCGGGACGGAGGAGTACGTCGACCACCAGCCCGGCTTGGACGAGAACGCGTCGGCGCCCGCGCTGAAGGCGGTGCGGTCGGCGGAGGTCTTGCTGGAGATGCCGCCGCCGGTGGCGTAGAGCAGGTACTGCCCGGACGAGGTGCGGATCATCGTCGGGTCGTGGGTGACGACGGAGCCGGTGACGTAACCGGGGTTGGGGTACGCGGACGCCGTGCCCGGCACGAGGGCGAGCAGGGCGGCCACGGGGAGGGCGAGGAGAGCGGTGCGCTTGCGGCTCATGCGGGTCTCCTTGCGGATGGGGGCGAAAGTCCCGTTCGAAATAGCGAACATCAGTCGCCACTTCGAACGGGACCGTAGAATCGAACCCCATGCGCGTCAATGGTTCGCGCAAGCGCACCTGTGCGTCAGTGGTCGGTCTCCAGGTGGAGCTTGAGGAGGTCGACGCCGTAGTCGTTGCCGTTGGGGGTGCGGACCATGGTGTGGATGTGCTCCTGGGTCGGCGTACCGCCCCCCATGCCCATGCCGCCACCGCCGGGCCCGCCACTGGGCATCCCGGACGGCTGACCGCTCGGCATCTCGCCGCCACCCGCCGCCGAATCGGTGGTGCCGTAGAACAGCGGCGCCTGGGCGTCGTACTCGATGAGGATCACCGGGCTGTGCACGCGGTAGTAGAACGCGGAGGAGTCCTTGGTCTCGCCGAGCCAGTAGAAGTACGTCTCGTCGATGTGCTCCTCCACCTCCTTCATCTTCACCACAGCATGCCCATCATCCATGTAGCCGACGTAGACGCCGACCAGGTCGAGCAGCTTCTGCTTCTGCGCGTCGGTCATCTCGGAGCCGGGCAGCCCCGCGTAGGGCAGCTCCAGGTTGTCCGCGCCCGCGCCCGCGATCATGTCGGTGCCGCTCTTCTCCTTGCCGGAGTCGACGACCTCGGCCCGCTGGGCCGACGTCAGCGAGCGGATCATCGCGAGACCGGCCTTGGTCTCCGCCTTGAACAGGGAGATCTTCTCGCCCTTGTACGTCTTCTCGGTCGGCTCCGAGCCCATGAAGGTCGGGGTCATGACGACCTGGTCGCCGAGGACGAAGTAGTTGATGGCCACGTGGTGGCCCTCGAACTGGAAGCCCCACGGCTTGGTGGTCGAGGGGGTGCCCATGAAGGTGAAGAAGTAGGCGCCCTCCTCCAGGGTCTCCCGGTTGCCCCCGTTGTACTCGCCGAGGAAGCCGTTGAGCTTCATGATGCCGCGGGTCTGCTTGAGCCCGTCGGCGGACAGCGCCGCGCCCAGCAGGGCGTAGCCGAGCTTCCGCTGCGCCTCGGTCAGGTCGCCCATGCGGGCGCCCTCGCGCTCGTAGCCGTCGACGTTGCTCCAGGCCAGCCACTCGTCGTCGTCCACCTCGAAGACGGACGCCTTGCGCTCCTTGGCGGTCAGCCCGTCCAGGAACTTCTGCGCGGCCTGCACCACCTTGTCGGTGGAGACGTCGGTGGAGTGGATCGAGTACAGGTCGTCGACGACCTTGCCATCGGTGGTGACACCGACGAAATCGGCGTACTTCACCGCCGTGACACCCGGTCCCATACCACCGGTGTCACCGCCGGGTCCGCCGCTCGGCGCCCCGCTGGAGGCGGCGGCCGACGTGCCGGAGGAGTCGGTGGAGCAGCCGGCCACCCCGGTCATCGTCGCCACGGCCGCGGCGCCGCCGAGCAGCAGCGACCGGTTCATGAACCAGCGGCGGGTGCGCTCGGTCCGGGGGGTGCGTGGTCTGTGTGCGTGCATGGGCGCCACGTTCTCCGACGGACCTTATTTTTCCGTGAGTTGTTCCTGTGCGACACCCATGAAGGTGGCTCTGGCGACGACAGGGGCCGAGCCCCTCGACCGTCGAGCCCGACACCCCTCCTGGAAATGGATGACACTTCGGGCCGAAGTGTCATCCATTTCCAGGAGGGGGTACCCCGCTCCCCCCACCGTTGGCCGCCGTTGGCCGCCGAGACGACCCGGCGTGCATGCGAGGCGCGAACGCGCGACCGCCGCGCCGGGGACGTGGAAGGAGACGTGAGGGCCCGTTGGGCCTGGGCACCCGCCCTCCCAGGCCGCTCGCTCGCTTCTCACCCGTGCTGGAACGGCCCGGGTCAAGGGTGGGCCGCAGGCCCATCGCCGAAGGCGACGCGCAGCGCCCTTGACGCGGGCCGTGGAAGCACGACACTGCCAGGAAGCGAGCGGCCCGACGGCCACGTGTGATGCCGTTCCCCTCACCCGCGCCCCCGGTTCACACCACTGACCCGAGCGATGTCCGCACGGACGGTCTTGGCGGGCGGCGCCTGGTCCAGCACCTCCCAGTGGTCCGCCAACGCCTCCACCAGCACCAGTCCCCTGCCGTGCTCGTCGAGGGCACCCACGGGGCGTACGGCCGGGCGCGGCGGACCCGCGTGCGTGTCCGTCACCTCGATACGGAGGCCCTCCGGGCGCAGGGTGAGACGCAGTTCGAAGTCCCGTCCGGGGACCCGGCCGTGCGTGACGGCGTTGGCGGCCAGCTCCGCGACGATCACGGCGGCCCGCTCGGAGACGTCCGAGTCGTAGGGGAAGCCCCACGCCTCCAACTGGCTCCCCGTGAGCCGCCGGGCGAGGCGGGCCCCGCGCGGGGTGGCACTGAAACGCTGAGCGAACACACGTACGGTGACGACGCCCTGCCGGGCGGGTGGTGCGGTCATGCGCCCAATCTGACGCCCCGAGGCCCACTTCACCAGGGCGGCAGCGCGTACTCCGCGCGAGAGTACGCAGTGACTGACTGGACAGTACTCGTCACATGCCGTGACCATGGGCGCGGGAGGTGGCCGACTGTGGTCGATGAGTCTTCGGACAGTCTGCGGACGTTCGGTGCGGTGGTCCAGGCGTTGCGCGAGCACGTGGGGCTGAGCAGGGAGGAGTTCGCGGCGCTGGTGCGGTTCTCCAAACACACGGTGGCTTCGGTGGAGTTGGGGAGGCGGATGCCGGATGTCGCGTTTGTTGAGCGGGGGGAGGTGATCACAGGCAACACAGGTGCCTTGCGCAAGGCAGTGGTCCATCTGGTGCGTCAACCGGGGTTGGCAGCGTGGTTCCGGCGGTGGGCGCAGCTGGAGCGGATGGCGATCACCTTGTACACGTACGAGTGCCGGATGGTGCCGGGGCTGTTGCAGACCGAGGCGTACGTCCGCGCCATGGCGGCCGACCAGTTGCCTCCGCTCAGCGACGCCCAGATCGAGGAGTTGTGGACTGCTCGGGCGGAGCGGCAGAGGCTGCTGCGAGAGCGCCCCAACACTGCGTTCAGCTTCATCTTGGAAGAACACGTCTTCTTGCGCCGTACAGGCGGAGTGGAGGTGACACGGGAACTCATCGACCATGTACTGGAGGTCGCGGAGCTGCGCAACGTCGAGATTCAACTGATGCCGCTCGTGTCGGAGTCGCACTCCGGGCTACAGGGACCCATCCACTTGCTGGAGACGCCCGAGAACGAGTGGTTCGCTTACAACGAAGGCCAGGAGAGCGGACAGCTGATCAACGACCGGAAAGTGGTCAGCGTGCTTCAGAGACGGTATGCAAGTATGCGTTCGCAGGCTCTCACCACCCTGGACTCAGTGAGCCTGTTGCGGCGTATGCGAGGGGATCTATGAGTACCGACGAACTCACCTGGATCAAGTCGAGCTACAGCTCCAGCGCTTCCGGCGACTGCGTAGAGGTCGCCCATGCCTGGCACAAGTCCAGCTACAGCAGTGGCGGAGACGGCGACTGCGTAGAGATATCCACCACCCCCCACACCGTCCACGTCCGCGACTCCAAGGACAGGACCGGCCCCCACCTCACCCTCTCCCCCACCGCCTGGGGCGTCTTCCTACAGGATCTGGACGTCAGCCGGGCATGACGGCCGGCTCCACCGGCAGCCACAGTTCACACGTCGCCGTACTGAAATCCTCCGCGCGGTCCAGGACCGCGACGATCGACGGGCCCGGCCGCAGACGCCACGGGTTGGACGGGAACCACTCCGCCGCGGTCGCGGCCCACGTCGTCTGAAGCGCCTCCGGGTACGGCCCGGCGCTGCGGAAGACCGCCCACCGCCCGCCCGGCACCTCGATGGCGTCGAGGTCGTCGGGGACCGGGGTGTCCCCGGTGACGGCGACCCCGTGGAGATAGGTCAGCTCCGTGCCCTCCGGCGCGTCCGGCGCGAGGTCGTCGCTGACCTGGAGCAGACCGGCCGGGTCGGTGTCGGAAAGCGCCTTCAGCCGCTCGTGCTCCTGCCGCGGCAGCGCGGCGACGTGCCGCTGGATGTGCGGGTTGACGCCCCGGTGGACGAGCGGGACCCGCGCCGCGTGGCCGATCAGCCGGAACGCGGGCCGGTCGGCGATACGAGTGTCCATGGAAATGCTCCCTTCGACGGTCAGGCGGAACCTGAGCCGGGGTTGTGTACGCAACGGGCCTCCGTCACGGCGTACTTCACGGGGCGCGGCACCGTGGACCGCGCGGAACGCGCGTCCGAACGCCTCCGTGGAGCCGTAGCCGTGCCGGACGGCGATGCTCAGCAGGTCGTCCTCGCCCCGGATCACGTCGGCGGCGGCCACGGTCATGCGGCGCCGCCGCACGTACTCCGACAGGGGCAGGCCGGCCAGGGACGAGAACATCCGGCGCAGGTGGTACTCGGTCGTACCGAGCCCCGTGGCCAGTGCGTGGATGTCGGCATCCTCGGCCAGGTGTCCCTCGACGAGGTCGACCAGTTCGTTCAGCGCTGAGATCACCGCGCCTCCTTCCGGTGACCACCGTCGCAGAACGCGGCACCGTCCGGCCCGACCACAGCGGACCGGTCCGGTCGCACACGGCCCGGCACGACACGCCCCGACCCGGCACGGCACGACCCCGGCACGACCCCGGCACGACCCGGCACAGTCCGGCGGTCCGCTCCGAGGGCGCGGCGCGGACACCCCGAACGGCGGCCGCCGTCCCCGTCGCGCTACGCGCGCGCCCCGGCGGTGGCCTCCAGGGCCCCGAGGATCACCGGCGCGTCGCGCCGCTTCGCGGCGATGAGGACCCTCTCGTCGCCGTCCCGGCACTCGATGGCCACGCCGTTCCATCGGTACGCCTGGAACCATTGCTCGGGGTCCTCGCCGATCCGGAAGCCCCGGACGCCCGCCACGGTCAGGGTCCCCGCCAGTTCCCGCGAGCCCACGCGGCCCCCGGGGTCCGGGGTGGCCGACGGGCGGCCGTCGCCCACCACCAGCAGGCCGTAACCGTCCACGGCGTAGGGGACGTTCCCGCGCACGCTCGCCGGGACCACCCGGCGTCCGGCCGGCGGTACCGGGACGACGTCACTCGTGTCGTTCGCCCGGCGCAGGCGCCGCCGCATCGCCCACACCAGCAGGCCGCTCAGGGCCGCCGCCGGGAGCACTCCGTACACCGCCGCCAGCAGCACGTCCGGCACGCCGCCGCCGGTGCCGCTCGCGAAGAAGGCCCAGGCGCCCAGCAGCACGGCGGCCACCCACGCCGCCGAGACGCTCCAGACGTACCGGCCGGGGGGCGTGCCGGGACGGTGGCGGTACCGGAGCCACCAGCCGTTCCCCAGCAGCATGAGGCCCATCGGCGGCAAGGCCAGCCCGATGCCCATCGGCGTCCGCCAGTCGTCGACCGGAGTGGCGCGGGTGGCCTGCGTCAGGCCGCCGGTCCCGACGGCGCGGATCTCGCCCCGCCAGTACGTCACCGTGACGCGGTCCCCGGGCTCGACGGCCCGGTGGACGGGGCCGTCGGCGTCGTCCATGCGGATCCGGTGCGCGGTGTCCGAGCCGGACACGACGAGATGGAGCCAGTCCTTGCCGCGGCCCCTGGTGGCCTCGTGCTCCTTGCGCGCGACCCTGGCCGGTACGGCCGTGAGGCAGTCGTCCGCGCGGGTGCCGGCGGTACCGGCCGGGCAGGCGGACGCGGCGGTGTACGCGCGTTCCTCCGCCCGCCGGTCGGGCACGGTGGTGAAGAGCCACGCGGAGACCAGTACGAGGATCAGGCCGAGGGCCGCGGACACGGCCGGCTGCCAGGTACGGGGCTCTCTGGGCACGGGTCCTCCCACGGTTCGCGCTGCCGGGCGGCTCCCGGAACCGTACGGGTCGGCGGGGCGGCGGGGAAGGCGGCGGCGCGGCAACTCCGGAACCCGCACCTTGCCGGCTTCCGGCAAGGACGGCGGCGTCCGGAGCGCGGCCGTCCGCTCGTGACCGGTCCGCGACTTGACACCCCGTCACTTTGCCGAACTCACAGCCCCTTGCCAGTTGATCTCCCTAAGGTGCCGTGCTCATGACAGACAACAACGACCCCCACATCCCCCACGTCCGCCGCCGCACCGTCCTGCTCGGCACCGGCGCCACGGCCGCCGCACTCACCGTCGGCGCCGTCAACGCCAAGGACGCCGTGACGGCCGAGGACGCCGACGCCGGCCTCACCCCCGGCCCCAACCCCGACCGCACCGTTCCCGTCGCCGCAGCAGCCGTCTGCACCCTCACCAAGGAGCTGACCGAGGGCCCGTACTACCTGGACGGCGCCCTGGTCCGCGCCGACATCACCGAGGACAAGCCGGGCATCCCGCTGGAACTGGCCCTCACCGTCGTCGACGACGCCACCTGCGCCCCGCTGAACGAGGCCCTCGTGGAGCTGTGGCACTGCGACGCGCTCGGCGAGTACTCCGGCTTCGTCGGCAACAACGGCCACGACGAGCCCGACAACGGCACCTTCCTGCGCGGCGGCACCCTCACCGGCGGCGACGGCGTCGCCCGGATCAGCACCATCTACCCGGGCTGGTACCGGGGCCGCTGCGTGCACCTCCACGTCAAGGTGCACACCGACGTCACGCTCACCTCGGACGGCTCGTTCAGCGGCGGGGAGGAACTGCACACCGGCCAGCTCTTCATCGACGAGGCGATCACCACCGCCGTCGCCCGCGTCTCCCCGTACTCGGCCAACACCGTGCCGCGCACCACGCTCGCGCAGGACGGCATCTACGGGAACGGGGGCGCCGCGGCAGGTCTGATGACCGTCACCGGTTCGGCCACGGCCGGCTACACCGGCAGCCTGACCCTGGGCGTCCAGGGCTGAGGGGCGGGCGGCTCCGGCGTCACCGCGCCCCGCGCGGCACCGGAGCCGCCGCGCCGGCCAGGGACAGCAGTTCCCGGTACACCTCCGCCGCGATCTCCTCGAAGGACCGCTCCTCGCCGTCGCGCACCCAGCGCCCGAACGCGACCCCGAACACCGCGACGCCCGTCTGCGCCGCCACGGTGGCCGCGAGGTCGTCCACGCCGCGCGCGCGGAGGGTGTCGGCGAGCGTCACGGCGAGGTCGTCCATCTTGCGCAGCTCGCGCTCCGCGAGCGCGGGGTTCTCGTCGATCACCGCCTTGCGGGTACGGGAGTGCGGGCGGCGTTCCGCCGAGAAGAAGGGCGCCGCGGACCACAGGGCACGGGCGACGGCGTCGAGGGGCGACGCGTCGGGCGGCGCCCCCCGCACGCCCTCGACCAGCGCCTGCACCAGCAGCTGCGTCCCGTGGAAGAGAACCTCGCGCTTGTCGCTGAAGTGCCGGAAGAACGTGCGCTCGGTCAGGCCGACGGCCTGGGCGATCTCCGTGGCCGTCGTGCGCTCGTAGCCGCGGGTCGCGAACAGTTCCAGCGCGGCGGCCTGCAGCCGTTTCGCGGTTCCGGGTTCCCATCTCGCCATGCGGTGAGTCTAGGAGGTCCCGCCTGAGCGGGCGGGACTCACAGCATTCCTCACAACACTTCCGCCTGGTCAGCGGGGTGGCGGGCGATGAAGTCGAGTCCCGCGATGGCCTGCCTGGCCAGCTCCACGGCCTTCTGGGCCGTATCGGCGTGAGCGCGTGCGCGGGCCAGGCGCGAGAAGCTGTTCTGAAGGCCGCTAAGCTGGGTGCCCGGCTTGCCGAGCACGGTCAGCGTCACCCCGGCCGGAAGGTCGGCGTCGGCCCCGGTCACTTCGACCAGGGTGCCGGACGAGGGGGCGCCCGCGAACCAGATCGCCTCGCACCGCGTCGGACGCTCCCGATCCGCCAGCGCGGCGTGCACTCCGGGCAGCACCGTCTCACCGAGCACCTGGCGCAGCTGGCACTCGATCATGTCCACGCCGGTGGCATCGGTGACCATGTTCCAGATCTCGTCGCCGCCCGTGCGCAGATGGGTCTCGATGACCCTGGGCCCGGCGGGCGTCAGGATGATCTCGGTGTGGGTCGGGCCGAACTCCACCTCGAGCGCGTTCAGTGTCCCGATGACGTGGTTCTCGATCGCGACCCGCCGCGCCGGCTCCAGGGCGGCCGGCAGCACGTGTCCCAGTTCGACCAGCGAGACGGGGTCCGAGTACTTGCGGGTGATGGCCAGGACCACGTGCTCGCCCTTTTCCGAGAAGGCTTCCACGCTGTACTGGTCACCGGCCAGGAACTCCTCGACGGTGACCTCCGAGCCCGCACCGCTCCCCCTGGCCCGCAGGAAGGCGGATTCGGCCTCCTCCGGCGCCCGCAGTACGGAGACCCCCTTGCTCGCCGCCCCGTCGACGGGCTTCACCACGCAGGGACAGCCGTGCTCGGCGGCGAACTCCTTCAGCGCCTCGACGCTGTCGACGACGGCGGAGGCCGTGGCCTCGACCCCCGTCTCGGCGAGCCGCCGCCGCATCGCGTGCTTGTTCCGGATGAGTTCGACGACCTCTGGACTGTGCGTCTCCAGGCCGAGTTCCTTCGCCACCAGGGCTGCTTGAGGACGGCAGTCGTCGTAGAAGGAGCCGACCCGGGTCACCGGGTGCATCGCGTGGACGGCGCGGGCCAGGGCCAGCCACTCGCTGTCGGGGGCGTCGGGGGGCAGCACGATGACGCGGGCGTGTTCCTCGGAGTCGTCCAGCTTCTCCAGGTGCTCGGGCCAGCACATCACCGACGTGACCACATCGCCGGCCGCGCCCGTCGCCCGCATGCGTTGCGGAATGTCGTACCCGACGCCGAAGACCAGGACGTGTTCAGCCACGACGAACTCCTTCTTGACGATGGTTGGGGGCGTGGGGCCCGTGCCTTCCCTGCCGACGGGCCGTGCGCACGAGGGGAGTTGGAGGTCCGGGTCGTGACACCGTTGAGATCCTCGCCACCGAGATCGACGGTGTCAAGAAATCAACTGGCCGTAGCGGTGGGCCACCCATAACCTGACACGAGCTTGAGAATCTTGAGACACGTGGTGGACAGGGCGTCACAACACGGGCCGCACCACGTACCGGTGGTCCAGCACTCACCGACACCCCCTGCCGATGGGGACATCGACCGTACGAGCGTCGTGGAGGTGATCCCTCCGCGCGCTCTGAGAGCCGTCTCTGGCGGACGCTACAAGGAGCGCAGTGATCAAAGGACTGATTCCACCGCCCGGCGCACCCCGAGTCCTCGCACTCGCGCAACTGGTCTGCCGGACGGGCGACGGCGCCTACTACATATGCGCCGCCTTGTTCTTCACGCGGATCGTGGGTATCTCACCGGTGAAGATGGGACTCGGACTCACCATCGCCTGGTCGGTGGCGCTGGTGATGAGTGTGCCGCTGGGCCATCTCGCGGACCGCCGAGGCCCGCGGGTCATCGCGGTCACCCTGTTCGTCTGCGCGGGCCTGGCCATCGCCTCCTACCTGTTCGTCTCCTCCTTCACCCTGTTCCTCGTCGGTGCGTGCGCGTACGCGGTGTCGCAGCGCGGCGGCTCGGCGGCCCAGCAGGCGCTCCTGGCCGGCCTGGTCTCCGAAGGACAGGTCACCACGGTGCGTGCCTACGTGCAGTCCAGCTACAACGCGGGGCTCGCCGTGGGGTCCGGGCTCGGCGGAGTCGCCCTGTTGCTGGACCGCCGCGAGGCCTACTACGCGGTCTTCGCGCTCAACTCCCTGGCCTTCTTCGCGGCCGCGTTCGTACTCAGCCGGGTTCCCGAGGTCCCGCCCGTGCCGGTGACGCGGGACGCACCGCGAAGCGGGGGAGCGTCCGTGTTCAAGGACCGCCCCTATGTCGTCGTCACCGTGCTGAACACGCTGCTGCTGCTGCACATCCCGCTGGTGGACATCGCCCTGCCGCTGTGGATCAGCGAGCACACGGCGGCGCCCGTCTGGCTGCTGTCCTTGATGTTCATGCTCAACACCGTCGCCGTGGTGCTCTTCCAGGTCCGTGTCTCCCGTGGCGTGACCGGACTGCACAGCGCCACGCGCTACGTCTTCATGGGCAGCACCCTGCTGGGGCTGGGCTGCGTGGTCTTCGCCCTGACCAGTGTGGGCAGTTCGGCCTGGCTGGCCGGTGCGCTTCTCCTGGTCGCCGTGGCGATCCAGGCGCTGGGCGAGATGATGCAGGCGGCGGGTGCCTGGGAGGTCAGCTTCGGTCTCGCGCCGCCCGGGAAGCACGGCCAGTACCAGGCGTTCTTCGGGAACGGCACCACGGTCGCCGAGATGGTCGGACCGCTGCTGCTCACCGGCCTGATCGTCTACTGGGGAGCCCCCGGCTGGATCCTGCTCGGTGCCCTGTTCGTCGTCGTGGCCGCGGTCATGCGACCGGCGGTCCGCTGGGGTGAGCGTGCCCGCCCCGCGGCTCCGCCGGCCCCGGCGCAACGGGACAGCGATCTCGACGGCGCTGTCGGAAGCTGACGGCCCATCGGCGTCGCCCGCCCCTCGCGCGTGTGACCTTTGTCATGGTGACGTAGCGTGCGTGTAACGACCCCGCATCGACGCGAAGTGTCCGGAATTAAGGCGTCACTCCGCGTTGGCGAGCGCCCTCTTTCGGCCACTTGACGCAAAGACCGAGCGGGAAGCGCTTCACTTCGCAGAGGTGGCGTGCGAGGATTTCGATATCTGGGTGAGGCTGATTGGCCAACCAGATCAATGCTTCATCCTCGGTTTGCGAACTGTTTCGCCCGGGGATGAGCCTGCGGGTTGAGGCGAGAGCTGAGTCAGGGGGAAGGACAGTCATGTCCACATATCGCGTCGTCGTCAATCATGAAGAGCAGTACTCCATCTGGCCGACCAATAGGGAACTGCCGGCGGGATGGGAACCTGAGGGATTCGAAGGGAACCGCCAGGAATGCCTGGCACGGGTCGATCAGGTCTGGACGGACATGCGGCCGGTTTCGATCCGGCCGCCCGCGGACGCCACCCGACCCTGACCAGGCCGCCACCGGACGGCCCCGATCATTCACGCCGACAGTCGACGATCTCGGATGCGGCGGCCCTCATGCACTGGAGTGACACCCATGAACGCTGGTGCGGTACGGCACCTCATATCCACGCGCGACCTGACCGACAGCGAGCTGACCTCGCTCGTCGAACGAGGGGCCGAGTTCTCCTCGGGTTCCCCGCGCGGCGGTGACCAGCTGTCCGGCCTGGTCGCCGGCATCTACTTCACGAAAACCTCCACCCGCACGCGTACGTCGTTCTCGGCGGCCGCGCTGCGACTGGGCGCGCAGATCGTGTCCTTCGGGCCGGACGACCTGCAGACCAACACGGGCGAGACCCTCCAGGACACGGCCGAGGTCCTGTCCAGGATGCTGGACCTGCTCGTCGTGCGGACCGCCGGCGACCCCGCCGACCTGCGCGTCCTGGCCGGACAGCAGAGGATGGCCGTGATCAACGCGATGACGGCCGACGAGCACCCCACGCAGGCCGTGGCCGATCTCGTCACCCTGCTGCGCCGCTTCGGACGGATCGAGGGCCTGCGCGTCTGCTACGTGGGCGAGGGCAACAACACGGCGGCGGCGCTGGCGCTGACCCTGAGCAGGTTCAAGGGCGTTCATCTGGAACTGCGCACACCACCCGGCTACGGGCTCGACGCCTCGGTGCTCCGCGCCGCGACGGCCGGCGCCGCGGACAGCGGAGCGACCGTCGTGGAGTCCCACACCATGGACGGCGCCGCCGACGGCTTCGACGCCATCTACACGACCAGGTGGCAGACGACGGGCACGAACAAGCCCGACCCCGACTGGCGCGATGTCTTCGCGCCCTTCCAGGTCACTTCCGCGCTCTGGGACAAGAGCCCGGACGCCGTCTTCCTGCACGATCTGCCGGCGCACCGCGGCGAGGACGTGACCGCCGAGGTCCTGGACGGGCCGCACAGCCTGGCCTTCGACCAGGCCGAGAACAAAATGTACGCCGCGATGGCTGTTCTCGAATGGTGCGCCGACCGGCGCTGACCTCGCCTCGATCTCTTTCTGTTCCTGACGCCGGCTGTTCCTGACGCCGGCTGTTCCTGAGGCCTGCTGTTCCTGAGGCCGACGACAGGAATCAACGAATCCCGTCGACAGCTTTCTTTGTCATTCCCAGTCGGTTCAAAGCAATGTTCATGCTGCACCCGAGTATCTGACGCGGTGCCTGTCAGGCATGCGCAAAAAAATGCACACGGGGGAATCACAGGTGATATCACAGTCCGCCGCCGCACTGGACGACGAGCGGCAGGAGTGGAACGACACGGCTCGAAGCGGGCTGTCGCTGACACTTCCGCAGATGTTCGAGGCCCAGGCCTTACGTACTCCGGAGGCGACCGCGGTCGTATACGACTCGACGGTCCTCACCTATCGGGAACTCAATGCACGTGCCAATCAGCTGGCACGTCTGCTGATCGCCCGGGGCGCCGGCCCCGAGGAACGGGTGGCGATCGCGCTGCCGCGCTCGGCGGAGACGCTGATCGCCATCCTGGCGGTCTCCAAGTCGGGAGCCGCCTGGGTTCCGGTCGACCCCGGGTACCCCGAGACCCGGATCACCGGGCTGCTGGCCTCCTCACAGCCGCTCCTGGCAGTGAGCACCCGCGAGACCGCGCGCCGGCTGCCGGACGGTACCCAGGTCCTGGTCCTCGACGACGCGGAGACCGCCGGCTCCCTGGCCGGACATGCCAGCCACGACGTGACCGACGCGGAGCGCCGCGCACCACTGGTCCCGGATCACGCCGCGTACATCATCCACACCTCGGGATCGACGGGCACGCCCAAGGGCGTCGTCGTTCCGCACCGCGGTCTGGCCAGCCTGGCCGTCGACCACATCGAGCGGTTCGGGATCGTGCCGGGCGACGGCGTGCTGCAGTTCGCCTCGTTCAACTTCGACTGCTCGGTCGGCGACATGGTGATGGCCCTGGCCTCCGGGGCGGCCCTCATCGTCCGGCCCGAGGACTGCCTGTCCGGGCACCAGCTGGGGGAACTGATCCGGCGGACCGGCGCCACCCACATGACCATTCCGCCGCAGGTCCTCGCCGCCCTGCCGCCCGCCGACCACCCGTCCCTGAAGTCGATCGCCACCGCGGGCGACGTGCTCCCCGCCGAACTGGTCTCCCGCTGGGCGACCGGGCGTCGCATGTTCAACGCCTACGGTCCGACCGAGGCCACCGTGGACGCCCTGGCGGTGGAAGTCACCGACGGGACGTCCGTGCCGCCGATCGGCCGCCCCGTGGTGAACACACGCGCGTACGTGCTGGACTCCGGTCTGCGCCCGGTACCGGTCGGAGAGGCGGGCGAGCTGTTCATCGCCGGGGCCGGCCTGGCCCGGGGCTACCGGGGGCAGCCGGGACTGACCGCCGAGCGGTTCCTGCCCAGCCCGTTCGGCGGCCCGGGCGAGCGCATGTACCGCACGGGGGACGTCGTACGCCGACGCGCGGACGGGAACCTGGAGTTCCTCGGGCGGGTGGACGAGCAGGTCAAGATCCGCGGATTCCGCATCGAGCCGGGCGAGATCGAGGCCGTACTGGACCGGCACGCCACCGTGTCGGCCTCCCTGGTGACGGCCCGGGAGGACCAGCCGGGCAACAAGCGCCTGGTGGCGTACGTCGTTCCGGCGCGGAACGCCGTGCCGCGTCCCGCGGAGCTGCGGCGGTACCTGGCCGGCCGGCTCCCCGACTACCTGGTGCCCTCGGCCGTCGTCGTTCTCGACGCGTTTCCGCTGAACACCAACGGCAAACTGGACCGCCGCGCGCTGCCGAGCCCCGACCTGTCCGCCCTGTCGTCCGGCCGCACGCCGTCGACGCCCCGGGAGGAACTGCTGTGCGCTCTGTTCGCCGAGGTCCTGGGGCTCGACAGGGTCGGTGTCGACGACCGCTTCTTCGACCTGGGCGGGGACAGCGTCCTGACCATTCAGCTCGCCGCCAAGGCCCGGCAGGCGGGATGGGTGCTGGAGCCCTCCGACGTGTTCGCCCACCAGCGGGTGGCGGAGCTGGCGCCCCTGGTGGAGCCGGTCGCCGCGGCGTCGGGCACGGTCGCCGAGGAGCCGGGTGACGCGCTGGGGCCGCTGCCGCTGACCCCGCCCGTGGCCAGGGCGGGTGCGCTCGGTCCCGGGGCGGCCGCCTCCTGGCAGTCCGTCGTCTTCCGCGCTCCGGCCGGCCTGGACCCGGACCTGCTCGTCCGCGCGCTGCAGGCGGTGGTCGACCACCACGGCGCCCTGCGGTCGAGGTGGAGCGGCGCCCCGGACCATCCGGAGCGGTGGGACGCGGAGGTGCTGCCGCCCGGGTCGGTCGACGTCCGGGCCGCCGTGCGGCGGGTCCGGATCGCGGCCGGCGACGACGACAGCGTCCGTGCGGCGGTGAACGACGAGGTGCGGAACGCCGCGGCCGGGCTGGACCCATCGAAGGCCGTGGTGCTGAGCGCCGTGCTGTTCGACACGGACGGCGGACCTGGACGCCTCGCGCTGGTCGCCCACCGGTTCGTCGTGGACCGCGCGTCCTGGGACGTGCTCCTGGCCGACCTGGAGACCGCGTGGACGGCCCTGCGGGCGGGGGAGCCGGTGACGCCGGCACCGGTCGGCACGTCGTACCGGCGCTGGGCACTGCACACGGTGGAGGCGGGAAGCGGACCGGACGGCGAGGAGGAGGCCGACTGGTGGGCCAGGACGCTCTCGGTCCCTGATCCGGCGCTGTGCGTGGACGTGGCCGGCGCGGAGCCCGCCGCCCCCGCCCGTGAGCTGACGGTCCGTCTCCCGGCGGAGGTGAGTGCCCCGCTGCTCACCTCCGTGCCGGCGGCCTTCCGGGCGCAGCCTCAGGACATGCTGCTGACCGGGCTGGCGCTGGCGGTCGCCGAGTGGCGGGTGCGCAACGGGCGGCCGGCCGGCGGCGCCGTACTCCTCGATCTGGAGAACGACGGCCGTGCCGGGTTCGCGCCCGGCGTCGACCTCTCGCGCACCGTCGGACTCCTCGCCGACGACCACCCGGTGGCGCTGGACGCGGGGCTCCCGCCCTGGGACGAGGTCCGGGCCGGCGGCCGCCGGGTCGGCGAGGCCGTCAAACGCGTCAAGGAACAGGTGCGTTCGGTTCCCGGCCGGGGCGCCGCCTTCGGCCGGCCGTACTTCCCGACCACGGACATCGCTCCCGGGCTCTCCGGCCGCGCCACGCCGCAGATCGGCTTCCGGCACACGGACCTCGACGCCGCGGCCGGACGGACGGACCCGGCACGCCACGTGGAGTTCGGCGGCGAACGCATGACCCCGGGCCACGCGCTGGAGGTCACCGCGGCCCGGAGCGGACCGCCCGACGCCCCGCGGCTCGGCACCACGTGGTCCTGGCTCCCCGGGCGGGTCACCGAACACGCCGTCGCGGAGCTGGCCGCGCTGTGGGCCGAAGCGATGGAGGGGATCGCGGCCCACGGCGCCCGCCCCGACGCGGGCGGACACACGCCTTCCGACCTGTCCCTGCTCTCCCTGAGTCAGGACGAAATCGACGACCTTGTGAGTGAGTGGGAATGAGTGAGAGCTCCGGCCTGACCGACATCCTGCCCCTGTCGCCGCTGCAGGAGGGAATGCTCTTCCATTCCCTGTACGACGAGCAGGGCATCGATGTGTACATGCCACAGATGGTCATCGAGCTGGACGGGGACGTCGACGCCGGTGTCCTCCGCAGCGCCATCGCGGCCCTGTTCGCGCGCCATGACAACCTGCGCGCCTGTTTCCGCACCCGCACCCGTCGTGGTGCCCCGGTCCAGCTGATCCCGGCACACGTGGACGTGCTGCTGAGCGAGTACGACCTGGCCGCTCTCCCGGACGCCGAGCAGGCGGCCGAGATCTCCCGCCTGATGAGCGAGGACCAGGCACAGCGGTTCGACCTGACTCGCCCCCCGCTGCTGCGGTTCATGCTCATCCGCCATGCCGAGCGCCGCCAACGCCTGGTGATGACCCATCACCACGTGCTGCTCGACGGCTGGTCGATCCCGGTACTCATCGGTGAGCTGCTCACGCTGTACCGGCAGGGCGGTGACCCCACCGGCCTGCCCCCGGTGGCCCCCTACAAGGACTACCTCGCCTGGCTGGCCGGACGGGACTGGGCCGCGGCCCGCCGGGCCTGGCAGCAGTCCCTGGCCGACGTGGACGAGCCCACGCTCGTGGTGCCGGCGGGCGGGGGCCGGCCTCCGACGCTTCCCGGCACGATCGAGTCCGGCCTGGACGAGCGCACGACCGCGGCGCTGACCGCGCGGATCCGCCGTCACGGGCTCACCCTGAACACGGTCGTCCAGGGCGCCTGGGCACTGGCACTGTCCCGCCTCACGGGCCGTGACGACGTCGTCTTCGGCGTCACCGTCTCCGGACGGCCCACCGAGGTCGAAGGCGTCGAGCGGATGATCGGCCTGCTGATCAACACCGTTCCGGCGCGGCTGCGGATCAGGCCCGAGGCGACCTTGGTCGAACTGCTCAGGGAGCTCCAGCAGGACCAGGGGCGGCTGCTGCCGCACCAGAACCTGGGCCTGACCGACATCCACCAGCAGGTGGGCATGGGGACCCTCTTCGACACCCTGATGGTGTTCCAGAACTATCCGACCGCCCCCACCGCCGAGCAGCGGACAGCCGGGGACGTCCGGCTCGTCGACGCCTACAGCGTCGACGCGACGCACTACCCGCTCGGTCTGACCGTCTTCCCGGGGAAGACGCTGCGGCTCTGCCTCGACCACCAGCCCGACGCCGTCGACCGGGACACGGCCGAGCGGCTCCTCGGCTGGCTGGTACGGCTGATCGAAGCGGTCGCCGCCGACCCCCTGCAACCGCTGTCCGCCGTCGATGTCCTGGATCCCGGCGAGCGGGAGCGGCTCCTCGTGGAGTGGAACGGCCCCGCCCACGAGGTGCCCGCGACCACGGTGCCGGAGCTGTTCGAAGCCCAGGCATCCCGTACCCCCGACGCGGTGGCCGTCGTCTCGGACGGCGAACAGCTCACCTTCGCCGAGCTGAACGCCGAAGCGAACCGGCTCGCCCGCGTCCTGGTCAGCCAGGGCGTCGGTCCCGAACACCTGGTGGGGCTCGCCCTGCCCAGGTCGGCCGGCCTGGTGGTCGCCATCCTGGCCGTCCTCAAGTCCGGTGCCGCCTACGTACCGATCGACACCGGCTACCCCGCGGCGAGAATCGCCCGACTGGTCACCGACGCCCGGCCGACCCTGGTCGTCACCGTGGACGGACTGCGGCCGGTCCTGCCCGAGGGCACGGCGGTGCTCGTCCTCGACGCCGCCGACACCGCCGCGTCGCTGGAACACAGTCCCGCCACGGACCTCGGCCACGGCGAACGCGCCGCCGCGCCGACTCCGGACAACGCCGCCTACGTCATCTACACGTCCGGCTCGACCGGTGTCCCCAAGGGCGTCGTGGTCGCGCACCGCAACGTCGTCAACCTCTTCCACGACCATCGCGCCGAGCTGTACCGGCCGGAGACGGCGCGGGCCGGGGCCGACCGGTTCCGGGTGGCCCTGGCGGCCTCGGTCTCCTTCGACGCCTCGGTGGCCGGCCTGCTGTGGTTGCTCGACGGTCACGAACTGCACGTCGTCGACGACCGACGCCGCTACGACCCGGCGGCGTTCGTGGAGTACGCGGCGGCGGCCCGCATCGACGTCGTGGACGTCACGCCCTCCTTCGCCGAACAACTGGTCGTGGCCGGACTGCTCACCGGTCCCCGTCCCGCCCTGCTCGTGGTGGGCGGAGAGCCGGTGTCCGCCTCGCTGCTGGAGGAGCTGGCACAGGCGCGCGACACCGTGACGTACAACTTCTACGGTCCGACCGAGTACACGGTCGACGCGACGTCGTACCGGCTCGACGCGCCCCGGGGCCAGGTCATCGGCCGTCCGGTCTGGAACACGCGAGCCTACGTCCTGGACAAGAACCTCGCGCTCGCGCCGATCGGCACCGTCGGTGAACTCTTCCTGGCGGGCGCCCAGGTGGCACGCGGCTACCTCGGCCGGCCGGGGCTGACCGCGGACCGGTTCCTGCCCTGCCCCTACGGCGGCGCCGGCGAGCGCATGTACCGCACCGGTGACCTCGTGCGCCGGCTGCCGGACGGCAACCTCGTATACGTGGGCCGCGCCGACGACCAGGTGAAGGTGCGTGGCTTCCGCGTCGAACTCGGTGAGGTCGAGTCCGTGGTCCAGCAGCACCCCGCGGTCGACCAGGGCGTCGTGGTGACCCGGGAGGACACGCTCGGGAACCCGCAGCTCGTCGCCTACGTGGTGCCGTCCGCGACCCCGGCCGGCCCGGAGCCGGAGGTGGCGGCGGACGACGCGGCGGAGCGGCAGCTCGACGAGTGGCTCCAGGTGCACGAGGCGATCGACACCGACGACACGGCGCCCCTTCCGTTCGGCGAGGACTTCGGCGGCTGGGACTCCAGCTACACCGGCGACCCGATTCCGCTTCCGGAGATGCGGCAGTGGCGGGCCGAGGTGGTCCGGCGCATCGCCGAGCACGATCCCGCGCGGGTGCTGGAGATCGGTGTCGGCTCCGGCCTGATCCTGGCCAAACTGGTCGACCGGGTCGAGGAGTACTGGGGCATCGACCTCTCGCCGACCGCCATCACCCTGCTGGAGGCGCACATCCGCGAGCAGGGCCTCACCGGCAAGGTGCGGCTGCGCAGCCAGCCCGCGCATGTGACGGACGGGCTGCCGGCCGGCTACTTCGACACCGTCGTCATCAACTCGGTGGTGCAGTACTTCCCCAACGGCGCCTACCTCCGTCAGGTCATCGAGCAGGCGCTCGACCTGCTGGCACCCGGCGGTCGCGTCTTCGTCGGAGACGTGCGCCGGGCCACGACCCTGCGTGCCTTCCACACAGCCATACAGGCGGGCCGCGCGGCCGACGGACAGGACAGCGGCCGGCTCGCCACCACGGTCGAGCGCGCCACGCTCCTGGAGCGGGAACTCGTCATCGACCCGGAGTTCTTCACCGCGCTCGCCGCCCAGCCGGACGGAAGGGTGGCCGGAGTCGACATCCGGCTGAAGCGCGGCACACCGCACAACGAGCTGACCCGCCACCGGTACGAAGTGGTGCTGCACAAGGCACCCGTGGTCGCCGAGTCCTGCGCCGGGCTGCCCGAGCTGGCCTGGGGGCGGGACGTCGACGGCCTCGACGGGCTCACCGGCCGGCTGGCCCGGTACGACGGCCCGGTGCGCATCACCGGAATCCCCAACGCGAGGCTCCTCCCGGAGGTCTCCGCGGCCGAGGCCCTGGCCGAGGGAGCCTCGCTGTCCCGGGTCCGGGCCCTGCTCGCCCGGACACCCGGCGACGCGGTCGACCCCGAAGCGGTGCACGCCTGGGGACGGACACACGGCCGCGGCGTGTACACCACCTGGTCGCGCGCGGCGGCCCATGCCTTCGACGCCGTCGTCCTGGCAACCGCCGAGGAATCGGCGGCGCTGACCGACGTGTACGTCCCGCCGGCCGGCGCCCAGACCTGGCAGTCCGCGGTCAACGACCCGGCGGGCGCGCGCCGCACGGGCGAACTCGCCGCTTCCGTACGCGGCCACCTGAGCCGGACACTGCCCGACTACATGGTGCCGAGCGCGGTCGTGGTCATGGACAAGCTGCCGGTGACACCCAACGGAAAGCTGGACCGCAAGGCGCTGCCCGCTCCCGGCCCGTCCACGACGGCGTCGAACCGCCGGCCCCGCGGCGAGCGGGAGGAGACGCTGTGCCGGCTCTTCGCCGAAGTGCTCGGCATCGAGCGGGCCGGCGTCGACGACAGCTTCTTCGACCTGGGCGGCAATTCGCTGCTGGCGATCCGGCTCGCCTCCCGGGTGCGCGCGGTGCTGGAGGTGGAACTGCCCGTTCGCGTGCTGTTCGAGGCGCCCACCGTCCAGGCCCTGGCCGCCCGGCTCGGCGCCGAGGACCGCGAGGCCGGACTCGGCGTCCTGCTCCCGCTGCGCCCTCGGGGCAGCCGACCGCCCCTGTTCTGCGTCCATCCGGCGGGCGGCCTGGCCTGGCCGTACGCCCGGCTCGTGCACATGCTCGACGCCGAGCAGCCGATCTACGGCATCCAGGCCCGCGGCATCACCCGCCCCGACCTGGCACCGCGCACGGTCCAGGAGATGGCGGACAGCTACATCGAGCACATCCGCACCGTGCGGCCCGAGGGTCCCTACCACCTGCTGGGCTGGTCATGGGGCGGCCGGATCGCCCATGAGGTCGCCGTCCGGCTGCGGGAACTCGGCCACGAGGTGGCGCTGCTGGCCATGCTCGACTCCCGGCCCTCGGCCGCGGACAGCGCCCCTCCCGGTGAGGAGGAGTTCGTCGCGTACATCCTCCACGAGCTGGGCCTGGACCGCGACGCGCTGGGAGACGACGAGCCTCTCACCCTGGGACGGCTGCGCACGGCGCTCGAAGACAGCGGTTCGCCGCTCACGGCCCAACTGGTCGAGTCCGGCTCGTCGTTGGCCGGCCTGGACGAGCAGGTGCTCAGGGCGGTCTACGGCGTCTACCGGAACGAGGCCGGCATCGGTGCGGAGCCGCCGCGGACGTCCTTCGACGGCGACCTGCTGTTCTTCACCGCCGGCCGTGAGCCCGAGGCGTCCTCCCTGCCCGGGCTGTGGACCCCGTTCGTCCAGGGCCGGGTGGACCACCACGAGGTCGACTGTGAGCACCTGGCCATGGCCGACCCCGAGCCCCTCTCCGAGATCGCGGCCGTCGTCGAGAAGCACCTCGGCGCCGCGCGGAACACCTCGGACTCTCGCAGCTGAGGTTCGCCGGCACCCCGGCACGGCCGGGGTGCCGGCGAACCGGAAGGGCCTACCACAAATGATCTTCGAAAGCGCTTCCGACGTCGTCCTCGACGACGTCTTCCTGCGCCTGTCCGACTTCATTCCCGACGTGAGTGTGCTCCTGAAGCTGGAGGGACTGAATCCGGCCGGGTCGGTCAAGCTGAAGACCGCCGTGGCGCTGGTCGACTCGGCGGAGGCCGTCGGCACGCTCAGGCCGGAGATCCGGCTGATCGAGTCGTCCTCCGGCAACCTCGGCATCGCCCTGTCCGTGGTGTGCGCCGCGCGCGGCTACCCGCTGACCGTGGTCACCGACCCCAACGCGGCGAGACAGGCGATCCGCGTCATGGAGAGCCTGGGCACCGAGGTCGTCGAGGTCACCAACCGGGACGCGCACGGCGGCTATCTGCGGACCCGGCTCGACTACATACACCGCCGGCTCGCCGTCGAGCCCCAACTGGTCTGGCTCAACCAGTACGCCAACCCCGCGAACGCCGGAGCCCATCGGGAGCGGACCGCGAAGGCGGTGCACCAGGAACTGGGCGACATCGAGGCCCTGTTCGTCGGGGCGGGCACGACCGGAACACTGATGGGCTGCGTGGAGTACTTCGCCGAGCACAGCCCGCGGACCAGGATCATCGCCGTGGACACCGTCGGCTCGGTCACCTTCGGCGGCGGCGCGGCACCGCGCTTCATCCCGGGGCTCGGCACGAGCCGGCGGCCGGAGATCTACGTCGACAGCGGCGCCTTCGAGAAAGTGCTGGTGGAGGAGGCCGACACCGTCGCCATGTGCCGGATGCTCGCCGCGCGCTACGGACTGCTCGTCGGCGGCTCCACCGGAACGGTCCTCGCCGCCGTGCAGCAGCTCGCCCCGACGCTCGCGCCCGGCTGCCGCGTCGCCGCCATCTCCCCCGACATGGGCGACAAGTACGTGGACACCGTCTACTCCGACACGTGGGTCGCCGAGCGCTACACCAGGACTCCCGACCTGGCCGGCCTCGGCCACGCCACCGCGGGCTGACTCATCGCAAGCAGAGAAAGAGAGACCTCCGTGACGACCTTCTCCGTGGTCCCCGGTTCGGTGGTGTCCGGCATCCTCGCCGACTCCCACGAGGACGTCCTGCGCATCGTCGCCCAGACGTACCTCGCCCACGAGCAGGGGATGTCGGTGAACCCCGACAGCTACTTCCTGCGCTTTCCCGAGAAGCCCAGCGCCCGGGTCATCGCGCTGCCCTGTTACCTCGGCGGCGAGGTGAACACCATCGGCATGAAGTGGATCGCCAGCTTTCCCGACAACATCGGGCACGGCCTGCCGAGGGCCTCCGCCACCCTGCTCCTGAACGACTACGCGACGGGCTACCCGCTGGCCTGCCTCGAAGCGGCGGGCATCAGCGCGGCCCGTACGGCGGCCTCGGCGGCCGTCGCCGCCCGGGAACTGACCCCCGACGAGGGGGAAGTGAGCGTCGCGGTCATCGGCGCCGGAGTCATCGCCCGCACGATCCTGGACTACCTCAAGGCGAACGACGTCGCCATCGCGGACGTGCTCGTGCACGACCTCGACGCCACCAGCGCCGGCCATCTGGCCCAGTACGCCACCGAGCGACTCGGGGTCCGGGCCACCACGGGCCCCCTGGCCGAGGCGCTGAGCCGGGACCTCGTCGTCTTCGCCACCACGGCCGCCACGCCCTACGTACCCGCCGGCACTCCGCTGCGTCCCGGTCAGGTGCTCCTCAACATCTCGCTGCGGGACCTCGCTCCCGAACTCCTCCTGGGCTGCAACAACATCGTCGACGACGTCGACCACTGCCTGAAGGCCCAGACCTCGCCCCACCTGGCCGAACAGCTCACCGGGGCCCGCGACTTCATCACCGGCACCTTGGGGGGCCTGCTGGAGGGCAAGGTGACCGCGGACCCCGCCAAGCCCACGGTTTTCTCCCCGTTCGGGCTCGGGATCCTCGATCTGGCCGTGGGCCATCACGTTCTGAACGCGGCGAAGGCACGAGGCGGCGTGGTGGACATTCCCGACTTCATCGGCGAGACCACGCGCTGGTGAGGCAAGCCGTCCTCCGCCCCCGGCCGTCCCGGGCCGGGGCGGGGTGCGGCGGCGCGCCCGGTGATGACAGTGACTGACGTACCGGCGTACAGTGATGTCTGTGACTGACGTCAGTCACAGACATCACCGCATGTCCGATCACAAGGAGCACGTCATGCGCGTTTTCGTCACCGGAGCCACCGGCTGGATCGGCTCCGCCGTCGTCGACGAACTGCTCGCCGCGAATCACGAGGTCACCGGACTGGCCAGGTCGGACGCCTCCGCCGCGGCCCTGGAGGCGAAGGGCGCCCTGGTCCGCCGCGGGGACCTCGACGACCTGGACGGCATCCGGGTCGGCGCCGAGGCCGCCGAGGCCGTCATCCACCTGGCCAACAAGCACGACTTCGCCAACCCGGTGGCGACCGCCGCGGCCGAGCGGGCCGCCGTACAGACCATCTGCGACGCGCTCGCCGGGAGCGGCCGGCCGTTCCTGCTCGCGGCGGGGATCGCGGGCCTCGCGCAGGACCGGCCCGCCACCGAGGACGACCCGTCCCCGGCCCACGGCCCGAACTCGCCGCGCGGCGGCACGGAGAACCTCGCCCTCGACTACGTCGAGCGCGGTGTGCACAGCGTCAGCCTGCGCTTCGCACCCACCGTGCACGGCACCGGCGACCACGGCTTCATCTCGGTCATCGCCTCGGTGGCCCAGGACAAGGGCGTCTCCGGCTACCCGGGCGACGGCACCAACCGGTGGGCCGCCGTGCACGTGACCGACGCCGCCCGCATGGTCCGGCTCGGCCTGGAGAAGGCACCGGCGGGCTCCCGGCTGCACGCCATCGCGGAGGAGGGCGTCCCGACCCGCGCCATCGCGGAGGCGATCGGCCGCGCCTACGACCTGCCCGCCGCCTCCGTCGACCCGGCCGAGACACAGAGCCACTTCGGCTGGATCGGCCCGTTCTTCGGCATGAACGGGGCCGCGACCAGCGCCGCGACCCAGGAACTGCTGGGCTGGACGCCCACCGGGCCGACCCTGCTGGAGGACATCGACGCGGGCGCGTACGGGGGGCGGTGAGCGGGCGGGCGGCCCGACCGCCCCAGCGGTCAATTTCAATACCGGTATAGTATGGCCGGTATAGTTATTGGCCGCACCAGAAGGACGCCCCGTGATCGAGATCCTCAACCCCACCCTGCTGACCCGGGCGAAAGGCACCGGCGCTCTCGTCGGCGGCATCCTGCACGCGCTGAAGCGCCGCAGCACGGTCGGCACGAACCTGCTGGACATCGACCGGTGGGCCAAGGCCATGATCATCGAGGCGGGGGCGCAGTCCTGCTACGTCGACTACGCGCCGTCCTTCGGCCGCGGCCCGTTCGGGCACTACATCTGCACGGCGGTCAACGACGCCGTACTGCACGGACGGCCGCACGACTACACGCTGGCCGACGGCGACCTCCTCACCCTCGACCTCGCCGTCTCCCTCGGCGGTGTCGCCGCTGACGCCGCCATCAGCTTCGTCGTGGGTGAGGCGAGGCCCCCGGAGAGCGTCGCGCTGATCGACGCGACCGAACGGGCGCTGGCCGCGGGGATCGCCGCCGCCCGGCCCGGCGCCCGCATCGGCGACCTCTCGCACGCCATCGGCACGGTGCTGAAGGAGGCGGGGTACCGGATCAACACCGACTTCGGAGGCCACGGCATCGGATCGACGATGCACCAGGACCCGCACGTCCCGAACACCGGCCGGCCAGGCCGCGGCTACCCCCTGCGCCCCGGACTGCTGCTGGCGCTGGAGCCGTGGGTGATGGCGGACACCGCCGAGCTGGTCACCGACGCCGACGGGTGGACGCTCCGCAGCGCGACGGGCTGCCGTACGGCCCACAGCGAGCACACGATCGCCATCACGGACGACGGGGCGGAGATCCTCACCCTGCCGAGGTGAGCGCGGCCGTGACATGCTCCCCCGAGCGGGGCCCGGTGCCCGAACCGGTCGCCGCCGCGCGGGCGTCCGGGTCCCGCACCGACGAAGGGGGCAGCTCATGGCGAAGGTCAACATCAGTCTCGACGCCGAACTCGTGGTGGAGGTGATGGTCCTGGCCGGAGTCGGCTCGCCCCAGGACGCCGTCGAGGCGGTCGTACGCGACTACATCGCCCGGGGACACCGCACCGAGGCGCGCACCGGGCTCAAGGAGCAGGGCCTGCGCGAGGTCGAGGCCAAGCCCCAGGAGCCGCAGGCCTGATCCCGGCCGCCCTCGGGCCCGGCCGCCCTCGGACCCCTCCACACCGGCCTACTCGCCGACCGGCTGCGGCACCCGCCCTGCCGGTCCGCCGGCCGTGACGCCGCCGGCCGCGCCCTCGACGGCCGCGGCACCGGCGGCCGTCCGCTCCTCCTCCGCCCGCTCCCGCAGGTGCGCCCGGACCGAGTACGCGAGGGCCGCCGCCCACAGGACGTACAGGGCGACGTACAGGAGGACGGCGGGGGTGCCCGACACCCCGGCCCAGTCGCTGTTGATCAGGGTGCGGACGTTGGTGACGATGATGACGCCGCCGACCGCCGAGCCGAGGACGCGCGGCGGGAAGATCCGGACCAGCCAGGCGGCGATCGGCGCGGCGACCAGGCCGCCCAGGAGGAAGGCGAGGACCCAGGTCCACTCGATGCCCTGGGAGCCGAGGGAGAAGAGGAAGCCGAGGCTCGCGGCGATCGCCACCAGGAACTCGCTGGTGTCGATGGAGCCGATGACCTTACGGGGTTCCATCCGGCCGCTGGCCAGCAGCGCCGGGGTGCCGACCGGGCCCCAGCCGCCCCCGCCGGTCGCGTCGAGGAACCCGGCGACCAGGCCGAGGGGGGTCAGGAAGCGGCGGCGCAGCGGCTTGCCGAGGCGGTCCTTGGGCAGGCCGCGCAGGGTGAAGCGGGACATGACGTACAGGCCGAGGCCGAGCAGGATCAGGGACATCACCGGCTCGGCGACCTCGGCCGTCAGCTTCGACAGGACGGTCGCGCCGAGGAAGGAGCCGACGGCGCCGGGGACGCCGATCTTCGCGACGACCTTCCAGTCGACGTTGCCGAAGCGCCAGTGCGAGGCGCCCGACATCAGGGTGGTACCGATCTCGGCGAGGTGGACCGTGGCGGAGGCGGCGGCCGGGTTGGTGCCCATCGCCAGCAGCAGGGTGGTGGAGGTCACCCCGTAGGCCATGCCGAGGCTGCCGTCGACCAGTTGGGCTCCCAGGCCCGCGAGGGCGAGCAGTATCAGCGTGCGCATCGTCGGCCCGCCGTCCTTTCCGGGTTCGCGGAGTAGCACAGTTCCCTGGCTTTCCCATCGGACTGGTAGGGAAAGGCCGGGGATGATGGTAAGGCACCAACCTGAGCGGGACCTGAGAGTTCGACGCACCCCTTCTCACCTGGCCATATGACCATTGGGGGGTCCGCTGTACAGAATGGGGCCGCACATGAACAGCGCATGAACCCGCGCCGACGGCGGCGCTCGATGGGAGGCGCTCCCCCTTGGAGCTGACCAGACGTACCTTCAGCGCCCTCGCCGGCACCACCGTCCTCGGTCTCGTGCTCGGCGGCGGGAGCAGCGGCGCGGTGCCCGACGGGGCCGGCCTGACGGTGCCCACCGGCCCGCCGCCGCCGAGGCCCCGGGCCGACGGGGTCCGGCACCGGGTCGGCCGGGACCGTCACTCGCTGCTGGTCGACGGTCGGCGTCTGGTGCTGTGGCCCGGCGAACTGCACCCGTTCCGGCTGCCGAGCCCCTCGCTGTGGCGGGACCTGCTGGAGAAGATGCGGGCGCACGGCTACAACGCGGTCGAGGTCCCGGTGGCCTGGAACGTCCACTCCCCCGCCCCGGACCGCTACGACTTCACCGGCGTCCGCGACCTGGACCTGTTCCTGCGCACGGCCGCCGGGGCCGGCCTGTACGTGGTGGTGCGGCCGGGCCCGTACATCGGCGCGGACGTGGACGGCGGCGGCCTGCCGGGGTGGCTGGCGGGGACCGGTGCCCGGCCGCGCACCACCGACGCCGCCTACCTGCGGCACGCCGACGCGTGGCTGACCCGGGTCGACGCGACCGTCCGGCGGCACCTGTACACCCGGGGCAAGGGCACGGTCCTGCTCTACCGGCTGGAGGAGGCGGGGGGTTCCGCCGACGCGCGGGCGCTGGCCCGGCACGTGCGCGGGAAGGTGCGCGCGGACGGGATCGACGTACCCCTGGTCGCGGGGGGTACGGAGGTGCGGCGGACCTCGGGGCCCGAGGAGGAACGGCGGCTGCGGCTGGCGGACCTCGGCGGCGGGACGGCGGTGCCGGCCGGGTCGCTGGCCTTCGGCGGGATCAGCCCGGGGTGGCTGGGCGCGCCGGCGCTGCCCACCCGGTACGACGAGGGGGCCGCCTTCGACGGCGGACGGAAGCCGACGTCCCGGCTGGCCCCGGTCCATCAGCTCGGCCGGCTGACCCGGCACGTGCCCGACTTCGCCCGGCTGGAGGAGGCGGCGCGGGTACGGGCGGGCGACCGGCGGGTGAGCGTGCGGCACCTGGCCAACCCGGACACCGGCACCCAGGTCTACGTCCTGCGCAACGACTCCGGCGACGAGGTCACCACCACCCTGCCGGGCACCGCCGTCGAGGCGCCGGTGAAGGTCGCGGCGCGGGACGCCAAGCTGCTCGCCACCGGGCTGCCGATGGGCGGGGAGCGCAAGCTGGCGTACTCCACCGCGCAGCCGATGATGTTCCTGAGCGACGTGGGCGGCCAGGACATCGCGGTGTTCGCCGGGCGGCACGGTGAGATGGCACAGGTGGTGCTGGAGTGCCCGAGCGAGCCGGAGACGATGCGGCTGGACGCGGAGGCGGCCTGGGCGTACGACCACGGCCGGCTCAACGTCAACGTGCCGCTCGGCATCGGGGGCCTGACCCGGGTGTCGGTGGCGGGCGGCGGGTCCGACCGGACGCTGATCCTGCTCTTCGCCGACGACGCGACCTCGCTGCGGATGTGGCCGTACGAGACCGGCTCGGGGACCTTCCTCGTGTACGGCCCGGCGCTGCTGCGCGGCGTGGCGCTGAAGGGCTCCACCGCGCACCTCACCGGGGACACGACGGGGGCGACCGGGCTGGAGGTGTGGGGGCCGACGGGGATGGCGTCCGTCACCTGGAACGGCACCGCGCGGCGCGCGAACGTCAGCCGGGCCGGCAGCCTGACCATCGAGGGCATGCTGCCGGGCGCGCCCCCGGTGCCGCCGCCCGCGCTGGACGGCTGGCGGCGGCGCGGGGGGAACCCGGAGTCCGCCCCCGGCTTCGACGACGCGGACTGGACCCGGGCCGACCGCACGGAGTCGTACAGCGCGACGCCCGTGCCCGCCGGGGGGCCGGTGCTCTTCGCCGACGACTACGGCTGCCACTACGGCGACGTCTGGTACCGGGCGCGGCTGACCGGGACCGCCGGGCTCACGTCGGTGTCCCTGGCCCACCGCACCGGCCCGGACGGGCTGGTGCTGGCCTGGCTGGACGGGGAGCCGCTGGGCGGCGGACGCGGGGCGGAGGGCGAGGCGAGGACGCTCCTCAGGCTGCCCGAAGCCCTGCGGGAGCGGTTCGCGGAGCGGGACGGGGAGCGGGACGGGGAGGCCGTACTGGCCGTCCTGGTCCGGCCGGGACCGCACGACGGCCGCAAGACGGCCCGGGGACTGACGGAGGTCTCCTTCCGCGGTGCCGCGCCGCGGGCCGCGTGGCGGATCCGGGGCGCGGGCACGCCCGACCCCGTGCGCGGGCCCCTGAACAACGGCGGGCTGCACGGCGAACGGGAGGGCTGGCACCTGCCGGGCGCCGACGGCGACGGCTGGGAGCCGGTGGAGTCGGCGCGGACCGGGCGGCGCCAGGGCGAGACCTGGTACCGGACCGGTTTCCGGCCGGACGTGCCCGCCGGGGTGGACGCCTCCTTCGGGCTCGTCCTGGAAGGCGGCGGCGCCTGCCGCGCCCAGATCTTCCTCAACGGCTGGAACATCGGCCAGTACGCCCCCGGACAGGACGGCGCCCAGCACACGTTCGTCCTGCCCAACGGCATCCTGCGCCCCCGCGCCGCCAACACCCTCGCGCTGGCGGTGCTGACCGACGGGACGACGGACGCCGGGCCCGCCGCAGTACGGCTGACGGTGCTGGGCGGCGCGGCCGGGGGCGCGCCGCTTCAGGCGGTGTCCTCCCCCGGCCGCTGAGCGCGGCTCAGGCCAGGCGGATCACGTTCCAGGACAGCGGCTCCAGGGTGGCGGTCAGCCGGCCGCCGTCCAGGGCCGTGCCGTCCACCGGGTGCGGGACGACGCGCTCCGGCTCGGCGAGGGTGTTGCGGGCCTCGGGGTCGGCGTCCGCGAGGGCGCTGTGCTCGACGACCCGGCTCACCCCCAGACCGGCGAGGGTGACGTCCAGGGGCAGCGCGTCGGTGCGGGAGCGGTTGACGGCGAAGACGGTGACCGTGCCGTCCTCGGCGCGCACGGCGGTGGCGTGCAGCAGGTCGGCCTCGCCGTACTTCTTCGTCTCGTACGTCGGTGAGTCCACGCGGACGTCGAGGACCTGGCCGCGGCCGTACTTCGAGGCGGCGGCGAAGGGGAAGAAGGTGGTCTGCCGCCAGGCGGGGCCGCCCGGCTCGGTCATGATCGGGGCGATGACGTTGACGAGCTGGGCGAGGCAGGCGACGGTGACACGGTCGGCGTGCCGGAGCAGGGCGATCAGCAGGGAGCCGAAGACGACGGCGTCGGTGACGCTGTAGTTGTCCTCCAGGAGGCGGGGGGCCTCGGGCCAGTCGAGGGCGGCGACCTCGGCGTCGGTGCGGGAGAGGTACCAGACGTTCCACTCGTCGAAGGAGAGGTTGATCTTCTTCTTGGACTTCAGGCGGGCGCCTATGTGGTCGCAGGTGGCGACGACGTTCTCGATGAACGACTCCATGTCCACGGCGGAGGCCAGGAAGGAGTCGACGTCGCCGTCGAGGGGCTCGTAGTAGGCGTGCAGGGAGATGTAGTCGACGAGGTCGTAGGTCTCCTTGAGGACCGTCGCCTCCCACTCGGCGAAGGTCTCCATGGCCTGGCCGCTGCTGCCGCAGGCGACCAGTTCGACGCCGGGGTCGATCTGGCGCATGGCGCGGGCGGTCTCGGCGGCGACGCGGCCGTACTCCTCGGCGGTCTTGTGGCCGGTCTGCCAGGGGCCGTCCATCTCGTTGCCCAGGCACCACAGCCTGATGCCGAAGGGGTCCTTGTCGCCGTGTCCGACGCGGAGGTCGGACAGGGCGGTGCCGGAGGGGTGGTTGGCGTACTCCTGGAGTTCCAGGGCCTCGGCGACGCCCCGGGTGCCGAGGTTGACGGCCATCATCGGCTCGGCCTGGGGGCCGATCTTCTTCAGGAACGCGATGTACTCGGAGAGGCCGAAGCGGTTGGTCTCCGTGGAGCGCCAGGCGAGGTCGAGGCGGCGGGGGCGGTCCTCGACGGGGCCGACGGAGTCCTCCCACTTGTAGCCGGAGACGAAGTTGCCGCCGGGGTAGCGGATGGCGGTGACGCCGAGTTCCCTGACCAGGTCCAGGACGTCCTGGCGCAGGCCGGCCTCGTCGGCGGTGGGGTGGCCGGGCTCGTAGATGCCGGTGTAGACGCAGCGGCCGAGGTGTTCGACGAAGGAGCCGAAGAGGCGGGGGTTCACTTCGGCGACGGTGAAGGCGGGGTCCAGGGTGAAGCGGGCGGTGCGCATGGTTTCCTTCCAGGGGGGTGGGTGTCCGGTCCGGGGAGGGGGCGGTGTCTAACGGACCACCGGCCAGCCGTTCTTCTGCCAGGTCAGGTCGTTCAGGCCGAGTTTGGGCGTGCCCTCGTCCTCGGCGTCGTAGTAGTGGTAGGCGAGGACGTCGCGGCCCCGGTCGCGGAACACGGACTGGCCGCCCGTGCCGAGGTAGCGGCCGTGGCCCGCCAGGAGGAGGTCGCCGCCGCCCGCCGGCATCGGGGTGCCGGTGCTGTCGGTGTAGGGGCCGGTGACCGACGCCGAGCGGCCGACGCGGATCTTGTACGTGGAGTTCACGCCCGAGCAGCAGGCGTCGTAGGAGGCGAAGAGGTAGTAGTAGCGGCCGTGCTTGACGATGTACGGGCCCTCCACCGCGTAGGGCTCGTCGGGGCGGGTGGCCAGGTGGTGGACGGTGGTGCCGGGGAGCGCCTTGCCGGTACGCGGGTCCAGCTCGACCATGCGGATGCCCGACCAGTACGAGCCGAACGCCATCCACAGCCTGCCGTCGGCGCGGATCAGCGCCGGGTCGATGGCGTTCCAGGTGTCGGTGGTCCCGGAGGTGAAGGCCTTGCCCTGGTCGGTCCAGGTGCCGGGCAGGCCGGTCGGGGAGGTGGCCACGCCGATCGCGGAGTGGTTGGTGCCCCAGGAGGAGACGGCGTAGTAGAGCCAGTAGCGGCCGGCCCGGTAGCTGATGTCCGGCGCCCACGGGTCGCCGGTGTCGTTGTACTCGTACCACCACGACGGGGGCGTGGCGAAGGCGTTGCCCGCGTCCTCCCAGTGCTCACGGTCGGTGGAGGTGCGGGCGCCGATGACCCCGCCGGTGGAGTACGCCACGTAGCCGCCGGACTTCAGGCGGACCACGGTCGGGTCGTGGATGATCTGCTGGCCCGTGACGGGCCGCGGGTCGGGGTAGGTGGCCGCGGTCGCCGTGGACGGGAGCAGGGCGACGACGGCCGCGGCGAGCTGAGCCGCGAGTCTCAGACGTCTCAAGTCGGGTCCCCTCGGGATGCGTTACTGGCCGGCGAGGCCGGTGTGCGCGACACCCGCCACGATCTGCCGCTGGAAGAAGACGAAGACGACGATCAGGGGCAGGCCCGCCATCAGGCCGCCGGCCATCAGCTGGGACCACTGGATGCCGTAGGAGTTCATGACGGTCGCGATGCCGTTCGGCATGGTCATCAGGTCGGGGTTGTTGGTCACCATGTACGGCCACAGGAAGTTGTTCCAGGAACTGATGAAGGTGAAGATGCCGACCGCCGCGAGGGAGGGGCGGGAGAGCGGGAGGATGATCGTGAAGAAGACGCGCCAGCGGCCGGCGCCGTCGATGAACGCGGCCTCCTCCAGTTCGCGCGGGACGCCCTGGAAGAACTTGTAGAGGATGTAGACCATCGCGGCGGGCGCGCACTGCGGCAGGATCATGCCCCAGTAGGTGTCGACCATCCCCATCTGCTGGACGGTGGTGAACAGGGGGACGCCGAGCACGGCCGGGGAGATCATCAGCCCCGCCATCACCACGCCCATGAGCAGGCCCTTGCCGCGGAACTCGGTGCGGGCGAAGCCGTATCCGGCCAGGCTGGCGACCAGGAGGACGACGGCGGTCACGCACACCGAGACGACCAGGGAGTTCACGAACCAGTTGGCGATGTTGCCGGTCTCGAAGAGGGCCGACCACGCCTGGCCGGTCCAGTCCTCGGGCAGCCAGTGGGTGGGCACCTCGACGGACTCGGTCTCCGACTTGAGCGAGGTGAACAGGGCCCACAGGAGGGGCGAGAGCATCACCGCGGAGACGGCGACGCCGAGGAGCGTGAGGACGATCTGGCTGGGGGTCCAGGACCGCTTACGGGTGTGTACGGCGGTGCTCGTCATCGGCCGCCCTCCTCACGGTTGCGCAGCAGCCACATCCGTCCCAGGGCGACGGCCGCGATGAGCACGAAGAAGATGATGGAGATCGCGGAGGCGTAGCCCACGCGGTAGCTGGTGAAGCCCTGTTCGAGGGTGTACTGCACGAAGGTGCGGGTGCTGTCCTCCGGGCCGGTGGTGAAGTCGGTCATCACCACGGCCTGGTCGAAGACCTGGAGCGAGGCCAGGATCTGCAGGGCGACGACCAGGCCGGTGATGTTGCGCAGCATCGGCAGGGTGATGTGGACCATGCGGTGCCAGGCGTTGGCCCCGTCGAGGCGCGCGGCCTCGTAGAGGTGGGCGGGGATGCCCTGGAGAGCGGCGAGGTAGAGCAGGAAGCTGAAGCCGACCGTCCACCACAGGGTGCAGATGACGATGGCGAACATGGCGTACGACTTGTCGGTCAGCCAGGGCGTCTCCAGGCCGAAGACGTGGTTGATCATGCCGTTGCCGGGGTTGAACAGCCACTGCCACAGATTGCCCGCGACGGTGGACGGCAGCAGGAACGGCAGGAAGAAGCAGAGCCGCCACAGCCACGTGCCGCGCTCGATGTGGTGGGCCAGCATCGCGAGGAGGAAGGCGAGGACGGTGATGCAGGGCACCACCAGCAGCGTGAAGAACGCGCTGTGGCCGAGCGCGTCCCACATCAGCGAGTCGCCCAGGGCCTCGCGGTAGTTGTCGAGGCCGACGAAGCTCGCGGCGTCGCCGGAGATGTTGGCGTCGGTGAAGCTGAGCCAGACGCCGCGCAGCAGCGGCCAGATCACGAAGAGCGTGAACAGCAGCAGGAACGGGGCGACGAACCAGCCGCCGTGCTGGAAGCCCTGCTTGCGGCGGACGGTCACGCTGTCGGCGGCGGTCCTGGCGCGCGCCGGGCGGAGGACGGTCTCAGCGCTGGTCGTCGTCATGCGACCGCACCTCCCTCGGCGGCGGTCCTGCCGTCCATCGGGTTCTTCATGGCGAGCAGCGTGGCCAGGGTGCTCTTCATCGTGCGGGCGACGGCGTCCGGCTTCGCGGAGCCGGTCGTCGAGGAGACGACGACCGGGCCGACGCGCTGGGCGAGGATGCCGGTGGACCCGGCGAACCACACCTTGGGCTCGGTGGCCTGGTGGTCCATCGCCGTGACGTACTCGCTCTGCGGCTGGAGCTTCTGGTACGCGGCCGTGGTCAGGGTGGGGGTGTAGGCGGGGATGTGGCCGCCGGCCGCCCACTGCCGGGCGTGCGTGACGACGTAGGCGGCGAGGCGGTGGGCGCCCTCGTCGGTGGCGCCGCCGCGGCCGGACTGGTGCGGCAGCACGAAGGAGTGCGACTCGGCGTGAGTGGCCCGCTTGCCGAAGACGGGCGGCAGCGGGACCGCCCCGTACTCGACCTCTGCGCTGTCGAAGACCGGCACCGACCAGTTGCCCTCCCAGCAGAAGGGGGAGCCGTTGACGAACTGCTCGGCGCCCGCGGAGCCGCCGAAGCCCGGGTCGGCGTACCCCTCGGCGAGGTGCCGGCGCAGGAACTCCAGGACCTGGGTGGCCTTGTCGGTGTCGAAGGTGACCTCGGTGTTGTCGGCGCTGAACCAGGTGCCGCCGAGCTGGGTGTAGAAGGCGACGAAGAACCACCACTGGAAGTTCATGTCGTTGTGCCACAGGCCGATGGTCTGCAGCCCCTTCTTGGTGGCCGCCTTGGCCTCCTTCAGCATCGCGAACCACTCGTCGACCGAGGTGGGCGACACCATGTGCCCGTCGGCGCCGAGCAGGCCCGCCTTCCTCAGCACGTCCTTGCGGTAGAAGCAGAGCTGGACGTGGATGTCGAGCGGGAGGGCGTAGAGCTTGCCGTCGATGACGGCGCGTTTCCACAGCTCGGGGTTGAAGTCCTGTTCGCGTACGCCGTACTTGGCGAGCAGGTCGACGTCCCAGGGGTCCAGGAGGCGGCCGGGCGAGAAGCCGGTGACGCGGCCCAGGTGCATCACGCCGAGGTCCGGTGCCCGGTTGCCCGCCGCGGCCATGGCGAGCTTGGTGTAGAAGGGGCTGCCCCACTGGAGGGTGGAGTCCTTCACCTCGATGCCCGGATTGTCCTTACGGAAGGAGTCCAGCATCGCGATCATGTTGTATCCGTCGCCGCCGCTGAAGAGGTTCCAGTAGCGCACGCGGGTGTCCGCTCCGGAGGCGAGCGCGTCGGCTCCGGTTCCGAGCGCCGCGAAGCCGAAGCTTCCGGCGACCGTCAACCCGCCGAGTCCGGCGAGGAGTTGCCTGCGATTCAGGCCAGGTCGTCCCATGCCCTGCCCCATCTGTCCGTCGGTGACCGGGCGCACCGGCCCTCTGATGTTCGGTATCTCGAATGACGCCCGTAACTTCGAACGGACCGTAAAGTCGAACCCCTCCCACGTCAATGGGTTGGACACGATGACGCGCACATCCACAGGCGCGTACGCTCTGTACCCCGCCGAACGGCGGGCCGGAGGGATCGCGAAGGGGGAGCGATGGACTTCGCGGTCCTCAGCGGTTCCTACCCGGACTTCTGGTGGGTCCCGGCCGCCGTGCCGGCCGCCGCCCTGACCATCGAACTGCCCGTGATCACCCGTTTCCGGGCCGACCCGATGCCGCCCGCGGTCGGCGGTCTGCCGCTGCCGGCCTGCGCGGTGTCCGTCTTCGTCGCACCCTCGGCCATCGCCCGCGTCAACCGGCTCACCGGCGTGCCCGACATCTCGGCGCCCTGGGTGTATTCGCTGCTCACCGCGTTCTGCGGGTCGTGTCTGCTGCTGGTCATCGCCTGGCGGGGCGGGCGGGGTGACCTGGGCGGTCGCCCCGGCCGCTCCGGTCGCCCCGGCCGCTCCGGTCACCCAGGCCGCTCCGGTCACTCGGGCGCGACCCGTCGCGCCGCCCGCTGGACGGGGCACGACCTGGCCCGGCTCAACACGGACGTGGCCCCGGCGGCCGCGTGCGTCTCCGCCGTGCTGATCGCGGCCGGCTTCATCCTGCCGCGCGCCGGACAGCACCCGCACGACCGGTGGCGGGTCCGGCTCGCCCACCGCGAACTGCGGCTGACCCGCCAGGAGACGTTCGTCCGCGACGCGCTGCTGCCGCTGGCCCGGTGCCTCGACGAGGACCTGCGCCGCAGGGCCTACGAGGCCGCCCGCGCCCTCGGCCACGCCCCGGACCGGGCGAGGGCGCCGGCCGCGGCGGTGGCGGTCGTGGACTCCGTGGAGGCCGTTCGGGGCCCCTCGGGGGCCGTCCGGGACCGCGCCGGGGCGGGGCGGGCCGCGAGGGGCGGGGGCGGCGGGGCCCGGCGGCGGGACCGGCACGGGCGGCACGGGCGGCACGGGCGGCACGGGGGACGGTGGCGTGCGGGACGGTGGCGTGCGGGACGGTGGGACGGCCGAGTCGCTGCGGGAGATCGCCGCCGTCTCCCGCGCCCTGCGCCGCACCGAGGAGGTGCGGGCGGTGCGCGATCGGGTGGCCCCGCACCGGGGCCCGGTGCGGGACCCGGCGGCGGGTCCGGCACGGGTGGCCGAGTGAGCGGGAGGGTTCCGGTGATCGGGAAGGAGTGGCCGAAGGGCCGGCCGGCTTGGCATATTGCACGGGTGACCGCGCGCCGCCCCCGCGCGCGAGGCCGGGCGGGCACGGGCGTGGACACGAGCGTGGGCACGGGCACGGACATGGGCACGGGCACGGGCACGGGCATGGTCGAGCAAGGGGAAAGCGGTGCGTAAGAGCAGGCAGATGCGTCGCCTCGCCGACGCGCTCATCGACCCGATCCGGGTGCCGCTGCCCGCCGACCCCGAGGTGCTGTTCGAGGCGCTGGTGGAGTCCGTCGCCGCCTGGCGGGGCCGCCAACTCGTCGTGCGCCGCGAGACGTTCCCGCCGCACACCGCCAGCGGGCTGTGGCTGGAGGGCGCGAGCCAGGACGTGGTGGTGGTCGACCGGCGGGCCGCCGTGTGGCACCAGATCGTCATCCTGTGCCACGAGGTCTGGCACATGAGCCGCCGGGACGCGGACGCCCCGCCCGCCCCCGGCGCCGCGCCCCGGCCCGCCGCCGCCCGCACCGACTTCAGCCTCGCCGAGGAACAGGACGCCGACCGCTTCGGCATGCTGATGGGCCGCCGGCTGCGGACCTGGCTCCAGGAGGCGGAGGAGAGCGGGTACGCGGACCAGGGCGCCGACGCCGAGGGGCTGGCCGGGCGGATCGGCGCCGCGCTCAACTACCGCGGGCAGCGCGGATGAGCGCCCTGCTCAACTACGTGAGCTGCACCGTCCTGTGGATCTGCCTGGCGGTGAAGGCGCCGGACCTGCTCCGGCACCGGCGCGACCCGTACCTGCGGGCGATCTGCGCGGTGCTGGGCCTGGCCGGGCTCTGCTTCTTCCTGGGCGCCCCGCCGACGGTCGGCGCCGTCAACCGGCTCGGCGGCACCCCCAACCTGGCCGCGCCGCTGACGTACGCCTCGATCACCGCGTACAGCGCCGCCTCCCAGGTGCTGATCGTGTACTGGCGCGGCGGACCGGCGGTGCACCGGGTCGCCCGGCGCTGGATCCTCGCCTACACGGGCGTGGTCGTCGGCATCGCGGTGACGTTCGCGCTGGGCGAGGCACCCGTGGAACGCCGTACCGACCTGGACGTCTACTACGCGACCACGCCGTACCTCGCCGAGATGATCGTGCTGTACCTGGCCGGGCACCTCGCCGCCGCCGGCGTCACCACGGTGTCGGCGCTGCGCTGGGCCCGGCAGGTGGACGGCCTGCTGCGGACCGGGCTGGCCCTGCTGGGCGTCGGCAGTCTGTGCAGCGCCGGGTACAGCGTCGCCAAGCTCGTCGCCGTGCTGGCCCGCTGGACCGGACGGGACTGGTCAGTGCTGGTCACCGGCGTCTCCCCGGCCGCCGCCGGGCTGGGCGCGCTGCTCACCGTCACCGGGGTGCTGATCCCGCTGGCCGCCCCGTGGGTGACGCGGAGGCGGCGGGCCCGGCGGACCTACGCCCGGCTCGAACCGCTGGAACGGGCCCTGGAGGACGTCCTCACCCGCCGCGCCCTGCGCCTGCCCCGTCCCCGCCGCGCGTCCCCGGCGACGCGGCTGATGTGGCGCCAGACCAGCATCCACAACGCGCTCGGCCACCTCGACGCCCACCTCGACGCCGAGTTGTACGACCGCGCCCGCCGGGCGGCCCTGCGCGAGACGGGGGACCCGGAACGGGCGGATGCCCTGGCGTGGGCGGTGATCATCGTGAAGGCGGTGGAACGGGACGCGACGGGGTCGGGCACCGGGCCGGGCACCGGGCCGGGCACCAGGCCGGGCACCAGGCCGGGCACCGGAGCGGGCGTGGGCCCGAGGCCGGACACGAGCCCGGCCGTCGGGCCGGGCCCCGCCGTCGAGCTGGGCACGGCGGCGCGGGCGTCGGTCCGTGACCGCCGCGACCGGGGGCCGTTGCGCGTGCCCGGTCCGGAGGGGCTCGCGCGGGTCGCCGACGCGTTGGCCGGCCCGCTGCCCCGCGCCGCCGCCCGTGCCCTCGACGCCACCGCGCCCACCCCCACGGGGACCCCGTGAACACGGCGGCACCCGCGCGCGTGCCCGCGCGACGACACCCGAGACGGCACACGCGACAACACACGCGACGGCACGCGCGGAGGCCGGTATGAGTGTCGTCGTGTACGTGGCGGCCCTGGTGTTCGGGCTGTCCTGTGTCGTACTGCTGCGCCGGCCCGCCACCGCCGTGCGCAACCCCACGGTCCTGTCCACCTGCGCCACCATCCTCCTCGGCGCCCTCGTCCTGGTCTGCGCGGCCCCGCTGACGCTGGCCACCGTCAACGACCTCACCGGCGTCCCCAACTTCGGCGCCCCGCTGACCTACGGGATGCTCTCGGCGTACAGCTGCTCGCTGGTGGTGCTGCTGATCCTGTGGCGGGGCGGCCCGGGCGACCGGGTGCGCCGCCTGGTGCTGGGCACCATCGCCGCGTACGCGCTGCTGGTGGCCGCCCTCGTCGTCCTGTTCGTGCTGGCCGACGCGGACACCGAGCGCCTCTCCGACCTGGACACCTACTACGCGAACACGCCGTACCTGCGGGAGATGATCCTGCTCTACCTCGCCGGGCACACCGCGGCGACGCTGGCGATGTGCGTGATGTGCCTCAAGTGGGGCCGCGAGGTCACCGGCCTGCTGCGCACCGGGCTGCGGCTGATCATGGTGGGCGTGCTGCTGGACACGATCGGCTTCCAGGCGACCAAGTACACCGCCGTCGTCGCCCGGCTGACCGGGCACGACCTGGACTTCCTGTCCACCTACGTCGCCCCGCCCATGGCCTCGCTCGGCGCGCTGACCTGCTCCGCCGGGTTCGTGCTGCCGCGGCTGCTGCCGAGCGCCGCCGCGCACTGGCGGGGCCTGGGCGACTACCGGCGGCTGGCCCCGCTGGCGGCGCTGCTGCGGTTCGTGCCGACCGCCCCCAAGCCCGCCGCCTCCTGGTGGCGTTCCCCGCGCGAGCGCCTCCAGTGGCGGGAGGTGTCCATCCACGACGCCCTGCTGGCGCTCGCCCCCTACTTCGACGACCGGGTACGGGTCACGGCCCGGGACGCCGCCCTGCGCGCGGGCAGCGACCCGCACCGGGCCCGGCTGGCCGCCGAGGCGGCGATGCTCACCGACGCCGCCCGCCGCGCCGCCGCCCGCGAGGAACCCCTGGACAGCCCGAGCACCTACCGGCTGCGGGCCACGGAGGTCTCCGGCACCGGCGGTCTGGTCGAACTGGCCCAGGCCATGGAACGATCATCCGCCGGCGCGGTGCGCGAGGGTACGGTGAGGGCCGCCCACGGCCGCGACCAGGGCTGACCAGGGCTGAACGGGGCTGAACGGGTCCCGGACGAAGGCTGACACCAGGGCCGTTGACCGGCCGGACCAAGGGAGACCCATGTCGCGAAGAGCTGTCGTCATCGGTGCCGGCCTGGCCGGCATGCTGGCCGCGGCGGCCCTGTCCACCGCCGTCGACGAGGTGGTCGTACTGGAACGCGACGCCCTGCCCGACGGTCCGGTACACCGCCGGGGCGTGCCCCAGGGCCGCCACGCGCACCTGCTGATGGCCGGCGGTCTGGCGGCGATGGACGACCTCGTGCCCGGCCTGGACCTGCGGGCGCGGCTGCTGGCCGCCGGCGCCCGGGAGATACCCCTGGCCTCGGGCATGCTGGCGCTCAGCCCCGAGGGCTGGCTGCGCCGCTGGCGCCGCGAGGGGCCGCGCATGATCACGTGCAGCCGCGCCCTGCTGGACTGGGCGGTACGCCGGGCCGTCCTCGACAGCACCACCGGCGTCACCGTCCGCGAGGCCGACGTACGGGGTCCGGCGGGCGACGCGCGGCGGGTGACGGGGGTGCGGATCGCGGCCGGGGACGGGGAGGCGGACCTCGACGCCGACCTCGTGGTGGACGCGAGCGGACGCGGCAGCCGTCTCCCGCACTGGCTGCGCGGGCTCGGTGTCCCGGCGGTGCGCGAGCGGACCGTGGACGCCGGTCTGGTCAACGCCACCCGCGTCTACCGGATGCCCGAGGGCGCCGAGCGGTTCCCGCTGACCATCGTGCAGGCCGACCCGCACTCCGGCCTGCCCGGCCGCAGCGGCATGGTGCTGCCGATCGAGGACGGCCGCTGGATGGTCAGCCTGGCCGGCACCCGGGGCGGCGAACCCCCCGCCGACCCGGACGGCTTCCTCCAGTACACCCTGGACCTGCCCGACCCGATCGTCGGCCGGCTGATCTCGGGAGCGGAGCCCCTCACCGACGTCCACGTCAGCCGGTCCACCAGCAACGTACGGCGCTATGTGGAGCGGGCCCGGCAGTGGCCGGAGCGGTTCGTGGTCCTCGGGGACGCGCTGGCCACGTTCAACCCGGCCTACGGGCAGGGCATGTCGGTGGCGGCGCTCGGCGCGCGGGTGCTCGGCCGCGAGGTGCGGCGCGGCGGCGTGGACGTGCCGGGGCTGGCCCGCCGGGTGCAGCGCGGGGCGGCCCGGCCGGTCGACGCGGCCTGGGCGATGGCGGTCAGCCAGGACGTCCGGTACCCCGGGGCGCGCGGCGGCCGGCCGAACGCCGCCGACCACCTCGTCGCCGCGTACACCCGCCGGCTGACGCGGACGGCGACCGGCTCGTACCCGGCCGCCGCCGCGCTGTGGGACGTGACGAGCCTGCGCACCGGGCCGGGGCGGCTGCTGCGCCCCGGCACCCTGCTGGCCACCCTCGGCGGACCGGCGCTGCCGCCCGCCGCCGAGCCGCCGCTGACCCCCGGCGAACGGGAGGTCCTGCGTGGCCTGGACCGCGTCGGCGGCTGACGGCGACACCCCACCGGCCGCCCGCCGGCCGCCCGCCGACACCCCACCGGCCGCCCGCCGACAGCCCGCCGGCGGCCCGCCGACCGGCCCGTCACCCGCCGCTCACCCCGCGAACGGCGGCTGCGCCAGCCCCTTCCCCGCCCCCGGCAGCACCAGGACCGACCCGGCGAGCGGGTGCGGGGCGGTGAGACCGGTGCGGGCGGTGGTGACGTACAGGTCGGTGAGGCCGGCGCCGCCGAAGGCGCACGCCGTCACGCGCGGCACGGGCAGTTCGACCACCCGGTCCAGCCGCCCGTCCGGCGTGTACCGGCGGACGGCCGCCCCGTCCCAGAGCGCCACCCACACGCATCCGTCGGCGTCGACGGTGAGCCCGTCCGGGAACCCGGCGCCGTCCTCGACGACGGCCAGCGTCCGCCGCCCGGAGATCCGGCCGCCGTCGTGGTCGAAGACGTCGACGCGGCGGGTCGGCGAGTCGATGTAGTACATCAGCCGCCCGTCGGGGCTCCAGCCGGTGCCGTTGCTGACCGCGACGTCGTCCAGGACGGTGGTGTGCGTGCCGTCGGCGGTGAGCCGGGAGAGCGTGCCGCCGCCCGGTGTCTCGTCGTAGCGCATGGTGCCGGCCCACAGGCTGCCGTCCGGGGCGACGGCGGCGTCGTTGGCGCGGCGGCCCGGGACGGCCTCGCGGTGCGCCACGCGCAGCGAGCCGTCGGGGTCGAGCAGCGCGATGCCGTCCCGGAGGTTGAGGACGAGACCGCCGCCCGCGCGCGGCTTGGCGGCGCCCACGTGCTGCTCGGTCGTGCGGACGGTACGGCGGCCGGTGGCCGGGTCGTAGGTGTGCACCCGGCAGCCGAGGATGTCCACCCAGATCAACCGGGCGGCCTCCGCGTCCCAGGTGGGCCCCTCGCCCAGCTCCGCTTCCGCCCGTACCGCCACGTCGATGGTCGTCATGCCGCGCTCCGGTATCCGAGGTGTTCCGACAGGTCAGCCGCGCCCTTGGCGGCGAGTCGCTCCAGTTCCGCGCGGCGCTCGTCGCTCCAGCGGATCATGGGGACCGAGATGGACAGCGCCGCCACGACCCGGCCGGTGCGGTCGCGGACCGGGGCCGCCACGCAGCTGACGTCCGGGTTGGACTCGCGGCTCTCCACCGCTATGCCGCGCTCCCGGATCTCCGCCAGGGCCTCGCGCAGGGCGGCCGGGTCGGTGATGCTGTTCGGCGTCATCCCGGTCAGCTCGGCGTCGTCCGGCAGGCGGGCCGCCAGCTCGTGCGCGGGCAGGGACGCCAGCAGCATCTTGCCCACGGAGGTGCAGTGGGCGGGCAGCCGCCGCCCGGCCGCCGACACCATCCGCACGGCGTGCGTGGAGTCCACCTTGGCGATGTAGATGACGTCGGTGTCCTCCAGGATCGCCACGTGCACCGTCTCGTCGCAGGTCTCGGCGACGGTCCGGGCGACCTGCTGCCCCTCGGCGGCGAGGTCGAGGTGCTCGGCGTAGCGCGCCCCGAGCTGGTAGGGACGGACGCCGAGCCGGTACCGTCCGGGCTGCCCGGAGACGGGGACGATGTACTTGCGGGCGGCGAGCGTGGTGACCAGCTCGTGCACGGTGGTGCGCGGCAGCTGGAGCCGGCGCACGATGTCGGGGGCGGAGAGTGTGCCGTCCCCGTCGAGGAAGAGCTCAAGGATGTCGAGAGCCCTGGTCACGGCTGGTACGAGACGTCCCATGTACGGCTCCCCCTCTCTCAGCGTTCGATATTTCAACAGGCGATCGGAATCGCGAACAAAGGCTAACCACACGCCTTCCGCGCGGGCAACGGTTCTGCGACGCGGTGCGACACGACGACTCCACGCCGTCCGCACCGCACGGGGTCAGTGACCGCCCGCGGCCCTGAGCACCGCCGCGACCACCCGCTCCACGGACCCCGGGTGCAGCCACAGGAAGAGATTGGGCTCGACCAGCTCCAGTTCCATCACCCGCGGCCGCCCGTCCTCCCCGTCGACGAGGTCCACGCGCGCGTACAGCAGCTCCTCCCCGCCCGGTACGCCGGCCAGCGCCCGCCGCGCGACCGCCGCCTCCTCCAGCGACGGCGTCCACGGCTCAAGGCCCGGGTGGGCGACCTTGCGCTCGTCGAACGGCGTCCCGGGCGCGAGCACCGCCCCCTTGCGGCTGACGTGCAGCAGTTCCCCGCCGAAGTACAGGAACGCCCGCTCCCCGCCGGTGTCCACACCCCGCTGGTACGGCTGCACCATCGCCGTCAGCCCCTCGGCGTGCATCCGCTCCAGGTGCCGTACGGCGGTGGCGTGCTCGCCTGGTGTGTAGCGGGCGGCGTAGCGGGCCCCGGCGCCGGAGGCCGGCTTGATCACGTACTCGTGGTCGTCGGGGAGGCCGGCGGGGTCGCCGGGGGCGATGTACCGGGTGGGGACGACCGCGACACCGGCGTCCGCGAGGTCCCCGAGATACCGCTTGTCGGCGTTCCACCGCACGATCCCGGCGGGGTTGGCCAGCCGCGGCACCCTTTCCGCCCAGGCGACGAACTCCTCCGCCCGCCAGCTGTAGTCCCAGGTCGAGCGTATGAGCACGAGGTCGAACCGGTCCCAGTCGACGCCGGGGTCGTCCCACACGGCGACGGACACGTCGGCCCCGGCCTCCCGCAACGCGCTCTCCAGCACCGGCAGATCACGATCGACACCGACCTGCGGCCCGGGACGGCAGGTGACGAGTGCTGTACGGGGCACGGGCGGACTCCGCTCTCGTAGGACGGTCTGACCGCCGGGCAGGCTAGCAACCCGCCGGCCCGGCGGGCGGAGTGGCCCGGCCGTATCCTCGTGCTCCCCACCGGCTGACTCGGGAGAGGTATGAGCGGCACCGAAGAGACGGGCGAGGGCGGGCCGGCGGCCGCCCTGGACACCCCCGAGCAGTGGCGCGACTTTCTTCGCGTCTACAGCGCGCTGTACATCGGCACGGCGGACGATTTCCACCTCCGCGCATTCGACGAGGAGCAGATAGCCGAAGGCTGGCTGGGACGGGCGCCGGCCACCGAGGAGAGCGTGGCGGACGCCGAGCGGCGGCTCGGCGTGCGGTTTCCCCCCGGTTACCGCAGTTTCCTGCTGGCCTCGGACGGATGGGACGCGCTCCTCGACTGGATCGACGACGTCCATTCCTGTGCGGAGGTCGCCTGGATGCGCGACACCGAGGAAGGCGGCGACTTCGTGTCCCTCTACTCGGAGCACGAGGACGGCGAGGACGGCGACGACGACCTGGCCCGCGACTACGTGGCGGTGTTCCGGCGGTCGTTGCAGGTCGCGTTCGGCGAGGACGTCTGGCTGCTCGACCCGACCGACGTCGCCCCGGACGGCGAGTGGGCGGCCTACCTCTTCACCCCGAAGTACGGTGATCTGGACCCGTATCCGAACTTCGCCGGGCTCTTCCGCCACAGCCGGGACTTCCTGGAGTGAGGCGCGGGACGGCGCCGCTCGTCTCAGCCCTCCCCCGGTCCCTCGCCCTCCCCTGAACCCCCGCCCTCCGGCTCCCAGTCCAGCAGCCTGACCTTCGCCACCGTACGGACGTGGCGGCGCATGGCGGTGGCCGCCCGGCGGGGGTCGCCGGCGGCGATCGCGTCCAGGATGGCGCGGTGCTGGGCGAGGGAGCGGGCCGGGCGGGCCGGCTGGCGCAGGGACTCCGTGCGGCTCTCGGCGATCTGCGGGGCGATGGAGCGCATGAACTCCGCGAGCAGGCCGCTGTGCGCCGCCGCCGTCACCGCCGCGTGGAACAGACGGTCGCCCTCGACGCCGTGCCCGCCCGCCGCGATCTCCTCCGCCATCACCTCCAGCGCGGAACGCATCGCCGTGAGGTCGGCGTCCGTGCGGCGCTCGGCGGCCAGTTCGGCGAGTTTCGTCTCCAGGGCCTCGCGGGCCTCCAGGACGTCCGGCAGCCGCCGGCGGCGTTCCACCATCTCCTCGACCGGTTCCACGTCGAGGCTGTCCCGGACCAGGTACGTGCCGCCGCCGTGCCGCACCTCCACCAGGCCCTGGACCTCCAGGACCACGATGGCCTGCTTCACCGAGGCCCGGCTGACCCCGAGCCGCTGGGCGAGGTCGCGTTCGGGCGGGAGGCGGTCGCCGGCGCGCAGGCCGCCCTCGGCGACGTACTGCCGCAGCCGCTGGAGCACCTGCTCGTACAGGCGCCGCCGGGGCATCGGGCGCAAGGCGTCGGTCACGATTTCCCCCCTCCCGACGGGAGGTTAACACCCTGGCGAAGTGGCCGAGTGGCTGAGCCAATTCATGCGCGACCCCTTGACGGTGTCCGGCGGCGGGCCCACGCTGAGCCCGCATGTCCCCCGAACTCGTCTCGATCCTCGTGCTCGTCGTGGTGTTCACCGTCGCCACCACGCGTTCCGTCAACATGGGCGCCCTCGCCTTCGCCGCCGCCTTCGGGGTCGGCACCCTCGTCGCGGACCTCGACGCGGACGGCATCTTCGCCGGGTTCCCCGGTGATCTCTTCGTCGTCCTGGTCGGTGTCACGTACCTGTTCGCCATCGCGCGGGCCAACGGCACCACCGACTGGCTGGTGCACGCCGCGGTGCGGCTGGTGCGGGGGCGGGTGGCGCTGATCCCGTGGGTGATGTTCGCGCTCACCGGGGCGCTCACCGCGATCGGCGCGGTCAGTCCGGCGGCCGTCGCGATCGTCGCGCCGGTCGCCCTCAGCTTCGCCACCCGGTACCGGATCAGCCCGCTGCTGATGGGCACGATGGTCGTGCACGGCGCCCAGGCCGGCGGGTTCTCACCGATCAGCATCTACGGGTCGATCGTCAACGGGATCGTCGAGCGGGAGGAGCTACCGGGGAGCGAGATCGGGCTGTTCCTGGCGTCGCTGCTCGCCAACCTCGTCATCGCCGGGGTGGTGTTCGCGCTGTTCGGGGGGCGGAAGCTGTGGACGCGGGGGGCCGCCGGCGACCCCGTGGCGGACGACGGCGAGGACGGCCCGGTGCGGCTCTCCCCCGCCCGTGTCGCCACCCTCGCCGCCCTGGCCGCCCTCGTCGTCGCCGTCCTCGGCTTCGACCTGGACGCGGGGCTGACCGCCGTGAGCCTCGCGGTCGTCCTGAGCACCCTCTGGCCCGAGGACAGCCGCCGCGCGGTGACCGAGATCGCCTGGTCGACCGTGCTGCTGATCTGCGGTGTGCTGACCTACGTCGGTGTCCTCCAGGAGATGGGCACCATCACCTGGGCCGGCGAGGGCGTCGGTGGCATCGGTGTCCCGCTGCTGGCGGCCGTGCTGCTGTGCTACATCGGCGCGCTGGTGTCGGCGTTCGCCTCCTCGGTGGGGATCATGGGGGCGCTGATCCCGCTGGCCGTGCCGTTCCTCGCGCAGGGCGAGATCGGGGCGGTCGGCATGGTCGCGGCGCTGGCGGTGTCGGCGACGGTCGTGGACGTCAGCCCGTTCTCGACCAACGGGGCGCTGGTGCTGGCGGCGGCACCGGACGTCGACCGTGACCGTTTCTTCCGGCAGCTGATGGTGTACGGAGGAGTCGTGGTGGCGGTGGTGCCGGCCCTGGCGTGGCTGGTGCTGGTCGTGCCCAACTCGTAAGCGGAGCAAAGGAGCAGTACTCGTGTCCTCACTCTTCCCGGCCCTCACCGGCGCCCCCGCCGACCGGCCCGCCCTGCGGTTCGGCGCACGCTCCCTGACCTACGCGGAACTGGCCGCCGCGGCCGGTGCCACGGCCCGGCGGCTCGGCGGGGCCGGGCGGGTGGCCGTCTGGGCGACCCCGTCGCTGGAGACCGCCGTCGCCGTGGTCGCCGCGCTGCTGGCCGGCGTGCCCGCCGTACCGCTCAACCCGAAGTCGGGCGAGAAGGAGCTGCGGCACATCCTCTCCGACAGCGCGCCGTCGCTGGTCCTGGCCGCCCCCGGCGACCGGCTCCCTGCGCCGCTCGCCGGCCTGCCCCGCGCCGACGTCGACGTGGCCGCCCGGGGGCCGGTGCCGGCGCCGGACGCCGCGGACGGCGACCCCGCGCTGGTCGTCTACACCTCCGGCACCACCGGCCCGCCCAAGGGCGCCGTGCTGCCCCGCCGGGCCGTCGCCGCCACCCTCGACGCGCTCGCCGACGCCTGGGGCTGGACGGGGGACGACGTCCTGGTGCACGGGCTGCCGCTGTTCCACGTGCACGGGCTGGTCCTCGGCGTTCTCGGGCCGGTCCGGCGCGGCGGGTCGGTGCGGCACCTGGGGCGGTTCTCCACCGAGGGCGTGGCGCGCGAGCTGAACGACGGCGCCACCATGCTCTTCGGCGTGCCGACCATGTACCACCGGATCGCGGAGGCGCTGCCCGCCGAACCCGAGCTGGTCGAGGCGCTGGCCGGGGCCCGGCTGCTGGTCTCCGGTTCCGCCGCGCTGCCCGTCCACGACCACGAGCGGATCGCCGCCGCCACCGGACGCCGGGTCGTCGAGCGGTACGGGATGACCGAGACGCTGATGAACACCAGCGTCCGCGCCGACGGCGAGGCCCGCGCCGGGACGGTGGGCGTGCCGCTGCCGGGGGTGGAGCTGCGGCTGGTGGAGGAGGACGGGTCCAAGGTCACGGCGTACGACGGGGAGACCGTCGGCGAGATCCAGGTGCGCGGGCCCAACCTGTTCACCGAGTACCTCAACCGCCCCGACGCGACCGCCGCCGCCTTCACCGCCGACGGCTTCTTCCGCACCGGCGACATGGCGGTCCGCGATCCCGACGGCTATGTCCGCATCGTCGGCCGCAAGGCCACCGACCTCATCAAGAGCGGCGGGTACAAGATCGGCGCCGGGGAGATCGAGAACGCGCTCCTCGAACACCCGGCGGTGCGGGAGGCGGCTGTCACGGGCGAACCGGACCCCGACCTCGGCGAGCGGATCGTGGCGTGGGTGGTGCCCGCCGATCCAGGGGCCCCGCCCGCGCTGGAGGAACTGGCCGGCCACGTCGCCGCCCGCCTCGCCCCGCACAAGCGGCCCCGGGTCCTGCGCCATCTCGACGCCCTGCCCCGCAACGACATGGGGAAGATCATGAAGCGGTCGCTGAGCCATGACTGAGCGGCTTCCCGCCCGCCGCCTGCTCGCCCGGCTCACCGACGACTTCACCGAACTCCCGTATCCCACAAGGGAGTACGGTCCCGACGGCCCCCTCGGCTGGCCGGGCTACGACGCCTCCCGCGCCCGTGCCGCCGAGCGCACCGGCGAGTCCGAGTCCGTCGTCTGCGGCACCGGCCGGGTCGAGGGCACCCCGGCGGTGCTGATCGCCTTCGAGTTCGGCTTCCTCGGCGGCTCGCTGGGACAGCGCACCGGCGACCGGCTGGAGGCGGCGTACACCTACGCCCGCGCCCACCGGCTGCCGGTCGTCCCGCTGGTCGCCACCGGCGGCAGCCGGATGCAGGAGGGCATGCCGGCGCTGGCCCAGCTCCAGCGGGTGGCCCGGCAGTCGGCGCTGACCGGACAGGCCGGGCTGGCGCAGATCGCCGTCCTGCGCGACCCGACCACCGGGGGCGGCTGGGCGACCCTCGGGGCCGGTGCCGACGTGGTGCTGGCGCTGCCCGGCGCGCAGGTCGGTTTCGCCGGGTCCCGGGTCCGGCCGCCGGACGCCGACCCGGCGGCGTACACCGCCGAGGCGCAGGTCGCGGCGGGCTCGGCGGACGCCGTCGTACCCCCCGGCGAGCTGCGCCGGACGCTGGGCCACTGGCTGCGGCTGCTCACCCGGCCCGCCACCGGACCGGCCCCCGTCCCCGCGCCGCTCGGCGCGACCGCACCGCCGGACAGCGGGCGGGAGGCGGTGCGCCGGGCGCGCGCGCCGGGGCGTCCGCGGGCCCGCGCCTACCTGGACGCCTACTTCACCGACCGCGCCGAGATCAGCGGCGACCGCTGCGGCGGCACCGACCCGGAGGGCATCCTGTGCGGCTTCGGCACCCGTGCCGGAAGGACCGTCGCCTACGCCGCCCAGACCGGGACCGCGACCCGCCCCGCCGGGTACCGCACCGCCGCCCGGCTGATCCGGCTCGCGGACCGGCTCGGCATCCCGGTGCTGACGCTGGTGGACACCCCGGGCGCCGCCAACGACGCCGAGGCCGAACGGCAGGGGGCGGGGCCGGCCATCGCCGAGCTGTTCGGCGCGGTGGCCGTCGCCCGCACGCCCGTGACCACGCTGCTCATCGGCGAGGGCGGCTCGGGCGGGGCGCTGGCGCTGGCGGCACCGGGCCGGACCTGGGCCACCCCGGACAGCTACTTCTCGGTCATCGGGCCGGAGGCGGCGGCGTCGATCCTGAAGCGGCCGCCGGAGCGGGCGGACGAGACCGCCGACCAACTGCGGCTGCGCCCGCAGGACGGGGTGCGCCTTGGCGTGATCCGAACAAGCGAGCAGATGTTCCCTGGAACAGGTGATCGTCGCTCATGAGCGCGCGTGCGGCCGGTGAGACCGACGAGACTGACGGTGCGCAAGCGACGGGCTGCAGACCGTGGTCGGCGCAGGTCCCACACCGCGGTAATCACGCAAGGAGCAGTACTCACATGAACGTTCTCACCGACATCCTCGCCGGCCTCGTCCACTTCGTGGGCTGGCTGGTCTGAGGTACGTACGGCAGAACAACGGCGGCGCCGTCTCCCCGTCCCAGGGAGGCGGCGCCGTCCGTGTGTTCCCTAACGGACGCCCACCGCGCCGATGAGCGACTGCGTCACCGAGCCGCCCCGGTCGTCGTGGGCCGAGGCGCGCAGCGAGACGGAGTCCGCGTCGCGGGGCACGTCCAGCGTCCCGTGCCAGGTCGCGCCCTTCCCGCCGGTCAGCCGGACGGACGTCCAGGTCGTCCCGTCGTCGTAGGAGACGGCGAGCTGCCCGCCGCCGAGGGTCCCGGTGTCCGGCGCCCCCGCCACGTACTCCGCGCCCAGCCCGATGCCGAGCCGGTGGCCGCCGCGCACCGCGCCCGCGAGGTCGGTGCCGACGTCGAAGGAGAGGTTGATGAGCGGAAGGTGGGTGTAACGGTCCTCCGGGGTCGCCGAGGACCGGAAGGTCCACTCGGCGTGGCCCGTCGCCCCGGTCCCCCAGCGCTCCGCGTCCAGCGCGGTGTCGGTCACGAGCCGGTACGTGTGCTCGTCGGCCGGCGCGTCCTGGACGTAGGCGGTCGACCCGTTCATCCGGTCGACGAGTTCCCCGTCCTGGTACACCGCCGTGGTCTGGGACAGGCCGCTGTCCGCGCCGTACACGTCACCGAACCCGGTGTGGTCCGGACCCGAGTCGCCCCAGCCGGGCGCGTTGAACCGCATCCGGTCGCCCGCGCGCTGCTGCCCCCAGCCGAGGCCGGTGCCGAGGTAGGGGTGCCAGACCGGCTTGAACCAGTTCAGCGCGGCACGCGATCCGCCCGCGTACGCGACCGGTCCGCCGCGTTGCTCCAGCGCGCCGCCGGCCGAGTCCACCGACTCGTGCCAGAGCTGGCCGGGACCGGTGGAGACGTACTCGGTGCGCTCGGCGGGGAAGCCGATCCGCTCCTTGAAACCGAGGCCGAGGGGGAAGGTGCCGGTGAGCGAGTAGCGGAACTCGCCCCCGGTGGACGGTTCGGCACCGTGGTACCTGGCGTCCAGGACGGCCAGGTCCCGCTTGCCGGGGCGGTAGGTGAGGTCCCGGTCGGGGACCGCGCCGGGATGGCCTTCGGACAGGTCGTACGTGTACGGCGTGTCGCGCGTGCCGGTCATGTCGACGCGGTCCGCCTGCCGTAGCCGGGCCGCGTCGGCGGCGTTCACGGTGGCGATGGTCAGCGGGCGGTCGGCGTTGTCGTCCGTGCCCCACCAGGCCGACAGCCGGCCGGGCGCGTCGTCGGTCACGAACAGCGCCCGCGCGCCCGCGTCCTGGGCCGCCCGGGCGAGGGCGGCCGGGTCGGTGCCGTCGGTGAGCCGGGCGAGGACCGCCTTGCCCTCGGCCCCGGTGACCGGCCCGTCGCCGACGTCGGCCAGCGGCAGCCGGGTGCGGCCCTCGGCCAGGGTGCCGCCGGCCTGGACGGTGGCCTCCCCGACGCCCTTGACGGTGAGGAGCGGCTTGCCCAGCCGCCACACGGTCCGGTACTCGAAGCCGCCCTCGGTGACCTCCGGGCCGGTGGGCGCCGCGAAGACGCTGTCGTACGTCACCGGCACCTGGACCGCGCCGAACAGGTCGGCGCCGTGCGCGCTGCGGTCGTACTCCATGAGCAGCTGCCGGGTCTCGGTGCGCCGGTCCACGTCGGCGCGGATCTCGCGGAGCGCCCGGCCGTCGAGGGTGATCTCGCGGTCCCGGTCGACGACCACCTCGGGGGCGGCGAGGAACCCGAGGCCGAGGGAGTCCGCGCCGTGGGCGCCGCGCACGTCGAGGAAGGTGGAGAGGCTGTACGTGCCCGGCGCCAGGCGCAGTGCGAGGGTGCCGGAGTCACCGACGTACGCCGGGACCGGGTCGACGCCCTCGGCCAGCCGCTGCACGGTCAGGCCGGCGGCGGTGCCCGCGCCCGAGCGGTCCTTGACGTGGACGGTGAGCGTGTACCGCTCCTCCTCCTTGACCAGGCCGAACGCGGTGTGCGCGACGGTCTTCCCGGCCGCGTCGGCCGCCACGATCCGGCCGCTGGTGGCACCGACGGGCGCGTCCGTGCCGTCGCCGGTCACGGTGGTGGACGCGGTGCCGTGGGCGGGGACGGTGAGGGCGGTGTCGGCGAGGGTGACGACGCCTTCGGGGGCGCCGTGCACCGAGAGCCTCAGCTCCACGTCCGTGTCGGAGGAGTTGGAGTAGGTCACGGTCCGGGTGACCGGCTCGTTCTCCTCGTACGGCCAGGAGTGGAAGCCGAGGTCGGCGCTTCCGGTGGCGGTGACGTCGGCGCCGACCGCGTCCGGCACGCTGACCCGGCCCGCGCCGAGTTGGTAGGCGGAGGCGCCGAGGTGCTTCGACGTCGACATCAGCGCGTCCTTCAGCCGCGCGCCGGTCCAGTCCGGGTGCCGCTGGGCGAGCAGGGCGGCCACCCCGGCGACGTGCGGGGTCGCCATCGACGTACCGTCCATGGAGGTGTAGGCGCCGGTGCCCTCGGTGAGGGTGGAGCGGGCGGCGAGGATGCCGACGCCGGGGGCGGACAGGTCGGGCTTGAGGGCGTGGTCGCCGAAGCGGGGGCCGGCGCTGGTGAACCAGGCCGCCGCGTCGGCGGAGTCCACGGCGCCGACGGTCAGCGCGGCGTCGGCGGCGCCCGGCGAGCCGATGGACGAAGGGCTGCCGGTGTTGCCGGCGGCGATCACGAAGAGCGCGCCGGTCTCGGCGGACAGGGTGTTCACGGCCCGCGCCATCGGGTCGGTGCCGTCGCTGGGCTCGGTGGAGCCGAGGGACATCGAGACGACGTCCGCCTTCACGTCCCGCGCGGCCCACTCCATGCCGGCGATGATCTGTGACTCGCTGCCCGAGCCCTGGTCGCCGAGGACCTTGCCGACGGCGAGCGTGGCGCCGGGCGCGACGCCCCGCTCCTTGCCGTCGGAGGCGGCGCCGCTGCCGCCGACCGTGGAGGTGACGTGGGTGCCGTGGCCGTGCCGGTCGGCGACCTCCTCGCCCTCGACGAAGCTGCGGGAGGCCGCGATCCGGCCGCTGAGGTCGGGGTGGTCCGCGTCCACGCCGCTGTCCAGGACGGCGACGGTGACGCCCTTGCCGGTCAGGCCCGCGTCCCAGGCCGCCGGGGTGCCGATCTGGGTGTTGCTTTCGGCCATCTCCGCGCTGACCCGGCCGTCGAGCCAGACGCCGTCGACGTCCCCGCTGTGCCGGGTGAAGTCCCGCCAGAACTCCCGGCCCTTGTCCGCCTCGACGGCCGCGCCGCGCACACTGGGCAGCGCCCGGGTCCGCTCGGCACCGCGCGGCGTGACGACCGGCGCGTCCTTCTCGTAGGTGACGATCAGCGGCAGCGCGCCGGAGCCGGTGTCGCCGAGCCCCTGCCGCAGCAGCCCGGTGACGTCGAAGAGCCGTTCGTCGAGGGTGCCGGCCCGCAGGTGGGGCAGGGCCTCGTCCGGTACGACGGTGACGGAGCCGTTCGCGTTCTGGGTGCGTACGGCGCCGGTGGCGCCCTTGGGCCGCTCCACCGTGACCGTCTTCTTCCCGCCCCCGGCCTCGGTGACGGTGACGCGGTCGCCGGTGATCAGGGTGACGGTCCGGCCGTCCGCGCGCGCGGCGGGCTCCGGGGCCGTCGCGGTCGCGGTGGTGGCGGTCGCCGCCGGCGCCGCCGGGCCGGCCGGCAGCAGCGCGCACACCAGTCCGACGGCCGCCAGGGCCGGGCCGGAACCCCCGCGTCCCACGCGTCTCATGCGCCTCGCGCCTGTCGTGATCATCCACGCCCCTCTCCGTGACTTCGCTCCGGACGAGTCTCAGGCCCCGTGCGCCACAGGGGAGTTGCCCGGACCTGGCGGATGCGCGCAGTGGCGGTTTTCCGCCAGCGCCCCGGTGGACGACCGGCACAACAGAGGACACCAGCAAGCACGGTCCGTCACAATGAGGTCCGTCCGCGTGAGGAAGACGCGCGGAAGAACGGCACAACGGGGAGCGAACGGCACCATGGACGGACTGCTGGAGTTCAAGACCGAGGACGGTGCCCAGGTGGTGGTGGAGGCCGTCGACGAGGAGACCGGCGTCCGCCTGGTCTCCCGGGGCGACGGCCCGGCGCAGGCGGCGCGCACCTTCGAGGGCGCTCTGGAGGGCGTGCGCGCGGCGGCCTCCTCCGCGCTGCGGGTCTTCCGGGACGGCAGCCTCAGACCCGACTCGGTGGAGCTGGAGTTCGGGGTGCGGCTGAGCGCGGAGGCCGGCGCGGTCATCGCCAAGGGCACCGCGGAAGGCCACTTGGTGGTGAGACTGCACTGGTCACCGGGGGCGTCGGCCCCCACGGCACCGGCGGACGGGGAGGCCGCCGCCGGATCGTGACCGGCACCACGGCCGCTTGGCACGCCCGGATCAGATGCGGCCGGGAGGTCGGCGCGGGGTTCCTCGTCACCGAGCGCCTGCTGCTCACCTGCGCCCACGTCGTCGTACGGCACGACACCGAGCCGGTCACGGTCTCCTTCCCGGGCCACCGCGACCTGGGCGACCTGACCGCCCGCGTCGTCGACCGGGGACCCTGGCGGGAGGAGTCCGACGACCGCGGCGACCTGGTGGTCCTCGAACTGGCGCGGAAGGTGCCCGTGCGCCCCGCCGTGTTCGCCCCGCCCGGCGCGGCACACCACGCCCCCGAACTGGTCGCCTACGGCTTCCCGTCCCGGCTGGACGACGGTGTGCTCGCCACCTACCGGGCCGTGCCCGGACCGCTCATCGCGGACGAGTGGATGCAGTTGGAGGCGCTCACGGCGCACGGGCAGACACTGGTGGGCGGGTTCAGCGGGGCGGCGGTGACGCTCCGCGACCACTCGGTCGTCGGCATGGTCGTCTCCACCACGGGCTCGCACGTCGGCAGGATGCTGCCCGTCGAGGTCATGGCCCGCTACTGGAAAGGGCTCGGCGACCTGATGCCGGCGCCCCGTCCCGGCCCGGACACGGGTCGGCTGGAGACGCTGCTGCGGCGGGCCGAGCGGGTCCGCCCGGACTGCGATCCGAACCGGCTGTACGCCTCCGCCGTGGACCTCTTCGCCCCGCAGCCCGAGCGGCCGTTCACCTCGCTGCGCCAGGCCGCCGAGTACGTGCGGACCGAGGTCCCGGACCTGGCCGCCGAGGACCGGTTCGCCGACGGACTCCAGCGGGTCCTGGACGAGTGGACGGCCGGCCACCCGCGCCACGCGCCCGGCCCCCGGGGCGCGGCCCCGGCCCCCGGCCACCGGTTCGCGGACGACCGGCACCCCGGCCACCCGCACCCGGCCGACGGCCACACCGCCCGCCCGCGCACCTCCGGCGGCCCGCGCCACGAGCCGGCCGGACGGGCCCCGCGCGGGCCGGCCGGGGCGTCCGCGCCCGCCCCCGGACCGTCCTGGGCCCCCATCGTCGTAGAACTCGTCCGCAGCGGCGCCGGTCCCGACCAGGTCACCGTGGACGTGTCCGCCTACCGCGGCGGGCACCGCCGTCCGGTGGGCACCCGCCGGCTGCCGCAGGACGCGGTACGTTCCTACGTCCAGGACCGGGTGGACGAGGCGTTCAACCACCTCGACCGCGACGCCGAGGCGCTGATCACCTTCGTCCTGCCGGCCGAGTGGCTGAACGAGCCGGTGGCGCACTGGGCGTGCAGCGCCTACGACTCCACCCCGCTGGGCTGCGCGCACCCCCTGGTCGTCGCGGAGCGCGCCCGGCACCGCAGCGGCCGGCTCCGCCACGAACTGACCAAGCGGTGGCAGGAGCTGGACGGCGCGTCGGCCGTCCGGCTGCACCGGGTGGAGTGCGGCACCCGGGAGAACTCCCGCAGCCTGCGCCCGCGGCTGCGGGACGCGGCGTTGACCGGGTTCGCCGCCCCGCCCGCCGCGGTGAAGGAGCACTTCGAGACCGGCCTGCACTTGCCGGTCCCGGTCCTGCTGTGGCGCCGCTCGGACTGCCCCGACGACGACCACGGCAACCACCACGCCGACCGCGGCGGCCCGTGCGCCGGTACGGCGTTCCTGGACCGGCTCACCGAGTCCGTCGACGGCGTGCCTCCGGCCGAACTGCCGCGCCGGATATTGGACTTGCGCGAGGAGGCGTACGCGGCCGACGATCCGGAGGGTCACTGGGCGCGGGAGGTGCAGTTGCTGTGGGACGACCCGCGCTGCTTCCTGGAACCCGCCGCCTGCCTGCACTCGCCCGTCGCACCCATCGGTTGACGAACCACCCGCCGGGCCGCACCGCCGCGCCCCGAACCCGAAAGAGAAACCCCATGGCCCTGTGGCCCGTCTACACCGGAGCGACGCAACCGCACGACGGCATCACCCGGCTGCCCCCGCCGCCGCCGTGGCGGGCCTTCGACGGACACCCCGTGCTCGATCCGCCCGACGAGCACGACGACGCCGCCGCCACCTCGCCCGACCGCACCCACCGCGCCCGCACCTACCAGGCCACCGAGGAGACGGTGCAACTGGTCAACGCGGCCCTGTACCTGCGCCGTCCGCTGCTGGTCACCGGACCGCCCGGCACCGGCAAGTCGTCGCTGGCGTACGCGGTCGCCCGCGAACTGCGCCTCGGCCCGGTCCTGCGGTGGAACATCACCAGCCGCAGCACCCTGCACGACGGGCTCTACCAGTACGACCCGCTCTCCCGGCTCTACGCGGCCCGGCAGGCGGCGAAGGAGGACGCCGGTTCCGGGGCGGCCTCCGGCGCCGGCGTCGAGAACCACCTGCGGCTCGGCCCGCTGGGCACCGCCCTGCTCCCGTACGCCCGGCCCCGGGCCCTGCTCATCGACGAGATCGACAAGAGCGACCTGGACCTGCCCAACGACCTGCTGAACGTGCTGGAGGAGGGCCAGTACGAGATCCCCGAACTGGTGCGCGCCGCCCGGGACGTCCCGGACGGGCGGACCGAGGTGATGGCCGACGGCACCGACCGGCGGGTCCCGGTGCGGCACGGCCGGGTGCGCTGCCACGCCTTCCCGTTCGTGGTGCTGACCAGCAACGGCGAGCGCGAGTTCCCGCCCGCCTTCCTGCGCCGCTGTGTCACCCTGCGGCTGCGCCAGCCCGACGACCGGCACCTCGCCGAGATCGTCCGGGCGCACCTGGGCGAGCCGGACGCCTACGCCCGGCAGCTCATCGACCGGTTCCTGTCCCGGGTGGGCAGCGGCGACCTCGCCACCGACCAGCTCCTCAACGCCATCTACCTGGCCCGTGCCTCCGGTCTGGCCGCCGGCTCCCTCGACGAACTGGCCGAGCAGCTGATGCCGTACCTGGGGCAGTCCCCGCAGCCGCATGCCTTCTGACCCCTCCGGCGTTCCGGAGCCCGTGGCCCGCCTGGCCGACGTTCTCGGCCGGGCGGCCTCCGGCACGCGCCCGACCCCGCTGGAACTGGCGGAAGTGCTGTGGCTGGCCGGGCACATGGCGCCCGGCCCGGACCGCACCGTCCCGTCCCCGGCACCCCCGCACGCACGGCCCCCGGACATCCCCGCGCCGGCCGCCCCGCCCACGCCGCGCGCACCTGGGACGGACACCCGCCCGCTGGAGCGGCGACCACCGTCCCCGCCCAGCCCCCCGGCCCCGCCGCGCGCCCCGCTGCACCTGCCGTCCCGGACCCCGGCGACGGGGTCGGCGCCGGGGACGGGCACGCCGCGGTTCCAGCCGCACGCCGCCGTGCTGGCCCCGGCGCCGCCGATGCTGCCGCACCCGCTGGCCCTCCAGCGTTCCCTGCGCCCGCTGCGGCGCCGTACCGACGCGCCCGCCGTCCGGGAGGTCGACGAGGCGGCGACCGCCGACCGCATCGCCCGGCTCGGCGCCGACCCCCGCTGGTGGCTGCCGGTCATGCGCCCCGCCCAGGAGCGCTGGCTCAGGCTCGACCTGGTGTACGACGACGGGCCGACGATGCCGGTCTGGCGTCCCCTGGTCCGCGAACTGCACACCGCCCTCGCCCAGTCGGGCGTCTTCCGCACGGTCACCCTGCACCGGGCGCTGCCCGACGGCACGGTGGCCGGTGACGGCGTGCACGCCGTCACCGACGGCCGGAGCGTCACCCTCCTGATCAGCGACTGCATGGGCCCGCAGTGGCGGGCCGGGCCGGCCGGCACCCGCTGGTTCGCCGCGCTGCGCCGCTGGGCGCGCCGGATGCCGCTGGCCGTCGTCCAGCCGCTGCCCGAACACCTGTGGCGGGACACGGCGCTGCCGCCGGTCGCCGGCCGGCTGTCCGCCCCCTACCGGGCCGCGCCCAGCGCCGCGCTGGCCTTCACCCCGTACGACACCGCCGAGGACGCCCCGCCCGAGGGCGCCGTGCCCGTGCCGGTCCTCGAACCCGGCCCCGAGTGGCTGGCCAACTGGGCGGCGCTGGTGGCCGGTCCGGGCGGCGCGGGGCACCCCGGCGCGGCGGCGGCGCTGCTGCGTCCGCTGCCCGCCGACGCCGACGACCGCACCGACGTGGCCCGGCTGCCCGCCGAGGACCTGGTGCTCAGGTTCCGGGCGACCGCGTCCCCGGAGGCGTACCGGCTGGCCGGACACCTCGCGCTGGGACGCCCGGACCTGCCGGTGATGCGGCTGGTGCAGGCCGCCGTGGAACCGGAGCCGCGGCCCGCGCACCTGGCCGAGGTGATCCTCAGCGGCCTGCTCTCCGCCCTGCCGGGGCCGCCCGGTTCGTACGCCTGGCGGCCCGGCGTCCGCGACCTGCTGCTGCGCGGGCTGCCGCGCACCGCCCGCGCCCGCACCCGCGACCTGCTGCTGCGCACCGGCGACCTGATCGAGGAGCGGGCGGGCCGGTTCCCCGGCGAGATCCCCGCCCTGACCCCGGCCGCGGACGGCACCGAGACCGGCCCGCGCGGCGAGGCGATCGCCGAGATCAGCGAGCGCGGCGCCCGGTGGCTGAGCGGCGTCGGCGACACCGGCGGCGTCCGCCCGCCGCGGTCGTCCCCCGGCCGCCCGGCCGACCGCTACCGGCTGGTCCGGCGCCTCAACCCCACCGGCCGGGTGTGGCTGGCCGAGGACACCGCGACCGGCCGGACGGTGACGGTCAGGCGGCACGACCCCGTCACCGACCGGGCCCGGCGCGAGGCGTTCCTGCGCGACGCCCGGCTGCTGCGGGAGATCCGGCACCCGAACGTGGTCGCCGTCCTCGACGCCGGCGTGGACGACGACGACACGCCCTACGTCGTCATGGAACACCTCGACGGCATCGCCCTGAACACCCTGACCCGCCCCTACGGCAACCGGCTGCCCGCGCCGCTGACCGTGGGCGTCGCCGCGCAGCTGGCCCGGGCGCTCACCGCCGTCCACGAGGCGGGCACCGTGCACGGCGCGCCGGAGCTGTCCCGGCTGGTGCTGCTGCCGGACGGCACGGTGCGGCTCAGCCTCTTCGCGCCGGGCCGGGGCGGGCGTCCGGGCGGCCGGTCGGCGGACCTGCGCGCGCTGTGCGAGGTGGTGCTGCTGCTGACGTCGGGCACCTCGCGGCTGACCGTGCCCGTCGACTCCCGGCGGCTCGTCCTGCTGCCGCCCGCCCTGCGCGGCCCGTTCGCGCACGCCCTGGACCTGCTGATGTCGCCGTCGCTCGGGGCGCAGGTCCAGGGCCGGGACCTGCTCACCGACCCGGAGCTGCCCCGGCTGGCGCGGGAGGCGTACGACCAGCGGTTCTACTACGCCCTGGGCCCGCTGCGCGTGGACGGACCCCAGGGCTCCCCCGAGCTGCCGCCGGACGCGGGCGCGCTGCTCGCCGTACTGCTGCTCAAACACGGCCGTACGGTCACCCACGAGGAGCTGCGGTACGGCCTGTGGGACCCCGCCGACGAACCGCCCGACTGGCGGTCCCGGGTGCGCCGGGCGGTGGACCGGCTGACGGAGGCGCTCGGCCCCGGCGTGCTCGCCACCCCCTCGCACGGGTACGCGCTGCACACCAGCGCCGACTTCGTGGACGTGGTGCACTGCGAGGAACTGGTCCGGGCGGCCGACCGGGCGCAGACGGCGGGCGCCGACACCGAGGCGCGCGAGCTGGTCGCCGAGGCGCTGGCGCTCTGGCGCTCCGGGGACCCGCTCCCCGGCCTGCCCGGCCCCGCCGCCCGCACCGCCCGGGGCCGCCTCCAGCAGCTCCGCCTCGCCCTGCACGCCCGGCTCGCCGGACTGGACCTGGCGCTGGGCGAGGCCGAACGGGCGGCCCGCAACCTGGCCGGCCTGCTGCGCACGCACCCGCTCCACGAGACCTTCCTCCGCCTCCACCTGATCGCGCTGCGCCGCCTGGGCCGCCTCGACGAGGCGCTGGACGCGTACGAGGAGTACGAGCTGTCCGGCGGCGGCAACCCGGAGCTGCTGGCCCTCGGCCGGGAACTGCGCCAGGACCACGCCGTACCGGTGGACGGCCCCGAGGCCTACCAGGGGGACGCGACGGACGGGTCCCCGGACATGGCCGCGCCGGACGAACTGCCGGAGGGCCCGTTCCCGACGGAGGACGACCGCTGGTCGCCGCTGCTGTCGGAACCTGAGGACCTGCCGGACGAGGCGGCCGGAGCCTTCCCGCCGACCGGGGACGCGCCGCGGACGCCGGTCGGCTACCCGCCGTTCGACCCGGAGGGACGGGAGGACGAGGACGGCGAGGACGGCGAGGACGGCGAGGACGGCCAGGACGGCCAGGAGGACGGGGACGGACCGGAGGACGGGGACGGACCGGAGGAACTGGAGGACTGGCTCGGCTCCCGAGAATCCGGCCCCGAGCCGCCACAGCGGTCCCCCCTGGACTCTCTGGACTCTCTGGGCTCTCTGGGCTCTCTGGACTCCCTCAACTCCCTGGACTTCCTGGAGGAGTACGAGACCGACCACCACGCCTGCGTCCGCTACACGCTGGCCGACGGCCCCCGCGGCGCGGAGGCGCACGCGGCGCTCACCGCGCTGGTCGCCGACCTGCTGACGGACAGCGGGCTGGACGGCGACGCCTACCGGCTGCCGCCCGCGGGCCCCGAGGGCGTCCTCGTCCGGCTGGAGCCGCGGGTGCCGGCCGTGGAACTGCTGCGGGCGACCGTCGACCGGCTGCCCGGGCGGCTGGCGCGGCTGGGCGGACTGCGGCTGCGGGCGGAGTTCTGGCAGGTGGAGTTCCGGCCGGACGGCGGTGAGGAGCAGGTCTTCCGGGCCGGCCCCGAGGCCGTGGCCGCGGCCCTGGACGACTCCGGGGCGCAGGCGGTCGTCGCCGTGTCCGACGCGCTGTACTACGACGAGGTGGCCGACGAGGACTTCTTCTTCCCGCCGCAGGCGTTCCGGCGGCTGGACGACGAGACGGGCTGGTGCCACCTGGTGCCGGGCACCGCCCGGACGCACCCCGCCGGGCACCCGGTGCGGGGGCCGTTCCCGATGCCCGCCGACGGCTGGGTGCCGCCGCCGCGCGACGCGTCCGAGGCCGTGGTGGTGCTGCCGCCCGACGGCACGCCGCTGGGGCCGGACGCCGAACGGGTCCGCGCGGCGTCCGCCGCCGAACGGGCCGGCTGGCGGTACTGCGAGGTCGACCTGCGGACCCGTCACCTCGTCGTCGACGCGGCGTCCGGGGTGGCGGCGGCCTGGCGCGTCGAGGACCCGGTGCGGGCCGCGGCCGGGCCCGGTCCGGCGGTGCTGCTCGCCGACGCCCTGCGCCGCGCCCGCCGCGCCGCGGGCGACGGTCTCGCCGCCGCCCTGGCGCGGTCCGCCGTCCCCGGTTACGCCGTCGACTGGGCCGTTCCGCGGCCCGTGGCGGCCGGCGGCGGCCACCGCGCCCAGCCCGCGCCGGAGCCGCTGATCACCGGCGCCCGCTGTGTGCTGCTCGGCTTCGACGACGTGGTGGCGCGGCTGTACCGGCCGGGCGCGGAGCGCGAGGTGCTGCTGGACATCGCGCGGCTGGTCGTCGACGACCGCGATCCCGAGGAGGCGCTGTCCGGGGTGCCGCCGCTGCCCGGGGACGGCCCGCGGGCGCAGGGGTACGCCGGGACCCTGGACTTCGTCCGGGCGCTGGCCGGGCACCGCGTCGACGCCGACGTACGGCAGCGGCTGGCCCGGCACGAGGAGCGGGCGGCGCGCACGGCGCGGGCCACCCCGCTCGTGGGCCGGCTGATCCGGGCGCTGCACGTGCGGGAGGTGCCGGTCGCCGTGGTGACCGACCGGGCGGCGGCGCCGGTCACCGCGTATCTGCGGCGCCGGGAGCTGCTGGACGGGGTGACCGGCGGGGTGCACGGCCGGGAGGCGGACCTCACCCGGCTCATGCCGGACCCGGACGTGCTGCACCGGGCCCTGGAGACGGTCGGCGCCGCGCCCGGCGAGTGCGTGCTGGTGGGTTCCTCGGTGGCCGAGCAGACGGCGGCCCGTACCGCGGGGCTGCCGTTCATCGGCTACTGGCGCTCCGAGCGCGTCCGGCACGAGCTGCGCGCCGCCGACCCCGGCGTCCCCCTCGTACCGGACCTGCGCGCGCTGCTCACGGCGGCGGAACAGCGCTGACGGGACGCCACCCGACGGCACCGGCACGGCCTCCCGGAACCCGCCGCCGCACCCGCCGCCGCCCGCCGCCCCGGCGGCGCCGACGCCACGACCGCCCGTTCAGCGGCCCCCCGCCCGGCCCCCTCGGACAGGCGCCGGTCCGGGTCCGCCCGCACGATGCCAGGGAGGCCGGCCCCCCGCCGGCCCCACGGTCTGCGCTCTCGGGAGGATCTGCCATGACCGCCACTCTGGAGCAGCTGCGCCGCTGCCACTTCGCCGTCGACCTCGGGGCGGCGCGGACCCGCGTGTACGTCAAGGGCGCCGGGCTCGTCGTCGACCAGCCGTCCGCCGCCGCCGTCAACACCCGTACCGGCGCGCTGATCGCGGTCGGCGAGCTGGCGGAGAAGATGACCGGCCGCACCCCCGACTACATCCGGGTCGTACGGCCCGTCTCCGGCGGCACGATCGTCGACATCGAGATGGCCCAGCGGATGCTGCGGCACCTGCTCGGCGACAAGGTGCGCCGCTCGCTGCGCCGCAAGCCCCGGCTGCGGGCGGCGGTCTGCACCCCGCACGGCGCCGATCCGCTGGCCCAGCGGGCCGCCGTCGAGACGCTCGTCGGACTCGGCGCCCGCCGGGTGGAGCTGGTCGACACGCTCATCGCCGCGGCGGTCGGCTGCGGCCTGCCCGTGGAGCAGCCCGAAGCCACGATGATCATGGTGTGCGGGGCGCACGCCACGCAGCTCGCGGTGCTCTCCCTCGGCTCGATCGTGACCGCCGCGCGCATCCCGGTCGGCGGCGAGGCCGTCGACCACGCGATCGTCCAGCACCTGCGCCACCACCACGAACTGGTGCTGCCCAGCCAGTCCGTACGGCCGCTCCAGGTCGCCCTGTGCGGCAACGGGCTCACCGCGCAGGGCCCCGCCTCCACCGAGATCCACGGCCGGGACGTGGCGACCGGCCTCGCCCGCAGCGTGCGGGTGGACACCGCCGCCGTGCGCAACGCCATCCAGACGCCGCTGACGGCCGTCCTGGACGGGCTCGGCAAGGTGCTGCGGGACTGTCCGCCGGACCTGGTCGCCGACCTCGCGGACCGCGGGATCATGATGGTCGGCGGCAGCGCCCTGCTGCCCGGTTTCGACCAGATGCTGCGCCAGGCGACGGGCATGCCGGTGCACATCGCCGAACGGCCGGACATCTGCGCCGTACAGGGGCTGGGCACCATGCTGGAGGGCCAGGTCGAGCCGCTGGACCTGCACGCGACCGCCGACTGACGTCACGGCCCGCCGGTCACCCGGCGAACCAGCAGCGCACCTCCGTACCGTCCGGGCCGGTGTGCACCCGGACCAGGTCCGACACGAGGTTGACCAGCAGCAGGCCGCGGCCGCCGCGCTGGTCGCGGGCGGCGGGCCGGCGCCCGGCGAGCGGGTCGGCGAGCCGCCCCTTGTCCCGCACCTCGCACACCACGTACCCGTCCTCGGCCCACACCCGCAGCGTGCCGGCGCCGCCGCCGTGCACCACGCTGTTGGTGGTCAGCTCGGCCGTGACCAGTGCCAGGTCGTCGAGCTTGACCCCGGTGAGGCCGAGCCGCGCGGCCTCGGCGGTGGCCGTGTGCCGGGCGTCCGGGAGCGTGTCGGCCGTGAAGGAGACGACCGGCACGTCCGGCGCCGGCGGCAGCGGCTCGTTGTAGCGGGCGACGACGCCGGAGGGGTCGTAGGCGGCGCTGGCCGACTCGGCGCGGGACCCGGCCGGGATGACCACGGGGTGGGTGGCGTGGGCGTCGGCGAGGACGTGCGCGTCCAGGCCCACGGCGTCGTACGGGCACAGGATGGTCACCGCGCGGCCCCGGAAGGCGTCGTTGATCAGCGCCTCGTGCTGGGCGCAGGCGGGGTACTCGGCGGGGCTGCGGCCGGCCCAGATCGGCTCGCCGATGATCCGCACCCGGCGGCCGGGCGGCTGGGCGTCGGCGAAGGCGCGCAGCACGCCGGGGATGATCCGGCCGGGGTTGCGTCCGGCCTCCCGCATGTCCAGCAGCCGTACCGCGGCGGCGTCGGAGCCGAGCGCGTCACGGATCAGTGCGAGCCGCTCGCCGGGGACCGCCACGGCGACGGGCTCACCGCCGGCCAGGCCCTCGCGGACGAAGGGGACGGTACCGGCCAGGTACTCGTCGTCGCCCCGGTAGAAGAGCGCGGGGTGGACGAAGTCGCTGTCGCCGGGTCCCGGCATGCCGGCGGCCGGTTCGGTCACGGTACTCATGACATCGACACCTCGATCGCCGGCTGGTCGGGCCAGAACATCTCCAGCACCCGTCGCAGTGTGGCAGGCGGCCGGTGCAGCACGAGCCGCCGGCCCTCCGGGAGCCGGCGGGCGGCGTCCGCGAGAGTGTGCGCCCCGTCCACGTCGACGAACGTCACGCCCGACATCTCCACATGCACGTCGCCACCCTCACGCACCGCCTGTTCCAGCGCCCGCTGCCATGTCTCGCGCGTCGTCAGCACGATCTCCCCCGCCGCCCGCACGCCGTCGCGCCCGGGCAACGGGGACACCGTCAGCCCCGGCGCCGCTCGCACGGACCCGGACGACGCCTCGCCCTGAGTGCCCACTGTGTTCTCCCCTACTCCCGGACCATGCGCCCCTACCCAGCTCCCGCCGGTCCAACCCCGCAGGCGGGTGTACTCACGCGATCGACGGGCAGGCGCACTTGCGACACCGATGAGGACCGAGAAGGCGGTGACATGACCTCAGCGGCACCACGTCTGACGGACAGGCCGGCCGGCCTGGTCATCGAGTGCCGGGTGGAGGAGGAGCGGGCGCTGCTCGTCCCCCGGGGCGAGCTGGTCCAGGGGTGTACGGAACTCCTGGCCGAGGCGCTCGCCGGGCTGCCGCCCGGGACCTGCCGGGTCGATGTGGACATGCGGCACGTGATGTTCATGGACACGGCGGGGCTCCAGTTCCTGGACCTCCTCAACGGCCACGGCCACCGCGGGCCGCTGACGGTGACCACGGGGCACTGGCGCGGCCAGCCCCGCCGGACCCTGGAGCTGGCCGGCCTGGACACCGACGACCCCTTGCGCACCTCGGAACCACGGCCGGCCCTCTCGTCCTCCTCCTCGCCGGTGGCGCTGGAACGCTCGGAGCGGCTGCACGACCTCCAGGAGGAGGTGGAGCAGCTGCGCCAGGCGATCGTCTCCCGTCCGGTGATAGACCAGGCGCGGGGCGTGCTGATGGCCGTCCACTCCTGTACGTCCGAGGCGGCGTGGGACATCCTGCGGGAGGCGTCCCAGCTCTCCAACACCAAGCTCCGCACGGTCGCCGAGGCGGTCACCGCCAGCGCGGGCAACGACGGCCCGCCCCCGCCACCGGAGATCCGCACGGCCCTGCGGACCGCGGTGGCCCGGCACGGACGGTGAGGGGAACCGGCACCGGGGCGGGTGGTGCCGGCGCCGGGCGGGGTACTCGGCGACCGGCCCGCCGGACCGACGGCCGGGCCCCGGCAGCAGGAGGCACCATGATCGACCAACCGACACCTTCGCAGGCCGAGGGCGAGCGTGACGACGAGCCGGGCACGCCCGAGCGCCAGTCACCGCCGCACCCGACCCCGTCCCAGGCGGAGGGCGAACGCGACGACGACCGCGAGGACGAGAAGCCCGGCCCCCGCCTCTGACCCCCGGCCGCCCCCCGGAACCGACAGCGGGCCGCCACGGCACCCCGGCCGTGACGCCCGCCGGCGCGCACGGCCACGCCGGTCAGCGCACGGGGGTACGGACGCACGGACGCACGGGCGCACGGGCACCCGCGACGCCCCGGCCGGAAGGTGCGGCGGAGCAACGCCGGACACCGCAGGACGGCACCGGGCCCCGCGGCCGGCGGTGTCGTCCGCGCCCGCCCGGAGGCCGTAGGCTGCCCTGCGGCTCCCGGCCGCCGCCCGGAGCCTCGGTGCGGTGGGTGGGGAGCGCGCAGGTGAGCAAGGTCGTTCCGTCGGACGGAGACCGGAACCGGGACCGGGCCCGGACGTCGGCCCGTCGCGCGCTGCTCGCGGCCGCCGCGGCCGTCCTCGTCGTCCTGCTGTCGCTCGGCGACGGCGGTTCCCTGGTCATCCTGGGCGCACTGGCCGGGCTGGCGGTGTGCGCGGTCGGCGCCTGGTGGTTCCTGGCCCACCGGGGAGCGCTGCGGGTACTCGGCGCAGTGCTGGCCGTGGCGGCTCCGGTGGCCGTGCTCGTTCTCTTCCTGAGCGGCGGCATGTGGTTCACGGCACTGGCCGCCGTCCTGCTGTGGGCCCTCGCCCTGACCTGCGCCCGCGCCGCCCTGCGCGCGGAGCGCCGGCCGGACCCGGCGCCGGCGGCGGCCCGGCCGCACCCCCCGCACCGCCGGGCGGTCCTCATCATGAACCCGGCCTCGGGCGGCGGAAAGGTCGAGCGGTTCGGCCTCGTCGAGCGCGCCGAGGCCCTCGGCGCCCGGGTCGTCCTGCTCACCCCGGGCACCCGCACGGACGTCGCGGAACTCGCCCGGAAGGCCGTCGCCGAGGGCGCCGACCTGCTCGGCGTCGCCGGCGGGGACGGCACCCAGGCGCTGGTCGCCGCGGTCGCCGCCGAGCACGACCTGCCGTTCCTGGTGATATCCGCCGGCACCCGCAACCACTTCGCCATGGACCTCGGCCTGGACCGCGACGACCCGTCCCGCTGTCTGGACGCCCTCACCGACGGCGTGGAGTTCCGGGTCGACCTGGGCGACGTGGCGGGCCGGGCGTTCGTCAACACGGTGTCGTTCGGGGTGTACGCGGAGATCGTGCGGCGCCCCGAGTACCGCGACGCCAAGGCCGGTACGGCCCTGGACGCGCTGCCCGACCTGCTGGCGGGCGGCTCCGGTGAACGCCTCGACGCCCGCGCCGACGACCGCCCGGTCGACGGTCAGCAGGCCCTGCTGGTCAGCAACAACCCCTACGCCACGGCCGACCCCCTCGACGTGGGGCGCAGGCCCCGGCTGGACCGGGGCGAACTCGGCGTGCTGGGCATCCGCGTGGACGGTGCCGCCCAGGCGGCCGACCTCGCCGTACGCGGCACGCTCTCCCCGGCGCTGACCGTCCTCGCCTCCCGCCGGGTCGAGGTCACCGCGACCGGCACTGGCACCGCCGGGAGCATCCCGGTGGCCGTCGACGGCGAGGCCCTGACCCTGCCCACCCCGGTGGTGTGCACCGTCCGCCCCCGCGCCCTGCGCGTCCTGGTCCCCCGCGACCGGCCGGGCGCCGAGCCGCCGCCCCCGCCCCTGGACTGGCGCCGCATCACGGCCCTCGCCCTCGGCCGCCGCTGACCACCGCGGCGCGCGGCCCGGCGGAGGCCGTGCCCGCCGCTTCGGCCGCGACCGGCTACAGCCGGGCGCCGATCCCGGTCAGCGCCCGGACCTCCATCTCCGCCTGCCTGTCCGGATCGGCGGGGCGCCGGCTGAGGACGGTGCCGAGATATCCGCACACGAACGACAGCGGAATCGACACGATGCCGGGGTTGGTGAGCGGGAACCAGTGGAAGTCGACGCTCTCGAAGATCGACGTGGGGGTGCCCGAGACGGCCGGTGAGAAGACGATGAGCACGAGGCAGGAGACGAGACCGCCGTAGATGCTCCACAGCGTCCCCGAGGTGTTGAAGCGCTTCCAGTACAGCGTGTACAGCATCGTCGGCAGGTTGGCGGAGGCCGCGAGGGCCAGGGCCAGCGACACGAGGAAGGCGACGTTCTGGCCGTCGGCCACGATGCCGCCGACGATGGCCAGGAGCCCGACCACGGCCGCGGTCAGCCGGGCCACCCGTATCTCGGACCGGGGATCGGCCTTGCCGCGCCGTATCACGTTGGCGTAGACGTCATGGGCGAACGAGGCCGAGGCGGCCAGCGTCAGACCGGCCACGACCGCCAGGATCGTCGCGAAGGCCACCGCCGAGACGATTCCCAGGAGCACGACCCCGCCGATGTGGAAGGCGAGCAGCGGCGCCGCGGAGTTCTCCCCGCCCGGGGCGTGGACGATCGCCTCCGCGCCGACCAGGGCGGTGGCGCCGTAACCGACGACCAGGATTCCCAGATAGAACGTGAACATCGACCAGGTGCACCACACCACCGACCTGCGCGCCTCCTTGGCGTTCGGCACGGTGTAGAAGCGCATCAGCACGTGCGGCAGGCTGGAGATGCCGAGAACCAGGGCGAGGGCCAGTGAGACGAATTCGATCCTGCTCGTCCCGTTCTGGCCGTACAGGCTGCCCGGTTCGAGCAGTCGCTCGCCCAACGGGCTGTTCTCCGTGGCCTGTTGCAGCAGCGCGGAGAAGCTGAATCCGAACTTGCCGATGAGGAAGACGGCGATGAAGGTCACGCACACCAGGAGCATGCCGGCCTTGATGATCTGCACCCAGGTCGTGCCCTTCATTCCGCCCACCAGCACGTAGAGGAGCATGACGATCCCCGCGCCGCTGATGAGCAGCGCCCGCCCGCCCCGGGTGTGCACGTCCAGCAGCAGGGCGATCAGCCCACCGGCGCCGGCCATCTGGGCGAGCATGTAGAAGAACGTGATCACCAGGCTGGCGTTGGCCGCGGCGGCCCGCACCGGCCGCTGCCGCATGCGGAAGGCCATGACGTCGCCCACGGTGAACCGTCCGGTGTTGCGCAGTCCCTCACCGATGAGCAGGAGGGCGACCAGCCAGGCGACGAGCCACCCCACGGAGTAGAGGAACCCGTCGTAACCATGGACGGCGATCGCCCCGGAGATGCCCAGGAAGGACGCCGCGGAGAGGAAGTCGCCGGACATCGCGATACCGTTCTGCGCACCGGTGAAGGCGCTGCCCGCGGCGTAGTAGTCGGACGCCGTCTGGTTTCTGGTGGTGACCTTGTAGACGACGAACAGAGTGATGACGACGAATACCAGGAACACGCTCAGATTGAGCAGGGGGCTGCCGGTGGCCGCCGCGGCGAGCTGCCGTCTCATTCCTTGTCCACTCCCGCCAGTTCGTGAATCCTGTCCACTTCCGGATCGATTTTCTTCCGGGCGAAACGCCGGTACGCCAGGACGATCAGGATCGTGGACACGAACTGCATCAGACCGATGACGGTGCCCATGTTGATCGCGCCCGAGACCTTGCGGCTCATGAAATCGTGGGCGTACGCGGAAAGCAGGGCGAACGTCATGTACCAGCAGAGGAAAAGGGCGCTCATGGGGAAGACGAACAGCCGAAGCCGTCTGCGCAGCCGGATGAACTCCTCGCTCTGCTGGATCGCGAGGTAGCCGGGCTCGCCGTCCTGACGGGAAGCGCCGGCATCCCGTCCGGCGGGCCGCTCGGACACGTCGAAGGCGGGCGCCCCTGCCGGTCTGGTCACGTTCCTCTTTCCGTGGATGCGGGCAGGACGGCGCACGGGCGCCCCTGCGGCGAGCGAGGTGGAAGGAGCCGAACCGTAGCCCACGACCATTCAAAGCCGCCAGCGGTTGCGAACTGAAGGCGGCTTGATCTTAATTTTGCCCAGCATTCACCGAACCCGCACGACGCCATCGACCCGCCCCCCGAATGTGGAGAACATGTGCGTGACGGCTCGGCCCGTCGGCACCGGAGAGGGGGAGCCGCATTGTTAGCGCCCGCCCGACTGCCCTAAACTCGCGCGGAGTTCAGCACGTGACAGGTCGGCACACGGCGTGCGGGGATCGTTTCGCATCCGAGAACGGGGAGACGGGACAATGCATTTCCATGGGCGTACCCGGGACATACGCCCACGCCCGGGTTCGCACACCGTGGCATGACCGCAAGAAGTCGCGCCGTCCCACCGGCACCGCCTCGTGCTGCCGGGCGTCCCCGTCGTGCTCAGGTGAAAAGCCGGGAGAAAACAGCATCGTGACCGATACCTGCGAGCCGGCCGTGCCGAGTACGGAGCCCATGTCGTGACCGCGGCCAGGCACGCGGCCACACGTCCGGTACGGCCGTCACGGTGGGCCGCCCTCGTGCAGTGGCGGAACTGGCGGCTGCTGGTGAAGCTGGCGGCGGTGCTGCTCGTACCCGCTGTGTTCGCCGTCTGCCTGGGTGTCGTGCGGATCCATGACGACGTCGCCCGCGCCAACTCCTACGCGGACATGCAACGCCTGGCCGCCCTGCGCGGTGAGCTGCGGACCCTGCTGGACACCCTGCAGATGGAACGCACGATGTCCGTCCAGCGGCTGAGCACCGGCGACGCCGCCGGCGACCACTCCGCCGGCGCCCACGCCGGTCTGTCCCGGCAGCAGCACAGCGTCGACAGCGCCCGGACCGCCGTCACCGGCAGCGGGAAGCGGGGAGCCCCCCTCACGGGCGTCGCGGCCCACCGCTACCGGGACGCCGTCGGTCTCCTGGACCGCCTGCCCGCCCTGCGCTCGCGGGTGGCGTCCGGCGACATCGGTGCCTGGGCCGCGCTCGGCGACTACGGCGCGATCATCGCGGGAGTGCTCGATCTGGACCAGGCGCTCGCCGGCAAGTTCACCACCCCGGAACTCACCAGGTCCGCGACGGCGTTGTACGACCTGGAGGCCGTCGAGGAGCAGATCCACGTGCAGCACGCGATTCTGCTGCAGGCCCCCGGCCGCGACCGTCCGATGACCCCGGAACTCGTCGAGGCGCTGCGGGAGGCCGACGTACGCCTGCGGGACAAGCTCGGTGACTTCCGGGCCCTGGCCACCCCCGCGGAGCTGAACGCATACCGGCGGACGGTCACCGGCGCCGCCGTCAGCCGGCGCGCGCACGCGGTGAGCGACGCACTGGCCGGGTCCCTCGCGTCGGGCGCGCGGCCGAACGCCACCACGTGGCTGACCGTCCCGGTCGACCGCTGGAACAGCGACTCGGAGGCCACCGGCGCGCTCGTCGACAAGGTGTCGGACGGCTTCCTCGACAGGCTGCGCGCCTCGTCGGCCGAGCTGCACGACCGCACGAGCGACAGCGCGGGCGTCGCGTCCGTCGTCCTCTTCGCCGTACTCCTGCTCGCCCTGGCCGTCGGTCTGGGCATCGGCAGGCATCTGCTGCGGTCGCTGGCCGTCCTGCGCTCGACCGCGCTCGACGTGGCGGAACACCGGTTGCCCGCCGCGGTCGAGAGCATGCGCGAGGGGCGGGCGGCGGACGCCGTGGTCGACGTCGTACCGGTCCACACCACGGAGGAGTTCGGGCAGCTCGCCAGGGCCTTCGACACGGTGCACTCCCAGGCCGTACGCCTGGCGGCGGAGCAGGCCGCACTCCGCGGCGACCTCAGGAACTCCCTGGTCAACCTCTCCCGGCGCAGCCAGAGCCTGGTGGACCGGCTGCTGCTGATGATGGAACAGCTGGAACGGCACGAGGAGGACCCGGAGCAGCTGGCCAGCCTCTTCGCGCTCGATCACCTGGCGACGCGGATGCGGCGCAACAACGAGAACATGATGGTCCTGTGCGGCAGCGCTCTGGTGCGCTCCTCCCGGGGTGCGGCGCTGGACGCCGTGCTGAGGAGTGCCGTCTCCGAGATCGAGCAGTACCAGCGCGTACTCGTGCAGCCAGGACCATCCGTCGAGGTGGTCGGGTACGCGGCCGGTGACCTGGGGCGGCTCGTCGCCGAACTGCTCGACAACGCCACCGCGTTCTCCCCGCCGCACACCCAGGTGCTCGTCGGCGGCGCCCGGCAGCGCGACGGTTCGCTGCTGATCGAGATCCTGGACGACGGGATCGGGATGAGCGAGAGCGACCTGGCCGGGGCCAACCGGCGCGTGGCGACGGACGCCGCCACGGACGCCCCCGCGTCCCGGCAACTGGGACTGTCCGTGGTCGGCCGCCTGGCCGGCCGGCACGGCATCGCCGTCAGCCTGAGCCCGCGGCCGGGAGTCAGGGGACTGCGGGCCCGTGTCCTGGTACCGGCCAGGCTGGTCACGGCACAGACACCGGCCCGCCCGGCCCGGCCCGGCACCGGGACCGACCGCCCCGCTGCCACGCCGCCGACGCTGCCGACACGGACGCGCGGCGGCCGTCCGGACGGCGCGACCCCGGCGACGCGCCCGCCACGCCCCCCGTTCGCCACCGCCACCACCACCCCAGCCACCACCACGACCACTGCCTTCACACCACGGCCCGTCCCGCCCGACAGGGACGCGCCGCACAAGGCCGCCGGCCCGCCCTGGTTCGCCCTCCCCGCAACGGCGGCGGCCCGCGACACCGGCGACAGCACGGACGCGCCGGCGCCGCGCGCCGCGGCGGAGAAGCCCGCGCTCGCCGTCCGGCGCCCGGCCGGAGGAGGTACGCGGGAACCCGACCGGCCGGCCGACCGCACCCAGGCCGGGCTGCCCAGGCGGGTACCGCGTACGCCGCCCGCTCCGGCCCGGACCGAGCGGCCCGCCACCGGGGGCGGGACGGCCGCGAGCCGGAACGCCGGCCGCGCCCACAGCTTCCTCAGCAGCTACCAGTCGGGCATCCGTCGGGCGCGGCCCGACCAGACGCACAATCCATCGGCGACGGGCAGGAAGAACCCATGACATCACCCCACTCCTCGGAGGTGAGCCAGTTCGGATGGCTGGTCACCAACTTCACGGAGCGCGTCCCCAATGTGGCGCACGCCGTCGTGATCTCGGCCGACGGACTGCTGCTCACCGCGTCGGACCAACTGGCGGCCGAACGCGCCGAGCAGCTCTCCACCATCGCGGCGGGCGCCATCAGCCTGATCCAGGCCGCCGCCCACTGCCTGGACACCGGGAACGCGCTGCGCACAGTGATCCAGATGGAGCACGGCAACATGCTGATGATGTCCATCCGGGACGGCTCGTGCCTGGTCGCTCTGGCGGCTCCGGACTGCGAGATCGGCCAGATAGCCTACGAGATGGCCATGCTCGTCGACCAGGTCGGCGAGCTGCTGACCCCGGAACTCCGCACCGAGCTGCAGCAGTTCCAGCAGACTGCTGCCCGATAGCCGGACGAGGAGAAGATGAGCACCGGTGGAGGCCCGTCCGGCCCTGGAAGAGATCGGGAAGCGGAGGACGAACAGACCTTCGCCGACGTGCTCAACGCGTTCAGTCTCGGCACCGGACGGCGCAGGCGGAAGACCTCCGGCCGACGCGACGCACCGCCGGACAGAGCGCGCGACGGAAGCGGCGAAGCCCCGCCGCCGCCCGCCCCCGAGCCGTACGGTCCGGCGTCCCAGGCGCACCACCAGCCGTCCGCCTGGGACGCCGGGGACACCGGGGCCACCGGGGACGGGGAGCCCGGGGCACCGGCCTCGTTCGTCCGCGCCTACGCGTGGACGGGCGGCCGGACCAGGTCGCACCACCACTTCGAGGTCGAGACCCTGGTCACCACCACCGATCCGGCCGGCGCCCCCGGCGCCGCCACCCAGTGGGACCACGCGGTGCTCGACCTGTGCCGGGAACCGCGGTCGGTCGCCGAGGTGGCGGCGCTCGTCGCGGTACCGCTGGGGGTGGCCAAGGTCCTCCTCGGCGACCTGGCGGACCGCGGGCTGATCGTCGTCCACGAGACGGCTACCGACTTCGGCGACGCCCCGACCCACGCGCTGATGGAACGGGTGCTGATCGGACTGCGCCAGCTCTGACGACCGCCCCGACCGGGCGGGCAGCCTGGGCCACCAGCCCCGGAAAACACGACTCCCCAGGTCAGAACGATTCTGCCTGGGGACGCTCGGTGGGGCGGGTGGGACTCGAACCCACGGCCGGCGGATTATGAGTCCGCTGCTCTAACCGGCTGAGCTACCGCCCCATAGCGGCGTGTCGCGTACACGTGTGCGCGCCGTCTGCCGCAGCATAGCCGCTCATACGATCTCCTGCTCCGGGTGGTCGGCTTCCCCGCTGCGGCTTCCTGACCTTGAGGACTCCGGGGCGGCCCGCGCGGTTCCCGGACCCGGCCGGAGACCTTGGGCGGACATGAAAAAGGACCCCGAAGGGTCCTCGTTCACCATGCTCTCCCGACTGGACTCGAACCAGTAACCTGCCGGTTAACAGCCGGCTGCTCTGCCAATTGAGCTACGGAAGATCGAAGCTCCCCGGACTGGACTCGAACCAGTAACCTGCCGGTTAACAGCCGGCTGCTCTGCCAATTGAGCTACCGAGGATCGCCTCGTCGCATCGAACGTCGCTCCCTGGGTATCCGCCAGGGGGCGCGCGTTCGCTGCGACACATACATTAGCGCAAGCAGGGGGGTGCTCCGCCAATCGGTCCTCCCCGGCATCGCAGACAGAAGGCAAAGGAAGGATGGCCGTCATGCGTTACCGGCTCACGTTCGTCGTCGGACTCGCCGTGGGGTACGTACTGGGCACGAAGGCCGGACGGGAGCGTTACGAGCAGTTGAGGAAGGCCGCTCGGCAGGTCTCCCAGAACCCGGCGGTGCGCAACACCGCGGAGTCGGCCGCGCTGCAGGGCCGCCAGTTCGCGGACAAGGCGTACCACGTGGTCAGCGACAAGGTCGGGGACCGGATGCCGGACTCGGTGGCCCAGCGGGTGAAGTCCCTGCGGGAGCGGAGCGCGAACGGCTCGGCCGGTGACGACTGGGGCACCAGCAACACCTGAGGGCCCCCACCCGGCACGCCCACCCCGTGCGGTACGGCAGAATTTCGGTCATGGGGATAGTCGCCGGGTTGGACAGTTCGCCCGATTTCACTCGTATCGTCGTCTGTGACTCGGACACGGGGGCCGTACTCAGGCAGGGGTACGCGCCGCATCCGGTGGACGGTCCCGAGGGTGGGGGCCGTCCTTCCGACGTCGACCCGCAGGCGTGGCTGCTGTCCCTGGGCGAGGCGGCCGGCGGGGGGTTGTTGGAGGGCGTGCAGGCGATCGGCGTGTCGGCGCAGGCCAATGCCGTCGTGCCGCTGGACGCGCAGGGGAACACCGTGCGGCCCGCCATGGTCGGCGGCGACAAGCGGGCGCAGGTCGCCGGGGCGGACCTGGTGGACGCGCTCGGCGGGCGGGAGGCCTGGGCGCAGGCCGTGGGGTGTGTGCCGCAGGCCGCGCAGCCGGTGACCAAGCTGCGCTGGCTGGCCCGCAGCGAGCCGGAGAACGCCGCGCGGACCGCCGTACTGCTCCAGGCCCACGACTGGCTGGTGTGGCAGCTTCTCGGGCGGCCGGTCCGGAGGACTACGGACCGGGGCGGGGCGTCCGGGACGGGTTACTGGTCGGCGGCGAGCGGGGGGTACCGGCCGGATCTCGTCGAGCTGGCGCTCGGGCACCACGCGATGCTGCCCGAGGTGATCGGTCCGGCCGACGCGGCCGGTACGACGCCGGAGGGGCTGCTGATCTCCGCCGGGACCGGCGAGACGCAGGCGGCGGCCCTCGGGCTCGGGATCGGGCTGGGGGACGCCGTCGTCTCGCTGGGCGCGTCGGGGTCCGTGATGGCGGTGCACGCCGAGCCGCTCGTCGACCAGTCCGGGATGATCACCGCGCTGGCCGACGCGACCGGCATGCACCTGCCGGTCGTCACCACCCTGAACGCCGTACGGACCCTGCGCGGGGCCGCCGAGCTGCTCGGGCTGCCGGATCTGGAGAGCCTGTCCGAGCTGGCGACGAAGTCGACGCCGGGGGCGCACGGGCTGGTGCTGCTGCCCTACCTGGAGGGTGAGCGGACGCCGCACCTGCCGCACACGGCGGGGACGCTGGCGGGGCTCAGGCGGGAGTCGATGCGGCCGGAGCACCTGGCGCGGGCCGCGTTCGAGGGGATGCTGTGCGGGCTCGCCGACGCGCTGGACGTGCTGCGCGGCCGGGGGGCCGACGTGCGGCGGATCTTCCTGCTGGGGCCGGCCGCCGAGCTGCCGGCCGTGCAGGCGGCGGCGCCCGCGCTGTTCGGCGTACAGGTCGTCGTGCCGCAGCCCGCGGACTACGCGGCGATCGGGGCGGCGCGGCAGGCGGCCTGGGCGCTGGGTGTGTCGCAGGGCACGCTGGACCCGCGCACTCCCCCGGCCTGGCAGGGGGCGGTGGCGCAGGTGCTGGAGCCCGGCGAGGAGCTGGCGGTGGGTCAGGCGGTGCGACAGCAGTACGTGTCCGTACGGGAGCAGACGCACCCCGGCGCGTTCCGCGTCTGAGCCGTCGCCCGAGGGGGCCTGTTGGGTTAATCGGTTGAGGTAACGCGGGTGGAGTGTCCGACGATAGGGGCCAAGGGCAACCACTCGCCCCACCGCCGACTCCGAGAGACCGAGCGTGCTCATACGACTGCTGCGGACCTGTCTCAGGCCCTACAAGAAGCCCATCGCTCTGCTGGTGGCCCTGCAGCTCCTGCAGACCTGCGCCACCCTCTACCTGCCGACCCTGAACGCCGACATCATCGACCAGGGTGTCGTCAACGGCGACACCGGCTACATCCTGAGCTACGGCGCCCTGATGATCGGCATCTCGCTGGTGCAGGTCGTCTGCAACATCGGTGCCGTGTACTACGGCGCGCGGACCGCCGCGGCGCTCGGGCGGGACGTGCGCGGTGCCGTCTTCGACCGGGTGCAGTCCTTCTCCGCCCGTGAGGTCGCCCGCTTCGGCGCGCCGTCGCTGATCACCCGGACCACCAATGACGTGCAGCAGGTCCAGATGCTGGTCCTGATGACGTTCACGCTGATGGTGTCGGCGCCCATCATGTGCGTGGGCGGCGTGGTGCTGGCGCTCGGCCTGGACGTGCCGCTGTCCGGGGTGCTGGTCGCGGTGGTGCCCGTGCTGGGCATCTGCGTGACGCTGATCGTACGGCGGCTGCGGCCGCTGTTCCGGGCCATGCAGGTGCGTCTGGACACCGTGAACCGGGTGCTGCGGGAGCAGATCACCGGCAACCGGGTCATCCGGGCCTTCGTGCGGGACGCGTACGAGGAGAAGCGGTTCCGGAAGGCCAACGGCGAGCTGACCGAGGTGGCGGTCGGCACCGGCAATCTGCTCGCGCTGATGTTCCCGGTGGTCATGACCACGGTGAACCTGTCGTCGATCGCGGTGGTCTGGTTCGGGGCGCACCGGATCGACAGCGGCGGGATGCAGATCGGCGACCTGACGGCGTTCCTCGCCTATCTGATGCAGATCGTGATGTCCGTGATGATGGCCACCTTCATGTTCATGATGGTGCCGCGCGCGGAGGTGTGCGCCGAGCGGATCATGGAGGTGCTGGAGACCGAGAGCAGTGTGGTGCCGCCGCTCGCGCCGGTCACCGAGCTGCGACGGCACGGGCAGCTGGAGATCCGGGGGGCGGGCTTCCGCTATCCGGGGGCCGAGGAGCCGGTGCTGAGGAACGTCGAGCTTCTCGCCCGGCCGGGCGAGACGACCGCCGTCATCGGCTCGACCGGCAGCGGCAAGTCCACCCTGCTCGGGCTGGTCCCCCGGCTGTTCGACGCCACCGAGGGGGAGGTGCTGGTGGACGGCGCGGACGTACGGACCCTCGACCAGAAGGTGCTGGCCAAGACGGTCGGGCTGGTGCCGCAGAAGCCGTATCTGTTCGCGGGCACCGTCGCGACCAACCTGCGGTACGGCAATCCGGACGCCACCGACGAGGAGCTGTGGCACGCGCTGGAGGTCGCGCAGGCGAAGCCGTTCGTGGAGCGGCTGGAGGGCGGGCTCGACGCGCCCGTCGCGCAGGGCGGCACGAACGTCTCCGGCGGGCAGCGGCAGCGGCTCGCCATCGCCCGGACGCTCGTCCAGCGGCCGGAGATCTACCTCTTCGACGACTCCTTCTCCGCGCTCGACTACGCCACCGACGCCGCCCTGCGCGCCGCGCTCGCCCAGGAGACGGCGGAGGCGACCGTCGTCATCGTCGCGCAGCGGGTCTCGACGATCCGGGACGCCGACCGGATCGTCGTTCTCGACGAGGGCCGGGTCGTCGGCACCGGACGGCACCACGAGCTGATGGCGGACAACGACACCTACCGGGAGATCGTGCTCTCCCAGCTCACGGAAGCGGAGGCTGCCTGATGGCCGGGCCGGCGGGGCGGATGATGGCCGGGGGCGGACCCGACCAGCACTCCATGGACTTCAAGGGGTCGGGCAAACGGCTGGTCGGGCAGTTCCGGCCGGAGCGGCTGACGATCGGTGTGCTGCTGCTGTGCGTGGTGGTCAGCGTCGGGCTCAATGTGATCGGGCCGAAGATCCTCGGCAACGCCACCGACCTGGTCTTCGCCGGGATCATCGGGCGGGAGATGCCGTCCGGGGCGAGCAAGGAGCAGGTGCTGGAGTCGATGCGGGAGCGCGGGGACGGCCAGGTCGCCGACATGCTGCGCTCCACCGACTTCACGCCGGGCGAGGGCATCGACTTCACGGCGGTCGGACACGTACTGCTGCTGGCGCTCGGCACCTTCCTGGTCGCCGGACTGCTGATGGCGGTGGCGACCCGGCTGGTCAACCGGGCGGTCAACCGGACGATGTTCCGGCTGCGGGAGGACGTGCAGACCAAGCTGTCGCGGCTGCCGCTGTCCTACTTCGACCAGCGGCAGCGCGGTGAGGTGCTGTCCCGGGCGACCAACGACATCGACAACATCGGGCAGACCCTCCAGCAGTCCATGGGGCAGCTGATCAACTCGCTGCTGACCATCATCGGCGTCCTGGCGATGATGTTCTGGGTCTCCTGGATCCTGGCGCTGGTCGCGCTGGTGACCGTGCCGCTGTCGTTCCTCGTGGCCACCCGCGTCGGCAAGCGGTCGCAGCCGCACTTCGTGCGGCAGTGGCGCACCACGGGCAAGCTGAACGCGCACATCGAGGAGATGTACACCGGGCACACCCTGGTGAAGGTGTTCGGGCGGCAGGAGGAGTCGGCGGCGCGGTTCGCCGAGCAGAACGAGGCGCTGTACGAGGCCGGGTTCAAGGCGCAGTTCAACAGCGGGGTCATGCAGCCGCTGATGATGTTCGTGTCCAACCTGAACTACGTGCTGGTCGCCGTGGTCGGCGGACTGCGGGTGGCGTCCGGCTCGCTGTCCATCGGCGACGTACAGGCGTTCATCCAGTACTCCCGGCAGTTCTCGATGCCGCTGACGCAGGTCGCGTCGATGGCCAACCTGGTGCAGTCGGGCGTCGCCTCCGCCGAGCGGGTCTTCGAGGTGCTGGACGCGGAGGAGCAGAGCGCGGACCCGGTGCCCGCCGAGAAGCCGGCCGAGCTGCGGGGGCGGGTGGCGCTGGAGCACGTGTCGTTCCGGTACGACCCCGAGAAGCCGCTGATCGAGGATCTGTCGCTGAAGGTGGAGCCGGGGCACACGGTCGCCATCGTCGGCCCGACGGGGGCCGGCAAGACGACCCTTGTGAACCTTCTGATGCGGTTCTACGAGGTGTCCGGCGGCCGGATCACCCTCGACGGGGTCGACATCGCGAAGATGTCGCGGGACGAACTGCGCGCCGGGATCGGGATGGTGCTCCAGGACACCTGGCTGTTCGGCGGCACCATCGCGGAGAACATCGCGTACGGGGCCGCGCGCGAGGTGACGCGCGGGGAGGTCGAGGAGGCGGCGCGGGCCGCGCACGCCGACCGGTTCGTACGGACGCTGCCCGACGGCTACGACACCGTGATCGACGACGAGGGCACGGGGGTCAGCGCCGGTGAGAAGCAGCTCATCACCATCGCGCGGGCGTTCCTGTCCGACCCGGTGATCCTGGTGCTGGACGAGGCGACGTCGTCGGTGGACACCCGTACCGAGGTGCTGATCCAGAAGGCGATGGCCAAGCTGGCGCACGGGCGGACCTCGTTCGTCATCGCCCACCGGCTCTCCACCATCCGGGACGCGGACACCATCCTCGTCATGGAGAACGGGTCGATCGTGGAGCAGGGCGCGCACGACGAGCTGCTCGCGGCCGGCGGGGCGTACGCGCGGCTGTACCAGGCGCAGTTCGCGCAGGCGGTGGCGGAGGTCGACTAGGGGCTGTCGTCACCTTCCGGTCGTCCGCCCGTAGGGGGGGCGGGAATGTGACGACAGGCCCTAGGGCACCAGCATGGGGAGGGAGACGGTGTCGGCCAGGGCCTGCTGGCCGGTGATGTTGGCGTGCACGCCGTCGCCGGTGTCGTAGGGCGGGTTGATGCTGTTCGGCCGCACCGGGTCCTTGAGGACCTGGTCGAAGTCGAGGATGCCGTCGCAGGTGCCGGCGCAGCCGTTCCACTTGGTGACGAAGGTGTTGACGGTGTGCCGGGTCCGGTTGTGCTGGTCGGTGTAGCCGGGGCGCGGGGTGATCGGGGTGACGTACACCTCGATCCCCGCGTCGTGCAGGCGCTGGAACGTGGAGCGGTAGGAGGCCAGGATCTGGTCGGCGTCGCAGCCGGCGGGCAGGTCGTTGGTGCCGTAGTAGTACAGGACGGCGGTGACTCCGTGCAGGGACAGCACGTCCCGTTCCAGCCGGGCTCCGGCGTCCAGGCCGCGGACGGCGTCGCCCAGGTTCGGGCAGTCGGCCGCGCTGGTGGTGCCGTTGACGCCGGCGTTGGCGACGGCGAGCTGCCGGGTGGGCGGCAGTTCGGCGGTGACCCGGCGGGCCAGGTCGTCCGTCCAGCGCCGGTTGGTGCCCAGCTCGGTGCAGCCGGTTCCGCAGTCGGTGGAGCCGATGCCGTCGACCACCGAGCTGCCGTAGGCGACGACGGTGCCCTTCAGGCGGGGGTTGTGGACGTCGACGGCGGTGACGAGGTAGGTGGACCCGGTGGTCCTGGTGTAGGCGGCGGCGTCGGTGTCGGCGGTGTGGTCGCCGGTGCCGGGCTCGGTGAGGTAGTTGGTGCGGAAGGCGGTGTCGTGCCGGCCCGGTACGACGGTGCCGGAGACGGACAGGGACACCGCCACGTCGCTCTGGGCGCGGGTCGCGAGCCGGGTCGCGTCGCTCCACACCTCGCCGCCCGCGGGGACGACCACGTGCCGCCGGCCCTCGAAGGTGACGGGGCGCGGGCGCCCCTGGGTCGCCGCGCTCCCGCCGTCGGTGAGCGCGGCGGTGGCGGCGTCGACGGTGAGGGGGGTCTTGCCGAAGGTGTTCTGGACGCGGATGCGCACGGCGTCACCTCCCTGGCTGAGGTGGGTGACCATGCGGACCGTCTGGTCGGTGAGGGTGGTGGGCGCGAGGTCGTGCTGGGAGCTGGACCAGGAGGTGAACCAGGCGCGGGCGCCGGAGCGTTGGGAGGCGGCGGCGTCGCCGGTGGCCTCGGCGGTCGGGCCGGAGGCCGTCGTGGCCGGGGCCGCCGTGCCCGAGATCAGGGAGGCCGCCGTGGTGAGCGTGAGGAACAGGGCCGCCGCCGTACGTCTCACCCGCGTGCTCGGTCGCGGGGCTCGCTCGGGAATCAGGAACATCAGCGCCTCGCCGGGGACGACTCTGTCTTGGCTTGCGGACGATGCTTTCTTGTCCCGCTCACCTCAAGAACAAACTCACGATCGGCGCCGTCTCACTAGTCCAGGTAGCCCCTCAGCTGGTCCGCGAAGGCGTGGTCGCGGAGTTTGTTGAGGGTCTTGGACTCGATCTGGCGTATCCGTTCCCTGGTCACGCCGAAGATGCGGCCGATCTCCTCCAGGGTGCGGGGGCGGCCGTCGGCGAGGCCGTAGCGGAGCTGGACGACCTTGCGTTCGCGTTCGCCGAGGGTGGAGAGCACCGCCTCCAGGTGCTCGCGCAGCAGCAGGAACGCGGCCGACTCGACGGGGCTGGCGGCGTCGCCGTCCTCGATCAGGTCACCGAGGGCGACGTCGTCCTCCTCGCCGACCGGCGCGTGCAGCGAGACCGGCTCCTGGGCGAGCCGCAGCACCTCGCTGACCCGCTCGGGCAGCAGGTCGAGGTGGGCGGCGACCTCGGCCGGGGTCGGCTCGTAGCCGCGCTCCTGGAGCATCCGGCGCTGGACCCGGACGACCCGGTTGATCAGCTCCACGACGTGGACGGGGACCCGGATGGTGCGGGCCTGGTCGGCCAGGGCGCGGGACATGGCCTGCCGGATCCACCAGGTGGCGTACGTGGAGAACTTGTAGCCGCGGGCGTAGTCGAACTTCTCCACGGCCCGGATCAGGCCGAGGTTGCCCTCCTGGACCAGGTCGAGCATGGTCAGTCCGCGTCCCACGTACCGCTTGGCGACGGAGACGACCAGGCGCAGGTTGGCCTCGATGAGGCGGCGCTTGGCCATCCGGCCCATGACGACCAGCCGGTCCAGGTCATGGGCGAGGCGGCTGTCCAGGTCGGTGGCGGTGCTCAGCTTCTCCTCGGCGAACAGGCCGGCCTCGACGCGGCGGGCGAGTTCCACCTCCTCGGCCGCGGTGAGCAGCGGGACGCGGCCGATCTCACGGAGGTACTGGCGGAACAGGTCCGAGGAGGGGCCGCTGGTGTCGGCCCGGGCGGGCGGCGCGTCCACGGGCTCCGGCTCGGCGGCGGGTTCCACGGCTTCGGCGGGCGGCGGGTCCTCCGGGTGGTGCGCGGCGCGGTGCTGGCCGGGCAGCGCGGCGAGGACGTCCGCGGCGGCCTCCGGTTCCGGGCCGTCGGCGCCGCCGCCGGCCTCCGCGCGGGTCTGTGCGCCGCTCTGCGCGAGGGTCTGGGTCTGCACGGGTGCGACCTCCAGGGTGATCGCTGCCCGGCCGTGCGGCAGCGGTACTTCGGGGACGGAGTCGGCGGCCTCGCCGCTGTCCGTCCCGTACGCGATGGTCGGAACCGCGGGGTTCTCCGGACCCGTCGGGGACGGATCGGCCGCGCTCCGAGGACTCAGGCACCGGCACCAGTGTGGGGTACGACACAACTCCGCCACGAGGGGCGTGCGGTGACTTTTTGCGTCCGGTCCGTGACCGCGCGGTATCAGAGGGCGGCGGCGCCGTGGTCGCGCAGGGCGCGGTCGTACTTCTCCAGCACCCACAGCTCGTTCTGCACGGTGGCCAGGTGGGCGGGGTCGCCGCCGTTGCCCAGGCGGGTGAAGGTGGCGTGGATGTCGCGGATGCGGCGTTCGACGGCGCGGCGGCGGACCCGGACCAGCACCTCGCCGGCGTAGACCTCGTCGACGGCGCGGCGCATGATCGCCTCGACGGCGAGTTCCGTGACCATCGCGCGCACGGTGTCGTCGGGGGCCGCCTCCCGGACCCTGACCAGGTACTCCTGCGGGTCCTCGACACCGGGCTCGGCGCCGCCCGCGTCCAGGATCGCCTGGCGTACGGCGGCGTAGGGCGGGGCGGTGAACTCGTCGACGCCGTACGCGTCGAAGGCCGGGGAGACCAGCTCCGGGCGCTGGAGGGCGAGCTTGAGCAGTTCCCGTTCGGTGGCGTAGACGGGGTTGCGCAGGGTGAGGGAGGGGCCGCTGGGGGCGGCCGGGGCGGGGGCGTACTGCTGCTGCCGGGGGCCGCCGGGAGCGGGGCCCCGGTCGGCGCTGCCGCCGCGCTCGCGGGCCCAGCGGGCGAGCTGGCCGACGCGCTTGACCACGAACTGGGTGTCGAGGATGCCGAGCATCCCGGCGAGCTGGACGGCGACCTCGTGCTGGGCGCCGCTGTTCTTGATGCGGGCGACGACGGGGGCGGCCTCGTCCAGGGCGGCGGCGCGGCCGGCCGGGGTGTCCAGGTCGTAGCGGGAGACGATCTGCCGCAGGGCGAACTCGAACAGCGGCGTGCGCGGCTCGACCAGGTCGGCGACGGCCTCGTCGCCCTTGGCCAGCCGCAGGTCGCAGGGGTCCATGTTGTCCGGCGCGATGGCGATGTACGTCTCGGCGGCGAACTTCTGGTCGTCCTCGAAGGCCCGCAGGGCCGCCTTCTGCCCGGCGGCGTCACCGTCGAAGGTGAAGATCACGCGGGCGCTGCCGTTGTCCATCAGCAGCCGGCGCAGGATCTTGATGTGCTCGGTGCCGAAGGCCGTGCCGCAGGTCGCGATCGCGGTCGTCACGCCGGCGAGGTGGCAGGCCATGACGTCGGTGTAGCCCTCGACGACGACCGCGCGGGACGCCTTGGCGATGTCCTTCTTGGCCAGGTCGATGCCGTAGAGGACCTGGGACTTGCGGTAGATGGGGGTTTCGGGGGTGTTGAGGTACTTCGGCCCGTTGTCCGCCTCGTAGAGCTTGCGGGCGCCGAAGCCGACGACCTCGCCGCCGATGTCGCGGATCGGCCACATCAGCCGGCCGCGGAAGCGGTCGATGGGGCCGCGGCGGCCTTCCTGGGCGAGCCCGGACAGCAGCAGTTCCTTGTCGCTGAAGCCCTTGCCGCGCAGGTAGCGGGTGAGGTGGTCCCAGCCTTGCGGGCTGTAGCCGACGCCGAAGTGCTCGGCGGCGGCCTGGTCGAAGCCGCGCTCGGCGAGGAAGACCCGGCCGGCGTCGGCCTCGGGGGAGGTCGCGAGCTGCTCGGCGTACCACTGGGCGGCGACCTTGTGGGCCTCGACCAGGCGGATGCGCTCGCCGCGCTGGTGGGAGGGGTTGTACCCGCCCTCCTCGTACCGCAGGGTGATGCCGGCCTGGCCGGCCAGCCGCTCGACCGCCTCCGAGAAGGTGAGGTGGTCGATCTTCATCACGAACGTGATGGTGTCGCCGCCCTCCTGGCAGCCGAAGCAGTGGAACAGTCCCTTGCTGGGGCTGACCTGGAAGGACGGGGACTTCTCGTCGTGGAACGGGCACAGCCCCTTGAGGTTGCCGCCGCCCGCGTTGCGCAGCTGGAGGTACTCGGAGACGACGGCGTCGATCGGGACCGCGTCCCGTACCGCCTTCACGTCCTCGTCGTTGATCCGTCCAGCCACGCGTGAATTCTACGGGGGCGGTACGGCACTCAGGCGCCGAGGCTTCCGAGGGGGACGCGCGGATCGGCCAGCGCCTCCGCGTCCACCGGGGTTCCGGTGCGGATCAGCCGCTGGACGTCCTCTGTGACATCCCACACGTTCACGTTCATCCCGGCCAGCACCCGCCCGTCCTTCAGCCAGAACGCGATGAACTCCCGCTTGCCCGCGTCCCCCCGGATCACCACCTCGTCGTACGTCCCCGGCGGCGCCCATCCGCTGTACTCCATCCCCAGGTCGTACTGGTCGGAGAAGAAGTAGGGCACGCGGTCGTAGGTGATCTCCTTGCCCAGCATGGAGCGGGCGGCGGCCGGGCCGCCGTTCAGGGCGTTGGCCCAGTGCTCCACGCGGCGGCGGGTCCCGCAGGCGTGCGGGGAGGAGGCCGCGTCGCCCGCCGCGTAGATGTCGGGGTCCGAGGTGCGCAGGGCCTCGTCGACGACGATGCCGCCGCCGTCGGCCGGGCCGGCGATCTCCAGACCGGCCGCCCGGGCCAGCGAGACGCGCGGTGCGGCGCCGATCGCGGCGAGCACGTCGTGCGCGGGGTGCTCCTCACCGTCGTCGGTACGGGCGGCCAGCACGACGCCGTCCTGGCCGACGATCTCGGTCAGGGACACGCCGAAGCGGAAGCGGACGCCGTGCGCCCGGTGCAGCTCGGCGAAGACGGCGCCCAGCTCGGGGCCGAGGACGCCGTGCAGCGGGGTCGGCGCGCGTTCCACGACGGTGACCTCGGCGCCGTACTCCCGGGCCGCCGCCGCGACCTCCAGGCCGATCCAGCCGGCGCCCGCGATCACCAGGTGGCCGTTGTCCCGGCCGAGGGCGGCGAGGACGCCCTTGAGGCGTTCGGCGTGGGCGAGGCGGCGCAGGTGGTGGACGCCGGCCAGGCCGGTGCCGGGGACGTCGAGGCGGCGCGGCTCGGCGCCGGTGGCGAGGAGCAGCTTGTCGTAGCGGACGCGGGTGCCGTCGTCGCCGTAGTGCACGGTGCGGGTGGCGCGGTCGACGGAGACGACGGTCTGGCCGAGGTGCAGCTCGATGTCGTTGCGGGCGTACCAGGCGGGTTCGTGCACGAAGACGCTGTCGCGTTCCTCCTTGCCGAGGAGGTAGCCCTTGGAGAGCGGGGGGCGCTCGTAGGGGTGGTCGCGTTCGTCACAGATGAGGATCACCCGGCCGGAGAAGCCCTCCGCGCGGAGCGTCTCGGCCGCCTTGGCGCCGGCCAGTCCTCCTCCGACGATGACGAATGTCTGATCAGCGTCGACCACTTGTTTGCCTCCTCGTCAGCGTTCCGCCACCTGCGAGCGTCCCGCACGGAGCGGGCCGCGGGAAGAGGGGTGGTCCGATCAGCTCAGTCGGGCGTGGAGGGAGCGGGCGGAGGCGTCGGTGAGGGAGGCGATCTGATCGACGATCACGCGTTTGCGGGCGCGGTCGTCGACGGCCTTGTCGAACAGGGCGCGGAACTGGGGGTCCAGGCCGTCCGGTGCCCGGCGGGTGAGGGCGGCGGCCAGTTCGGCGACGACGATCCGCTGGTCGGCGCGGAGGCGTTCCTGTTCGTCGCGCTGCATGACGTACCGGTCGGCGACGGCCTTGAGGACGGCGCACTCCAGGCGGGTGGCGCGGGGGACGACCAGTTCGGCGGTGTAGCGGGTGAGGCGGCCGGTGCCGTACGCCGCGCGGGTGGCGGCCTCGGCGGCCAGGCAGAAGCGGCCGATGAGCTGGCTGGTGGCGTCCTTCAGACGGGCCTGGGCGAGCGCGGTGCCGTCGTAGCCGTGCGGCCACCACTCCTGGGCGAGGAGCCGGTCGAGGGCGGCGGCGAGTTCGGCGGGGTCGGTGCCGGGGGGCGCGTAGCGGGCGCGGGCCGTGTCGAAGACGGCCCGGCGTTCGGGGTCGGCGAGCAGGCGGTCCGGGTCGATGTGGCCGGCGTGCAGGCCGTCCTCGACGTCGTGCACGGAGTAGGCGACGTCGTCGGACCAGTCCATGACCTGGGCCTCGAAGCAGATGCGGCCGGGGGCGGGGGCGGTTTCGCGGAACCAGTCGAAGACGGGGCGGTCGTCGTCGTAGACGCCGAACTTGGGGGACGCCGGGTCGGTGGGGTGGGCGCCTCTGGGCCAGGGGTACTTGGTGGCGGCGTCGAGGGTGGCCCGGGTGAGGTTGAGGCCGACGGGGCCGTCCGGGGTGAAGCGCTTGGGTTCGATGCGGGTGAGCAGGCGCAGGGACTGGGCGTTGCCCTCGAAGCCGCCGCAGTCCTCGGCGAACTCGTTCAGCGCGGATTCGCCGTTGTGGCCGAAGGGGGGATGTCCCAGGTCGTGGGAGAGGCAGGCGGCCTCGACGAGGTCGGGGTCGCAGCCGAGGGCGGCGCCGAGTTCGCGGCCGACCTGGGCGCATTCCAGGGAGTGGGTGAGACGGGTGCGGGGGCTGGCGTCCCAGGCGGGGGTGGGGTCGCCGGGGGTGACGACCTGCGTCTTCCCGGCGAGGCGGCGCAGCGCGGAGGAGTGCAGGACGCGGGCGCGGTCGCGCTGGAAGGCGGTGCGGCCGGGGCGTTTGTCGGGCTCGGGGGCCCAGCGGGCCACTGACGTGGGGTCGTAGGGGGTGTGGGGTGCGGTGCCTTCCATGGATCGACAGTACGTGGTGCGCGCGTGCGGGGACGCTCCGTCCGGAGCGTTACCGCCCCGATGACCGCGCGTCGTACGCGTGCCGCGCCGACAGGATCTCGTCGCTGTGCTCGACCGTCCATTCGTACAGGCGTGTGAAGGGAGCGCGGAACGACTCACCGAGGGGTGTGAGGGAGTACTCCACGCCGAGCGGGGAGGTTTCGAGCACCCGGCGCCGGATCATGCCGTTGCGTTCGAGCCTGCGCAGCGTCTGGGTCAGCACCCGCTGGGTGACGCCCTCCAGCTGCCGCTTGATCTCGTTGAACCGCGTCGGCCGCTCCAGGACCGCCAGGACCATCATCGACCACTTGTCGGAGATCTGATCGAGGATGGGCCGGCTCGGGCACTCCGCGCTGAACCGAGGAGTGCCACGGGGCGGCTGGGGCGGCCGTGACTGCTGGGACTGGGACTGCTGGGGCGAGGGATTGGTATCCATCATGATCCTTGGTTGTCCATAAGTGCGTTATTGACCGCTTCATGGCGCGGGTCCCAGGGTTGGTATGCGTTGCAAACCTACTAGCCCACCGCACACTTGGGGACACTCATGCACCTGGACCAGTACACGACGCTCCGTGTCGGCATCGATGCCGGAGTCGCACGGATCACCTTGGACAATCCCCCGGTCAACGTGCTCAGCGGGACCTTGATCCGGGAACTGCACGACGTCCTCGGGGCGCTGCGGGACGACCCCGCGGTCCGTGTCATCGTGTTCTCCAGCGCCAACCCCGAGTTCTTCATCGCGCACGTCGACATCCGCATCGGCGACGAGATGGACGGGCTGCGGGAGATCGCGGACCGCAACCCGGACGCCAATCTGTTCCAGGGCGTCGGCGAGCTGCTGCGCCACCAGCCGCAGGTGACGATCGTGAAACTGGCGGGCAGGGCCCGGGCCGGCGGCGCCGAGTTCGTCGCGGCGGCCGACCTGGCCTTCGCCGCGCGGGAGACCGCGGGACTCGGCCAGAGCGAGGTGCTGATGGGCATCGTTCCGGGAGGCGGAGGAACGCAGTACCTGCGCGAGCGGGTCGGGCGCAACCGCGCGCTGGAACTGCTGCTCACCGGTGACCTGGTGGACGCGGACACCGCCGCCGCCTACGGGTGGATCAACCGCGCGGTGCCCGCGGCGGAGCTGGACGCGTTCGTCGACGGGGTGGCGGAGAAGGTCGCCGCGCTCTCCCCGGAGCTCATCGCCGCCGCCAAGCGGCTGGTCCCTCCGGCGGACCTGACCGACGGCCTGCGCGCCGAGCACGACGCATGGGCGGCGCTGGTGAGCGGTGACCTGCCGGCCCGGCTCATGACGGGGGCTCTGGAGCGCGGTGCGCAGACCCCGGCGGGCGAGCGCGACCTGGAGTCGGTCATGCGGAGCGTCGCTGCCGACCGGTAGGGAGCGTCGCTGCCGACCGGTAGGGACCGGCGCGGACCGGCAGGGACCGTGGAGCCAGTGGCCGCCGCGCGAGGATGCTCTCAGGCCGACGCCAGCTCCAGAGGCGCCGTCGGCGCGGCCGACGCCGCCTCCTCGTAGCGGTGGAGGATCAGGCGGGCCATCGCCGGATGGGTGCCGAGCGGGGCCGCGGCGGTCCACGGGGCCGCCGCCGCCGTCTCCGTCGCGAAGCGGCCCGGGGCGGTGAAGTAGGAGGCGACGGCGACGCGGCGGTGGCCGGCGGCGGTGAGGGCGGCGATCGCGTCGGGGACGGCCGGCGCGGCCGTGGACGCATAGGCGGGGACCACGGGGACGCCGAGGCGGGCGGCGAGGAGGCGGGCGGTGCGGCCGGTGTCCACGGCGGAGTCGGCGTCGCGGGAGCCGGCGGCGGCCAGGACGACCGCGTCGCCCCGGCGGCGGTGCCAGCCGGCCTCGGCGAGGCGGGCGTGGAGGGCGTCCACCAGGAGCGGGTGCGGACCGAGCGGGGCGGCCACCCGGGCCCGTACCGGGGAGGCGGCGGCCATCTCGGGGATGTCCCGCTTGACGTGGTAGCCGCGGCTGAGGAGCAGCGGTACGAGGACGGCCTCCCGGTCGCCGAGGGCGGCGAGGGTGTCGGGGAGCGGGGGCTCGTTCAGCTCGATGTGGCCGAGGTGGACCGGCAGGCCGGGGCGCAGGGCGCGGACCTGGTCCAGCAGGGCGCGTACGGTGCGCAGGGCGCGGGGATCTCGGCTGCCGTGGGCCACGACGACCAGGGCGGGGTCGGGGTCGTGCGGGGAGCCCGGCGGGGTGGGAAGGGTGGTCGTCGTCATGGGTCGATCGTCGCCGGGGGAGGTTGCCGGCCCGTTGCACGGGCGTCACGGGTGTTTTCGGGGGGATCACGGCGGGGTGGGTGGGCGGTGTGAGGTGGCTCGGGCCCGGGTTTTCGCAGCTGCTGTGAACCGTCGGGGACGGTGGGACGTCCCTGAGAACCAGGAGGGCCGTCTTGGGAGGGAGCCCGATGCGCAGACGGTGGCGACCGCGGTTGCCGCGCACCCGGGCCGGGTGGCGGCGGCTGACGCGGGTCCTGGTGGCGGTGTGTGTACTGGCGCTGCTGCCCGGGGCGTGGCTGCGCCTGGTGACGGGCGACCGGCTGCGTGCCGTGGACGACGTGCCCCGCACCGACGTGGCCGTCGTCTTCGGCGCCGGGCTCTGGGACGACGAGCCGTCGCCCTACCTGGCGCACCGGCTGGACGCGGCGGCCGAGCTGTACCGGGCGGGCCGGATCGAGGTGGTCCTGGTCACCGGGGACAACAGCCGCGCGGAGTACGACGAGCCGGACGCCATGCGGACGTACCTGGTCCGGCACGGGGTGCCCGACGCGCGGATCGTCAGCGACTACGCGGGGTTCGACACCTGGGACTCCTGCGTGCGCGCGAAGAAGATCTTCGGTGTCGACCGGGCCGTTCTCATCAGCCAGGGCTTCCACCTCCGGCGGGCGGTGGCGCTGTGCGAGGCGGCGGGGGTGACGCCGTACGGCGTCGCGGCGGCGGACCGGCACGACCTGACCTGGTACTACGGGGCCGTACGGGAGATCTTCGCGGCGGGGAAGGCGGCGCTGGACGTGGTGTTCGAACCCGACCCGCGCTTCCTCGGGCCGAAGGAGCCGGGGGTGCGGCGGGCGCTGGAGGCCGCGGGCCGCTGACCTCACGGCGGGGCCGGGGTGACGGGGAGGTCGCCGTCCCGGCCGCGTAACAGGGAGCCGCCGGGCCGCGTAACACGCGCGCCGCACTGTGGGTGACATGCAGAACATCGCGACGCCGACACCCACGCCGACGCACTGCCCGTACTGCGCCCTGCAGTGCGGCATGAACCTGACGTCGGCCGCCGACGGGACCGTGGAGGTCTCCGAGCGGGTGGACTTCCCGGTGAACCGGGGTGCGCTGTGCGGCAAGGGGCGGACGGCGCCGGCGGTGCTGTCCTCGCGGGTGCGGCTGACGTCGCCGCTGGTGCGGGCGGCGGACGGGACGCTGGTCGAGGCGGGGTGGGACGAGGCGCTGGACCGGATCGCCGGGGCGCTGCGGTCGGTCCGCGCGGAGTACGGCGCGGACGCGCTCGGGGTGTTCGGCGGGGGCGGGCTGACCAACGAGAAGGCGTACGCGCTGGGGAAGTTCGCACGGGTGGTGCTGGGGACCTCGCAGATCGACTACAACGGGCGGTTCTGCATGTCGTCGGCGGCGGCGGCCGGCACGAAGGCGTTCGGCCTCGACCGGGGGCTGCCGTTTCCGCTGGAGGACATTCCGAGGACGGGCTGCGTGATCCTGGTCGGGTCGAATCCGGCCGAGACCATGCCGCCGTCGATGCGCTTCTTCCGCGAGCTGAAGGAGAACGGCGGCACGCTGATCGTCGTCGATCCGCGCCGCACGAAGACGGCCGAGCAGGCCGACCTGCATCTGGCGCCCCGGCCGGGTACGGATCTGGCGCTGGCGCTGGGCCTGCTGCACCTGGTGGTGGCCCAGGGGCGGGTCGACGAGGAGTACGTGGCCGAGCGGACCTCCGGCTGGGAGGAGGCGCGGGCGGCGGCGATGGCGCACTGGCCGGAGTACGTGGAGCGGATCACCGGGGTTCCCGTACCGGAGCTGCGGGAGGCCGTGCGGATGTTCTGCGCGCCACCGGCGGCGATGGTGCTGACCGCGCGCGGGCCCGAGCAGCAGTCCAAGGGCACGGACACGGTGGGCGCGTGGATCAACCTGTGCCTGGCGACCGGGCGGGCCGGGCGGCCGTACTCCGGGTACGGCTGTCTGACCGGACAGGGCAACGGGCAGGGCGGGCGTGAACACGGGCAGAAGGCCGACCAGTTGCCCGGCTACCGGAAGCTGACCGATCCGGCGGCGCGGCGGCATGTGGCCGAGGTGTGGGGGGTGGACCCGGAGTCGCTGCCGGGGCCGGGGCGCAGCGCGTACGAGCTGCTGGACGCGTTGGGGAGGGATGTGCGGTCGCTGCTGGTCATGGGGTCCAACCCGGTGGTGTCGGCGCCGCGGGCGGCTCATGTGGAGTCGCGGTTGCGGTCGTTGGACTTCCTGGCGGTGTGCGACGTGGTGCTGTCGGAGACGGGGGAACTGGCGGACGTGGTGCTGCCGGTGACGCAGTGGGCGGAGGAGACGGGGACGACGACCAGTCTGGAAGGGCGGGTGCTGCTGCGGCGCCGGGCGATCACGCCGCCGGACGGGGTCCGCAGCGACCTGGAGGTGCTGCGGGAGCTGGCCGACCGGCTGGGGGTGGAGAAGGGGTTCCCGGCCGATCCGGAGGAGGTGTTCGAGGAACTGCGGCGGGCGAGTGCGGGCGGGGTCGCGGACTACTCCGGGATCAGTTACGGGCGGCTGGCCGAGGAGGGCGGGGTGTTCTGGCCGTGTCCGGCGGGGGACGCGGGGGGTCCGGATGCGGTCGGCGCGGATGCGGCGGGTCTCGATGCGGTCGGCGGGGATGCGGTGGGTTTCGATGCGGTCGGCGGGGATGCGGTGGGTCTTGATGCGGTCGGCGGGGATGCGGTGGGTCCGGGGAGTGCGGGGGTTCACCCCGGCACGCCGCGTCTGTTTCTCGACCGGTTCGCCACGGAGGACGGGCGGGCCCGGTTCGTGCCGGTCGCGCACCGGCCCGCGGCGGAGGAGACGGACGAGGAGTACCCGGTGCTGCTGACCACCGGGCGGGTGGTGGCGCAGTACCAGTCGGGCGCCCAGACCCGGCGGGTGGACGAGCTGAACGCGGCGGCGCCGGGGCCGTTCGTGGAGCTGCATCCCCGGCTGGCGGCGCGGCTGGGGGCGGCGGAGGGTGACCCGGTGGCGGTCGTGTCGCGGCGGGGGCGGGTGGTGGCCCCGGCCCGGATCACGACCGGTATCCGTCCGGACACGGTGTTCATGCCGTTCCACTGGCCGGGTGAGGGGCGTGCGAATGTGCTGACCAACCCGGCGCTGGATCCGACGTCGCGGATGCCGGAGTTCAAGGTGTGCGCGGTGCGGGTGGAGGCGGTGTCGTAGCGCGCTGGACGTCCAGTTCGCACCAGGCGCTTCTGCGTCATCGGGTTCGCGAACAGGTCCGCCGGATTCGGGGCGATTCGTTTTTGCCGAGGTTGTGCGGGAAGTCGCGGCCGGGCCCGGATTTCACGTCCGGACGTTCGATCTGCGAGCGCTGTGCGAATTCCCGGGTAACGGGTTTACGGCAATGCGGGATCGACGGAATGCGGTCTGCGGTTCCTCCGCTTTCAGCGCTCCACCCGAAGGGGTGATATGCCCGGGCAAGTCTTGTTCTCGCGCCGGGGAGGACAGGAAAGTTGGCTGCGGAATGCACCGTTCTGCATCCGGCTCTGGGAGAGAACATGAACTCGAAGAAGAAGAGCGTCGTGCGGGCCCTGGCCTCGGCGATCGCCGCGGCCGCCGCGTTCACGCTGGTCGGGCCGACCGGGACCGCGCACGCGATCAACAAGGTCACCTGCGACCCCGACAAGGCGTTCCTGAAGATCTGGTCCCACATGAACGGCACCGACAGCGTGGACTGTTACGCGAACGCCGGGAAGACGAACTTCGGCGGGTGGTGGGTCGACAAGATCTCCACCGGGAACAACGACGTGAAGTACTACGACAACAACGGCGACGTGGTGAAGATCGCGCGGAATACGGTGATCAACTTCCCGAACCGCCCGCCGAAGGTCAACGCCATCGAAATCCTGTGAGGAACTTCCCGCAGGCGTCGTGACGCGCACCGAGGGCCGCTCCTCCGCACCGGCATCCCCGCCGCGGAGGAGCGGCCCTCGGCCTGGGCGCGCCGGTGGCTGTTCCGCCGGCCTGGGAGCCGTGGTCGGCCTCGCGTTCCAGAGCGTGAGCACTCCGGCCTGGAGTGCTCACGGGCCGCTCATTCGATGCCCACGGCCTCAACCGCCGTACGGGCGGCGTTCCCTCGCCTCCCGCAGGGCCCTCCCCCACCACGTCAGCTGGTCCAGCATCACCTTCGCCGCCGCGTCCGGGCCGGACGGGTCCTTCAGGCGGCCCTCGTCGTCGAAGGCGGCGCCCGCGTTGTGGAAGGAGACCGTGTCGCGGACGGTCACGGCGTGGAGTTCCGCGAAGACCTGACGGAGGTGCTCGGCGGCGCGCAGGCCACCGGCCAGGCCGCCGTAGGTGACCAGGGCAACGGGCTTGGCCTGCCATTCCGTGTAGTGCCAGTCGATGAGGTTCTTCAGGGCCGCCGGGAAGGAGTGGTTGTACTCGGGGGTGAGGACGACGAAGGCGTCGGCGGAGGCCAGGTCCGGGGTGACGGAGGCCAGCGCGGTGTCCGTCTCGGGGGAGCGGGCGAAGGTGGTCGGCAGGTGGGGCGCCGTGGCGACGTCGATGACCCGCGGGGCCAGGTCGGCGCGGGCCCGGAGGCGGTCCAGGAGCCAGTCGGCGACGACGGGGGCGAAGCGGCCGTGGCGGTTGCTGCCGATGACGAGGGTGGTGCGCAGGGGGGCGTCTGTCGTCTTCATGGCGAGCAGCCTCGTACCTCACGTTTGGTTGAGGTCAAGTGGAGGTCACCCGTTCACCCGGCCCAGGGAGCGGGGCGCGCCCGCTGCCACTTTGCTCGGAGGCGCAGGGGTCACCGACAGCCCGAGCCGGCCACCTCGAAGGAGTACTGCTGATGCGACGTACCGCCCGCCTGCTGACCGGTACCGCACTCGCCGCGGCCGGTGCCGGCCTGATCGTCGCGGGGCCCGCGTACGGCGGCGTGCCCGGCGATCCGTCCGGTGGGCTGCTGCTGCGGCCGGCCTCGGTCGTGCCGGGCGACCGGGCGGCGGTGGACACGGATGCCTGCGGACAGGGCGGTACGGCGGCCGGGGACGCCAGTGCCGTGGGGGCCGGCGCGTTCACGCTGGCGCCGGACGACGGGGCCGGGACGACGACCGGTGGGTTCCGGGTGCCGCCGGGTGCGCAGCCGGGGACGTACGAGATCGTCGCCACCTGTGCGGGGAGCGGGAAGCGGGTGGCGGGGGATCTGGTGGTCACCTTGTCGGCGGGGGCTCAGGCGGGGGCGCAGGTGTATCCGAAGGGGAGCGTGAAGACGGGGGTCGGTGGCGCGTTGGGCCCCGATCCCGTGCGGACCGCGGCCGGTGTGGCGGCTCTGGCCGTCGCCGCCGCGGGCGGTACCTGGCTCCTGCATCGCCGGGCGAGAGGCGACGGGATCTGACGGGCACCCTCCGCCGCCCGTCCGCCGGTACCGCACTTCCCCACCCCCTCCGGGTCCGACGCCCCTCGCGGCCCGGAGGGGGCCCGGGGCGAAGGGAGAAGGGTCCTCCTCATGCGCCGCAGGGTCGGCAACACCGTCATAGCGGGCGTCACCGTCCTCGCCCTCGGCTCGGGGGCCTGGCTGCTGTGGGGTGGCGCCGGGTCCGGGCCCCCGCCGCAGCCCTCCGCCGTCGAGGCCCGCGCCGGGCACGGCCGGCAGGCGCCCGACGCCCCGCCGCTGCCGCCCTCCCCGCCCGACCGTGTGCGTATCCCCGCGATCGGCGTCAGCGCCCCGCTGACCGGCCTCGGGCTGACCGCCGGCGGCAGCCTGGAGGTGCCGCCCGCGGAGGACGACAACCTCGCCGGCTGGTACGAGGCCGGCACCACGCCCGGTGAGACCGGGACCGCGATCGTCGCCGGGCACGTCGACAACACGCGGGGGCCCGCCGTCTTCTACCGGCTCGGCGCGCTGAAGCGGGGCAGCACGGTGGAGGTGGACCGGCGGGACGGGTCGGTGGCGGTGTTCACCGTGCACGCGGTGGAGGTGTACGACGCCGCGGACTTCCCCGACGAGAAGGTGTACGGCCGCGCCGGGCGGGCCGAGCTGCGGGTCATCACGTGTGGGGGCGGCTGGTCGCGCGGAACGGGCTATCAGGGGAACGTGGTGGTCTTCGCCCATCTGACCGGCAGCCGCCGGTGAGCCGTGCGGGTCAGGCCACCCACTGTTCGTACGCCATGTTCGCCACGAGGGCGAAGACGACCGTCAGCAGCACGATCCGGACGAAGCCGCTGCCCTTCTTCAGGGCCGTGTGCGCGCCGAGCATGCCGCCGGCGAGGTTGAAGGCGGCCATCAGGGCGGCCAGTTGCCACAGGACCGCGCCCTGCCAGGCGAAGGTGGCGAGCGCGCCGGCGTTGGTGCAGCAGTTGACGATCTTGGCGGTCGCGGAGGCCGTGACCAGGTCGAGGTGGAGGACGGCGGTGAGCGCCAGGACGAGGAAGGTGCCGGTGCCGGGGCCTATCAGGCCGTCGTAGAAGCCGATGCCGAGACCGGCGAGGCCGATCGCGGCGAGGATCTGGCGGCGGGTGGCCGGGCCGGTGGCGGGGGCGGTGCCGAAGGCCGGGCGGAGGATCACGAACGCCGCGACCGCGAGCAGGACCACCATGATGACCGGCTTGAGGACCTCGGTGCTCATGCCGGCCGCGAAGAACGCCCCGCCGGACGAGCCGGCCAGGGCCGCCAGGCCGATGCGGACGGCGAGCCGGACGTCGACGGGGGCCTTGCGGGCGTACGTCACCGCGGCGCCCGTGGTGCCCACGATCGCCACCGCCTTGTTGGTGCCCAGCGCGTGCGCGGCCGGGGTGCCCGCGGGCAGGCCGAGCAGGAGGACGGGCAGCAGCAGGAGCCCGCCGCCGCCGACCACGGCGTCGATCCAGCCGGCGGCCAGGGCCGCCAGACAGAGAAGAATGATCATGGTCAGCGTGATGTCGGGCATGATCATGACGATAACGCGGCGTTCCCTCACACCCGCGTCCCGCCGCCACTGAGGGCAGCGTTCCGCGCGGGAAACAGAGGTGATGCGGCCGGGTAACACCGGCACCGCACGCTCGGTGGCATGACCTCGAATACGCGTGTGGTGGTGATCGGCGCCGGCCTCGCGGGTGTCACCCTCACCCGGCGCCTCGGCGAGCTGGGCGTGCCCGCGCTGCTGATCGGCGAGGAGCGGCACCCGCCGTACAACCGGGTGCTGCTCGCCGAGGTGCTGGCCGGACGGTACGGCGCCGAGGTGATCGCGCTGCCGGAGCCCGCCGGGCTGGTCCGGGGCCGGGTCACCGGCATCGACCGGGACGCGCGGACCGTCACCCAGGCCGACGGCTCGGTGATCGCATACGACACGCTGGTCCTGGCGACCGGGTCCAACGCCGTGCTGCCGCCGCTGCGGGGGCTGTTCACCGGCGGGCACGAGCTGCCCCGGGGCGTGCACGCGTTCCGGACCCTGGACGACTGCCTGGCGTTGTCGCGGGCGGTGCGGCCGGGGGCGCGGGCGGTCGTGATCGGGGGCGGGCTGCTCGGGGTGTCCGCCGCGCGGGCGCTCGCGGTGCGCGGCGCCCAGGTGGTGCTGGCCCAGCAGTCCGAACGGCTGATGGAACGGCAGCTCGACCCGGCCGCCTCCCGGCTGGTCCGCCGGCACCTGGAGGCCCTCGGCGTCGAGGTCCACACCGAGTGCCGGGTGCGCGATGTGCGCTGCGTCGGCGGCGCGGTGCGGTCGGTCGAGCTGGCCGACGGATACGCCCTCGACGCCGACCTGGTGGTGCTGGCGTGCGGGGTCCGGCCGCGTACCGGTCTCGCGGCGCAGGCCGGTCTCGACGTACGCAAAGGCGTCGTCGTCGACGACGAGCTGCGCACCAGCGACCCGCGCGTCCGCGCGATCGGCGACTGCGCGCAGCACGCCGGCACCCTGTACGGGCTCGCCACGCCGGCGCTGGAACAGGCCGACGCGCTCGCCCGGTCGCTGGCCGGTGACCCGGCCGCCCGCTACGGCGGCACCCGCTCGCTGACCCGGCTCACCCTGACCGGGCCGGACAGCCCCTTCGACCTCGCCGCGTTCGGTGAGACCGACCCCCTCCCGGGCGATGACGTCGTGCAGCTCGCCGACGCCACCCGGGGCACGTACCGCAAGGTCGTCGTCCGCGACGACCGGCTGGTCGGCGGGGTCCTGGTCGGCGAACTCGGCACCGTCGGCGCCCTCGCCCGCGCCTGGGAGGGAGCAGAGCCGCTCCCCGACGACGGCCCCCTGCTCCACCTGCTCACCAACGACGGAGGCTCCTGATGTCCACGGAGAAGACGGCCACGATCGTGCTCGTCGGCCACGGCATGGTCGGCCAGCGCTTCCTCGAAGCGCTCGCCGAGCGCGGCCTGACCGCCACGCACCGCGTGGTCGTGCTGTGCGAGGAGCCGCGTCCCGCCTACGACCGGGTCGCCCTCACCTCGTACTTCTCGGGGAAGACGCCCGACGACCTGTCGATGACCGACCCGGCGTTCATCGCGGAGCACGGCATCGAGCTGTACGTCGGTGACCCGGCCGAGTCGGTCGACCGGGAGGCGAGGACGGTGACGGCGCGGTCGGGGCTGGTCGTCGGGTACGACGTGCTGGTGCTGGCCACCGGCTCGTACCCCTTCGTGCCGCCGGTCCCCGGCAAGGACGCCACCGGCTGTTTCGTGTACCGCACGATCGAGGACCTGCTCGCCATCGAGGAGTACGCGAAGACCGCGACGACCGGCGCGGTGGTGGGCGGCGGGCTGCTGGGCCTGGAGGCGGCGGGTGCGCTGAAAGGGCTCGGGCTCACCTCGCACATCGTGGAGTTCGCGCCCCGGCTGATGCCCGTACAGGTGGACGAGGGCGGGGGCGCCGCACTGCTGCGGACCATCGAGGAGATGGGGCTGTCCGTGCACACCGGCGTCGGCACGCAGGAGATCGTGACCGACGGTGAGGGCGCCGTGCGGGGCATGAAGCTGTCCGACGGGTCCGAACTCGCCACCGACCTGGTCGTGTTCAGCGCCGGGGTGCGGCCCCGCGACCAGCTCGCCCGGGAGTGCGGGCTGACGGTCGGCGAGCGCGGCGGCATCGCGGTGGACGAGCAGTGCCGGACCGTGTCCGACCCGCGCGTCTTCGCGATCGGCGAGTGCGCGCTGGCCTCCGACGGGCGGGTGTACGGGCTGGTCGCGCCCGGGTACGAGCAGGCGGCGACGGCCGCCGCGACGATCGCCGAGGACGAGGCGGCGTTCACCGGCGCCGACCTGTCCACCAAGCTGAAGCTGCTCGGCGTGGACGTGGCGTCCTTCGGCGACGCGCACGGCACGGCGGACGGCTGCCTGGACGTGGTGTACTCCGACTCCCGCGCGGGGCTGTACAAGAAGCTGGTCATCGGCCGGGACGGCACGCTGCTCGGCGGCATCCTGGTCGGGGACGCGGAGGCGTACGGCACGCTGAAGGCGTTCACCGGGTCGGTGCCGCCGGTCTCGCCGGAGTCACTGGTGCTGCCGGCCGGGGCGGGGGCGCCGGCGCAGCTCGGCCCGGCCGCCCTCCCCGACGACGCCGTCATCTGCTCCTGCCACAACGTCACCAAGGGCACGATCCGGGGGGCGGTCACCGAGCACCAGTGCGTGACGGTGCCCGAGGTGAAGAAGTGCACCAGGGCCGGCACCGGCTGCGGCTCGTGCGTGAAGGTGCTGGGGCAGCTGGTCACCGCCGAGCTGGAGGCGAGCGGCGTCGAGGTCGACAAGGGCCTGTGCGGCTGCTTCGGCCAGACCCGCGAGGAGCTGTACGAGATCGTCCTCGCCCTGCGGATCACCTCCTACCAGGAGCTGCTCGACCGGTACGGCCGGGAGGCGGCCCGGGGCGGCGACGGGTGCGAGGTCTGCAAGCCGACGGTCGGCTCGATCATCGCCTCCCTCGCCCCGGCGATCGGCGCGAGCGGCTACGTCCTCGACGGTGAGCAGGCCGCGCTCCAGGACACCAACGACCACTTCCTGGCCAATCTCCAGAAGAACGGCTCGTACTCCGTCGTCCCGCGGATCCCCGGCGGGGAGATCGCGCCGGAGAAGCTGATCGTGATCGGTGAGATCGCGCGGGACTTCGGGCTCTACACGAAGATCACCGGCGGTCAGCGGATCGACATGTTCGGCGCGCGGGTGGAACAGCTCCCGTCGATCTGGGCGCGGCTGGTGGACGCGGGCTTCGAGTCCGGGCACGCGTACGGCAAGTCGCTGCGGACGGTGAAGTCGTGCGTGGGGCAGACCTGGTGCCGGTACGGCGTGCAGGACTCGGTGCGGATGGCGATCGACCTGGAGCTGCGGTACCGGGGGCTGCGGTCGCCGCACAAGCTGAAGTCGGCGGTGTCGGGCTGCGCCCGGGAGTGCGCCGAGGCCCAGTCGAAGGACTTCGGCGTCATCGCCACCTCCAGTGGCTGGAACCTCTACGTCGGCGGCAACGGCGGCGCCACCCCGCGCCACGCCGACCTGCTCGCGCAGGACCTGTCCGACGCCGAACTGGTGCGCCTGATCGACCGGTTCCTGATGTTCTACATCCGCACCGCCGACCGGCTGGAGCGCACCTCGACCTGGCTGGAGCGGCTGCCCGGCGGCCTGGACCACGTACGCGACGTGGTCGTGCACGACTCGCTCGGCATCTGCGACGAGCTGGAGCGGCTGATGTCCGCGCACGTCGCCGGCTACCGCGACGAGTGGGCCGAGACCATCAACGACCCCGAGAAGCTCGCCCGGTTCGTGTCCTTCGTCAACGCGCCGGACACCCCCGACCCGGTCGTCGGCTTCGTACCGGAACGCGACCAGATGAAGCCCGACCTGCCGCTGCTCTCCATCGGCCACCGCCCCCTGGAAGGAACCTCCCAGCGATGACCCTGGCCCCCGAGACCACCGACCTGTCGGTCCAGCTCCGCCTGGCGGACGACTGGTTCACCGTCTGCGACCTGAACCGCCTGTTCCCCGGCCGGGGCGTGGCGGCCCTGCTCCCCGACGGCACCCAGGCGGCCCTCTTCCGCGACCGCGCCGGCACGCTGTACGCCATCGACAACCGCGACCCGTTCACCGGCGCGGCGGTCCTCTCCCGGGGCCTGACCGGCACCCACGGGGGCCGCCCGTTCGTCGCCTCCCCGCTGCTGAAGCAGCGCTTCGACCTCGCCACCGGGCAGTGCCTGGACGACGAGTCGGTGCGGGTGACGGCGTACGAGGTGCGGGCGCTGGCCGCCACGGCGGTGGTCTGACGCCCCGCCGCCCGCCGCGCCCTGTCGGTTTCCTGTCGGGTTCGGCGGGCGCGTCGTGAAACCGGGGCGCCGGCGTTTCACTGGATCCGCTCATGTCACCCCCGTCACGGAGGCGCACCATGACCGAGAACCGCCCGCGCCCGTCCCGCCGCGCGCTGCTCGGCGGGGCCGCCGTCGCCGCCCTCGCGGTGGCCGCCGGCACCGGCTCCGCCCAGGCCGCCCCCGGGCGCGGCCGGCCCACCGGGTTCCCGCTGCCCGACGGCTGGCTCCCCGAGGGCATCACCATCGGCACCCGGCCGTACGCGTACCTGGGCTCGCGCGCCGACGGCGCCGTCTACCGGACCGACCTGCGCACCGGCGCGGGCGAGGTGCTGTGGGGCGGCGGCAGCGGTCTCGCGTCCATCGGCCTGAAACTCGACCGGGACGGCCTGCTGTACGTCGCCGGGGGCGGCGGCGGCACGGCCCGCGTCCTGGACGCCCGCACGGGGACGCTGCTGCACACCCACCGACTCACGTCTCCCACCGGCCACTTCGTCAACGACGTCGTGCTGCTCGGCGACCGCGCCTGGTTCACCGACTCCCGCGAGGCGGTCCTGTACGGCGTCCCGCGCGGCCGGCGCGGCGAGGTCCGCGCGCTGCCGCTGACCGGCGACTGGGAACAGCTCCCGGACGTCAACAACGCCAACGGCCTGGCCGGTTCGCCCGACGGCACCGGTCTGATCGTCGTCAAGAGCACGCCGGGCGAGCTGTACCGCGTCAGCCTCCGCACCGGCGCCGCCCGCCGGATCAGGCTCTCCGGCGCGGCCGACGTGGTCAACGGCGACGGCCTGCTGCGCATCGGCCGCACCCTGTACGTCGTACAGAACCGCCTGAACCTGGTCAGCGTCTGGGAGCTGGACGCCCGGGCGACGACGGCCACCCTGCGCCGCACGATCACCGACCCCCGCTTCGACGTCCCCACCACCGCCGCCCGCCACGGCGACCGTCTGTACCTGGTCAACGCCCGGTTCACCAGCCCGCAGACGCCGGAGACGACGTTCGACGCGGTGGCGGTACCGCTGTAGCGCCCCGGCGGAAATCGTGCTGACACAGGGCGGGCCACCGGCAATGATGACCGGCGGGAACTGCCCGGTCCGGGCAGTGCCCCGGCCCGTCCCCGCTGGGACGATGCCGTCGCCTCGTCCCGCGACTACGACACAAGGTGGTTGACTCCGTGAGACTGACCCGCGTGACCCTCGCCGTGGCCGCCGGCGCCCTCGCCCCGGCGCTGCTGCTCGCCACCCCGTCCTTCGCCGCCGCGGCCCCGGTGACCGCCGTGGCGGTGGCGGACTCGCCCTACGACGAGATGGACGCGGACGACCTGCGGGTGGCGATCGCCCGTGTCCTCGCCGACCCCGACAGCGGCAAGCGCGTGATCAAGGAGGCCAACGCGCTCCTCGACAACGGCACCGTGGAGGAGATGCGCGCCTGGCTGGAGACCGGCTACCGCCTCGCCCAGGCCGAGGACGACCGCGTCGCCGTCACCCGCATCCTCGCCGACCCCGACAGCGGCAGGCGCGTCATCGCGGAGGTCAACCAGCTCCTCGACAACAACGACCCCGACGAGATACGCGCCTGGCTGGAGACCGGCTACCGCCTCGCCCAGGCCGAGGACGACCGCGTCGCCATCACCCGCATCCTCGCCGACCCGGCCAGCAGCGACGCCCTGCGCGCGGCGGCGAGCGCGGCGCTGGACGACAACACCCCGGAGGGCCTGCGGTACTTCCTGGAGGTCGGGCGGTACGAGGTCGACGGCTAGGGCCTTGTACGGCGGCCCGTCACGGCATGTCCATGACCTGTCCATCGCGCTCTCCTAGGGTGCCTGACCGCACGACCCCGTCGTCACCCGGCGGCGGGGCGGTCACGGCACCTCAGGAGTGACAGTGGAACGTCGTACTCTCCTTCGTGCGGTCGCTCTCGGCGGCACCTCCGCCGCCCTGGGCGGCACCCTGTGGCGCGGCGCCGCGTACGCCGCCCTGGCCCGGCCCGGCACCGGTCCGTACGGGGCGCTGGGCTCCCCCGACGCCAACGGCATCAGACTCCCGTCCGGCTTCACCAGCCGGGTCGTCGCCCGGTCCCGCCAGACGGTCCCCGGGACGTCGTACACCTGGCACGACGCCCCGGACGGCGGCGCCTGTTACGCCGACGGCCCGGGCTGGATCTACGTCTCCAACTCGGAGATCAACCCCGGCGGCGGGGCGAGCGCCGTCGTGTTCTCCTCGACCGGCGCGATCACCGCCGCCTACCGCGTCCTGTCCGGCACCCGCACCAACTGCGCGGGCGGCAAGACCCCGTGGAACACCTGGCTCTCCTGCGAGGAGGTGGACCGGGGGTACGTCTACGAGACCGACCCGTGGGGTGTGCAGGCGGCCGTCCGCCGGGACGCGATGGGCCGCTTCAAGCACGAGGCGGCGGCGGCCGACCCGGTCCGGAAGGCCGTCTACCTGACCGAGGACGTCACCGACGGCTGCTTCTACCGCTTCCGCCCGACGACCTGGGGCGACCTGTCCGCCGGCACCCTGGAGGTCCTGGTCGGCTCCACCGCCACCAGCGGCCCGGTGACCTGGTCCCGCGTCCCCGACCCGGCCGGCGCCACCGCCACCCGCGACCAGGTCTTCGGCGCCAAGCGCTTCAACGGCGGCGAGGGCTGCTACTACACCGACGGCACCTGCTGGTTCACCACCAAGGGCGACAACCGCGTCTGGCAGTACGACGCCGCCGCCCAGACCATCGAACTCGCCTACGACGACTCCCTGGTGACCGGCTCCACGGCCCCCCTCACCGGCGTCGACAACGTCACGGGCTCCGCCTCCGGCGACCTGTTCGTCGCGGAGGACGGCGGCACCATGGACATCTGCGTCATCACCCCGGACGACGTCATCGCCCCCTTCCTGCGCATCGACGGCCAGTCGGGCTCGGAGATCACGGGCCCGGCGTTCTCCCCGGACGGCACGCGGCTGTACTTCTCCAGCCAGCGGGGGACGAGCGGGAGTTCGTCGGGCGGGATCACCTACGAGGTGCGGGGCCCCTTCCGCACCTGACGACACAGTCGCATCACGGCTTCATCACATCCCCTCCACAGACCGATGCACCCGCCATACGGTCGTCCCCTCACGCACGACCGCAGGGGGGGACCTCATGGCCGGCCCGTACGACCCGCGCAACCCGCACAACCAGCAGTACCCGCGGCACGCACAGCACCCGCAGCCCCAGCGACCGCCGTTCCCGCCGTACCCCGCTCCCCCCGTGCCCGCTTCCGGGCCCGCCCCCAAGTGGGCCCGGAAGCGGTACGTCCTGCCCGCCCTGGCGCTGGCCCTGTTCGTCGGCGTCGGCATCGGCGGCGGGGACGGCGCCGGCGAGGACGGCACGCAGGCCGACGCGAAGGCCGTGGCCGCCGCCGCCCGGCCGACGGTGACCGTGACGGAGACGGCGACCGAGACTCCAAGGCCCGAGCCGGCCGGGACGGTGACCGCCAAGGAGACCGTCGAGGTCACCGTCACGAAGACGGTGACGCAGGAGGCGGTCGCGGACACGGACACCGGCACGTCCTCCGACGACGACAGCGACGCCGGCGGCTCCGTCCACTACCGCAACTGCGACGCCGCCCGCGCCGCCGGCGCCGCCCCCGTCCACGCGGGCGACCCCGGCTACGGCGGACACCTGGACCGGGACGGGGACGGGGTCGGCTGCCAGTAGCGTCAGCCCACGGGGACCGGCGGCCGGTCCGGCTCCTCCTTGAGGCTCCAGGTGCCGAGGGTGATCTCGGCGGTGATGCCGGGACCGAAGCCCGCGATGAGGCCCTGGGCCGCGTGATCGGCGCCGCCGTCGTCGAAGAAGCGGTCCAGGGCGTCGAAGACGACGGCGCTGGCGATGTTGCCGCGTTCGGTGAGGGTGGCCCGGCTGTAGCGGAACATCTCCGGCTCCACGTTCAAGTGCGTGCACAGGTCGTCCAGGATTCTGGGACCTCCGGCGTGGACGATGTAGAAGGCGAGGTCGGAGACGTTCCAGTCGCGCAGCTCGGCCAGCGCGCGCAGCGCGGGGGCGAGGTCGGCCATGGTGCCGGGCACCCGTTTGTCGAGCTGGAAGTGGAAGCCGGTGTCGCGGACCGCGTAGGAGATCCACCCCTCGGTGTCGGGCACCAGGTGGGAGCCGTTGTGGTCCAGCCGTACGCCCTTGCCGCCCCGGCCGCGGACGACCGCGGCGGCGATGGCGTCACCGAACAGCCCGTTGGACAGCAGGTTACCCACGGCCAGGTCCGTCGGCTGGTAGAGCAGCGAGCAGAACTCGCAGCACAGGATCAGGACGTTGGCCCGCGGATAGGCGGTGCAGAAGTCGTGGGCGCGGTTGATGGCGGCGCCGCCCGCGGCGCAGCCGAGCTGAGCGATCGGCAGTTGCCGGGTCTCCGGCCGGAAGCCCATCGTGTTGATGAGCCAGGCGGTCATCGACGGCATCATGAACCCCGTGCACGACACGTAGATGATCATGTCGATGTCGCGGGGCGTGAGTTCGGCGTGGGCCAGGGCGCGGAGGGCGGCCTCGGGCACCCGGTTCTTGGCCTCCGCCTCGTACCGGGCGTTGCGCGCGGTGAAGCCCGGGTGGCGCAAGGTGTCCTCGATGGGCTGCACCAGGTGACGGGTCCGCACGCCGGTGTTGGCGATCAGACGCAGCGCCAGTTTCAGTTGCGGGTGGTCGGCGTGCAGTTCCCTGGCCAGGTCCAGGGTCTGCTCGCGGGTGATGACGTACTCGGGCACGGCGACGGCCGGCCTGCACAACGTGGCCATGGCCGCCGCTACCAGGTCACCGGGAGGGCGAGCGGATAGCGCCAGATCGACACCGTGTTCCACCGCACCTCGTCCGCGGGTACGGCCAGCCGCAGCCCGGGGAACCTGGTGAGGAGCGTGCCGATGGCCACCTGGAGGACCATGCGGGCCAAGTGGGAGCCGAGGCAGTGGTGGCTGCCGTAGCCGAAGGCCATGTGCCCGGCCGGTTCCCGCCGCTCGAAGTCCAGTTCGTCGGGCCGCTCGTACACCGCCTCGTCGCGGTTGGCGGTCAGGTACGACACGTGCACCGTGTCGCCCGCGCGGATGAGCTGCCCGCCGAGTTCCACGTCCTCCAGCGCCACCCTGGGGATGCCGACGCCCTGCCGGAACGGGATGAAACGCAGCAGTTCCTCCAGGGCCTGGTGCAGCAGTTCGGGGCGCGCCCGCAGCTGGGCCAGGTGGTCGGGGTGGGTCAGCAGGGTGTAGACGCTGTTGCAGATGTCGTAGGTGGTGGTGTCGTGGCCGGTGACCAGCAGGAGCATGGCCAGGACGGTCAGTTCGTCCGCGTCCAGCGTCTCCTCGCCGATGCGGGCGGTGGCCATCGAGCTGATCAGGTCGTCGCCCGGGGCGCGGCGCCGCGCGGCGGTCAGCTCGGCGAAGTAGGCACGCAGCGCGGCCTTCGCCTCGACCGCCGAGGTCCGGTCGGCGGCGCTCATCGACATCATCGCCATGGCCCACCGGCGCAGCCGCGGGCGGTCCTCGTCGGGGATGTCCATGAGCTGACTGATCGTCATCAGAGGGAGCCGGTCGGCGAGGTGGGCGACGATGTCGGCCGGCGGGCCGTGCTCCTCCATCGCGTCCAGCAGCGCGTCCGTGGTCCGCTGGGTCCAGGGCCGCAACGCCTCGACCTGGGGTGTGGTGAAGGCCTTGACGACCAGTCGGCGCACCCGGTTGAGCGCGGGCGGGTCCATCAGGTTGATCGCCTCGGACTGGGCGATGGGCGCCGGGGTGATCCGCGGGAAGTCCCGGCCGATCAGCGCGGCCCGGCTGAACCGCCGGTCCGAGGTGACCGTCCGTACGTCCTCGTAGCGGGTCACCAGCCAGCATTCGCCCTCCCCGTACGGCATGCGGACCCGGGCCACGGGGGCCTCGGTCCGCATCCGGGTCATGAACGGGTCGGGCTCCAGGGCGTCGTCGTGCCGGAACGGGCACGCCCTTTCCGTTTCGATCTCCGCGGCAGTCATCGCGGTGATTCCCCCCTTCAGCGCGAGGCCCGCCGAATCACGGGCCTGCCGGGCCGATACCCGCCACCAGCCGCGAACACCGCATTAAGCGATAAACCGCTCTTAAGGGTGGTCTTCGCACCCTGGCGAGGCCCGTTTCGGCGGGGCCAGCCCGGTGGCCCGGCCGTCGCCGTCCAGGGCGATCTCCCTCAGCGCGACGACCGCGTCCCGGTTCACGGGACCACGGATGCGCGGTACCGGCGCCGCGCCGGCCCCGGTCTCCCAGGTCACCGGCGCGTCGAGTCGCGCCTCGTCGATGACGAGCGCCACCAGCGGGCCTTTCTTCTGGATGTGGGGCACGGCCGCCAGCAGGGCGTCCTCGCTGACGGAACAGTGCACGGATCCGTCGGTGCGCAGCGTGTGGGAGGAGTAGGGCTGGTCCGGGTCGGTGAGCCAGGCCTCCAGGGAGGCCGCGTGATAGAGCATGCGGGCCCCCTCAGATGCTGAATCGCTCGATCTTCAGGAACCAGTTCTGCACGCCGCCCTCGGCCCCGCTCGCCTTGAGCTTGACCCGGGCCGAGACGTCCCGCACGGCGGAGTCCGGTTCGAACCGCACCGTCCGGATGAAGGTGTGGCTCGACCACTCCGGGTTGCCGCGCGCGGTCACGAAACGGTGGTTGCCGCTGACCGGCTCGGCCTGCGTGTCCCCGAAGAACACGGTGGCCTGGAGCACGCCCTGTCCGTCCTTGTCGTTGTCGGAACACAGGGCCTCGGCACTGAACGTCGCCACGAACTGCGCCCCGTACGACGGCCACCCCTGGCCGAGCATCAGGTGCACCTCGGCGCCGGGCACCTGGACCCAGTCGGCCGACCTGGTCTCGAACCTCTCGGCGTCCCACACGCCGTACACGAGGTCGGGAGCGGTGGTGATCCGGAACGAGGACGGTGCGGGAGTGCTCAAGACGGTCTCCTCCAGACGTGCCTGAACGGTCCCGGGGAAGCTGCCCGCACCCGATGCCGTCAGCCGGACGCCACCGCCGAGTCATCCATGTGGGGGACGGCTCACCGCCGCGCGCCGCAGCGCCCGCGAGGCGACTTCACCACCGGGCGCCGCAGGACGCGTCCGAAGGGGCGGCACCCCCGCACAAGGGTGCCGCCCCCTTCTCGCGGACCGGAGCCGCCGCCGATCGGTGAGGGTGACCGGATGACGGGCGGCGGACCGGCGTTTCCGGTGGGGCTAGCGGTGATCGCTGCCCGTGGACTGGACCGCGGCGCGGCCCGCTTCCAGGCGGGCGACGGGGATGCGGAACGGGGAGCAGGAGACGTAGTCCAGGCCCACCTGGTGGAAGAAGTGGACGGACTCCGGGTCGCCGCCGTGCTCGCCGCAGACGCCGAGCTTGAGGTCGGGACGGGTGGCGCGGCCGGCCTTCGCGGCGGCGGCGACCAGGGAGCCGACGCCGTCCTTGTCGATCGTCTCGAACGGCGACACCCCGAAGATGCCCTTCTCCAGATAGGCCGTGAAGAAGGACGCCTCCACGTCGTCCCGGCTGAAGCCCCACACCGTCTGGGTCAGATCATTGGTGCCGAAGGAGAAGAACTCCGCGCACTCCGCGATCTGCCCGGCGGTCAGCGCGGCGCGCGGGAGTTCGATCATCGTGCCGATGGCGAGCTTCAGGCCCGCACCCGAGGCCGCCTCGACCTCGGCGATGACCTTGTCGGCCTCCTCGCGGACGATCTCCAGCTCCTGCACCGTGCCCACCAGCGGAATCATGATCTCGGCGCGCGGGTCGCCCTTGGCCGCCTTGCGCTCGGCGGCGGCCTCCGCGATGGCGCGGACCTGCATCGTGAAGAGCCCGGGGATGACCAGACCGAGGCGTACGCCGCGCAGGCCCAGCATCGGGTTCTGCTCGTGCAGCCGGTGGACCGCCTGGAGCAGACGCAGTTCGTTCTCGTGCGGTTCCTGCCGGGACTCGGCGAGGGCCACCCGCACCGACAGCTCCGTGATGTCGGGGAGGAACTCGTGCAGCGGCGGGTCCAGGAGCCGGATGGTGACCGGCAGGCCGTCCATGGCCTCGAACAGCTCCACGAAGTCCTGCTTCTGCAGCGGAAGCAGTCCCTTCAGGGACTCCTCGCGCTCGGCCTCCGTGTCGGCCAGGATCAGGCGTTCGACCAGTTCCCGCCGGTCACCGAGGAACATGTGCTCCGTGCGGCACAGGCCGATGCCCTGGGCGCCGAAGCGGCGGGCGCGCAGCGCGTCCTCGGCGTTGTCGGCGTTGGCGCGCACCCGCAGCCGGCGCTTGCGGTCGGCGAAGGCCATGATGCGGTGGACCGCCTCGACCAGTTCGCCGGCGTCCTCGGCGCCCGCGTGCATCCGGCCCTCGAAGTACTCGACGACCGGGGACGGGACCACCGGGACCTCGCCCAGGTATACCTTGCCGGAGGAGCCGTCGATGGAGACGACGTCGCCCTCCTCCACCACGTGCCCGCCGGGCACCGTCATCCGCCGGCGCTTGGTGTCGACCTCCAGCTCCTCCGCGCCGCAGACACAGGTCTTGCCCATGCCCCGCGCGACCACGGCCGCGTGGGAGGTCTTGCCGCCGCGACTCGTCAGGATGCCCTCGGCAGCGATCATGCCGTCCAGGTCGTCGGGGTTGGTCTCCCGGCGGATGAGGATGACCTTCTCCCCCGAACGCGACCACTTGACGGCCGTGTACGAGTCGAAGACCGCCTTGCCGACCGCCGCGCCCGGCGAGGCCGCGATGCCCCGGCCCACCTGCTCGACCTTGGCCGTGTCGTCGAAGCGGGGGAACATCAGCTGGGCGAGCTGGGCGCCGTTGACCCGGGTGAGCGCCTCGGCCTCGTCGATCAGTCCCTGGTCGACGAGCTGGGTGGCGATGCGGAACGCCGCGCCCGCCGTGCGCTTGCCGACGCGCGTCTGGAGCATCCACAACTGCCCGCGCTCGATGGTGAACTCGATGTCGCAGAGGTCCTTGTAGTGGTTCTCCAGGGTCTCCATGATCTGCATCAGCTGGTCGTACGACTTCTTGTCGATCCGCTCCAGTTCGGCCAGCGGGACGGTGTTGCGGATGCCCGCGACGACATCCTCGCCCTGGGCGTTCTGGAGGTAGTCGCCGTAGACGCCCTGGTGGCCGGAGGCGGGGTCGCGGGTGAAGGCGACGCCGGTGCCGGAGTCCGGGCCGAGGTTGCCGAAGACCATCGAGCAGACGTTGACCGCCGTGCCGAGGTCGTGCGGGATGCGCTCCTGACGGCGGTAGAGCTTGGCGCGGTCGCCGTTCCAGGAGTCGAAGACCGCCTTGATGGCGAGGTCCATCTGCTCGCGCGGGTCCTGCGGGAAGTCCCGGCCGGCCTCCTTCTTGACGATCTTCTTGAAGGTGGTGACCAGCTTCTTGAGGTCGGCGGCCTCCAGTTCCGTGTCGACCGCGACCTTCTTGGCCGTCTTCGCCTTCTCCAGCGCCTCCTCGAAGAGGTCGCCGTCGACACCGAGGACGGTCTTGCCGAACATCTGGATGAGGCGGCGGTAGGAGTCCCACGCGAAGCGCTCGTCGCCGGCCTGGGCGGCCAGGCCCTGCACGGACTTGTCGGAGAGTCCGATGTTGAGGACCGTGTCCATCATCCCGGGCATGGAGAACTTGGCGCCGGAGCGGACGGAGACCAGCAGAGGGTTGTCGGGCTGGCCGAGCTTCTTGCCCATCCGCGCTTCGAGGGCGTCGAGGTGCGCACTCACCTCGTCACGCAGTGCCGCCGGTTCCTCGCCGCTGTCGAGGTAGGTCTTGCAGGCTTCGGTGGTGATGGTGAAGCCGGGCGGGACCGGGAGACCCAGGTTGGTCATCTCGGCGAGGTTGGCACCCTTGCCGCCGAGCAGGTCCTTGAGGTCCTTGTTGCCCTCGGTGAAGTCGTAAACGAACTTCGCTACCTGGGGATCTTTGTTTTCCGACACGGGTCTCGACTCCTCGAGGACGCGGTGGCTGCCCTGACGGCGAGGAATGTACCCAGATCAAAGGCGCCTGGGTACGTCTACTTGCGCGTCATACGCCTGTAACCACCCGTCCGCCAGCGGATCGAAAGTCAAGCCTTGGCAAGCAGCCGCCCCTCCCCGTTTTCACTTCTTGAACACAGGAACCGACACACTCCATCCTCGGCGCTCACATGAGCACCTTTCCCTTCTATTGAGTTCGATCGATGAACGATCAAGACATGACACCCAGTGCCACCCTTTGGAGAAGTGCACCCGCCCATGATCCGCTCATCTGAGCGACCTCCTTATCAAGGGTGGCGAGAATCACGCCGCCCCACCACCCCGCATTCCACGATGCGGACGCCACTACGGCCACTACGGCCAACGGCCGTATGGAATGGGGTGCCGAAAACCTGAGGGCCCGTCGAGCCCGGACACCCGCTCTCCCGGGCCGCGCGCTCGCTTCTCCCCCGTGCTGGAACGGCCCGGGTCAAGGGTGGGCCGCGGGCCCGTCGCCGAAGGCGACGCGCAGCGCCCTCGACGCGGACCGTGGAAGCACGACACTGCCAAGAAGCGAGCGGCCCCGGCGGCCACTGTTACGCGCGTACGCCCCCGTCACACCCCGAGCGCCGACAACCGCTCCTCCACCCGCCGCGGCGCGTACAGGTGCTCCACCACCAGCGCCCCCGCCCCGATCAACCCGGCCCGCTCGCCGAGCCGCGAGGTGACGACCTCCAGACGGGCGGTGGAACGCGGCAGCGCCCGCTGGTAGAGCAGTTCACGCACACCGGTGAGGAAGGGGGTGCCGGCCAGATCCCCGGCGATCATCAGCACGCCGGGGTTGAGCAGGGTCACCACGGTCGCCAGGACGTCCCCGACCAGCCGCCCCGCCTCCCGGGCCAGCGCCACCGCCTCCGGATGCCCGCCCGCCAGCAGCTTGCGCACGTCCGAGCCGGACTCCGCCGGCACCCCGGCCGCGGTCAGCCGCCGCGCCACGGCGCCCCCGCTGGCGACGGCGGCCAGACAGCCGTACGAGCCGCACCGGCACAGCGCCTGGGCGCCCTCGGGGACGCGGATGTGGCCGATGTCCCCGGCCCCGCCGTCCGTCCCGCGGAAGATGTGACCGTCCACCACGACCCCGGCGCCGATACCCGTCGACACCTTGACCAGGACGAACGCCGAGGCGTCCGGGTACGCGGCGCGCTGCTCGGCGTAGGCCATGAGGTTGGCGTCATTGTCCACCAGGACCGGGACCGGGACCTGGACCGAAGCCGGAACCTGGACGGGGGCGGCGGCCCCGACGCGTTCCGTGACGGCGCGGGCCAGCCGCCCCCGGATGTCGTAGCCGTCCCAGCCCGGCATGATCGGCGGCTGCACCACCCGGCCGGCGTCACGGTCGACCGGACCGGGGACGGCGAGACCGATGCCGCACACCTCGTCGATGCCGCGCCCGGCCTTCTCCAGCAGCCCGGCGAACCAGCGGCCCAGCTCACCGAGGGCCGCCTCGGGGCCGTCCTCGACGACCAGGGCGCCGCTGTGCTCGACGATGATCTCGCCGGTCAGGGTGAGGAGGGCCGCACGGGCGTGCCGGGTGTCCAGGTCGGCGGCGAGGACGACGGCGTGTTCGTCGTCGAACTCCAGCGTGATGGAGGGGCGTCCGCCCAGCGGGGAGTCGACGGGGCCGCCGGCGCCCTCGCGCAGCCAGCCCGCGCGGAACAGCCGGTCGAGGCGCTGGCCGACGGTGGCCCGGGACAGGCCGGTGGCCTGCTGGAGCGCCCCGCGGGTGGTGGCACGGCCGCTGCGCACGAGTGCGAGCAGGTCACCGGCGCTCGCCTGACCACTCGTTCTGGTGATGCCTCTGCCTGGTGCCCCGGTCGGGGTCGCCCCGGTCCTGCCGGGCTCTTCGGTCATGCGCACCCCCTTGTGTTTCCCAACCCTGCATTACATAGTGAGTTATGCGTGTTAAATAGACGTAACTCTATGGTAGCCACCGCCGAATCGGCAGGCCGGACGTCTTCGGGGAGTCCCGAGTGGATCGCATGACCCGACCCACCACCACCCGCACCACCGCCCAATCCACCACCCGCGCCACCACACACCAGAACCCCGCCCCACCTCCCCCACCCACGGACTCCTTCGCGCACCCCGGACACCAGTATGGCGGCGGCCAGGGAGGGGGCCCGGCATGACGGGACGTCATCAACTGCTCGTGCACGGCGGCACGTTCGTGGCCGTCGGCGACCACGGCGACATCAGCGGGGTGCGGGGCGGCAGCGGACCGGACGGCCTGTTCGTCCGGGACGCACGGCACCTCAGCCGGTGGCAGCTCACCGTCGACGGCGCCGTGCCGGATGCCCTCACGCCCGTCGCGGGCGGGGACACCGCCCGCTGTGTGCTGGTGCCGCGCGGCGGACGCGACGAGCCGCCCGCGTACACCGTCTTCCGGGAACAGGCCGTCGGGGACGGCTCGTTCGTCGAGGCGCTGCGTGTGACCAGCAACCGCCCGGTGCCGACCACGATCCACCTCGCGGTCACCGCCGACGCCGACTTCGCCGACCAGTTCGAGCTGCGCGCCGACCACCGCACCTACGCCAAGCCCGGCGCCGTCCGCTCCCGCGAAGTGCTGCCGCACGGCGTGGAGTTCGCCTACCGGCGCGGCGAGTGGCGCTCGGTCACCACGGTGACCTCCGAGCCCGCGCCGGACGCGGTGGAGGAGACCGGCACCGGGGCCCGGCGCCTGGTGTGGACCCTCGGCCTCGATCCGCACGGCACGGCGGAGCTGGTCCTGCGGGTGGTGGCCCGGCCGCACGGGCACCGGCGGGCGGTGCGGGTGCCGCGCTCCCCCGCCGCCGCTGTCCGGCGGCTGCTCGCCGAGGAGGACGCGTTCGCCCGGGGCGTGGCCTTCCCGACCGGCTGGCCGGAGCTGGCGGCGGCCTGCGCGCGGGGCCTCGCGGACCTGGCCTCGCTCCAGGTCCCGGCGCGGGGCCCGGACGGCGAGGAACTGCGCGTCCCGGCGGGCGGCGCCCCCTGGTTCCTCACCCTGCTGGGCCGCGACGCCCTGCTGACCTCCCTGTTCACGCTCCCCTACCGGACCGGGCCGGCCGCCGCCACGCTGGCCGCGCTCGCGGCGACGCAGGCGACGGCGCGGACGGCGTCCGGCACCGACCCGGGCGTGGCCCGGCCCGGCAAGATCGTGCACGAGGTGCGGTACGGGGAGCTGGCGCACTTCGGTCAGGTGCCGTACGGGCGGTACTACGGGTCGGTCGACGCCACACCGCTGTTCCTGGTGCTGCTCGGCGCGTACGTGGAGCAGACCGGGGACACGGCGACGGCCCGCCGCTTCCAGCCGCACGCCCGGGCCGCGGTCGGCTGGATGCTGGACCACGGCGGGCTGACCTCGCGCGGCTACCTGGTCTACCGCGCCGACCGGGGCGGCCTCGCCAACCAGAACTGGAAGGACTCCCCCGGTGCCGTCTGCCACGCCGACGGCACCCGGCCCACCGGCGCGGTCGCGGCGGCGGGCGCCCAGGGGTACGCGTACGACGCCCTGCGCCGCACGGCGTGGCTGGCCCGCACGGTGTGGGAGGACGAGAAGTACGCAGGGCTGCTGGAGCAGGCGGCCGGTGATCTGCGCGACCGCTTCCAGCGGGACTTCTGGATGCCGGAGCACTCCTTCCCCGCCCTGGCCCTGGACGGCGAGGGGCGCCAGGTGGACGCGCTGGCCTCCGACGCGGGGCACCTGCTCTGGTCGGGGCTGCTGGACAAGGAGTACGGCGAGCTGGTCGGACGGCGCCTCCTCGAACCCGACTTCTTCTCCGGGTGGGGGGTGCGGACGCTGGCGTCCGGGCAGCCGGCGTACCACCCGCTGTCGTACCACCGGGGGTCGGTGTGGCCGCACGACAACGCGCTGATCGCGCTCGGGCTGGCCCGCTACGGGCTGCACGACGAGGCGCGGACGGTGGCGCACGGCATGGTCGACGCGGCGACGGCGGTCGGGCACCGGCTGCCGGAGGTGCTGGCCGGGTACGGGCGGGAGAGCCATCCGGAGCCGGTGCCGTACCCGCACGCGTGCGTACGGGAGTCCCGGGCGGCGGCGGCCCCGCTGGCGTTCTTGAGTGCGGTGGGGGGTGCGTAGGTTCTTTCCGGGTGCGGGCTCGTCGTGGCTGATCGCGCGGTTGGCCGCGCCCCCCAGGGGCGTTGGTGTGAACGCCTCCGCGTAGTCGCCCGTACTGGACGGCGTGGTTGTCTTCGTGGGAGTTCGCCGGCGGAGGTGGGTGCGGCCGGGTGTCACCGGGCTGGCCCTCCTCCTGGTCCTCGGGGCGCTGCTGTTGCCCAACACCCTTGCCGCGCTGCGGCCCGACCGGTTCGTCCGTATCCCCGGGGAGGCTGTCGTCGGGGCCGTGGTGCTGCTCGCGCTGCCGGGGCGGGCCCGGCGGGTGGTGGCCGCGCTGGGCGGGGCGCTGCTGGGGGCACTGACCGTGCTCAACGTGCTCGACATGGGGTTCCGGGACTATCTGGGCCGGGGCTTCAATCCCGTCCTGGACTGGGAACTGCTCGACGACGCGCGGTCCTACGTCGCTGACTCGCTGGGCGGGGCGACGGCCGCCTGGGCGACCGCCGGCGCCGTCGCCGTCGCCGTGCTGCTGCCCGTGGTCATGGCGCTGGCGGTGGTCCGGCTCGGCGAGGTGCTGGCCGCGCACCGGGAGCGGGCGGGCCGGGGCGCGCTGGTCGCCGCCACGGTGTGGATCAGCTGCTCGGCGCTGGGTCTCCAGCCGTTCGGGACGCCCCTCGCCTCGGACCGGGCCACCGGGGCGCTGGAACTGCAGGCCCGGCGGGTGGTGGACACCGTCCGGGACGAGGCGGCGTTCGAGAAGGAGACGGGGAACGACGCCTTCGGCGCCACCCCCGCCGCCGAGTTGGTCCCGGACCTGCGCGGCAAGGACGTCCTGTTCGTCTTCGTCGAGAGCTACGGCCGCTGCGCGGTCGAGGACCCGCTGATCGCGCCCGGCGTGGACCGGACGCTGGAGGCGCGTACGGGGGAGCTGGCGAAGGCGGGGTTCCGGGCCGAGAGCGGCTGGCTGACGTCGGCGACGTACGGCGGCAACAGCTGGCTCGGACACTCCACGTTCCTGTCCGGCCTGTGGGTCGACAACCAGCAGCGCTACCGGACGGTGACGTCGAGCGAGCGGCTCACCCTGACCGAGGCGTTCCGGCGGACGGGGGCGTGGGACACGGTCGGGATCATGCCGGGCGTGCGGAAAGGCTGGCCGGAGGCGGAGTTCTTCGGCCTGGACACGGTCTACGACGCGTCCCGGCTGGGCTACCGGGGACCGAAGTTCAGCTGGTCGACCATGCCGGACCAGTACGCCCTGGAGGCGTTCCAGCGTCTGGAGCACGGCCGCGAGCGCGACCGGCCGCTGATGGCGGAGATCGTCCTGACCTCCAGTCACCAGCCGTGGGCGCCGGTGCCGGAGCTGGTCGGCTGGGACGAGCTGGGCGACGGACGGGTGTTCGGCCCGATCGAGGAGGCGGGCGAGAAGGCGGCCGACGTCGTCGCCGACGGCGACCGGTCCAAGCGGGCGTACGGCCGTTCCGTCCAGTACTCCGTCACCAGTCTCACCCAGTGGCTGGAGCGCTACGGCACCGACGACACCGTCCTGGTCCTCCTCGGCGACCACCAGCCCATCGCCCGGGTCAGCGGCGACCACGCGAGCCGGGACGTGCCCGTCTCCATCGTGGCCAGGGACCCGGCGGTCCTGGACGCGATCGACGGCTGGAACTGGACGGAGGGCCTCAAGCCCGCCCACGACGCCCCGGTCTGGAGGATGAGCGCCTTCCGCGACCGCTTCCTGACGGCCTACGGCACCACGCCCTCCGGGAGCTGATCAGCCGCCGGAGGTGTCCAGTTCCGCGTCCTCGCCGATGCCCGCGCAGTCGTACGGGTCCTTTAGCCAGCCGTCCGGGAGGGCGACGCGGTTGTTGCCGGAGGTACGGCCGCGCGGACCGTCGGCCCCGGCCGGCCAGGGCTGGGTGAGGTCCAGTTCGTCGAGCCCGGCGCGCAGGTCCGCCAGGGTGGAGGTGATCGCGAGCCGCTTGCGCATCTCGGAGCCGACCGCGAACCCCTTGAGGTACCAGGCGACGTGCTTGCGGAAGTCGATCACGCCGCGCGCCTCGTCGCCGATCCACTCCCCGAGCAGGGTGGCGTGCCGGACCATGGCGTCGGCGACCAGGCCGAGGGTGGGACGCGCGCGGTCCTCCCGGCCCTCGAACGCGGCCACCAGGTCCGCGAAGAGCCACGGCCGGCCCAGGCAGCCGCGCCCGACGACCACGCCGTCGCAGCCGGTCTCGCGGACCATCCGCAGCGCGTCCTCGGCGCACCAGATGTCGCCGTTGCCGAGCACCGGGATCTCCGGGACGTGCTCCTTCAGGCGGGCGATGGCCTCCCAGTCGGCGGTGCCGCCGTAGTGCTGGGCGGTCGTACGGCCGTGCAGGGCGACGGCGGTGACGCCCTCCTCGACGGCGATCCGGCCGGCGTCGAGGTAGGTGAGGTGGTCGTCGTCGATGCCCTTGCGCATCTTGATGGTGACCGGGAGGTCGCCCGCGGCGGTGACGGCCTCGCGGAGGATCGCGCGCAGCAGGGGCCGCTTGAAGGGGAGGGCGGAGCCGCCGCCCTTGCGGGTCACCTTGGGGACCGGGCAGCCGAAGTTGAGGTCGATGTGGTCGGCGAGGTCCTCGTCCACGATCATGCGGACGGCCTTGCCGACGGTGGCCGGGTCGACGCCGTACAGTTGGATCGAGCGCGGCTTCTCGGTCGCGTCGAAGTGGATCAGCTGCATGGTCTTCTCGTTGCGCTCGACCAGCGCCCGGGTCGTGATCATCTCGCTGACGAACAGGCCCTTGCCCCCGCTGAACTCCCTGCACAAGGTGCGGAAGGGCGCGTTGGTGATCCCGGCCATCGGGGCGAGGACGACGGGCGGCTGGACGGTGTGCGGACCGATCTGGAGGGGCGCGGGGCCGGGCGTGGACATTCCTCCATTGTGCCGTGTAATGAAAAGGCAAAGTTAATTAGTTAGGCACACTATCGATATCGGCGTACGATGAACCCATGCCCGAGCCGACCCGTCGCCGCCGTCTGCTCGTGCTCGCGATCTGCTGCATGAGCCTGCTCATCGTGAGCATCGACAACACGGTCCTGAACGTCGCCCTGCCCGCCCTGCAACGGGACCTGGACGCGAGTACCTCCGGCCTCCAGTGGGCCGTCGACGCCTACACCCTCGTCCTCGCCGCGCTGCTGATGCTCGCGGGGTCGACGGCCGACCGGATCGGCCGCAAGAGAGTGTTCATGACGGGCCTGGCCGTCTTCACCGTCGGCTCGGTGCTGTGCTCCCTCGCCCCGGACCTGTCGTCGCTGGTGGTGTTCCGGATGGTGCAGGCGGTGGGCGGTTCGATGCTCAACCCGGTCGCCATGTCGATCATCACCAACACCTTCACCGACCCGCGCGAGCGCGCCCGCGCGATCGGCGCGTGGGGCGCCGTCGTCGGCATCTCGATGGCCGCGGGTCCCCTGGTCGGCGGGGTCCTGGTGGAGTCGGTCGGCTGGCGCTCCATCTTCTGGATCAACTTCCCGGTGGGGCTGGCCGCCCTGCTGCTCACCCTGCGCTACGTCCCCGAGTCCCGCGCCCCGAAGGCACGCCGCCCGGACCCGCTGGGCCAGGTGATGGTGATCGCCCTGTTCGGCAGCCTGACGTACGCGATCATCGAGGCGCCGGACGCCGGGCTCATGGCCGTGCTGCCGTACGCGAGCGTCGCCGTCGCCGCGCTGGCCGGGCTGCTGATCTACGAGCCGCGCCGCCGCGAACCGCTGATCGACCTGCGGTTCTTCCGCTCGGCACCGTTCAGCGGGGCGACGCTCATAGCGATCGGCGCGTTCGCTTCGCTGGGCGGGTTCCTGTTCCTGTCCACGCTGTACCTCCAGAACGTACGGGGGCTCGGCGCGCTGCACGCCGGGCTGTGGATGCTGCCGATGGCGTTGCCGATGTTCCTGTGCGCGCCGCTGTCCGGGCGGCTGGTGGGCAGCCGGGGGCCGCGGCTCTCGCTGCTGGTCGCGGGCGGCGCGATGACGGTGAGCGGGGTGCTGTTCGCCGCCTTCGAGGCCGAGACCTCCGACGTCACCCTCTTCCTCGGCTTCGTCCTGTTCGGCGTCGGCTTCGGCTTCGTCAACGCGCCCATCACCAACACCGCCGTCTCCGGCATGCCCCGCGCCCAGGCCGGCGTGGCCGCCGCCGTCGCCTCCACCAGCCGGCAGCTGGGCCAGACCCTCGGCGTGGCGGTGATCGGCGCGGTGCTGGCCGCGGGGGTGAGCGGGTCGTCGTACGCGGACACCTTCGTCTCCGCCGCCCGGCCCGGCTGGTGGATCCTGGCCGTCTGCGGTCTGGCGGTGCTGGTGCTCGGCGGGGTGACGACGGGCCGGTGGGCGCGCGGCAGCGCGGAACGGGCGGCGCGGCGGCTGGCGTCGGAACCGGAGGCGCGTGAGGCGGCTCGGGCGGGGGTGTGACGGGGCGGTCCCCGTCACCCCGGCCGTCCCGGGCACGGGGTCCGTCTCCCCTCAGGAGGAGGACGCCGCGGCCGGCGGGACCGCCCGCACCGAGGACGGCCTCGCCGGCCTCGCCCGGGACATCGTCAGCGGGCGAACTCCGGCAGCCGTGCCGTCACCTGCTCCGCCACCTGCGGCCACACCCGCGCCACCGCCGCCTCCACGTGCGGCAGGGCCCGCTGCCCGGCCAGCGCGGCGGTGATGGCGAGGGCCACGCCCGCCCAGGCCAGCGGACCGAGCGGGGTGCAGCCGAAGAGGGTGCTGGCGCCCGGCGTCTGCACCAGGGCGACCAGCGCGGCGGCGGAACCGAGCGACGTCAGCTGCACCAGGCGGCTGCCGCGCCGGTCGGCGAGGGTCTGGGCGAGCTGGGTGCCGACCACCGCGCACAGCGCCATCGTCGTCGACCGGCGGCGGGTGCCCGGCGTGAACCGGCCGAACAGCCAGGCGATCGTCGCGCCCAGCGCCGTGGTCAGCGCCCGGTGCCGGATCTGCCGGATCAGGGGTTCGCCCAGGACCGCCGTACCCAGCGGGGCGCCGGCGTCGGCGTCCTCCTGTTCCGGGTCGCCGGTCTCCGTCACCGCCACGGCCATCGCCGGGAACAGGTCGGTGAAGAGATTCACCAGCAGCATCTGCCGGGTCGACAGGGGCGCGGAGCCGCCGAGGACCGTGCCGAGGATGCCGAAGCCGACCTCGCCGGCGTTGCCGCCGATGAGGATGGCGATGGCGTCCGCGACGCTGTGCCACAGGGCGCGGCCCTCGCGCACCGCCTCCACCAGGACCAGCAGGTCGTCGCCGGTGACGACCAGGTCGGCGGCGTTGCGGGCGGCGGCCGAGCCGCGGGCGTTGATGCCGACGCCGATGTCGGCGGCGCGGATCGCGGCGGCGTCGTTGGCGCCGTCGCCGACCATGCCGACGACCCGCCCGGCGTCCCTCAGCGACTCGACGACCTGGAGCTTCTGCTCGGGCGCGACGCGGGCCACCACATCGGCGTCGCGCAGCATCCGGGAGCGGCCCCGGCGGTCGGCGGCGGCGAGTTCGTCGCCGGTGACGACGACCGCGTCCTCGGGCCAGCCCAGCTCGGCGGCGATGGCGCGGGCGGTCTGCGGATGGTCGCCGGTCAGCACCACCGGCCGTACGCCCGCCTCGCGCAGCCCCCGCACCAGCGCCGGGGACGTCTCGCGGGCCACGTCGGACAGGCCGAGCAGCCCGGTGAAGTTCAGGTCCAGCTCGTCCAGGGGGCGTTCGAGCAGCTCGGCCGGGTCCTCGCCGCCGGTCAGCTGCCGGTGGGCGACCGCCAGGACGCGCAGCCCGGCGGCGGCCAGGTCGTGGGCGCCGTCGTGCGCGTGCTCCGGCAGGCGGGGGCAGGCCGGGAGCACCGTCTCGGGGGCGCCCTTGACGACCAGGACCGGGGTGCCGTCCCCGGCGCGGCCGACGGCGGCGGCGTAACCGCGCGAGGTCTCGAACGGCAGCCCCTCGATCTGCTCCCACTCGGCGTCGTTTCCGGCGGCGTCGAGGACCGCCTCGTCGGTGGCGTGGGTGGGCCGGGTGCCGTCGCCGTCCAGCCGGGGGCAGGCGCGGGCGGCGACCCGTACCGTCCCGGCCGCCTCCGGCGCGGACGTCCGGTGCACCGTGCCGCTCTCGTCCGTGACGCGGACCAGCCGCAGCCGGTTCTCGGTGAGCGTGCCGGTCTTGTCGAAGCAGACGGTGTCCATCCGGCCCAGCGCCTCCAGCGTGCGCGGGGTGCGGACCAGGACGCCGCGCCGCCCGAGCCGCCGGGCCGCCGCGAGCTGCGCGACCGTCGCCACCAGCGGCAGCCCCTCGGGCACGGCGGCCACCGCCACCGACACCCCGCCGCTGACCGCCTGCCGGATCGGCGTGCCGCGCAGCAGCGACAGCCCGGTCACCGCGGCCCCGCCGGCCAGGGTGAGCGGCAGCGCCTTGCCGGTCAGCTCCTGGAGCCGGGCCTGTACGCCGGCGGCGGCCGGGGTGCGGGAGGCCAGCGACACGGCGCGGGCGGCCTCCGTACGCTCCCCCGTGTCGACGACGACGGCCCGGGCCCGCCCGGCGACCACGGTGGTGCCCTCGAAGACCATGCAGTGCCGCTCCGCGACGGGCGCGTGCGGCGTCGGGTCCAGACACTTGTCCACCGGCAGCGACTCCCCGGTCAGCGCCGACTCGTCGACCTCCAGACCGTCCTCCCACAGCAGCCGTGCGTCGGCGGGCACCACGTCGTCGGTGTTCAGCGCGATGACGTCCCCCGGGCGGAGCCTGGCGGCGTCCACGACCCGGTCCGGCCGCTCCTCGGCGCCGTCCTCCGCCGTGCTCACCCGGGCCTTCTGCTTCTGCTGGGCGAGGAGCCCGGCCAGCGCCCGCTCGGCGCGCAGCCGCTGCAACCCGCCGACCAGCGCGTTGAGGTCGAGGGCGCCGACGACCAGCGCGGCGTCCATCACCGAGCCGAGGATCGCCTCGGCGGCCGAGCCCACCGCGAGGACCGGGGTGAGCGGATCGTCCAGCTCGCCCCGTACCGCACCGGCCAGCTGCGCCGTCCAGGCGACCGGCTTGAGCACGGGCGTCCGGGCCGCCTTCCGGGTCGCCGCCCGCAGCCGCGCGGTCAGTTGCTCGGCGGCCGACGGCTCCGGCTCCCGCTGCCCGGCCAGCCTCTCCCGTACGTCGTCGGGGTCCAGTTCGTGCCAGGCCACCCGGGGCCGGGGGCGGGGCGCGCGGGCCGCCGCCACGGTGAGCGCGGCCCGCGCCCCGGACACCAGGGCGGCCAGCGCGCCGGCGTCGACGGGGGCGTGCCGCAGCCCCGGCAACAGCGGCGAACCGCGTTCCCTGCGGGCCTCCCCGACCGCCACCAGCAGCCCCGACAGCGCGGCGCCGGACCGGGCCAGCACCTGCGACCGCCGGCCCACCCCGCGGGCCGCCGGCACCGCCCGCAGCAGCCGCCACACATCGGCGAGGCCGTGCGGGGCCAGTACGTCCGCGCCCCAGGCGACCGGGCCGTCCCCGTCGGCGAGAGCGACGGCCACGTCCCCGCCGAGCAGCCCGGCGAGCAGCGGGTCACCGGCGTCGAGGCCGGGCCGTACGACGGTGATGACGCCGCCGTCCTCCTCGCGCAGGGCGTCCACCACCTCCCGCAGCGGCCGGCCGGCGCCGACGACCTGGTCGGCGAGGCCGGTGAAGTCGGCCAGCGCCGGGTCCTCCACCATCACCACGCGCAGTCCGGCGCGGCGGGCCGCGTCCAGGACCTCCTCGGTCCACGGGTCCGCGCCCTCGCCCGGCCGCCGCAGCGCGCTCGGGTGCAGCACGACCGTGCCGGCCATCTCCAGCTGCCGCAGCCGCTCGGGGTCGCGGACCAGCACGCCGGACCGGGACAGCGCGCCGCTGAGGACGGCGTGGAAGGCGGCGGGCCCGTACCGGGCGGCCTTCGGCGAACCCGCCAGCACCGCCTCTGCCGCCTCGTTGAGGTCGTGCTTGACCAGCAGGGTGGCCAGCGCGCCCGCCACGCTGCCGGTGGAGGCGTGGGCGGCGTAGGTGAGGGCGGGCGAGGAACGCAGCGGCGGGCGCAGCGCCGGGTCGCCGGGCAGACCGCCCCGCTCCGGGGCGCACAGCCGGTCGTGCACGACCTCGAACGTGGCCGTCCGGGCCACCGCCTCCGCCAACTGGCAGGCGCGCAGCGCCCCGTCGAGGATCAGCGAGGCCGGGCTCTGGCCCGCGCCCTGCACGGCGGCGTTGGCGACGGCCAGCGTCACGTCCATCCGGGCGGTGCCGAGCCGGCCGCGCAGCCAGGACCGGAAGGCGGGGTTCTCGCGCAGCAGGGTGGCCACGGCCGTCACCAGCCGGGGCGAGGGCGGCAGCCGCAGCGCGGAGGCGGTCAGTCCGGCGGCGACGCCGAGCGCGTCGGCGCCGAGGGCCGCCGCGGCGACCCGCACGGAGGTGGGGTCGCCGGGGTGGGACAGTTCCTCGACGGGCTCGGCGGGTTCGCCGCGGGTCAGCCCGTGCTCCTCGGCGAGGTCGGTGGCCCGGTCCACCACCCGGTCGGTCAGCGCCTCCTCGGTGGCGGTCACCACCAGGCGGGCCAGCCCCTCGTCCCAGTAGGCGAGCGCCACGTCCGGGTGGTCGGCCAGCACCGCCGCCACCCGCCGGGCCGCCCCCGCGACGCCGCCCGCCCGTCGTACCTTCCCCTCTTCGACCGGCCGCAGCGCGAGGTGGGCGCGGGTGCCGGCCCGCCAGTCGCCGGTGCCGCCCGGCAGCGCGGCGCGGGCGACCCTGGCCGCCCGCGCCGCGAAGTCCGCGGTCCGTACGCCGGCCCGCGCGCCGCCCGCCACGGCACCGGCCGCGAGACCGGCCGCGGGCGCGGCTGTGCGCGCGAGCAGCCGGGGTCCGGCGAGGACGAACCCGGCCGCGGCCCCGGACGTACGGTTCAGAAGTCCAGCCCCCATCACCAACGCCCCCTCAGCCTGCCTTCCGGCTCGTCCCGGCCGCCTTGCCCGACTTGACCGACTTCGCGGTCTTGGCGGTCTTCTTCTGCGTGGATTTCCGGGCGGTGGCGGCGCGTGTCGTCGCCGTCGAGCCGCTCTTCGTCGCGGCCCCGCTCCGGGCCACGGCACCGGCGCCCTTGGCCACGGCCGTGTTCTTCGCGCGGACGCCGCTGCTCATTCCGGTGTCGGTGGGAGTGACGGGGGCGGCGGCCCTGCTCGGCCCGGTGCGGGCAGTCGTCGGCCTGGTGCGGTCGGACGCCGCCTTCTTGGCGGCGGCGGTCGCCGTCTGCTTCGTCGCGGCGGCGGCTGTCTTCCTCGCCGGGGCGGCAGCCGTCTTCCTCGCCGGGGCGGCAGCCGCCTTCCTGGTCGCGGTGGCAGCCGTCTGCTTCGTCGCGGCGGCAGCCGTCTTACGCGCCGCCGCAGCCGCCGCCTTGGAGCCGGCGGTGCCCGTCGTCCGGGGAGCCGCCGGGCTCACGGCCGCCGCCCTGGCCGCCCCGGCGGTCTTGCGAGCCCCGGCACCCGTCTTCCCGGCACCCGCCGCCGCCGTGGCGGACCGGGCCGCCGTCTTGCGGACCCCGGCCGCCGCCTTACGGGCTCCGGCCGCCGCCTTACGGGCTCCGGCCGCCGTCCCGGCCGCGGCGGCGTTCCTCGACGTACCGTCCCGGACCGCCTCACCGCCCCCGGCACTCACGGCCGTAGCAACAGCCCCAGCCGCACCCTTGCTCCCGCCCTTGCCCGCGCCCGCAGCCGCGCCCGCCTCCGCCGGCTCCTGTCGCCGAGGCCGCGTCAACCAGGCGACCGCCGCTCCGGTGAGCGCGACGGGCCACTCCACGAGACCGGCGACGCCCGCCACCCCGGCGCCGGTGTACACGGCCAGCCGCCGCCCGCGGGGCGACACCGCGCCGATCCGGTCCAGCACCCCGCCCGCCACCTTGCCGACGGTTCCGGCGCCCGGCACCCGCTCCAGCACTCCGCCGGCCACCTTGCCGACCGTCCCGGCACCCGGCACCCGCTCCAGTACCGTGACGGCGGCACCGAGCGGCCCCGGGAGCCCGTGTGCCGCCGACTTCTGCTCAGCCATGACCGTCCTCCACGCGCGTGCTCGCCCTGGCAACATCACCTTCCGGTATGCGCCGGGTTCCCGCACTTCGGATGGTCATCCACGTGATGCCGGGTCACTCCTGTGCCACGGGACGCCGTTCCCGCGCGAGCGCGTGCGGCGCCTCCAGCCGCCGCCGGGTGGCGTCGTCGGCCGGCGCGTACGTCACCGCTTGCCCCGGTGGGCGAGGACCTCGTGCCGCTGCCACGCCTCGCGGAACCGGGCCGCCGCCCTCGGGCGGCACCGCGTCCAGGTCGCACGGGAGCAGCCCGTCGGTGCGATCGCGGGCGAGGACGCCGTGCCGGCGAGCACGCGGTCGCCGGCGTCGGTCGACGGCCCCGGCCCGCCGGAGGAGGCACGCGTTCGGCCGGGTCGAGCGGCAGGGCGCGGGCGAGCGCGTCGAGGACCTGGACACCGCTGCACGTCACCGATGCTCGGCGGCGCGGTCCTGTTCACCGCCGTCCGGCCCCGGCTCAGGCCCGCAGCCCCCGCACCAGCAGCCCCACCACGGCCTCGAACTCCTCGTCGATCTCCGGCCGCCGCCACTCGGCCGCGTGGCAGGGGTCGTGGAAGCGGTCGGTGGCCTGGAAGAACGCCCTCGCGGCGGCCTCGGGGTCGGCGGCGGTGAAGGCGCCCGCCTCCGTACCGAGCCGTACGATCCGGGTCAACTGGGCGGTCAGGTCGTCGAGATGCTCCCCGACCACCGTGCCGTTCTCCCCCACCAGGACCGAGTACGTGGCGAACAGCTCGGGATCGTCGCCCGCCTTGCGGCGCTTGGCCTCGAACAGGGCCCGCGCCCAGTCCCGCAGCCGGGCCTCCGGATCACGGTCGGCGGCGGCGATCCCGGCCAGCGCCTCGGAGGTACGGTCCAGCCACCGCTTGGTGACCGCCTCGCGCAGCGCCGCCTTGGTCCGGAAGTGCCGGTAGACGCTGCCGTGGCTGACGCCGAGCGCGCGGGCCACGTCCACCACGGTGGCCTTGGCCGGGCCGTGGCGGCGCAGCACCTCCTCGGTGGCTTCGAGGATGCGCTCGGCGGTCAGGGTCTCGGAGGTCGGTGCCATGTCCTAGACCGTACCCGGCGCGGATCAGCGCTCGACGTGGGCCATCTGCGCCTGCGGGTAGCGCTCGCCGGCGGCGGCACCGGCCGGCACGGCGTCCTCGATCGCGACGAGGTCGGCGGCGTCCAGCGTCACGTCCAGCGCGCCCAGCGCCTCCCCGAGCCGCTCCCGGGTACGGGCGCCGACCAGCGGCACGATGTCCGTACCGCGCGACAGCACCCACGCGATGGCGACCTGCGCGACGCTCACGCCCTTGCCCTCGGCGATCTTCCGCAGGGCCTCGACGAGGCCCAGGTTGTGCTGGAGGTTGTCGCCCTGGAAGCGCGGGGAGTGGGCGCGGAAGTCGGTGGCCGCGAGCTGCCGGTCGGGGGTGAAGTGCCCCGAGATCAGCCCGCGCGAGAGCACGCCGTACGCGGTGACAGCGATCCCCAGCTCCCGCACGGCGGGGAGGATCTCGTCCTCGATGCCGCGCGAGATGAGCGAGTACTCGATCTGCAGGTCGCTGATGGGCGCGGTGGCGGCGGCCCGCCGGACGGTCCCGGCCCCGACCTCGCTGAGGCCGATGTGCCGTACGTACCCCTTCTCGACCAGCTCCGCGATGGCGCCGACGGTCTCCTCGATCGGCACGTCGGGGTCGAGGCGGGCGATGCGGTAGACGTCGATGTGGTCGACGCCCAGGCGCTGGAGCGAGTAGGCGGCGAAGTTCCGCACGGCGGCGGGCCGCCCGTCGTACCCCGCCCAGCCGCCGTCCGGGTCCCGCAGCGCGCCGAACTTCACACTGACCAGCGCCCGCTCCCGCGCGGCGGCGGGGGCGGTGCGCAGCGCCTCGCCGATCAGCATCTCGTTGTGCCCCATGCCGTAGAAGTCACCGGTGTCGAGCAGGGTGACCCCGGCGTCGAGGGCGGCGTGGATGGTGGCGAGCGATTCGCCCCGGTCCGCTTCCCCGTAGAGCGCGGACATGCCCATGCAGCCGAGGCCGAGGGCGGAGACCTGGGGGCCGGTGGTTCCAAGAGAGCGCGTTGACATCGTCATGCGTCCACCTTGGCATGACAGCTGACAGATTTCAATATCTGTCAGCCCACTGCCCGTCGCCTGCCGTCCGCCATGTCGGGGCGGAGCTGACCCGACCGGTCCGATGACATGACTTATCACCGTTCCAGGCGATAGTTCGGCGCGCCTCCTTTGGAGTACGCCACTCAGCGGAACACCTCCCCCGACGGGTTCGGACACGAAGGATCCGGGCCGCCGGGAAAGGAGACACCTCTCATGCCCCGCATCGCACGTCTGGGCAGACTCGGCCTGGCGATCGGCACCGCGGCCGCACTGGCCGTCGGCCTGACCTCCAGCGCGCAGGCCGCCACAGGAACGATCCGGTACTTCAGCGCTTCGGGACAGGAGTTCCAGATCGTCAACCCGCCGGACAACGTCTGCCTCAACCTCCAGGTCCGGGCCCAGCTGCTCGCCAACAACACGGACAAGACGGTGAGTTACTTCTTCAACGCGAACTGCGGCAACTTCACGGGCGATCTGCCTCCCGGCCAGGCGGTGGCCTTCAACAACCCCCTGTCCGTGCGCGTCATCGGCTGAGCCAGGTCCCGAGCGCCCGTGGGCCACGAAAGCCGAACGCCGGATGAGCCGCACCTGCGGCTCATCCGGCGTTCGCGGGAAGCAGGGACCTCAGCAGCCGACCAGGCGGCTCGCCAGGTACCCCTCGATCTGGTCCAGCGACACGCGCTCCTGCTTCATGGAGTCACGCTCGCGCACCGTCACCGCGTTGTCCTCCAGCGTGTCGAAGTCGACCGTCACGCAGTACGGCGTGCCGATCTCGTCCTGGCGGCGGTAGCGGCGGCCGATGGCGCCGGCGTCGTCGAAGTCGATGTTCCAGTTCTGCCGGAGCGCCTGGGCGAGGCCCTTGGCCTTCGGGGACAGGTCGGCGTTGCGCGACAGCGGCAGCACCGCGACCTTCACCGGGGCGAGGCGGTGGTCGAGGCGCAGCACGGTGCGCTTCTCCAGCTTGCCCTTGGCGTTGGGCGCCTCGTCCTCGATGTAGGCGTCCAGCAGGAAGGCGAGCATCGCGCGGCCGACACCGGCCGCCGGCTCGATGACGTACGGGGTCCAGCGCTCGCCGGCCTCCTGGTCGAAGTAGGAGAGGTCCTGGCCGGACGCCTTGGAGTGGGCGCCGAGGTCGTAGTCGGTGCGGTTGGCGACACCCTCCAGCTCACCCCACTCGCTGCCGCCGAACTGGAAGCGGTACTCGATGTCGGCGGTGCGCTTGGAGTAGTGGGAGAGCTTCTCCTTGGGGTGCTCGTACCACCGCATGTTCTCCTCGCGCAGGCCGAGGCCGGTGTACCAGTTCCAGCGCTGCTCCATCCAGTACTCCTGCCACTTCTCGTCCTCGCCCGGCTTGACGAAGAACTCCATCTCCATCTGCTCGAACTCGCGGGTACGGAAGATGAAGTTGCCGGGCGTGATCTCGTTGCGGAAGGACTTGCCCATCTGGGCGATGCCGAACGGCGGCTTGCGGCGCGAGGTGGTCTGCACCTGGCCGAAGTTGGTGAAGATGCCCTGCGCGGTCTCGGGGCGCAGGTAGGCGACGGAGCCGCTGTCCTGGGTGGGGCCGAGGTGGGTGGAGAGCAGGCCCGAGAACTGCTTGGGCTCGGTGAACTGGCCCTTGTTGCCGCAGTTGGGGCAGTTGACGTCGGCGAGGCCGTTCTCCGGGGCGCGGCCCTTCTTCTCCTCGTACGCCTCTTCCAGGTGGTCCGCGCGGAACCGCTTGTGGCACGCGGTGCACTCGGTCAGCGGGTCGGTGAAGGTCGCGACGTGGCCGGAGGCGACCCAGACCTCGGGGGCGAGGATCACGGACGAGTCGATGCCGACGACGTCCTCGCGCGACGTGACCATGTAGCGCCACCACTGGCGCTTGAGGTTCTCCTTGAGCTCGACACCGAGCGGGCCGTAGTCCCAGGCGGCACGCTGGCCGCCGTAGATCTCACTACAGGGGAAAACGAAGCCACGGCGCTTGCTCAGGCTGACGATGGTGTCGATCTTGTCGGCGGCCACGGTGCTCTCTTCATTACGACGACGGGCGACGAAGCGAGATGCTTCCAGCGAATGATTCAGGTTACCGGCGTTGCCCGGCCCTCGACCAAATCGGCCCCGGCTCCGCTCTTTGTTGACAATCGTTTCCAGATTTGTTGAAAATGAGTGTCATGAACGTACGACGACGCCCTATATCCGGCATAGCGGTCGCAGCGGTCACCGCTCTCGGCCTCGGCACCCTCTCCGCCTGCTCCAGCGACAGCGCGGAGGCGAGCGGCGGGGACGGCGGCGGCAAGCTCGACGTCGTCGCGTCGTTCTACCCCATGCAGTACCTCGCCGAGCAGATCGGCGGGGACCACGTGAACGTCACCACCCTCACCGAGCCCGGCCAGGAGCCGCACGACCTGGAGCTGAGCACCAAGCAGACCGCCGAGCTGGGCGAGGCGGACGCGGTGCTCTACCTGAAGTCGCTGCAGCCCGCCGTGGACGAGGCGGTCACCCAGTCCGACGTCAAGACCAAGATCGACGCGGCCACGCTGACCGAGCTGGAGAACCACGGCGACGTCGAGCACGACCACGGGGGCGAGGAGGAGCACGCCGAGTCCGGGGAAGAGGAGTCGACCCTCGACCCGCACGTCTGGCTCGACCCGGTCAGGTACGCCGAGATCGCCGAGGGCGTCGCCACGGCCCTGGAGAAGGCCGACCCGGACAACGCCGCCGACTACAAGAAGAACGCCGACGCGCTGACGACCAAGCTCGACGGTCTGGACACGGCGTACGAGAACGGTCTGAAGAACACCGACACCAAGGTCTTCTTCACCAACCACGCCGCCTTCGGCTACCTCGCCGAGCGCTACGGCCTGACCCAGGAGGCCATCACCGGCCTCGACCCGGAGAGCGAGCCCAGCCCCGCCCGGATCAGGGAGCTCCAGCAGGAGGCCAAGGCCGACGGCGTGACCACCGTGTTCTACGAGACACTGGTGTCGGACAAGACCGCGAAGACCCTCGCCGAGGACGCGAACCTGAAGACCGATGTCCTCGACCCGCTCGAAGGCATCACCGACAAGTCCAAGGGCGAGGACTACATCGAGGTCATGCAGTCCAACCTCGAAGCGCTGAAGACCGCCCTCGGCGCCAAGTGACCGTTCCGACCGTACGGAGGCCCTCGTGAGCGACGAGCCCGTCATATCCCTGCGCGGCGTCCGCGCCGAACTGGGCTCGCGCCTCGTCCTGCGGGGCATCGACCTCGCCGTCCGCCACGGTGAGGTCGTCGCGCTGCTCGGCGCGAACGGCTCCGGCAAGTCCACCGCCGTGCGCACCGCCATCGGCCAGGTGCCGGCGACGGCCGGGGAGGTCGAGCTGTTCGGCACCCCGCTGCGCCGGTTCCGCGACTGGGCGCGGGTGGGCTACGTCCCGCAGCGCACCACGGCCGCCGGCGGCGTGCCCGCCACGGTGACCGAGGTCGTCTCCTCCGGGCGGCTGTCCCGGGCCCGCTTCGGCGTCCTGCGCAAGGCCGACCACCAGGCCGTACGCCGCGCCCTGGACCTGGTCGGCATGGCCGACCGCGCCAAGGACTCGGTGAACGCCCTCTCCGGCGGCCAGCACCAGCGCGTCCTGATCGCCCGCGCGCTCGCCTCCGACCCCGAGCTGCTGATCATGGACGAGCCGATGGCCGGCGTCGACCTGGCCAGCCAGGAGGTGCTCGCCGAGACCCTGCGGGAGCAGACCGCGGCCGGTACGACCGTCCTGCTGGTCCTGCACGAGCTGGGCCCCCTGGAGCCCCTGATCGACCGGGCCGTCGTCCTGCGCGACGGCTGCGTCCTGCACGACGGCCCGCCCCCCGAGGCGGTCGGCCAGCACGCCCTGCCCGGCCACGACCACGTCCACCCGCACGACACCTCGGGCGCCGAACCGATCCGCACCGGACTGCTGAGCTGACCGCCATGGACATCCTGAACTACGCCTTCATGCAGCGGGCCCTGCTGGCCGCCGTCCTGGTCGGCGTCACCGCCCCCGCGATCGGCATCTACCTCGCCCAGCGCCGCCAGGCCCTGATGGGCGACGGCATCGGCCACGTCGCGATGACCGGCGTCGGCCTCGGCTTCCTGCTCTCCTGGTCCCCGGTGTGGATGGCCACCCTGGTCTCCGTGCTGGGCGCCGTCCTGATGGAACTGATCCGCTGGTACGGCCGCACCCGCGGCGACATCGCCCTCGCCATGCTCTTCTACGGCGGCATGGCCGGCGGCGTGATGTTCATCAACCTCGCCCCGGGCGGCTCCAACGCCAACCTCACCTCGTACCTCTTCGGCTCGCTGTCGACGGTGAGCGAGTCGGACGTCACCGCGATCTGCCTGCTGGCCGCCTTCGTGGTGCTGGTCACCGTGGGCCTGCGCCGGCAGCTCTTCGCGGTCAGCCAGGACGAGGAGTTCGCGCGGGTCACCGGGCTGCCGGTGCGCGCGCTGAACCTGCTGACCGCCGTCACCGCCGCCGTCACCGTCACCGTCGCCATGCGCGTGGTCGGCCTGCTGCTGGTCTCCGCGCTGATGGTGATCCCGGTGGCCGCCGCCCAGCAGCTCAGCCGCAGCTTCGCCGCCACCTTCGCGATCTCCGTCGCGATCGGCGTCGCGGCGACCCTCGGCGGCACGGTCACCTCGTACTACCAGGACGTGCCGCCCGGCGCGACGATCGTGCTGCTCGCCCTCGGCGCGTTCATCGTGCTGACCGTGCTGGCCGCCCCGGTGGCCCGGCGGCGCGCGCGGGCGTCCGCCGCCGCGCACGCCGCCGCCGACCCCGCCGAGTGCCGGATCCCGGCCGGGCGGGATGCGGGCGACGAGGTGGGCGTATGACCGGTATCTGCCCGGCATCCGATCGGCGTCCGACCGACGGCAGCCGGGGCTGGCACAATGGCCCCGGCAGCGCAGACGTGAGGAGGCAACCGGTGACCACCGCAGGACCACCCGTGAAGGGCCGTGCCACCCGGCAGCGCGCCGCCGTGTCGGCGGCTCTGCAGGAGGTCGAGGAGTTCCGCAGCGCCCAGGAACTGCACGACATGCTCAAGCACAAGGGCGACTCGGTCGGCCTCACCACCGTCTACCGCACCCTGCAGTCCCTCGCCGACGCCGGCGAGGTCGACGTCCTGCGCACCGCCGACGGCGAGTCCGTCTACCGCCGCTGCTCCAGCGACGACCACCATCACCACCTGGTCTGCCGCACCTGCGGCAAGGCCGTCGAGGTGGAGGGACCCGCCGTGGAGAAGTGGGCGGAGGCCATCGCCGCCGAGCACGGCTACGTCAACGTGGCGCACACCGTGGAGATCTTCGGTACGTGCGCGGACTGCGCGCACTGACCTCCGCCCCGTCCGTCACACCCGGGTCGGGTGCCGGTCCGGGACCGCGCGGCCGGCCGGCGTCCGCGCCCGTTTCCCGCCCCATGTCCATGTTCACGTCCATGACCATGAGGCGGAAGCGCGGCGAAGAAGGTCAGCTCTGCTGACGGCCCTCCATGGCGAGCAGTTCCTCGTTGGGGATCGCCCCGCCGAAGCGCCGGTCCCGGGAGGCGAACTCCAGGCACGCGCGCCACAGGTCACGGCGGTCGAAGTCCGGCCACAGCACGTCCTGGAAGACCATCTCCGCGTACGCGCTCTGCCACAGCAGGTAGTTGGAGGTGCGCTGCTCCCCGCTGGGGCGCAGGAACAGGTCGACGTCCGGCATGTCCGGGTAGTACAGGTACTTCGCGACCGTCTTCTCGGTGACCTTGGACGGGTCGAGCCGCCCGGCCCGCACCTCCTCGGCGATGGCCTGCGCCGCGTCGGCGATCTCGGCCCGGCCGCCGTAGTTCATGCAGAAGTAGAGCGTGAGCCGGTCGTTGTCCTTGGTCTGCTCCTGGGCGACCTGCAACTCCTTGGCGACCGACTTCCACAGCTTGGGCATCCGGCCCACCCAGCGCACCCGCACGCCCAGCCCGTCGAGGGTGTCGCGGGACTTGCGGATGAAGTCGCGGTTGAAGTTCATCAGGAAGCGCACCTCCTCGGGCGAGCGCTTCCAGTTCTCGGTGGAGAAGGCGTACAGGGAGATGCTCCCGACGCCCATCTCGATGGCCCCCTGGAGCACGTCCATGACCTGCTCGGCGCCGACCTTGTGGCCCTCGGTGCGGGGCAGCCCGCGCTGCTTGGCCCAGCGGCCGTTGCCGTCCATGACGATGGCCACATGCTCCGGGACCAGCTCCCCGGGGAGCTTCGGCGGCCGGGCGCCGGACGGGTGCGGCTCGGGTGTCCGGTACTCCCGGCGCTGACGCCCCAGAATCCCGCGTACGGCCATGTCAGGTTCTCCTACTTCTCGACGTACCGCAGGGAGCGCAGTCCCCGCTCCAGATGCCAGTGCAGGTAGGCGGAGACCAGTCCGCTGCCCTCCCGGACGTGCCGCGGCTCGGCCGCGTCCGCCGTGCCCCAGTCTCCCGCAAGCAGCGCGCCGAGCAGTTCCAGGGCCTGGGGCGAGGGTACGACGCTGCCGGGCACCCGGCAGTCGGCGCAGACGGATCCGCCCGATCCGACCGAGAAGAACCGGTTCGGGCCCGGCATCCCGCACTTCGCGCAGTCCCCGAAGGTCGGGGCGTACCCGTTGACCGCGAGGGAGCGCAGCAGGAACGCGTCCAGGACCAGGCCGGGCGCGTGCTCACCGCGGGCGAGGGTGCGCAGCGCGCCGACCAGCAGCAGGTACTGCTGCACGGCCGGCTCGCCCTCGTGGTCGGTGAACCGCTCGGCGGTCTCCAGCATGGCCGTCCCGGCGGTGTACCGGGCGTAGTCGGTGACGATGCCGCCGCCGTACGGCGCGATGGTCTCGCTCTGCGTGCACAGCGGCAGCCCGCGGCCGACCAGCTCGCTGCCGCGCGCGAAGAACTGCACGTCGACGTGGGAGAAGGGTTCGAGCCGGGCACCGAACTTGCTCTTCGTGCGCCGCACGCCGCGGGCCACGGCGCGCACCCGGCCGTGCCCGCGGGTGAGCAGGGTGATGATCCGGTCCGCCTCACCCAGCTTCTGGGTGCGCAGCACGATGCCGTCGTCGCGGAACAGACTCATGGCACCCATTGTCACCCACGCCTCAGGGCACCTCGCCCCGGCTGCGGGCGTTGACGTACGCCGTCCCCGCGCCGATCCGCTCGGCGGGCGTCGCCCGGCGCACCGCTCCCGGTTCGGCGTCCCACTCCCGCCCGCCGCCGCACGGCCGGAGCTGGACGTACGGTCCCTCGTGCCCCATGACGATCCCCACCCTTCCGTTCCGGGTGTCCACGACGTACGCACCGACGGGTTCCAGCACCGCGTCCTCCGCTCCCTCGGCCCCTTCACTCCGGGCCGATCGTTGTCCGACCGGGTCCCCCTCTGTTTTTCGGTTCCGCGCCCCGTCTCCCCAAGGTGACGTTTCAGCACCTGCCCCGAGGAGCCGTCGCGCGCCGTAAGTGCGGTGGGCGGGACGGGAGTTCGGGAGGGCCGCCGGGGAATGCAGAAACGTACCGTTCGAGCATGTGATGGCCGGACCCGACGGTGTTCGAGCGCGGGACCCGATCGGGTGCGGTGGCGGGGGTTTGCCCCCGGGGAGAACCGGGTGCTGCCGGGATGGGGACCGCGGCCCGTCTCGGCGACTCTGCCCGTATGACGCAGACCACACACCCGACGCGGACCGTCCGGTCGAGGCGGGCCACGGCTGCCCCACGGGTCCGGCGCGCCGCCGCCCTCGTGGGCGCCGCCGCCGTCCTGCTGGGCCCGACCGCGCCCATGACGGCCGCCGCGACCACGTCCGCCACCTCCGCCCCCGCCCCGCTCGCCTGGGCCGCGTGCCCCGGTGCGGCGGACCTCGACCCCCGGCAGCGGTGCGCCACGCTCAAGGTCCCGCTGGACCACGCCGGCCCCGGCGGCCGGACGGTCGACGTCGCCGTCTCCCGCATCCCCAGCGAGAACCCGGCCGCCCGGCGCGGCTCCCTGCTGCTGATCCCCGGCGGACCGGGCGGCTCCAGCCTGAACGACCCCTCCGGCAAGGGCCGGAGACTGCCCCGGGAGGTACGGGACGCCTACGACCTGATCGGCTTCGCCCCGCGCGGTGTGGCGCCCTCCACCGCCGTCAGCTGCGGTCTGGACCCCGCCGACCTCGCCCCGTCCGTCACCCGCCCCTGGCCCGCCCCGGACGGGTCGGTCGACGGCAACCTCGCCACCGCCGTGCGCATGGCGGACGCCTGCGCGCGGGGCGGCGGGGAGCTGATCCGGCACCTGAGCACGGTCGCCGAGGCCCGCGACATCGACCTGCTGCGGGCCGCGCTCGGCGAGCGCCGGATCTCCGCGTGGGGCGTGTCGTACGGGACGTACGTCGGCGCGGTCTACGGTCAGCTGTTCCCGCACCGCACCGACCGGATCGTCCTCGACAGCAACGACGACCCCGATCCCGAGCGGGTCTCCCGCGCCTGGCTGGCCGGGTACGAGCGGGGCGTGGAGGACGTCTTCCCCGACTTCGCGGCGTGGGCGTCCCGGCCGGGGAAGCACCGGGTGGCGCGGACGGCCGCCGAGGTCCGGCCGCTGTTCCTCAGGCTCGCCGCCCGGCTGGACCGCGAGCCGCTGCCGTGGCCGGGCGCCTCCCCGGCGGAGCTGAACGGCAATGTGCTGCGGCAGACGATGCTGGACAGCCTGTACGCGCCGGCCAGGTACCCGGTGCTGGCCGAGCTGATGGACGCCGCCCGCGCGGGCACGGTGCCGCCCGTGCCGGCCGGCCCCTCCGAGGAGGCGCTGCACAACGTCGTCGCGGTCACCTTCGGGACCGTCTGCAACGACGTCGCCTGGCCCCGGACGGCCGCCGCGTACCAGGCGGACGTCACCGAGAGCCGGACGCGGTACCCGCTCACGGCGGGCATGCCGCGCAACGCGATGGGGTGCGCCGCCTGGCCCTACCCGCCGAAGCGGGAGCCGGTGCGCGTCACCGGCCGGGGGCCGTCGAACGTCCTGCTGGTGCAGAACGCGCGGGACGTCGCCACCCCGCTCGCCGGCGCCCGCGAACTGCGCGAGGCCCTCGGGCGGCGCGCGGTCATGGTCACCGTGGACTCCACCGGCCACGGCGCCTACCTGGCCCACGGCAACGCCTGCGGGGACGCCGCGGTCTCCCGCTTCCTGGCGGCCGGCGAGCGGCCGGACGGCGACACGTACTGCCGCTGAGCCGCCGCCTGTTCGCCCCCCCCCAGGGCAGCCTGGTCAGCCCTGGTCAGCCCCGGTCGACCATCCAGGTGCCGTCCTCCTCGTCGTCGACCCGGACCTCCAGCTCGCGGAGGTTCATGCCCGCCTCCCACAGTTCCCGGAACCGTTTCATCCGGTCCTGGACGTGGTCCTGGCGGGCGTTGAGCCGGGTGCGGACGTTGACCTCGCGCAGGTCCTGCTCGATCTCGAAGGTGACCTCCTCGTCGTAGACGATGAAGTCGTCGGTGGTGCCGCGCTGGAGGTGCGGCGGGAGTTCGGGCAGGACGGCGACGCGGACCTCGATGCGCAGCAGTTCCTGCTCGTCGCACAGGCGCAGCAGCCGGTCGTCGAGTTCGCGGGCGCTCTGCAGCAGGAAGAGGCGGCTCACCGGGACGCCGCGCTCCTCGATGACCTCCTTCTGGGCCTGGAGGTAGCGGCTGGCGGGCTCGCTGTTCCAGAACTCGCGGTCGACGGAGGTGCTGATGGCGCAGATGGAGTGCTGGGCGGCGCGGGTGAGGGTGAGCATCCAGTCGTGGTTCTCGCCGGGGCACTCCGCGGTCAGGTTGGTGAGGTCCGACAGGTGGGAGACCACCCGTTTCATCTCCATGCGGACGAACGTGCCGAGGATCGCCGGTCCCGGGGCGAGCACCTCGGCGAAACTGCGGGCCAGGTCGGGTACGCCGTCGGCGTCGGTACGGACCTGGAGCTGGTGGGCGGCGTCGTCCTTCGGGCCGGCCGGGGGCAGCCGGGTGTCGACCAGGTGCCGCAGGTCCTCGGTGGCCCGGGCCAGGGCGGCGCCCAGTTCGTCGTCTCGGCGCCGCAGCCCCTCCCGCACCGCGGCGGCGGTCTCGGCCGGCGCGCCGCGGGTCCGGCGCTCCTGTTCCCGTACCCGCCGGTCCAGGCCGAGGACGTGCTGGACGGCGACCGCGGCGGCGGCGCACAGCAGCGCGGCCGTGGCCTGCCGCGCCACCGCGACCTCGGGGCCGAGCAGCGCGGCGACGCCCCAGGCGAGGGCGCCGACGACCAGGCCGGCCGCCAGCCGGCGGGACCACAGGCCGTCCGCGCCGGGACGTCGGTGGCCGAGGGCCCGTATCCGGGCGGTCAGGGGCCCGGACGGCGGTCCGGACTCCTCGGATCGAGGTGACTGTGCCGTGCTCATCTCGCTTCTCCCCCCGTCGGGATGGGCTCGGATCGAGGTGCGGTGATGTGCTGGGGGCGGCTGGGCGGCGGGCGTCAGGGGGCCGGTTCCACCTCCCGGTACAGCGCGGGGACCGCGTGCAGGGTGAGCTGGTCGCGGATGCGCTGTACGAGCGCCTGCCACTGCCGGGTGAAGCCCGGCCGTTCTTCGAGCGTCTCCCACAGCGGGGCCAGTTCGGGTGCCACCCGGGCCCGTGGCATCCACAGGTGCAGCAGGTGGTCGACGGCGGGGCGCAGCGCCAGGACGACGGCGGGCCGGCCGGACGGCTCCGGAGCGCCGAGCCGTACGCCGTCGAGGAGGTGGACCACGGTGGTCAGCAGCCAGTCGTGCAGGGCGAGGTCGTCGCAGAGCCCGGCGATCCGGTCGGGCGGGGTGCCCGCGGGCACCCTGAGGCGTACGGTGCGCAGCTCGTCCTCGGCCAGGGTGAACCGCTCCAGGGCGGGGCCCTGGCCCGGGGCGGCGGGCAGGGCCGCCCAGCGCAGCCGGGTGGGCCGGGACCGCAGCGGCGGGCGCTGGTCGAGCAGGGGGTGGCGCAGCAGCCGGGTGAGCAGGCCGTCGGCGATCAGCCCGACGTCGAGGTCGCCGTGGCGCCCGCCGGTCAGGACGCCGTCGGCGACGGCCTCGGGCTGGGCCTTGCCGAACGGCTCGACCGTGCCGGGCCGCACCAGGTACTGGCCCCAGGGCCGGCGCCGGTCGGGTCCGGCGGGCGGCAGCCGGAACCAGGCGGAGGTCTGCAGGACGCGGCCCTCGGTGAGCGCGGCCCGCGCGGCGACGGTGCCGACGGCGCGGACGCGGGAGCCGTTGGCGCTGGGCAGCGGGCAGTCGACGCCGGTGAGGGTCTGGGGGGAACGCGCGTAGAGGCCCGGCCGTTCGGAGACGAGCACGCGTTCGTCGGCGCGCAGGGCGAGGAACTGGGCGGCGGTGCGGATGTCGAGCGCCTGCCGGGTGGGGAGCAGGCGGGTGCGGACCTCGCCGCAGGCGAGGACGGCGTCCGGTGCGGTGGCCTCGGGCCGCGCCATGTCAGGGTCCCGGGTAGAAGACGTAGGAGACGCGGTCGGCGACCGAGTCGGGAACGGCGGCGTGCTCGCGGGCGGAGCGTTCGGCGACCTGGCGCAGGGCGCCGTGGTCCACGTCGAGCTGGTCGAGGATGACGCGGACGGCGTGCTCGACGGGCAGGAACCGGCTGGGCAGGACGGAGGCGGTCCGGTAGGCGGCGAAGGGGTCGGCGCGCGGGTTGAGCCGGATCAGGGAGGGCAGTTCGTCCCAGTCGTCGGGGAAGCCGGCGTCGGGCGGCCGCTCGGGGACGAAGACGGCCTCGCCCTCGTTGCGCAGCAGGCCGAGGCGGGCGAGCTGCCAGACGGCGGCGAGGAAGGGGCAGGACCACAGGCGGTGGCCGTCGGCGTCGTCACTCCACAGTTCGACGTCCAGGAAGACGGAGTGGCGGCGGGCCGCGGTCTCCTTGGGCGGCTCCCAGGGGGCGGCCCGCTTCATCGCCTGGGGGGCTCGGGCGACCGGGCTGCGCTCGCCGTTGGCCAGCCAGCCGGTCTGCGCGGCGGGCGGGCGCAGTCCGTAGCTGCCGGGCGGCGGGGACTCGACGATGCGGCCGGCCACCGCCTCGGCGACCGGCACCTTGCCGGTGACGGCGCAGCCGGACTCGCGGGCCAGGTAGTCGACGGTCAGCCCGGCCCGCGCGGCCTCGTCGACGATGAGCGGGACGATCTCGGCGGGGCTGGAGAAGCGGGCGAAGTAGTCGTCGATCAGGAAGCAGGTGCTGATCCGGGCGCGTTTTCCGGCGATGGCCGCGGCAGCGGCGCGGGCGGCCCCGGCCCAGGGGGCCACCCGGGCGAAGTGGTCCCGCAGCCGCCCGGGTCCGGCCTCGAAGTCCTCCATGTACAGGTGTCCCAGCTCCAGCGAGAGGTGGGACAGCCCGACCGCCTGGGTCCGCGGGTCGGCGGCGGTCTCCCGGAACACGGACTCGGACGCGGTCGCGGACACGGGCGCGGGCTCGGTCACGGCAGCCCCCAGTACGCGTCGTCCGTCAGCCGCCGGGCGATCTCCTCCAGCGCTTCCAGCGTCTCCTTGTTGGCTATCTGTGTGGCGAGGACGTCCTCCTCGGTGATGAGCTGCTCGCGCCACTGCAGGATGGGCTCCAGCGGTACGACGCCGAGGACGACGCTGTCGCCGATGGCGTGCTCGGCGGCGAGCCGGCGCAGCGCCTCGTCGCAGGACTGCATCCAGGCGGCCTGCGCGGGCGAGCCCTGCGACCAGACGGCCGACTCCGGGTCGGGCACGGCGGCCCGTACGAACCGGACGGCGGCCCGCAGCGCGTTCTCGTCGTGGCCGCGTTCGACGCCGCCCTTGATGATGCCGTGCTCGCGGTGGACCAGGCCGGAGGCGGCGATGACGTGCTGCCGGGTCCAGCGGTGGAAGACCAGCCAGCGGAAGGGGACGTTGCGCATCCGGGGGTGGGCGGTGGCGGCCAGCGCCATGTCGACGGCGTAGCTGCGGCCGGCGCTGAGGTCGACCATGATGACGTCGAACTCGCCGTTCAGCCGCAGCAGCAGGTCGACGCAGCGCTCCAGGGCGTCGTCGTCGGTGGCGAACTCACCGCCGCCGAGGTCGCCGGGGAACAGCACCAGGCGGCCGGACTGGTTGGGCCAGGCGTGCAGGTGCGGGTGCTCGGTCTGCCGCCATACGTCGATCATGGCGGGCTCCGGGGTGCCGCCCTCCAGGTAGGAGTGGAGTCCCCGCGCCTCGGTGCCGCGCAGGGCGCTGGGCACGTCGAAGACGGCGGCGGCGGTGGGCGAGCCGAAGTCGAAGTCCACGTAGGCGACGTGGTCCCCGTTCAGGGCGCGCTGGTAGGCGAGGTTGGCGCTGGTCACCGAGCGCCCGGTGCCTCCCTTGTCGGAGGCGGCGAAGACGAGCACCGGCTCACCCCTCCTTCACGCCGGCGTCCCTGGCCTGGGCCAGGGTGTCGAGTTCCTGGAGCACCGGCAGGACCAGGGCGAAGGCGGTGGCGGGCTGGGTGTCGACCAGGACGCGGGCCCGGTCGAGGCGGTTCTCGACGCTGCGCATCGCGCGGCCCCGGTTGCCGCCGACGCCGGCGGCGGCCTGGAGCTGTTCCTTGCCGAACAGGTGGGTGGCCTCGCTGAGCAGTTCGCGGGCGAGCTGGGCCAGGTCGTCGCTGGGGATGGGCTGCTGTTCGTACAGGTTGCGGGCGGCGACCAGGCACTCGGTGACACGCTCGGTGACGCTCCAGGACAGCCGCCGGTCGACGCCGCGGGCGTCCGGGTAGACGGCGCGTACGTCGTCCCAGAGGTCGGCGCCCTCGTCGGACCTGATCCGCCGGTGCCACAGGTGCTCGAAGGTCTGCTCGGCCAGGCGCAGCAGACGGCCCTGGGAGTTGATGTTCTGGGAGAGGATGGCGAGCTGGACGGTGCGCTTGAGGAGCTGGGCCGAGTAGTCCGTCATCCGCCACTGCAGGAGCCCGCCGGAGCGTTCGGATCCGGCGAGCGGCATGGTGACGCCCGGGTGGTGGAGCCGGATCGTGGGGTCGTCCTTGGTCATCCGGCTGTTGACCCGGCCGCGGTCGGCGAGGCGCTCCATGATGGTGACGGTGCGGGTGAGGTCGTCGTCGGTGGCGTTCCGGCGGACCAGGTCGTGCACGAGGATGGCCGCGACGGTCAGGGAGAAGTACTCGGACTCCAGGCGCAGGCCGGTGGTCTGCCAGGGCAGGTCCTCCAGGGGCCACCGGTCGGCGCCGAAGCGGGCGATCGCCGACCAGTACTGCTGGCTCAGTTCCCAGCGCAGGCGCAGCATCTCGGCGAGCTTCTGCTGGTCCTCGTCGAGCAGGCCGAGGGTGAGGGTGCGGTGGGAGAAGAGGTCCTGGATGCCGTCCAGGGCGACGACGGTGAAGTACACGTAGGGCAGCCGGTCGGCGATGCCCTCGGGCTGGCCGGGGACCGGTATGTCGAGGCCGGTGACCTCCGGGGCGCCGCGCACCACGCCCCAGGCCCAGCCGCACTCGAAGAGCTGGCTTTCGTCGCGGATGGACTCGTCGACCTGGATGCCGCGGGTGAGGCTCTCGATGATCGTGGCGCGCAGCGGGCGCAGCCGGCGGGCGAACTGCTGGAGCACGCTCCGGTCGGACTGTCTGTTCTGGCCGATGACCTCGATCAGCCGCTTGCCCTGCTCGGACTCGGAGTCGAAGACGTTCACCGTGAACGAGCGCAGCAGGCTGATCATCGCGGCGGTGAGCCGGGTGTTGGTGGCCTCTCTCAGCTCGCCGATGGCGGCGTGGATCTCGGGCCGGGTGGTGGTGCCCTCGTAGACCTTGAGGAACCCGAGGGTGGCCAGGCAGAGGGTGACGGACATGGAGTAGGAGTCGACCACGCCCAACTGGGCCTGCTGGTGGGTGAGTTCGACTCCGGGTTCGGCCGGTTTGAAGTAGTACCCGCCGGAGAAGGCGGGGCTGTCGTCCGGTCCGGTGTGGGTCCGCATGTACTGGGTCAGGGCGGTGATCAGGTTGGCGGGGATCTCCAGCCGGCCGCCGACGTCCTCCAGGACGCGCAGGACGTCCCGGTCGGTGGTGTCCGGCTGGTCCAGCCGGAAGGCGGGGACCTCGGTGGCCGGGTACAGCAGGCAGAGCAGGCGTTCCGCGTCCGCGACGCTGCTCAGTCCGCCGGTGTCCCCCATGAGGTATTTCCCGTTGTCGAACGAGTAACGGGCCACCGCCCGCCAGACGTCCAGCAGATGCTGGCGTGGCTTGATCTGCATCCCCGCACCCCTCGCACAGATCTCATTGCCTTGTCCTGTGTGCAGCCATGGTCCCCGTTCCCGTGGTTTCAGGGAACGGCTACCACGGAATTGCGTCGGCCGAGCACGAGCAGCATTCCCTCGTGTCCCTTTCGCACCACCTGGTGGAGATCGTGGATCTCCAGTTCCGCGGCGAACGGGGCGAGGCTCTCCCTGGCCCTCTCCTCGTTCACCCGATAGGCCGGGAAGTGCTGGTCGCCGACCTGGTAGCCGACCGATTCCTTCATGAACGCGGCGGCGAACGGAGCGCCCGGTGACAAGGTGTTCATGAAACACCGCACGCCCCGCCGGAACTCCTGCGGGCATTCGGACATCGAGTCGGCGACGAAGAACATCGTCCCCAGGTCGTAGCGCTGCCGGCCGCCCAGGTCGAAGAGGTTCGCGCGCTCGACGCGGACGATCTCGGCGACCCGGCCGGCCGGGTCGACACCGCGGTAGGCCGGATTTTCCAGAAGTACGTCCCAGAACGCGTCCCACGTCGCGTCGAGCCCGCCCCCGGTGGTCTGCCGTTCCAGATACTCCACGTTCGGCTGCGCGTATTCGAGCAGTACGATCTTCTCGCACCACGGAAGCATGGCCAGCGCCGGATACATGTTCGCACCGGCGCCGACGTCGACGCCCTGTACCGATTGCGGGACGTTTCCCCCGAAACAGCGGCTGAAATGGTCGCGCATCGACCGCAGGATCAGCAGATCGACGTCGAGTGGAGTGCGATAATTGACGTCGACATATGCCTCCGGATCGAACTTCGACCAAGGCGCGTCGGCGTTACGATCCATAGTCACCCTGCCGCTTTCCATTCGTCTTACGACCGACCATGTGCCGTGCGCGTGATCTCCCCGGGACATCGACGGACGAAAACGGCACATCTTTATTTCGCACGGTAAGCCACCCATTAGGGCGCGGCCAGCGCGGAATACGCCAGTCCTCTTCGGCCGGGCGCATGTCGGGCGCACCGTCGCACACCCGAACTCGCCCTTGCACAGCGGCAGTTGACAGCACACTCTAGCCAGAAGCCGACACGGGCCGCCACACGGGTCCGCATTCCCTCAAGGGGTGAATCGCGCAGCCGCCGAGTTGACTTCCGTCCGCAATATCCCGACCGGGGGGTGGCATGACCGCCGAACCGCTGGAACGTTTCCTCAATCGCCACGGGCAGCTCAGGGCACCCGTCCGCGTACCGGACCCACGGGCCGCGCCGGGCCCGGGGACGCTGGTGCTGCGGACGGCGCGGGAGACCGACCTGCCCGAATTGCGGCGGCTGGACGAGGAGGTCTTCCAAGAGGTCGCCTACCCCGGTTTCCTGCTGCGCCAGCTGTACGACATGTACGCCGAGCACTTCCTGGTCCTGGACGACGGCCGGGGCCGGCTGCGGGGCTACGTACTGGCCGGCACGACGGCGCTGGACCGGGACAGCTGGATCCTGGGCCTGTGCGTGACCCAGGACCGGCGGCGGCACGGGCTGGGGCGGGAGCTGATGCGGGAGATCCTGGTACGGCTGCGCGGCGCCGGCGTCGAACGGGTCCGCCTCACCGTGGAACCCTCCAACCGCGCCGCGATCCGCCTCTACCGCTCCCTGGACTTCCGCCCCGAACCCCCCGGCAAGGGCCTGCGGCGCGACTACTTCGGCCCGGGGATGCACCGGCGGGTGATGCGGCTCGACCTGGTCCCGCGGGAGTGAGCCGCGCCGTCCGGGAGGGGCGAGGTCAGGAAGGCGTCCGCGCCGCCGCCGCCAGCAGGCGGGTCACGTCGTGCGCGCAGATGGTCAGGGCCGCGCCCACGGTGGCGAGGGTGTCGCGTTCGGCGGGGGTGTAGGGGCCGTCGGCGAGGGCGATGCGGGCGCCCTGGAGGAGGACCGACTCGCGGCCGCCGGCGGCGAGGTGCGGGGCCAGCGGGTCCAGCGCCTCGTGCAGCTCTATGGCGAGGCCGGGCCCGCAGGGTCCGCCCCGGATCCGCCCGGTGTCCGCCGCGAGCGCCTCGACCAGCGCCTCCAGCCGCTCCTCGGTGCAGTCCTCGAAGCCCGCCGCGCGCACCGCCCCGGCCGCCGCCGCCAGCGCCGTACGGGAACAGGTGCCGCCCGCGGCCAGCACCGCGAGGGCGACGGTGTGCACGGCGTCGCGGAGCATCGCGGAGAAGCGGGTGGTGGTGGGGTGGTCGAGGACGTCGGTGCCGAAGTGGCGCCGGCAGGCCGCGCACTCGACGACCGGACCGGTGTCCCCGCGGGGCAGCAGGGGCATCCCGAGCAGGGCGAGCCGGCGGCGGCCGGTGAGGCGCCGGTAGTTGCGGTCTCCTCCGCAGGCGGGGCAGAAGAACTCGCCGTCGCCGACGGCCGTCCACGCGGTGCGGGTCCCCAGGATGCGCGGCGGCCGGGCAGCTCGGCCGTTCCGTCCCCGTCCAGGCAGCACGTCGCACCTCCGTAACCGCACGGCAACATCGCCGTACTGGCGTGATGTTAGCCACATCGCCGACGCGGAGTCAGTACCCCGTACGAGACCTTTCCGTGACCCGCACACGTACATGGCCGGTACCCGACGCCGCCCCGCCTCCCGCGCGGCGGGGAGGCGGGGCGGCGGACCACTGGTCCGGCTGGTCAGCGCGCCGCTCGGTTGACGGCGGAGACGACCGCCTTCAGCGAGGCGCGCGTCGTGTTCGCGTCGATTCCGATCCCCCACAGAACCCTGCCGTCGATGGCGCACTCGATGTACGAGGCGGCCTGCGCGGAGGCGCCCTCGCTCATCGTGTGCTCCTGGTAGTCCAGCAGCCGTACGTCGATGCCGACGGCCCCCAGGGCGTCGAAGAACGCCGAGATGGGGCCGTTGCCGGAGCCGGTCAGCACGGTGTCGGCGCCGTCGACCGTGGCCTCGACGGTGAGGGTGTCCACGCCGTCCCGGTCGGTGGTCGTCTGGCCGGTCCTGACCTGGATGCGCCCCCAGGCGTTGTCCGGGTTGGGCAGGTACTCGTCCTGGAAGACCTCCCAGATCGCCTTCGGGGTGATCTCCCCGCCCTCGGCGTCCGTCTTCGCCTGGATGATCTTCGAGAACTCGATCTGCATCCGGCGCGGCAGGTCCAGCTTGTGGTCGTTCTTCAGGACGTAGGCGATGCCGCCCTTGCCGGACTGCGAGTTGACCCGGATGACCGCCTCGTAGGAGCGGCCGACGTCCTTGGGGTCGATCGGCAGGTAGGGGACGGCCCATTCGAGGTCGTCGACGGTGACGCCACGAGCCTTCGCGTCGGCCTCCATCGCGTCGAAGCCCTTCTTGATGGCGTCCTGGTGGGAGCCGGAGAAGGACGTGTAGACCAGGTCGCCCACGTACGGGTGACGCGGGTGGACCTCCATCTGGTTGCAGTACTCCCACGTACGGCGGATCTCGTCGATGTCGGAGAAGTCGATCTGCGGGTCGACGCCCTGGGAGAACAGGTTCATGCCCAGGGTGACCAGGTCGACGTTGCCGGTGCGCTCGCCCTGCCCGAACAGGCAGCCCTCGACGCGGTCGGCGCCGGCCATCAGGGCCAGTTCGGCCGCCGCCACCGCCGTACCGCGGTCGTTGTGCGGGTGGACGGAGAGCACCACGTGCTCGCGGCGGGACAGGTTGCGGTGCATCCACTCGAAGCGGTCCGCGTGCGTGGACGGCGTCGAACGCTCCACGGTCGCGGGCAGGTTGAGGATGATCTCGCGGTCCGGGCCGGGCTGGTAGACGTCCATCACCGCCTCGCAGACCTCCAGGGCGAAGTCCAGCTCGGTGTCGGTGAAGATCTCCGGGCTGTACTGGTAGCCGAAGACCGTCTCCGGGCCCAGCAGCTTCTCCGCGTACTCCATGACCAGCCGGGTGCCGTCCACGGCGATCTGCTTGATGTCGTCCTTGGAGCCGCGGAAGACGACCCGGCGGAAGACCGGCGCGGTCGCGTTGTACAGGTGGACGGTGGCCCGCTTGGCACCCCGCAGCGACTCCACGGTCCGCTCGATCAGGTCCTCGCGGGCCTGGGTCAGCACGGAGACGGTGACGTCGTCGGGGATGGCGTCCGGGTCCTCGATGATGGAGCGGACGAAGTCGTAGTCGGTCTGGCCGGAGGCCGGGAAGCCGACCTCGATCTCCTTGTAGCCCATCTTCACCAGCAGGTCGAACATCGCGCGCTTGCGGGCGGGCGACATGGGGTCGATCAGGGCCTGGTTGCCGTCGCGCAGGTCGGTGGAGAGCCAGCGGGGGGCCTTGGTGACGCGCTGGTTCGGCCAGGTGCGGTCGGCGATGTCAACCTGCTCGTAGCCGCGGTACTTCTGGATCGGCATGGAACTGGGCTGCTGGCGGTTGGCCATGATGGCGTGGGCTCCTCGATGTGTCCGCGGTGTCCGCGAGTCCGGAAGGACGGCCGACGGCAACGCAGAAGCTCCGCGGGGAGGGAGTCGGCCTCGACTACAGGCCCTCGCCGCGGCAGCTAAGGAGAAGCAGCCCGAAACGCATGGTGCTGTGCAGCCTAGCCCAGCCGTGCCGGATACGCGGGTCCGTATCAGTATGCGGGACCCGTGGGGGAACCGGGACAAAAAGTGCCGCATACCACTTCAGGGGCGTCACGGTCACCCGGCGACGGCCCATTTCACCAATCATGGTTGCGGCTGGTGACAGGTGCGCTACACAGTGCGATGGTTCTGTACATGAACACCAACGGGGGCTTCGAGCCCGTCTTCTGCACCATCGTCCCACCGCACGTCCTGGACAAGCTCGCCCAGGCCGACGACCCCGTGCTCGCCGGACCCGCCCGCCGCACCCTCCAGCGCGACGCGTACGAGCGCACCCAGCGCCGCCTGACCACGGTGGTCGGCGCCCGCGCGGCGGCCGCGCCCGCCACCGCCGAGGCCGGCACCCCGCACCGCACCATCTACGACGCCCGCAACGGCACCGACCTGCCCGGCACCAAGGTGCGCGGCGAGGGCGACGACCCCGGCAAGGACGCCACCGTCAACCGCGCCTACGCGGGCCTCGGCGCCACCTTCGAGGTGCTGCTGAAGGCGTACGGCCGCGACTCCATCGACGGCAACGGCCTGCCGCTGGACGCGACCGTGCACTACGACCGCGAGTACGGCAACGCGTTCTGGAACGGCGAGCAGATGGTGTTCGGCGACGGGGACGGCGAGATCTTCCTCGACTTCACCATCCCCCTCGACGTCATCGGCCACGAACTCGTCCACGGCGTCACCCAGTACACGGCCAACCTGACCTACTTCGGCCAGAGCGGCGCCCTCAACGAGTCGGTGTCGGACGTCTTCGGCTCCCTCATCAAGCAGTACTCGCTCGGGCAGACCGCCGACAAGGCCGACTGGCTGATCGGCGCCGGGCTGCTCGCCCCGCGCGTCACCGGGGTGGCGCTGCGCTCGATGAAGGCGCCGGGCACGGCCTACGACGACGACGTCCTCGGCAAGGACCCGCAGCCCGCGACGATGGACGGCTACGTCAACACCGGCTCGGACAACGGCGGCGTGCACATCAACTCCGGCATCCCCAACCACGCCTTCTACCTCTTCGCCACGGCGCTCGGCGGCAAGGCGTGGGAGCGGGCCGGGCAGGTCTGGTACGACGTGCTGACCGGCGGCGAGCTGGGCCAGGACGCGACGTTCGAGGAGTTCGCCGGGCTGACCCTGGCGGCGGCCCGCGAACGCTACGGCGACGCGGAGGAACTGGACGCGGTGGGCAAGGCCTGGGAACGGGTCGGGGTCCCCACGTCCTAGTTTCCGTACCGCACCCGTACTACACATGGACCCATGCGGATTCAGGTGACGCGCACAGGAGGCTTCGCGGGCATCGAACGCCACGCGGAGGTGGACACCCGGGGCCGCCCGGACGCGCAGGAGTGGCACGCGCTGGCCACGCGGGCCGTCGAGGGCGCCCGGACCACCCCGCCCGTCGGGGTCCCGGACGGGTTCGGCTACCGGATCACCGTGGACGGCCGGACGGTGTACGCCGCCGACCCCCGGCTGACCGAGGAACAGCGGCAGCTGATCTCCCGGGTGCTCAAGGAGGGCGTGTGAGCGGCCCGATACCGGGATTCCCGGCCGGTTTCCTGTGGGGTGTGTCGACCTCGGCGCACCAGATCGAGGGCGCCGTGGAGAGCCGCGAACGGTCGGTGTGGGACGCCTCACCGACCTGCCGGGGCGGGTCCGGGACGGTACGACGGCGGCGGTGGCCTGCGACCACTGCCGCCGCCACCGCGAGGACGTGGCGCTGCTGGCCGGCCTGGGCGTGGACGCGTACCGCTTCCCGGTGTTCTGACCGCGGGTGAACTCCCCCCGGCGGGCCGGACTTCTGCGACCGGCTGACGGACGAGCTGTGCGCGGCGGGCGTCCCCCCGGTGCCGGCCCTCTTCCACTGGGACCTGCCGCTCGGCCTCGACTGGCGCGAGCGGGACACGGCGGACCGCTTCGCGGCGTACGTCGAGCGGGTCGCGGACCGGCTCGGCGACCGGGTGGGCACATGGATCACCCTCGACGAACCCGCCGAGCACACCCTCCTCGGCCACGCCCCGGGCGTGCACGCGCCGGGCGAGCGGCTGCTGTTCGACGCGCTGCCGGTGGCCCACCACCAGCTCCTCGCGCACGGCCTGGCGGTACGGGCGCTGCGCGCGGCGGGCGCCGCCGGCATCGGCATCGCCAACTCGCACGGCCCGACCTGGCCGGCCTCCGACGACCCCGCCGACCGCGAGGCCGCCGACTTCTACGACGTCCTGCTCAACCGGACGTTCGCCGACCCGCTGCTCCTCGCCCGCTCCCCGGACGGCATCGGCGAGCTGAAGCCGGGCGACGTGGCGGCCGACCTGGCGGTGGTCGCCGAGCCCCTCGACTCCTACGGCGTGAACTACTGCGCGCCGACCCGGGTGGGCGCCCCTGCCGGAGAGGATCAGTCCGGCGCCGAACTGCCCTTCTCCGTCCGCCGGATCGAGGGCCGCCCGGTGACCGGCTCCGGCCGGCCCGTCGTCCCCGAGGCCCTGACGGAACTGCTCACCGGCTTCCGCGCCCGCTACGGCGACCGGCTCCCGCCGGGGGCTGATCACCGAGAACGGCTGCGCCCGTGACGGCCTCGACGACCAGGCCCGCATCGCCTACCTCGACGGCCACCTGCGCGCCCTGCACGAGGCGCTGGCGGCAGCAGCGGCGCACGCCCAAGGCGTCGTACGGCTGGTTCCGGGACGTGCTGAGGGCCCAGGCGTGCGTCAGAAGCCCAGGCGGCGGAGCTGCTTGGGGTCGCGCTGCCAGTCCTTGGCCACCTTCACGTGCAGGTCGAGGAAGACGGGCGTGCCGAGCAGCGCCTCGATCTGCTTGCGGGACTTGATGCCGACGTCCTTGAGGCGCTTGCCCTTGGGGCCGATGATGATGCCCTTCTGGCTGGGGCGCTCGATGAACACGTTGGCGTGGATGTCGAGGAGCGGCTTGTCGGCGGGGCGGTCCTCGCGGGGCAGCATCTCCTCCACGACGACGGCGATGGAGTGCGGCAGTTCGTCGCGTACGCCCTCCAGCGCCGCCTCCCGGATCAGCTCGGCGACCATGACCTGCTCGGGCTCGTCGGTGAGGTCGCCCTCGGGGTAGAGCGCGGGGCCCTCGGGCAGGAGCGGGACGAGGAGGTCGGCGAGCAGGTCGACCTGCTTGTCGCCGGTGGCCGACACCGGGACGATCTCGGCCCAGGTGATGCCCAGCTCCTGGCCGAGCTGGTCGACGGCGATGAGCTGCTCGGCGAGGGTCTTGCCGTCCACCAGGTCGGTCTTGGTGACGACGGCGACCTTCGGGGTCTTCTTGATCCCGGCGAGTTCCTTGGCGATGAAGCGGTCGCCGGGGCCGAGCTTCTCGTTGGCGGGCAGACAGAAGCCGATCACGTCGACCTCGGCCCACGTGGTGCGCACCACGTCGTTGAGCCGCTCGCCGAGGAGGGTGCGCGGCTTGTGCAGGCCCGGGGTGTCGACCAGGATCAGCTGGGCGTCCGGGCGGTGCACGATGCCCCGCACGGTGTGCCGGGTCGTCTGCGGGCGGTTGGAGGTGATCGCCACCTTCTGCCCGACCAGAGCGTTCGTGAGGGTGGACTTGCCCGCGTTGGGGCGGCCCACGAAACAGGCGAAGCCCGCCCGGTGTGCGGCCTCGGACGTTTCCGACGGCTCGGATGACTGACTGCGAACGCTCATGGCGCCCATTGTCCCTGATCCACAGGGCCCCGCCGCACCAGTGCCCCGGCACCCGCGCGGAACGCGGGCGTCCGGGGCCCGGCGCCTCCGGGGCTCAGCCGGCGGTGAGCGTCTCCCGGACCTCGCCGTCGGGTCCGGCCACCAGCACCGGCGTCCCGGGGCCGCCCAGGTCCCGTACGGCCGCCCGGTCCTCGTCGGAGACACCGCCGGCGCCGGTCACCACGGCCGCCGCCTCCAGCGAGGTCGCGCCGGAGGCCACCGCCATCGCCACCGCCGTGCGCAGCGCGCTGAGGTTCAGGGAGTCCAGGGCAACGGTGCCGGCGACGTACGTACGGCCGGTCTCGTCACGCACGGCGGCGCCCTCGGGCACCTGGTTGCGGGCCCGGGCGGAACGGGCCAGGGTGACGATCTTCTGGTCCTCGGGGGCGAGGGGGGCGAGCGCGCTGCTGTCGGTCATGGGGTGAGCATACGAAAGCGTCCGCCACCGGCGAGACGCCACAGGGAGGTGACCTCTCCGGCCCTGGCGGCGTGGAGGGGATCGGCGGTGTCCCTCGCCCGTGGGTGCCGGGGCCGGATGTCGGTCCTGCCCACGACGCGCAGGCCCGCCGCCTCGATGCGCGCCAGGAGTTCGGCGCGGGTACGGAGCCCGAGGCGCTCGGCGAGGTCCGAAAGGATCAGCCAGCCCTCGCCACCCGGCGCGAGACGGCCGGCGAGCCCGTCCAGGACGTCGCGGAGCATGCCGCCGCCCGGGTCGTAGACGCCCTGCTCCAGGGTGGAGGTGGGCCGGGCGGGGAGCCAGGGCGGGTTGCAGACGACGAGGTCGGCGCGTCCCTCGGGGAACAGGCCCGGGCCCACGACGTCGACGCGCCCGGTGAGGCCCAGCCTGCGGACGTTGTCGCGCGCGCAGGCCAGGGCGCGTGGGCTGCTGTCGGTGGCCACGACCCGGTCGATCCCCCGCCGGGCCAGGACGGCGGCGAGCACTCCCGTCCCCGTGCCGAGGTCGAACGCGGTACGGCGGCCCGGCGGCGGTGCGGGCAGCGGGGTGTGGGCGACGAGGTCGACGTACTCGCCCCTGACCGGGGAGAAGACGCCGTAGTGCGGATGGACGCGGGCGCCGAGGGCCGGCACCTCCACGCCCTTCGCGCGCCACTGGTGGGCTCCGATCACGCCCAGCAGTTCGGTGAGGGAGACGGCCATCGGCCCGGACGGCGGGCCGTAGGCCTCCGCGCACGCCCGGCGTACCTCGGGGGCCCGGCGCAGGTCCAGGCGGTAGTCGTCCTCCAGCAGGACGAGGAGCCTGCCCAGCACGCGGGCGCGGTGGCCGCGGGCCCTGCGGTACCGGTGGAAGGTGTCGGCGGGGTTCTCGCCCGGCCGGGGAGGTTTCCGGTCGACCCGGCGGCCCATCGCCCGCAGCAGTTGCCGGGCGCCCGGGAAGTCGCCACGCCACAGCAGGGCGGTGCCTTCGCAGGCCAGCCGGTGGGCCGTAGCGGCGTTCATGCGGTCGTCGGCGCCGATGACGCGGACCGGAGGTGGTGCGGCACTCTCGGAGTGCCAGCGGGCGGAGCGGGAGGTGTTCGTCTCGGTCCAGTGGATGGTGTTCACCAGGTACTCCTCGTGAGTGGACGTGCGGGGGCACGGAGAGCACTGCGACGAGGAGCAGGGGGGACCGGCCCGTGCGCGGCACGGGCGGGTGGGTCGGGCAGGCCGGGCTACCGCTCCCGCGTCGAAGCGCGAGAGGAGGAGTCGCCGAGAACCATGCCGAGCGTCATGACCAGCCCTTCCGGAGAGGTGACGTAAGAGGTTCGCACGGCGTTCCCGCCGCGGGCAAGCCGGTTGCCGGGCGCGCTCAGGGGCGGTCGAGGCGGAGGCGGTCGGCGCGCGGCAGGCCGGCGACGACCAGGTCGTAGGAGTCCTCGACCAGCTCCCGGACCAGGCGGTCCGGGAGGTCGGCGTCGGCCGTGACCGTGTTCCAGTGGCGCTTGTTCATGTGCCAGCCGGGGACGACCAGGCCCGGGTGCTCGCGGCGCAGGCGGACCGCGTCGTCCGGGTCGCACTTGAGGTTGACGGTGAGCGGGCGCGCGTCCAGGGCCGTCAGGGCGAACATCTTGCCCAGCACCTTGAAGACGGAGAAGTCGGGGCCGAAGGGGAAGTCCTCCACGGCCGCGTTGAAGGAGAGGCAGAACGCGCGCAGGTCCGGTGGGTTCATTCCGGCTCCGCCAGGACGGTCACGATCTTGTTGCGGCGGCCCGCGGCGGCTTCCGCCGTCAGGCGCAGGGTCCGGCCGTCGGGCAGGCCGACCGGGGCCGACGCCCCGGCGATCGGGACCCGGCCCAGCGCCTTGGCGAGCAGGCCGCCGACGGTCTCCACGTCCTCGTCGTCGAACGCCTCCAGGCCGTACAGCTCGCCCAGGTCGCCGATGTCGAGGCGGGCGGTGACCCGGTAGCGGTCCTCGCCGAGGTCCTGGACCGGCGGGAGTTCCCGGTCGTACTCGTCGGTGATCTCGCCGACGATCTCCTCCAGGATGTCCTCGATGGTGACGATGCCGGCGGTGCCGCCGTACTCGTCGATGACGACGGCGACGTGGTTGCGGTCCTTCTGCATGTCGCGCAGCAGGTCGCCGGCGTTCTTGGTGTCGGGTACGAAGTACGCGGGGCGCATCGCCGTCGACACCAGCTCGCTCTCGGCGTCCCGGCTGATGTGCGTCTTGCGGGCCAGGTCCTTCAGGTACACGATGCCGACGATGTCGTCCTCGCTGTCGCCGGTGACCGGTATGCGGGAGAAACCGGAGCGCAGGGCGAGGGTGAGGGCCTGGCGGATGGTCTTGTAGCGCTCGATGACGACGAGGTCGGTGCGCGGGACCATGACCTCCCGTACGAGGGTGTCGCCCAGCTCGAAGACGGAGTGCACCATGCGGCGCTCCTCGGCCTCGATGAGGGACTCCTTCTCGGCGAGGTCGACCAGCGCGCGCAGCTCCGCCTCGGAGGCGAAGGGGCCCCGGCGGAAGCCCTTGCCGGGGGTGAGCGCGTTGCCGATGAGGATGAGCAGGGGCGGGATCGGGCCCATGATCCTGGCCAGCGGGACCAGGACGTACGCCGCCGCGGTGGCCGTGTTCAGCGGGTGCTGGCGGCCGATGGTGCGCGGCGAGACGCCGACGGCGACGTACGACACCAGCACCATCACGGCGATGGCGATGAGGAGCGCCTCGGTGGTGTTCGTGAACTCGTTGAGGCAGCCGTAGGTGACGAGCGCGGCGGCGGCCATCTCGCAGGCGACGCGGACCAGCAGCGCCACGTTGAGGTAGCGGGTCGGGTCGGCGGCGACCTTGGCGAGCTTGGCGCTGCCGCGCCGCCCGGACCGTACGGCCTCCTCGGCGCGGAAGCTGGAGACGCGGGCGAGGCCGGCCTCCGCGCTCGCGGCGAGCCAGGCGACGACGATCAGGGCGACGGCACCGGCGATGAGCGGCAGGCTCATGAGACGGTCGGGGCCGGGGACGGGCCGGTCAGGCCCTTCTCCGCGCGCCAGCCGTCCACGATGGCCGCCTGGAGGCCGAACATCTCGGCCTTCTCGTCCGGTTCCTCGTGGTCGTAGCCGAGCAGGTGCAGCACACCGTGGACGGTGAGCAGTTGCAGCTCCTCGTCCATGGTGTGCCGCGTCTCGGCCTCCTTGCCCTGCTTCTCGGCGACCTCGGGGCAGAGCACGATGTCGCCGAGCAGGCCCTGCGGCGGCTCGTCGTCGTCCTTGGACGGCGGACGCAGCTCGTCCATCGGGAAGGACATGACATCGGTGGGGCCCGGCAGGTCCATCCACTGGATGTGGAGCTGCTCCATGGCGTCGGCGTCCACGACGATCACCGAGAGCTCGGAGAGCGGGTGGATACGCATCCGCGCGAGCGCGTAGCGGGCGATGTCGAGGATCGCCTGCTCGTCGACCTCGGTTCCGGACTCGTTGTTGACGTCGATCGACATGGTCGTGCTGGTCTACTTCCCCTTGGTGCCCTTGGCGCCGGAGGACTTGGCGCGCGGCTTGTGCGCGCCGTTCTCGGTGCCGTGGTCGCTGTCGTACTTCTCGTAGGCGTCGACGATACGGCCCACCAGCTTGTGCCGGACGACGTCCTGGGAGGAGAGCCGGGAGAAATGGACGTCGTCCACCCCGTCCAGGATGTCCTGGACCTGGCGCAGCCCGGACTTGGTGCCGCCGGGCAGGTCGACCTGGGTCACGTCACCCGTGATCACGATCTTCGAGTCGAAGCCGAGGCGGGTGAGGAACATCTTCATCTGCTCGGGGCTGGTGTTCTGGGCCTCGTCCAGGATGATGAAAGCGTCGTTGAGCGTTCTACCGCGCATGTATGCGAGCGGTGCGACCTCGATCGTGCCGGCCGCCATCAGCCGCGGGATCGCGTCCGGGTCCATCATGTCGTGCAGGGCGTCGTAGAGCGGGCGCAGGTAGGGGTCGATCTTCTCGTAGAGGGTGCCGGGCAGGAAGCCCAGGCGCTCGCCGGCCTCGACCGCGGGGCGGGTCAGGATGATGCGGTTGACCTGCTTGGACTGGAGGGCCTGGACGGCCTTGGCCATGGCCAGGTAGGTCTTGCCGGTGCCGGCGGGGCCGATGCCGAAGACGATGGTGTGCTGGTCGATGGCGTCGACGTACCGCTTCTGGTTGAGCGTCTTGGGGCGGATGGTGCGGCCTCGCGAGGACAGGATGTTCTGCGTGAGCACCTCGGCCGGGGTCTCCTGGCCGTCGCTCTCCCCGTTCTCGCTCGCCTTGAGCATGGCGATCGAGCGTTCCACTGCGTCCTCCGTCATCGGCTGCCCGGTGCGGAGCACCAGCATCATCTCGTCGAACACGCGCTGAATGAGGGCGACGTCCGTGGAGTCGCCGGTCGCGCTGATCTCGTTGCCCCGGACGTGGATGTCGGCCGCCGGGAAAGCCTTCTCGATCACGCGCAGCAGGGAGTCGCCGGACCCCAGGACGGTCACCATGGGGTGCTGGGCGGGGACGGTGAACCGTGCACTCGCCTGCCGCTGCGCGGGGCTGTGAGCTGTGGGTGTCTGAGTCATGGGCCGGCGCTCAACGCCTGCGGTTCCTCCTCGTCATGGCCGCACGCTGAGGGCGGCCTCGCGTGTTCCAGGGTACGACGGTGGACTGACAACACCGTAGGAGTTTTCGTATCACCGGGTTCCGCTCGCTCCGGCCCGCTCACAGCTTGCTCACCGCGGTCTGTTCTCTGCGGTCTGACCGCTGCGGTCGGTTCGCTGCGGCTGACCGCTGCGGTCGGTTCGCTGCGGCTGTTCACTGCGGTCTGCGGAAGCCGATCGTGGGGACCGCGCGGCGCAGCGGCCACGGCCGGGCCGCGTGGCAGGGGCCGCCGTCGGGCACGAGGTCGGCCAGGAAGGCGTACCGGGACAGGGCCGCCGGGTCCTGGTCGTCGACCGACCGGACCTCGCGCCACCAGGCGCCGACCTCGGACCAGCCGGGCGCGGAGAGGGAGCCGCCGAACTCCTGGACGGAGAGGGCGGCGGTCAGCCCGGCGAAGGCGAGGCGGTCGGCGAGCGGCCAGCCGGCCAGGGTGCCGGTGACGAACCCGGCGACGAAGACGTCCCCGGCGCCGGTCGGGTCGAGGGCCTCGACGGCGATGGCGGGGACCTCGGCGGTCTCCCCCGTGCGCCGGTCCACCGCGTAGGCGCCCTCGGCTCCGAGGGTGACGACGGCCAGCGGTACGTGCTCGGTGAGGGCGTGGGCGGCGGCGCGCGGGCAGTCGGTGCCGGTGTAGCGCATCGCCTCCTCGGCGTTGGGCAGGAACGCCTCGCAGTGCGCCAGGTCGGGCAGGGCGGCCAGGTCCCAGGCACCGGTGTCGTCCCAGCCGACGTCGGCGAAGACGCGGGTGCCGTGCGCGGCGGCCCGGGCGATCCAGGGGGCGCGGACGCCGGGGGCGAGGGAGGCGACGGCGCCGCGCGCGCGTGGCGGGCAGCCGGGGGCGGGCTGTTCCCCGGCGGGGGCCTCGTGGCCGTGCGAGACCATCGTGCGTTCGCCCTCGTACGCCATGGAGACCGTGACCGGCGAGTGCCAGCCGGGGACGGTGCGGGAGGGGGACAGGTCGATGCCCTCGCCCTGTTCGAGGGCGTCCCAGCAGTAGTCGCCGTAGTGGTCGTCGCCGAAGGCCGCGGCGAGCGAGGTGCGCAGGCCGAGGCGGGCCAGGGCGGTGGCCATGTTGGCGACGCCGCCGGGACTCGACCCCATCCCACGGGCCCAGGACTCGGTGCCGCGCACCGGGGCGGAGTCCAGGCCGGTGAAGATGATGTCGAGGAAGACGGTGCCGGTGAGGTAGACGTCGACGGGCGGGTCGCCGGGGGCGCGCAGGGCGGCCAGCGGGTCGGCCGACGGGCCGGCGCCCGGGTGATGGTGGTGCCCCTCTCCGAAGGGCGCGATGGACGCGGTCACGTGTGCGCTCCCTGACGTGGTGCGGATGCAGGCCAGTGTGCACCACGGCACCGACAGTCCGTCGGCCGTCGCGCCGGGCGCCGGGGCGGGCCTGGGCGGATCGGTGCGCGTACCGCGCGAGTTGCAGGGCGGGCGCCGTTCAACCCTTGGTGGTATCCGGGATTCCATCGACCGCTGGATGCCGGGTGCGGCGCTGGGGCCCTAGCCTCCTCTCCTGTGACGCGGGCCGTCGAGCCGGCTCGGACACCGGGCCCGGGCCCGCGACGGGGAGGTAGAGGGCATATGCCGGAGAACGAGCTGAAGAACAGGGAAGACAGGAAGAGCAGGAAGAGCAGGATGAACAGGGTGTCCCGGGGCGTGCTCACCCTCGCGGTGGCGTCCCTGGCGCTGGCCACGGGCGCGGTGACCGCCGAGGCCGCGCCGGCGGCCACGGCGGGAGCGGTCGCCCCGGCGGCGCTGCCGCAGATCGGTCCGGGGTCCAGCGGCTCGGCCGTGGGGCTGTGGCAGAAGGACCTCAACTTCTTCATGAAGATCGAGCAGACCTGCCGGCCCACCCTGACCGTGAACGGCCACTTCGGCACGCAGACGGCCAACGCCACGACGTGCTTCCAGCGGCACTACGGGCTCTCCGCCGACGCCATCGTCGACCCGGACACCCGGGGCGCCATGTGCGACTTCCTGCTGTCCCGGAACGAGGCGGAGTCCGCCGACCTCTGGTACGACACCTGCCTCTGACCGAGCGGCCGGGTACCCGTCGGCAGGGGGCGGGTACCCGGTGCGGTGACCCCGGGCCGGGAGGCGTCCGTTCCGGTGCGAGCGGGTCCGCCTGGCGGCGGTGGCGCCCTCTTCTACCCGGCTTGCCGGTACGCAAACCATACAGTGACCTAGATCACATCATCTGGTTTCGCTCGCGCCTGCTCGCGCTTGATACAAATTGCCCGCGCGCCTGTCGATCAAAGGTCGCAGTCTCTCCTTTCTTTGCACTTCCCTGACCGCTTCCTTTCGCATGCCTTGGGAACGCCCGTGTTCGCCCGCACCACCCCCTGGCCCCTCGTCGCCCTGTTCACGGCCGGGTACCTCGCCCCGTACCTGCTGCCCACCACCGTCGGCAGACTGGACGCCGGGCTCCCCCTGACCGCCACCCAGGCCGGCGCCGTCGGCAGCGCGCTGCTGCTCAGCTCGGCGTCGGCCGGTTTCCTGCTCGCCTCCCGCGTGGAGCGGGCCGGCGCCCGGACCCTGGCCCGGCTGGGCCTCGCCCTGGCCGCCCTCGGCTACGGCGCCGCCGCGCTCACCACCTCCGTACCGGGCGTCGTGGCCGGCGCGGTCGTGGGCGGGTTCGGGTCGGGTACGGCGACGACGGTCGCCGCCACCCGGATCGCCGCGGAGAAGGACCCCCACCGGGCGTCCACGCTCGGCCTGTTGTCCGTCTCCGCGCTGGCCGCCGCCGTCTATCTGACCGTCCCGCACCTCGGGGCCGGCCACGGGCTGCCGCTGGCGGCCATAGCGCTGACCGCGCTCGCCGTGTGGCCGCTGACCGGCCGGCTGCCCGGCCCGACCCGCGCCACGACCGCCGGCCACGAGCGGGCCCCGCTCCCCCGCCGCCGCTCCGGACTGGTCCTCGCCGGCGCGATGGTGTGCTGGTCGCTCGCGCAGAACTCCCTGTGGGGCGTGAGCAGCCGGATCGGCCTGGAACAGGCGCACCTCGGCGAGGCCGCACTCGGGGCGGTCCTCGCGGCGGCGCTGGGCGCGGGACTGGTCGGCGTGCTGACCGCCGGGGCGCTCGGCGCCCGACTGGGGCGCGCGGTGCCGGTGGGCGCCGGGACGGTGCTGATCGCCGGGTGCATCGCGCTCACCGCGTCCGCGACCGGGCCCGTCTCCTTCACGGCCGGGGAAATCGTCTGGAACACGCTCTACCCGGTGGTGCTGTCCTATCTGATCGGCCTGGCCGCCTCGCTCGACCCGCGCGGCCGGTGGGCGGTGCTCATCGGGTCGGCGTCCTCACTGGGCACCTCGGCCGGACCGCTGACCGGCAGTGTGCTGGCCGCTCAGGCCGGGTTCGCCGGCATGGGCCTGGTCCTCGGCGCCGGACTGCTGCTGATCGCCGTACCGATGACGGCCGTGGCCCTGCACACCGGCGGGCGTCCGCTGCTGCCCGGCGCGGTCCGCCGGCGCGGCGGTCACGCGGCCGCCGTGGTCGCCGCGACCACCGGCACGCCGAGCGGGGCGGTGCCCGAGGTCGGGGCGACGGAGCAGCCGGTCGTGGAGATCCCGGTGGACGGCGCGGCCGTTCCCGTCCGGGCCGACTACGGCACGGCCGGCGAAGCGGCGCGCTGACCCCTGCTCCTGCTCCTGCTCCTACTCGGACCCAGCGGCGGGGAAGGAGTACGCCTCCACCTCCGCGAGGTACCGCGCCCGCAGCTCCTCGTCGTCCTCCAGGAAGGAGGCGAGGAAGGAGTTGCGGGCCAGTTCGCGCAGGCGCTCGTCGGTGAGGCCCAGGGTGTCCCGTACGGCGTCGAAGTTGTCGCCCGCGTAGCCGCCGAAGTAGGCCGGGTCGTCGGAGTTGACCGTGCACAGCAGCCCGGCGTCGAGCAGGGCGGGCAGCGGGTGGTCGGCGAGGGTGTCGACGGTGCGCAGCCGGACGTTGGACAGGGGGCACAGGGTCAGCGGGACGCGGTCGCGCACCAGGCGTTCCACCAGCGCCGGGTCCTCGGCGCAGCGCAGGCCGTGGTCGATCCGCTCGACGCCGAGCACGTCCAGCGCCTCGGTGATGTAGGCCGGCGGGCCCTCCTCACCGGCGTGCGCGACCCGGCGCAGTCCGAGGGCCGCGGCCTCGGCGTAGACCTCGCGGAACTTGGCCGGCGGGTGGCCGACCTCGGCGGAGTCCAGGCCGATGCCGGTGATGCGGTCCAGGTAGGGGCGGGCGGCGGTCAGCGTCTCCAGGGCCGCGTCGGCGGGCTGGTCGCGCAGGAAGCACAGGATCAGCCGGGTGGAGACGCCGTGGTTCTCGCGGCTGCGGCCGAGCGCCCGCCACAGCCCCTCGACGACCGTGCCCAGCGGAACGCCCCGGGCGGTGTGCGCCTGCGGGTCGAAGAAGATCTCCGCGTGCCGCACGCCCTGCCCGGCGGCGCGGGCCAGGTAGGCGTTGGCCAGGTCCTCGAAGTCCCGCTCGGTGCGCAGGACCGCCATCAGCTCGTAGTACAGGTTCAGGAAGGACTGGAGGTCGGCGAAGCGGTACGCCTCGCGCAGGGCCTCGGTGTCCGGGTAGCGCAGGGCGACACCGTTGCGGGCGGCCAGCTCGAAGGCCAGCTCTGGCTCCAGGGTGCCTTCGATGTGCAGGTGCAGTTCAGCTTTGGGCAGGGGCATCAGAGCATGGTACGGGGACTTTACCGACGTTTCGGAACCGGCACCCGCAGCAGATCACGGGCCACGGTCAGCTCGCCCTCGTACCCGGCGGCCCGTGCCTGCCGCTCGAACTCCTCCGGGTCCGAGTAGCGCTGGCTGAAGTGGGTGAGGACGAGGTGGCGCACCCCGGCGTCGCGGGCCACGCGGGCCGCCTGACCGGCGGTGAGGTGGCCGTGCTCGACGGCGAGGGTCTCGTCCTCGTCGAGGAAGGTCGACTCGATGACCAGCAGGTCGCAGCCCTCGGCGAGCGCGAACACGCCGTCGCAGAGGCGGGTGTCCATGACGAACGCGAACCGCTGGCCGGGGCGGGGTTCGCTGACCTCGTCCAGGGTGACGCCGTTCAGCGCGCCCTCGCGCTGGAGGCGGCCGACGTCGGGGCCCTCGATGCCGTGCGCGGCGAGGCGGTCGGGCAGCATGCGGCGCCCGTCGGGCTCGGTGAGGCGGTAGCCGTAGGACTCGACGGGGTGCGAGAGGCGGTGGGCGCCGAGGGTGTAGGCGGGGGTGCGGGCCAGCACCCCGTCCGTGTCGACCGGGGCCTCGGTGAGGGCGACCGTCTCGCGGTAGGCGGTGGCGTACCGGAGGCGGTCGAAGAAGCGCTGCCCGGAGCGGGGGTAGTGCGCGGTGACCTCGTGCGGGACGCGGTCCAGGTTGATGCGCTGAATGACACCGGCCAGGCCCAGGCTGTGGTCGCCGTGGAAGTGGGTGACGCAGATCCGGTTCAGGTCGTGGGCGGCGACCCCGGCGCGCAGCATCTGGCGCTGGGTGCCCTCGCCGGGGTCGAACAGGATGCCCTCGCTGTCCCAGCGGAGCAGGTAGCCGTTGTGGTTGCGGTGGCGGGTCGGGACCTGGCTGGCGGTGCCGAGGACGACGAGTTCACGTACGGACAAGGCTTATCCGGGGGGCCACTGGAGGCCGCGACCGCCGAGGACGTGGGCGTGCGTGTGCCAGACGGTCTGGCCGGCGCCGGCTCCGGTGTTGAAGACGATGCGGTAGCTGTCCAGCTTCTCGTCGTCGGCGACGGCCTGGGTCTCGCGCAGCACGTCGGCGGCGAGTTCCGGGGCGCCGGCGGCGAGGGCGGCGGCGTCCTGGTAGTGGGCCTTGGGAATCACCAGGACGTGGGTGGGGGCCTGGGGGTTGATGTCGCGGAAGGCGACGGTGGTCTCCGTCTCGCGGACGATCGTGGCCGGGATCTGGCCGGCGACGATCTTGCAGAAGAGACAGTCTTCCTGGGGTTCCCCTGGCATGTGGTTCCCTTCGGGGTTGGTCCGATTCGGGCATCGTACCGTTGCCGACTGCGGATGCGTTGTGGCTGGTCGCGCCAACGCGGCGGAGCCGCACATGGACACAGCCGCGCCCCTAAGTCGGCAAGCCCGGCGGCGTTTTCGCCGGTACCGCCTGCAAAGCCTCAAGTGCGATGCGCACCGCTTCGTCCAACTGGGGGTCGCGGCCCGCCGCGTGGTCCTGCGGGCGGTGCTCCACCTCCACGTCGGGATCGACGCCGTGGTTCTCCACGCCCCACCCGTAGCCCTCCAGCCAGAAGGCGTACTTCGGCTGGGTGACCAGCGTGCCGTCGACCAGCTGGTAGCGGCTGTCGATGCCGATGACGCCGCCCCAGGTGCGGGTGCCGACGACGGGGCCGAGGCCGAGGGCCTTGATCGCGGCGTTGACGATGTCGCCGTCGGAGCCGGAGAACTCGTTGGCGACGGCGACGACCGGGCCGCGCGGGGCGTCCTGCGGATAGCTGTAGGGCCGCATGCCGCGCGGCACGCCCCAGCCGACGATGCGGCGGGCCAGTTTCTCGACGACGAGCTGGGAGGTGTGGCCGCCGCGGTTCTCCCGGACGTCGACGACCAGGCCCTCGCGGGCGACCTCGACGGCCAGGTCGCGGTGGATCTGGGCCCAGCCGGGGGCCTGCATGTCGGGGACGTGGAGGTAGCCGAGCCGGCCGCCGGACAGTTCGTGGACGCGGGCCCGGCGGCCGGCGACCCAGGCGTGGTAGCGCAGGGGTTCCTCGTCGGCGACGGGGACGACCACGACGTGCCGGGCCTCGCCGCCGCCGACGGGCAGGACGGTCAGCTCGACGGGGGTGCCCGCCGTGCCGACCAGGAGCGGGCCGGGGCCGGTGACCGGGTCGACGGGGCGGCCGGAGACGGCGACGATCGCGTCCCCGGCGCGTACCGCGACGCCGGGTGCGGCCAGCGGCGAGCGGGCGTGCGGGTCGGAGGTCTCCGAGGGCAGCACGTGGTCGACGCGCCAGGTGCCGTCCTCGTGGCGGGAGAGGTCGGCGCCGAGCAGGCCCTGCCGGGCGCCGTGGCCGTGGCCGCCGCGCGGGACGACGTAGGCGTGCGAGGTGCCCAGCTCGCCCTGCACCTCCCAGAGGAGGTCGACCAGGTCGTCGTGGGTGGCGACGCGGTCGAGGACGGGGCGGTAGCGGTCCAGTACGCCGTCCCAGTCGACGCCGCTCATGTCGGGCCGCCAGAAGTGGTCCCGCATGACGCGGCCGGTCTCCTCGTACATCTGCCGCCACTCGGCCGCCGGGTCGACGGTGGCCAGGACGCGGGAGAGGTCGACGGTGATGTTGGTGTCGCTGTCGTCGTCGTTCGAGGCGCGGCGGTCGCTGGGGACGACCTTGAGGCGGCCGTCGGTCCACAGCAGGACGCGTTTGCCGTCGCCGCTGACGGTGAAGCGGTCGGCGTCCGAAGCCAGGTGCTCGACGCGCTGCTGGGCGAGGTCGTAGCGCTCCAGCTCGGTCCCCGGGTCGGGGTCCTCGGGGGTGGCCCGGGACGCGCCGAGGACGCCGGTGACCGGGTGGCGCAGCCACAGCACGCCGTCCTTGGCGGCGCGCAGGCCGGAGTAGCGGGCGGCCTCGACGGGGAAGGGCACGATCCGGTCGGCGAGCCCTTCGAGGTCGACGCGGGTGGTGGGGGCGCCCTCGCTGTCGGGGGTGCCCTCCTTGTCGGAGGTCTCGAAGGGGCGGCCGTGGCGCTGCGGGCCGAACGGCGACGGCGTGGTCGCGGCCAGCGTGATCAGGTGCGGGCGGGTGCCCTCGACGAAGCCCAGGTCGAAGACGTGCTCGTCGTAGACCGGGTCGAAGGAGCGGGTGGACAGGAACGCCAGGTGTTTGCCGTCGAGGGTGAAGGCGGGGGCGTAGTCCTGGAAGCGCAGCGGGGTCGCCTCGGTGACCGTGAGGTCGGTGGTGTGGGCGAGCTTGAGCTGGGACAGGGGCCGGGGCCCGGGGTGGGACCAGGCCAGCCAGGCGGAGTCGGGCGAGAAGACCAGGCCCCGGGCGTCGCCGTCCTCGCTGCGGTCCACCTCGCGGACCTCGCCGGTGGCCCGCTCGACGAGCAGGACCCGGCCGTCGTGCGAGGCGACGGCGGCCTTGCTGCCGTCGGGGGCCATCGCGAGGCCGAGGACGCGGCCCAGCTGTCCGGCGGCGAGGCGGCGCGGGGTGGCGCCGGGGAGCAGGCCGGTGGCGGGCGCGAACTCCAGGGCGTCCTCGCCCTCGGCGTCGGTCACCCACACCGCCCACTGCTCGCCGTCGGCGCGGAAGGCGCGCGGCAGCCGGGCCCGGACGCCGGGGGTGGCGGCCAGCGCGCGGGCCGGGCCGGAGCGGTGGGTGACCCAGTGCACGCCGCCGCGCACGGCGACGGCACTGCCGCGTCCGGTGTGGTCGGGGGAGGCGGAGCCGAACCAGCGGGCGGCGTTGACCGGGTAGGGCTGGAGGTCGACGCGGGGCCCGCCGAGCCGGATGCCGAGGCGGCGGGGTTCGGCGCCGTCCAGATCGTCCAGCGTCCACAGCTCACCGGCGCTGGAGTAGACGACCCGGGTGCCGTCGGTGGCCGCGTGCCGGGCGTAGAAGCCTCCGAGGGGGGTGTGGCGGCGCAGGTCGGTGCCGTCGGCGAGGGAGGAGTACACCGCGCCGGTGCCCTCGTGGTCGGAGAGGAACGCGAGCCGGTCCCCGACCCAGAAGGGGTACTCGATGTTGCCGTCGAGGTCCTGGTGCAGCCGTACGAACTCCCCGTCGTCCTCGGTGTCGATCCACAGCTTGCCGGCCGTACCGCCCCGGTACCGCTTCCACCAGGCGGCCTCGCGGCCCATCGGCGCGGAGAGCAGCACGGTGCGCGGGCCGAACGCGACGTCGCCGACGGGGCCGTAGGGCAGGGTTTCGGCGGGGCCGCCGTCCAGCGGGACCGCGCGGGCCCAGGTGCGGCGCAGGCTGGCCTGGCCGTAGGTGCTGATGGCCAGCACCCGGCCGTCAGGCAGCCAGCCGCGGACCTGGGTCTTGAGGCTGCCCCAGTACGTCAGCCGCCGGGACGGGCCGCCCTCGGCCGGCGCGACGTGCACCTCGGGGGCGCCGTCCCGGGTGGAGGTCCAGGCCACCGTGGTGCCGTCGGGCGAGATGCGCGGCTGGGTGACGGGGGTGTTGTCGGCGCTGACCCGCCAGGCGCGTCCCCCGTCGAGGGGCGCGAGCCACACGTCGTCCTCGGCGGTGAACGCGGTCAACTCACCGTGTGGATGCGGGAACCGGAGGTAGGCAGCAGCTGCGGACTGAGTCACCCCCTCACCCTAAGCAGCGGCGGCGGCGCGGGACAGGGGTTTGGATCACTTGCCCTCGGGCCAGCACTGGGGGCGGGTCTGGCAGTAGACGGTCTTGGTGACGGTCACGGTGACGGTGGGCCCCGGTCCGTTCCGCGTCGGGTCGCTGTTCACCGGCGGGGTGGGGGTGGCGTCGCAGTCGCCCAGCCCGCTGACCCGGAAGCGCTCCTTGCCGTCGACCTTGGCGGTGAGTTCGCCGCGCACGCAGGCGCCCTCGACGACGCGGGTGACGTGGCCGTCGACGGTGATGTCCTTGCCGTCGTCGGTCTGCCCCTCGCAGTCGATCTCCGCCACGGTCCGCTCTCCCGCGGAAGGGCTCGCACCGCCGTCGTAGGACGCGTTGCAGGTGATCCACCGCACGCCCGTGTCCCGCCGCTCCAGTTCGCGGGTGACCGTCTCGTCGGTGGTGTACGCCACCGACGCGGAACTCACGCCGGCGGGATCGCAGGCCACCACGGAGCCGACGACCACGACGGCCAGTACGGCGGCCGGTACCCCGCGCCGCCCGAGCCGAAGACGCCTCAAAACCCCCATGCGGGCAGACTGCCACCGACGGGGGCGGGACGGTAGGGCGCATACGGCCACTCCGCACCACCCCGGCGCGGTCAGCCCCAGCGACCCGTGCGCCCCAGGAGCAGGGCGGCGGCGGCGGTTCCCGCGGTCGAGGTGCGCAGGACGGTGGGGCCGAGCACGTACGGCCGGGCGCCCGCCTCCTGGAAGAGCGCCAACTCCTCGGGGGAGACGCCGCCTTCGGGGCCGACGACGAGCACGATGTCGCCTTCGGCGGGCAGTCCGGCGCCGGCCAGCGGGATCTCGCCGCTCTCGTGGAGTACGGCGGCGAAGTCGGCGTCGGCCAGAAGTGACGCGACGCGCTTGGTCGTCGCCGCGTCCGCGACCTCGGGGAAGCGGACCCGGCGGGACTGCTTGCCGGCCTCCCGGGCGGTGGCCCGCCACTTGGCGAGCGCCTTGAGGCCCCGGTCGCCCTTCCACTGTGTGACGCACCGGGACGCCGCCCAGGGCACGATCGCGTCGACGCCGACCTCGGTCATCGTCTCGACGGCCAGCTCCCCCCGGTCGCCCTTGGGGAGGGCCTGCACGACGGTGATACGGGGCCGGGGCGCGGGCTCCTCGACCACGGCGTGCAGCCCCGTGACGACCAGGCGGTCCTTGCCCTCGGCGGCTTTGACGACGCCCTCGGCCCAGTGGCCGCGCCCGTCGGTGAGGACGACGTCCTCGCCGGGCCGCAGCCGCTTCACGGAGACGGCGTGCCGTCCCTCGGGGCCGTCGAGGACGTACTCCCCGCCGGACAGGCCGTCGAGGGAGTCGGCCACGAACACCGGTGCCGTCATCGGTCCGCGCCTCCGGTGGTGTAGTGCGACAACGCCGCCCCGGCGGCGGTGAGTTCGGACACGAGCACCTCCATGAGCTGCCCGGCGGGCAGGTCGCGGGCCATCCGGTGGCCCTGTCCCGCCCACAGGGCCAGGCCCTGCGGGTCGCCCGCCCGCCCGGCCGCCTTGCGCACCGGCGCGGTGAGGTGGTGGACGTCCGGGTAGGCGGCGGGGGCGTAGGGGCCGTGCTCGCGCAGGAAGCGGTTGACCAGGGCGCGGGCGGGGCGTCCGGAGAAGGCGCGGGTCAGCTGGGTGCGGACGAACAGGGGGTTGGTCAGCGCGGCCTTGTGCAGGGCGTGCGCGCCGGACTCTGCGGTGGCGAGGAAGGCGGTGCCGAGCTGGGCCGCGCTCGCGCCGGCCGCGAGGACGGCGGCGATCTGGCCCCCGCGCATCAGGCCGCCGGCGGCTATGACCGGCAGGTTCACCGCCTCGCGCACCTGGGCGACCAGCGACAGCACCCCGATGCCGGAACCGTCCGTCTCCGGGGCGTCCCGGTGGGTGCCCTGGTGGCCGCCGGCCTCGACGCCCTGTGCGATCACCGCGTCGGCGCCGGCCTCCTCGACGGCCCGGGCCTCGTCGGCGGTGGTGGCGGTGACCACGGCGAAGGTGCCGACGCGGTGCAGGGCGTCGATCACCTCGCGGCCGGGGACGCCGAAGTGGAACGACACCACCGGCACGGGGTTGTCGAGCAGTACGGCCAGCTTGGTCTCGTAGCCGTCGTCCCGGCCGCTGTCCGGGTCGCCGAGTTCCGTCTCGTACCAGGCGGCCTCGCCGGCCAGCTGGTGGGCGTAGACGCCGATGGCCGCGGGGTCGGCCGTCTCCGGCTGCGGCAGGAAGAGGTTCACGCCGAACGGGCGGCCCGTCAGGCTCCGCAGCTGCTTGATCTCCTGGTACATCCCGTCGGGCGTCTTGTACCCGGCGGCCAGGAAGCCGAGTCCGCCCGCCTCGCAGACGGCGGCGGCCAGCCGGGGCACGGAGACGCCGCCCGCCATGGGAGCCTGCACGATCGGGTACGGGAAGAGATCGGTCAGCGCGGAGGACATGACCGCATGGTGCCACGTCCTCCGGACAAGTCCGAATCCGGGCTTCCGCCGCCGGAACGGGGCGCCCGGCCGGTGTCCCGCGCGGGTCCGTACGGCTCGGGACCGGTGCCCGCGCGGGTACCGAACCGGTGCCCGTACGGCACGCGCCCCGGGCCCGCGCCGGACCCGGCTCAGCGGCCGTTGAAGGCGTCCTTCAGCCGGGAGAACAGGCCCTGCTGACCCGGCTGGAACTGCCCCTGGGGCCGCTCCTCGCCGCGCAGCTTGGCCAGTTCGCGCAGCAGGCGCTCCTGGTCGGGGTCGAGCTTGGTCGGGGTCTGGACCTCGACGTGCACGATGAGGTCGCCCCGGCCGCCGCCGCGCAGGTGGGTCACGCCGCGGCCGTGCAGCGGGATCGACTGGCCGGACTGCGTGCCCGGGCGGATGTCGACCTCTTCCAGGCCGTCCAGCGTCTCCAGCGGCACCTTGGTGCCGAGGGCCGCCGCCGTCATCGGCAGGGTGACCGTGCAGTGCAGGTCGTCGCCCCGGCGCTGGAACTGCGAGTGCGGCAGCTCGTGGATCTCGACGTACAGGTCGCCGGCCGGGCCGCCGCCGGGGCCGACCTCGCCCTCGCCCGCGAGCTGGATCCGGGTGCCGTTGTCGACACCGGCCGGAATCTTCACCGTCAGCGTGCGGCGGGAGCGGATGCGGCCGTCGCCCGCGCACTCGGGGCACGGGGTCGGCACGACCGTGCCGAAGCCCTGGCACTGGGGGCAGGGCCGCGAGGTCATGACCTGGCCCAGGAAGGACCGGGTGACCTGCGAGACCTCACCGCGTCCGCGGCACATGTCACAGGTCTGCGCCGAGGTGCCGGGGGCCGCGCCCTCGCCGTTGCAGGTGTTGCAGACGACGGCCGTGTCGACCTGGATGTCCTTGGTCGTACCGAAGGCGGCCTCGTCCAGCTCCACCTCGATACGGATCATCGCGTCCTGGCCGCGGCGGGTGCGCGAACGGGGTCCCCGCTGCGACGCCGTACCGAAGAACGCGTCCATGATGTCCGAGAAATTCCCGAAGCCGCCCGCGCCGAAACCGCCGGCCGCGCCGCCGCCGCTCTGCGACAGGGGGTCGCCGCCGAGGTCGTAGACCTGCTTCTTCTGCGGGTCCGACAGCACCTCGTAGGCGGCGTTGATCTCCTTGAACCGCTCCTGGGTCTTCGGATCGGGATTGACGTCCGGGTGCAGCTCGCGGGCGAGCCTCCGGAACGCCTTCTTGATCTCGTCCTGGGACGCGTCGCGGCGTACGCCGAGTACGGCGTAGTAGTCCGTGGCCACTTATGACTCCGCCAGGATCTGTCCGACGTACCGTGCCACTGCGCGTACCGCTCCCATCGTTCCCGGGTAGTCCATGCGGGTCGGTCCGACCACGCCGAGCTTGGCAACCGCCTCGCCGCCCGAACCGTAGCCCACCGACACGACGGACGTGGAGTTGAGTCCTTCATGGGCGTTCTCATGACCGATCCGTACGGTCACGCCCGGATCCTTCGCCTCGCCGAGCAGCTTGAGGAGCACGACCTGCTCCTCCAGCGCCTCCAGCACCGGCCGGATCGTGAGGGGGAAGTCATGGCCGAAGCGGGTGAGATTGGCGGTGCCGCCGATCATCAGCCGCTCCTCGTTCTCCTCGACCAGCGTCTCCAGCAGGGTGGAGAGCACGGTGGCGACCGTACCGCGCTCCTCCGCCTCGAAGGCGTCGGGGAGGTCCTCGACCAGCGTCGGCACGTCCGTGAACCGGCGCCCCGCGACCCGGCTGTTGAGCCGCGCCCGCAGATCCGCCACCGAGGTCTCGCCGAACGGCGACGGGCAGTCCACCATGCGCTGCTCGACCCGTCCGGTGTCCGTGATCAGCACCAGCATCAGGCGCGCGGGCGCCAGCGAGAGCAGCTCCACGTGCCGCACGGTCGAGCGGGTCAGCGACGGGTACTGCACCACGGCGACCTGCCGGGTCAGCTGCGCCAGCAGCCGCACCGTACGGGCCACCACGTCGTCGAGGTCGACGGCGCCCTCCAGGAAGTTCTGGATCGCGCGCCGCTCGGGGGCCGTCATCGGCTTGACCCCGGCGAGCTTGTCGACGAAGAGCCGGTAGCCCTTGTCGGTGGGGATGCGCCCGGCGCTGGTGTGCGGCTGGGCGATGAACCCCTCCTCCTCCAGCGCCGCCATGTCGTTGCGCACAGTCGCCGGGGAGACGCCGAGGCTGTGCCGCTCGGTGAGGGCCTTGGAGCCGACGGGCTCCTCGGTGCCGACGTAGTCCTGGACGATGGCGCGCAGCACTTGCAGCCTTCGTTCACTGAGCATCGCGCACACCTCCCGGTCACGTCCGGCTACTTCTGCCCTGGCACTCACCGCGTGCGAGTGCCAGACTTCCCCGGCCCAGTGTACGGCCGTGGGGTACACCCCCGGCAAGGGCCGCCCCGTGCTGCCGTCCCCGGCGGGCTCGCACCGCTAGCGTCGCCGCCATGACGGTGACTTGGGAAGAGCTGGGCTGGGAGAGGTTGGCGGCCGGGGTGGGGCGGCGCCGGCTGCCGGTGTGGGACTGCACGGCGGGGCTCGTGGTCGGCGGCGACGCGGCACTGGTGGTCGACGCGGGGTCGAGCCTCGGCGAGGGCGCGCGGCTGTGCACCGAGGCGCTGCGGCTGGCCGGCCGGCGTGTGACGCATCTCGCGCTGACCCACGCCCACTTCGACCACGTCTTCGGGGCGGCGGCGTTCGCGGGGGCGGAGGTGTACGGCGCGGCGGGGGTGGACGCGGCCCTCGGCGCGGGGCGGGCGGCGCTGCGGGCGGACGCGCTGGCCAACGGGCTGGACCGACGCCGCGCGGCGGAGGCGGTGGACGCGCTGGTGTCCGTCCGGCACGAGGTGGACGGCGAGCGGACCCTCGACCTGGGCGGCGGCCGGCGGGTGCTGCTGGCCGCCGTGGGCCCGGGGCACACCGCCCATGACCTGGCGGTCGTGGTGCCGGGCAGTCCGGCGGTCGTCTTCTGCGGGGACCTGGTGGAGGAGTCGGGGCAGCCGCAGGCGGGGCCCGACGCGCTTCCCGGGCAGTGGCCGGCCTCGCTGGACCGGCTGCTCGGCCTGGGCGGTGAGGACGCGCTGTACGTGCCCGGTCACGGGGCGGTGGTGGACGCGGCGTTCGTCCGGGCGCAGCGGGACGCGCTGGCGGCCCGGTTCGGCGTGTCGTACTGATCACCCGCGTGGCGTTCCTCGTATCGTCGGCAGAATGCGCCAGTACTCCGCCGATCTCACGCCCCCGTGGAAGAAGCCGCAGCCGGTGCCCGAGGTGCCGGCCGATCCCGGTCTCGTCGTGGAGGAGCCCGGCACCGGGTTCTGCGGCGCGGTGATCGGCTGCGAGGCGGGCACGGTGACGCTGGAGGACCGCTTCGGCAAGCACCGGGTCTTCCCGCTGGAGCCGCGCGGGTTCCTGCTGGAGGGCCGGGTGGTGACGCTGGTCAAGCCGTCGTCGCCGGGTCCGGTACGGCCGTCCCGTACGGCGTCCGGTTCGGTCGCCGTGCCCGGCGCGCGGGCGCGGGTGGCACGGGCGGGGCGGATCTACGTGGAGGGCCGGCACGACGCCGAGCTGGTCGAGAAGGTGTGGGGCGACGACCTGCGGATCGAGGGCGTGGTCGTGGAGTACCTGGAGGGCGTGGACCACCTGCCGTCGATCGTCGCCGACTTCGCGCCGGGCCCGGACGCGCGGCTGGGGGTCCTGGTGGACCACCTGGTGCCGGGGTCGAAGGAGTCACGGATCGCCGAGTCGGTGACCAGTGCGCACGCGCTGGTGGTCGGCCATCCGTACATCGACATCTGGGAAGCCGTGAAGCCGGCCGCGCTGGGCATCCCCGGCTGGCCCCGGGTACCGCGCGGTCAGGACTGGAAGACCGGGGTGTGCCGGGCGCTGGGGTGGCCGGCGGACAACACCGGGGCGGTGTGGCAGGCGATCCTGGCGCGGGTGGGCTCGTACAAGGACCTGGAGCCGGAGCTGCTGGGGCGGGTGGAGGAGCTGATCGACTTCGTCACGGGCGGTGATGTGGCTTGACGCCCTTGTAGGTGCCGAACACGGTGGTGTCCAGCTCGACGCCCAACTGTTCCAGCGGCAGCGGCGCCCCGAACTTGGTGATCCGCTGCACCTGATAGTCAGCTCCCTCGCCTCGTCCGACCGGGTCCGAGTACAGAACACACTGGGCCATGATGGGGTCGACGATCAGGTACGCGGGCACTTCACCAGCAGCGTAGATCAGACGCTTGACGCCATAATCCCGGTCCACGCTGGTCTTCGAGACCACTTCCACGACCAACGTGATCACCTGAGACGGAAGAAGACGTCCTGAGTCCGGGCCGATGCCGAACTCCATGACCACCAGGTCGGGCACAGGTTCGCTGGCCTCGTCGACGACGTCGATGTCCTGAGTCTGGAGCCGCTCCCAGCGCCGGTGCGGGATCTGGTCCATCAAAGAGGTGACGATCCGGTTGTGCACCAGATCAGGGCTGGCCATCATCACGATTTCCCCCCGGAGCAGCTCGGCCTTGAGCCCCTCGGGCGGTTCGAACCCCGCGAAGAACTCCGCGACTCCACGTTCGTCCACAGCTGTCATCTCCGTGGCCCTCCAGATCCGCCGCGTCCTTTTGGCGGCGGCCTGAGAACCAGGTTAGGGGCCGAACTGGCATTCCGAGGCTATTCACTCCCCCGAGTGATCAGTCCACCAGATCCCTGACCACCCCGTCCGCCAGCAGCCGCCCGCGCAGCGTCAGCACCGCGCGTCCCTCCCCGTACGGCCCCTCCTGGAGCAGTCCGTCCGACAGCGCCCGGCGGGAGGCGGCGAGGCCCGCTTCGCGGAGGAGGGAGAGCGGGACGCCCTCGCGCAGGCGGAGTTCCAGGAGGATGCGCTCGACGCGGCGGTCCTCGTCGGTGAGGATCTCGCGCCCGGCGCCCGGGGAGCGGCCCTGCGCCAGCGCCGCCGCGTACGCGCCGGGGTGCTTGACGTTCCACCAGCGCACGCCGCCCACGTGGGAGTGGGCGCCCGGTCCCGCGCCCCACCAGTCGGCGCCCCGCCAGTACAGCTCGTTGTGCAGGCAGCGGCCGGCGTCGGAGGTGGCCCAGTTGGACACCTCGTACCAGTCGAAGCCCGCCGCGGCGAGGGTCTCCTCGGCGATCAGGTACCGGTCGGCGTGCACGTCGTCGTCGGTCATCGGGACCTCGCCGCGGCGGATGCGGCGGGCGAGCTGGGTGCCCTCCTCGACGATGAGCGCGTACGCGCTGACGTGGTCGGGTCCGGCGCCGAGGGCCGCGTCCAGGGAGGCCCGCCAGTCGTCGTCCGTCTCGCCGGGGGTGCCGTAGATCAGGTCGAGGTTGACGTGGTCGAAGCCGGCCGCGCGGGCCTCGGCGACGCAGGCCTCGGGGCGGCCGGGGGTGTGGGTGCGGTCGAGGATCTTCAGGACGTGCTGCCTGGCGCTCTGCATGCCGAAGGAGATCCGGTTGAAGCCGCCCTCGCGGAGGGTCTCCAGGTACGCCGGGCCGACGGACTCCGGGTTGGCCTCGGTGGTGATCTCCGCGTCGGGCGCGAGGCCGAACTCGTCGCGGATCGCGCCGAGCATCCGTACGAGGTCGTCGGCGGCCAGCAGGGTGGGCGTGCCGCCGCCGACGAAGACCGTGCGGACCTCGCGGGGGTCGTCGCCGAGCACCTTGCGGGCGAGGCGGACCTCGTCGGTGAGGGTGTCGGCGTAGTTGTCGCGGGAGGCCAGGACGCCGCCGGTGGAGCGCAGCTCGGTGGCGGTGTAGGTGTTGAAGTCGCAGTAGCCGCAGCGGGTCGCGCAGTACGGGACGTGCAGGTAGAAGCCGAGGGGGCGGCTCGCGGCCCCGGCGAGCGCGGACGCGGGCAGGGCGCCGTCGGCGGGGACGGGCTCGCCGTCGGGAAGTGCGGAGGGCATGGGCTCCATTGTCCCGCATCCGCGTCCCCCGTACCGGCCGCTACTCGGCCTGGAGCACCAGCAGGGCCAGGTCGTCCTCCGGCGGGCCGTCGCCGAAGGCGTGCACCAGCGCTCTGACGCGTGCGGCGATCAGCTGCGCGTCCAGGCCCGCGCACCCGGCGAGGGCGACGGCGAGCCCCTCGTCGTCGTCGAACTGGCGGGAGCCGTTGCGCCGCTCGGTGACGCCGTCGGTGACGCACAGCAGACTGTCGCCGGGCCACAGGTCGAAGCTCTCACTGGCGTACGTCTCGTCCTCCACGACTCCCAGCAGCGTCTGGGGCCGCGCGACCGTGCGGACGTCGCCGTCGGGCGTGAGCAGCAGCGGCAGCGGATGTCCGGCGGAGGCGAGGGTGCAGTGCACCCCGCCGTCGAACGGGACCAGTTCGCCGTAGAGCAGGGAAAGGAAACGTGTCTGCGGACCGTCGCCCGGGGCAACCGGCCGGCCCTCGACGGCGACCAGGGCCCGGGCGGCGGCGTCGGCGGCCTCGGTGGCGTCGTCGAGCAGGAGCTGGTTGAGGCGGTCCAGGACGTCGGCGACGCCGTAGCCCTCGCGGGCCAGCAGCCGCAGCCAGGGCCGGGCCAGCCCGATGACCACGGCGGCCTCCGGGCCCTTGCCCTGGACGTCGCCGACGGCGAAGCACCAGCGGCCGTCGCCGGCCGGGAAGAGGTCGTAGAAGTCGCCGCTGGGTCCGCCCTGGTCGCGGGGTTCGTAGACGAGGGCGCTGCGCATCCCGGGGATCTCGGCGACGGCGCCGGGCAGCAGGCCGCGCTGGAGGACGGCGCTGATGGTGGCCTGGCGGGCGTACTGGCGGGCGGTGCCGATGGCGAGCGCCACCCGCCGGCCGAGGTCCTCGACCAGGCCGGTGATCTCGTCGGGGAAGCGCACGGTGGCGGCCCGGCCGATGACCAGCGTGCCCAGCGGCCGGCCGCCCGCGACCAGCCGGTACGCGAGCGCCGCGCCCCACGCGCCGCGCGGGCCGAGCGCGTCGCCCGGCCAGGGGTGGGCGACCGGCCCGGAACGCCACGGGGCGGGCGGGCGCGGCGGGTCCTTCTCCAGGGCCCGGCGCAGCTCCTCGATGCGGTGCTCGCTGCCGTGCCAGACCCGGGCCAGGCGGGCGCCCACCGATGTACCGCCGTCGCCCCAGTCGGCGCGGCCCAGGGACTCGTCCTCCAGCCAGACCGCGCACCAGTCGGCGAGCCGGGGCACCAGGAGCTGTGCGACGAGGGAGGCGATCCGGTCCTCGTCGAGCTGCCCGGCCAGCAGGTCGGACGCCTCGGCGAGGAAGGACAGCGCGCCGCGGCCCAGCCACTGCCGGTCGCCGGCGTCCCGCTGACCGGCACTGCCCGGGGTCACGGTGCCGGGGGTCGCCCGGCTCTCCAGGCTCTCTTCGGTCCGGTGGGCCTCTGGGGCCACTGCTGCCCCATCGGTCCCTGCGCCCGCCCGGGTCCCATCGGTCCCTGCGCCCGCCCGGGTCCCGCCGGCCTCTGGGCCCGCTCCGGTCCCGTCGGCCTTCCCTGCGGCGCGAGGCGCCGTCGGCGTGATCGTACCTCCCGTGCCCTGCCGGGCCCACTGTTCCACCGAGTCCCACGGGCCCCTCGGCGCCCGGTCCCCGGCCGCGGTGCGGACCCGCGGGCCCCGTTCCCCGGCGTACGCCTCGATGCCCTCGGCGACGGCGAGGGCGACCGCGTCACAGACCGGCGGGAGGCCGGCCCAGACGGTCTTGACGCCCGTGCGGTACGTGATCCCCCAGGCGTCGGAGACCGTGGCGACGAGCCGCAGACCGCGACCGTACTCGGGCGTCTCGGCCGAGGACTCGGCGTCGGTGCTGCGGGGAGCGCGCGCGGGGTGGCGGTCGGACACCTCGACGACGAGCGTGCCCGTCGGCTCCAGCCGGAAGGCCACCCCGACGTCGGTACCGGCGTGGACGACGGCGTTGGTGACCAGTTCGCTGACGACCAGCAGCGCGTCGTCGGCGTGCCGGTCGGTCAGGTACTCGGTGCCGGGCAGGGCCTGCTCCGTCCAGTCGGCGAGCGCCACCCGGACCAGCGCGCGGGCCGCGCCCGGCGCGAGGGAGGTGCCGGGCAGTTCGGCACGGACCCGCGCGGATGTCTCCGGCGGGTGGGCTGACGCCCCGGTGGCAAGGGAGACGGTCTCCCGTTGCGTCGGAATGACCCCCATGGACAGCTCCCCGTGCAGTTCGTACGAATACGCCGCAGTCGATGGCGACAGAGTGACAGACTGGTCCCGCCCATAAGCGTCGAGTTACCGAAGTGGGCCGCGATGAGTGAGAACCGTGCTACATCTGTGCGCCCCGAAGGGCCCCGGGGACCGGCTGACGACCGGTTCCGCGTCACGGAACCCAGTGAGGCCCCCGTCACCATGACCGCCGAGCCGACGACAGCCGAACGCGCCGCGATCCTCCTGGTCGACGACCTGGAGGACAACCTGATCGCGCTGGAGGCCGTCCTGGGGCCCCTCGACGAGCCCCTGGTCCGGGCCCGTTGCGGCGAGGAGGCGATCCAGGCGCTGCTGAACCGACGGTTCGCCCTGATCCTGCTCGACGTGCGGATGCCCGGCATGGACGGTTTCGAGACGGCCGCCACCATCAAGCGGCTCGACCGGGCCAAGGACGTCCCGATCATCTTCCTGACCGGCACGGAGGACGCCTCCGGCTACGCGTTCCGGGGCTACGCCACCGGGGCCGCCGACTATGTCACCAAGCCCTTCGACCCCTGGGTGCTGCGCGCGAAGGTCAGCGTCTTCCTCGACCTGCACCGCAAGGACCGCGAGCTGGAACGGCTGCGGGCGGGCGAGCGAGCCGGGCAGGAGGCGATCGAGGCCGGGCTGGCCGCGCTGGAGGCCCACCTGGACGCGGACGCGCCACCGGACGTACCGGAACTGCGCCGGCGGCTGCGGGAGCTGCGGCGCTTGATCGTGCGCGGCGGGGAACGCGGGAGGCCTATGCCGTGACGGACGGCGCGGGGCAGGCGCCTCGGTGCCGGCCGTGCCCCGCGCGCCGGGACTACGCCTCGCGCGCCCCTTCGTACATCTCGTCGATCAGGTGCTTGTACGTCCGCTCCACCACCGGCCGCTTCACCTTCAGGCTCGGGGTGACCTCGCCGTGCTCGATGTCGAGGTCGCGGGGCAGCAGCCGGAACTTCTTGACCGTCTGCCAGCGCTGGAGCCCGGCATTGAGCTGATCCACGTATCCCTGGACCATCCCGACCGTCGCCGGGGCCGCGACGACCTCGGCGTACGTCCTCCCGGCCAGCCCGTTCTCCTGCGCCCACGCCATGATCGCGGCCTCGTCGAGGGCGATGAGGGCGGTGCAGAAGTTCCGGTCGGCGCCGTGCACCAGGATGTTGGAGACGTACGGGCACACCGCCTTGAACCGGCCCTCGACCTCGGCGGGCGCGATGTACTTGCCCCCGGACGTCTTGATCAGGTCCTTCTTGCGGTCGGTGATGCGCAGATAGCCGTCGGGCGACAGCTCGCCGATGTCACCGGTGTGGAACCAGCCGTCCGGCTCCAGGACCTCGGCGGTCTTCTCGGGCAGCTTGTGGTAGCCCTGCATGATGCCGGGGCCGCGCAGCAGGATCTCCCCGTCGTCGGCGATGCGCACCTCGGTGCCGGGCAGCGGCTTGCCGACCGTGCCGGTGCGGTACGCCTCGCCGGGGTTGACGAAGGAGGCGGCGGAGGACTCGGTGAGGCCGTAGCCCTCCAGGATGTGGATGCCGGCGCCGGAGAAGAAGTAGCCGATGTCGGGGGCGAGGGCGGCGCTGCCGGAGACGCAGGCGCGCAGGTTGCCGCCGAACGCCTCGCGGATCTTGGCGTAGACGAGGGCGTCGGCGGCCTTGTGCTTGGCGGACAGGCCGAAGGGGGCGCTCGCGGTGCCGGTGCGGCGGAAGTTGTCCTGGGTGACCTTGGCGTACTCGCGGGCGACCTCGGCGGCCCACTGGAAGATCCTGTACTTGGCGGCGCCGCCGGCCTTCGCCTTCGCCGCGACCCCGTTGTAGACCTTCTCGAAGATGCGCGGGACGGCCGCCATGTACGTCGGCCGGACCACCGGCAGATTCTCGATGATCTTGTCGACGCGGCCGTCGACGGCGGTGACGTGACCGGCCTCGATCTGCCCGGAGGTCAGCACCTTGCCGAAGACGTGGGCGAGCGGCAGCCACAGGTACTGCACGTCGTCGGCGCTGATCAGCCCGGTCGCGGTGGTCGCCTTCGCCATGTACGACCAGCAGTCGTGCGGGAGCCGCACGCCCTTGGGGCGGCCGGTGGTGCCGGAGGTGTAGATGAGGGTGGCGAGCTGGTCCTCGGTGAGCGCGCCGACCCGGTTCTCGATCAGGTCCGGGTCCTTCTCCAGCCGGGCCGCGCCCCGGCGCTCCAGCTCGTCGAGGGTGAGGACCCAGTCCTCGCCGGTGCCGGCGCCGGCCGGGTCGATCACCACGACATGGGTCAGGTCGGGCAGCTCGCCGCGCTTCTCCTTCGCCTTGGCGAGCTGGGCGGCGTCCTCCGCGATCAGCACCCGGCTGCCGGAGTCGGAGACGATGTACGCCGATTCGTCGGCGTTGGTCTGCGGGTAGACGGTGGTCGTCGCCGCGCCCGCGCACATGATGCCGAGGTCGGCGAGGATCCACTCGATCCGGGTCGACGACGCCAGCGCCACCCGCTGCTCGGGCTCGATCCCCAGCTCGATCAGACCGGCCGCGATGGCGTGGACCCGCTCGGCGGCCTGCGCCCAGGTCAGCGACCTCCAGTCGTCCGGCCCCTCGCCCGAGGCCGACGGTACGGGATAACGGTAGGCCTCGGCGTCCGGCGTGGCCGCCACGCGCTCCAGGAAGAGGCCCGCCACGGACGGCGGACGGTTATCGATCAGGGTCTGTGTGTCGCTCACGACATCCTCCGGGCCCGCGACGGTGCGGTACTGGCTCTGTTGCGGCTGGCTCTCTTGACTCTCTTGTTTAACTCGCGAGTAACTATCGAGCAGGGGATCAGAGTAAGGCCCGACCGGCCGGTATGTAAGGGCCCGCGCCCTGTCACTTCCCGACTGTTTCCTCCGGACAGCGGTCACGGGGACGGACAGGGGCCCGTCGCGCTTCCGTGCGACGGGCCCCTTGTGTCCGAGTGCCGGGGTTACTTCTTGCCCTTGCCCGATCCCGCGTTGTCGTCGCTGGAGAGGACGGCGATGAAGGCCTCCTGGGGGACCTCCACGGACCCCACCATCTTCATCCGCTTCTTGCCTTCCTTCTGCTTCTCCAGCAGCTTCCGCTTACGGGAGATGTCACCGCCGTAGCACTTGGCGAGGACGTCCTTGCGGATGGCGCGGATGGTCTCGCGGGCGATGACGCGGGAGCCGATGGCGGCCTGCACCGGCACCTCGAAGGCCTGCCGGGGGATCAGCTCCTTGAGCTTGGCGACGAGCCGCACACCGTAGGCGTACGCCTGGTCCCTGTGGGTGATCGCCGAGAAGGCGTCCACCTTGTCACCGTGCAGCAGGATGTCGACCTTGACCAGGCTGGAGGTCTGCTCGCCGGTGGGCTCGTAGTCCAGCGAGGCGTAGCCGCGGGTCTTCGACTTCAGCTGGTCGAAGAAGTCGAAGACGATCTCCGCGAGGGGCAGGGTGTAGCGGATCTCGACGCGGTCCTCGGAGAGGTAGTCCATGCCGAGCAGGGTGCCGCGCCGGGTCTGGCACAGCTCCATGATCGAGCCGATGAACTCGGTCGGCGCCAGGATCGTGGCGCGCACGACCGGCTCGTACACCTCGGTGATCTTGCCCTCGGGGAACTCGCTCGGGTTGGTGACGGTGTGCTCGCTGCCGTCCTCCATCACCACCCGGTAGACCACGTTGGGCGCGGTGGCGATCAGGTCGAGGCCGAACTCGCGCTCCAGCCGCTCCCGGATCACGTCCAGGTGCAGCAGGCCGAGGAAGCCGACACGGAAGCCGAAGCCGAGGGCGGCGGAGGTCTCCGGTTCGTAGACGAGGGCCGCGTCGTTGAGCTGGAGCTTGTCGAGGGCCTCGCGCAGCTCGGGGTAGTCCGAACCGTCCAGCGGGTACAGCCCCGAGAAGACCATCGGCTTCGGGTCCTTGTAGCCGCCGAGCGCCTCCGTGGCGCCCTTCTGCTGGCTGGTGACGGTGTCGCCGACCTTGGACTGGCGGACGTCCTTCACGCCGGTGATGAGATAGCCCACCTCGCCCACGCCGAGGCCGTCGGCGGGGAGCATCTCCGGCGAGTTGGTCCCGATCTCCAGCAGCTCGTGGGTGGCGCCGGTCGACATCATCTTGATGCGCTCGCGCTTGTTGAGCTGGCCGTCGATGACCCGGACGTAGGTCACGACACCGCGGTAGGAGTCGTAGACCGAGTCGAAGATCATCGCGCGGGCGGGGGCGTCGGCGACGCCGACCGGGGCCGGGACGTCGGCGACGACCCGGTCCAGCAGCGCCTCCACGCCGAGGCCGGTCTTGGCGGAGACCTTCAGCACGTCGGCGGGGTCGCAGCCGACCAGGTTGGCGAGCTCCTCGGCGAACTTCTCGGGCTGCGCGGCCGGCAGGTCGATCTTGTTCAGTACGGGGATGATCGTGAGGTCGTTCTCCATCGCCAGGTACAGGTTGGCGAGGGTCTGGGCCTCGATGCCCTGGGCGGCGTCGACCAGGAGGATGGTCCCCTCGCACGCGGCGAGCGACCGCGAGACCTCGTAGGTGAAGTCGACGTGCCCCGGGGTGTCGATCATGTTGAGGATGTGCGTGTCGTTCTTGGCGTGGGTGGGGGCCCACGGCAGACGCACCGCCTGAGACTTGATCGTGATGCCGCGCTCGCGCTCGATGTCCATGCGGTCGAGGTACTGGGCGCGCATCTGCCGCTGCTCGACCACACCGGTCAGCTGGAGCATCCGGTCGGCGAGCGTGGACTTGCCGTGGTCGATGTGCGCGATGATGCAGAAGTTGCGGATCAGAGCCGGGTCGGTACGGCTCGGCTCGGGCACATGGCTTGGGATCGCGGGCACGCAGGGTCCTGATTCTTGAGGCGTCCGCAGTGTCTGCGGTCTCGGGTCGGATCGATACGTAGCTTCCATCGTCCCACGGGCGGGGACCGGGGGGCGGTCTGGGAGGGGCGGTCACGGACCGGCCGACGGCGGGTTTGGGTGCCTCGACGGGCCGCTGGTAGTGTGGGGGGCTGTGTCTCTTGCCCTCTCAGCGTGAGGCACGACTTCTGGAAAATCACCGGTACGGGACCCGTGGGCCCCGTGCCTGAACCTGTAGAGGCTCATTCGTGGCGAACATCAAGTCCCAGATCAAGCGGATCAAGACCAACGAGAAGGCGCGGCTGCGCAACAAGGCCGTCAAGTCCTCCCTGAAGACCGCGATCCGCAAGGCCCGCGAGGCCGCTGCCGCGGGTGACGTCGAGAAGGCCACCGAGTACCAGCGCGCCGCCGCGCGTCAGCTCGACAAGGCCGTCTCCAAGGGCGTCATCCACAAGAACCAGGCCGCCAACAAGAAGTCGGCGCTGGCGCAGAAGGTCGTCGCCCTCAAGGGCTGAACCCTCATCTGGTCCGTCTGACCGCCGGAAGGACCCAGAGCGGGCCCTCTCTCATCCGCTCCCGACCGGCACCCCGAGCCCGCACGCGGCCTGCGTTCGCCACGCGGGTGTGGGCTCACCTGATGCTTGACCCGAGGCCCCGCCTTCTTGGGCGGGGCTTTGGTGTGTCCGTTGGTGTGTCCGGGGGCGGAGGGGGGCGACGGCCAGGGGGCCGGCACCACGGGGTGCTCATGCCCGGGGCCCGTCGGGGTGCTCATGCCCGGGGCCGCCCTGGCTCGGGCTGCCGTCCGTCCCGTGACCGCGCCATCCGCGCGATCGTGGCTACCGTGCTCGCGACCGCGCCATCCGCGCGATCGTGGCTACCGTGCTCACGACCGCGCCGCCCGCGCCATCGTGGCTACCGTCCTCGTGACCGCGCCCTCCCCACGACCGCGCCGCCTGCGGGATCGCGCCTGTCGTCCCCGTCACCGCACCGCCCGCGCGACCACGCCTACCGTCCCCGCGACCGCGCCGCCCGCGCGACCGTGACGACCGCCTTCTCCAGCGCGTACCCGGGATCGTCTCCCCCGCCCTTGACCCCCGCGTCCGCCTCGGCCACCGCCCGCAACGCCACGGCCACACCGTCCGGTGTCCAGCCGCGCATCTGCTGCCGCACCCGGTCGATCTTCCACGGCGGCATGCCCAATTCCCGGGCGAGATCGGCGGGACGCCCCCCACGCGCGGAGGACAGCTTGCCGATCGCCCGCACTCCCTGCGCCAGCGCGCTCGTGATCAGCACCGGCGCCACCCCCGTCGCCAGCGACCACCGCAGCGCCTCCAGCGCCTCCGCGGCCCGGCCCTCGACCGCCCGGTCGGCGACCGTGAAGCTGGACGCCTCGGCCCGCCCGGTGTAGTACCGCCCGACGACCGCCTCGTCGATGGTCCCCTCGACGTCCGCGACCAACTGGGACACCGCCGACGCCAGCTCCCGCAGGTCACTGCCGATGGCGTCCACCAGCGCCTGACACGCCTCGGGCGTGGCCGACCGACCGGCGGCACGGAACTCGCCGCGCACGAAGGCCAGCCGGTCCGCCGGCTTGGTCATCTTCGGGCACGCCACCTCCCGCGCCCCCGCCTTGCGCGCCGCGTCCAGCAGCCCCTTGCCCTTGGCGCCGCCCGCGTGCAGCAGGACCAGGGTGATCTCCTCGGCGGGTGCGCCGAGGTAGGTCTTGACGTCCTTGACCGTGTCCGTGGACAGGTCCTGCGCGTTGCGTACGACCACGACTTTGCGCTCGGCGAAGAGCGACGGACTGGTCAGCTCGGCGAGCGTGCCGGGCTGCAACTGGTCCGGGGTGAGGTCGCGTACGTCCGTGTCGGCGTCGGCGGCCTTCGCGGCGGCCACCACCTCCCGCACGGCACGGTCGAGCAGGAGGTCCTCCTGGCCCACGGCAAGGGTCACCGGGGCGAGAGGGTCGTCATTCGCAGTCTTCCTGGCCATCGCGACAAGCATCGCACGCGGCACTGACAGCGGCCGCCGAGTCGGAGGCGGCGGTCGAGGGCGGGGGCAGGGGCGGGGGCGGGGGCAGGGGCGGCGAGGCTAGGGCTCCTCGCGCCAGCCGTCCCACTCCGCGGCGAACTCGTCCAGTTCCCCGGCGTCCAGCTGCCGCTCCTCGTCCCGCAGGACGACGAGCCACTGGGCGTCCTCGGCGTCGTCCTCACCGGCCAGCGCGTCCCGGAGGAGCCGCGGCTCCTCGGTGACGCCGAACCGCTCCCCCAGTGCCTCGGCCACCTCCTCCGCGGCATCGCGGTCGGGCAGGACCAGCACATGTCTCACATCACTCACGCCGGACATTGTCCGTCACCGGCGACCAGCCGGCCCGGTCAGCCCGGTCAGCCCGGTCAGCCCTTGGGGACGATCTGTATGTCGAGGTCGATGGTGATGCTGGGCCCGACCACGGCGATGCCGCGCGCCAGCATCGTCTGCCAGCTGACCGTGAAGTCGTCCCGGTGCAGTTCCGTGGTGGCCCGGCAGGCCGCCCGCACCTCGCCCTCCATGCCGTTGCCGAGCCCGAGGTACTCGGCGTCCAGCGTCACCGTCCGTGTCACGCCGTGCAGCGACAGTCCGCCGGTGACCGCCCACCGGTTGCCGCCCCGGTGCGCGAACCGGTCGCTGTAGAACTCCAGCGTCGGATACCTCGCCACGTCCAGGAAGTCCGCCGACCGCAGATGGTCGTCGCGCATCCGCACATTGGTGTCGATGGACGCCGCGTCGATCACCACGTGCATCGCCGACCGCTCCATCTCGTCGGCGATCCGCACCGCCCCGGCGAAGGAGTTGAACCGCCCGTGGATCCGGGCCAGTCCGATGTGCCGCGCGGTGAAACCGATCGAGGAGTGCGCCGGCTCGATCTCCCAGTCCCCCGTCTTCGGCAGCTCCGGCACCGCCGCGACCTGCAAGGTCACATCACCGAGCGAGGAGAGCGAGTCCTCGACCACGGTCGCGGACGCCCGGTACGGGGTGAATCCCTCGGCGGACACCGCGAGCCGGTACTCCCCCGCCGGCACCGCCGTGACGAACGACCCGTAGGGGTCCGTCCCGCCGCGGACGATCTTGCGCCCCATGCTGTCGCTCACCGTCAACTTCGCGTGCGCCACGGGCTCGTTGACCGGGTCCAGCACCCTGCAGCTCAGCACTCCCGCGTTCGGCGGAACCCGCACCGCCGCCAGGGGTCCCGTCCGTCGTGCCCGCTTCGCGCGGCTTCCCAACAAGCGGCCGATCATCTACGACACCCTCTGTACGACGCTGAATCTTCTCTGCCGAAGGTGCATTCGATCACCGTTGAGGCTTTCCAGGCAACACGGAAGCACATCACAGCAAAGCGGCCCATGTGACAGCACTGCGTATGAGTGGCCCCGCTGTGGCCCGAATTGATGGTTCCGGTATCGGTTTGCACAACTGCCGCACAGTCGACGCCTGTTGCCCGCACAGCTCTCACCTTCCTGTCACCCGCAGCCCCTCCTCCGTGCCCGCGACCGCCAGCGCGCCGTCCCGGTCGGTCCGCAGGACGGCGGCGCCCTGGGCCCGTAGCGCCACGAGCGTGCCGGGGGCGGGGTGGCCGTACATGTTGCGCGCACCGCAGGAGATCAACGCCACCCGCGGGGCCGCCCGGCGCAGCAGCCCCGGGTCCTGGTGGGCCGAGCCGTGGTGGGCCACCTTGAGCACGTCCACCCCTTCCAGCGCGGAGGCCACCGGCGATCCGGCCAGTGCCCGCTGGGCGGGCGGTTCCAGGTCCCCGAGCAGGAGCAGCCTGAGGCCGGCCGTCCTGACCAGCAGGGTGACGCTGGCGTCGTTCGGACCCTCCACGCCGAGCCGCTGACTCGACGCGGGCGGCGGAGGCCACACCACCTGCCAGGACAGCGCTCCCGTCCGCCGGCGCTCCCCGGCGACCGCGTGCCGCAACGGGATCTTCCGTGCCGCCGCCCGTGCGCGGACGAAGTCCACCTGGTCCGCCGGTTCCTCGAAGCCGGTCGTCTCGATGGCGCCCACCGAACGCCCCCGGAGCACACCCGGCAGCCCGGCCACATGGTCGGCGTGGAAGTGGGTCAGCACGACGAGCGGGACCCGGGTGATGCCGAGCGACCGCAGACAGCGGTCGACGAGGACCGGATCGGGTCCGGCGTCCACCACCACGCCCGTGCCCTGGCCCGCCGCGAGCACCATCGCGTCGCCCTGCCCGACGTCGCACATCACCAGCCGCCAGTCCGGGGGCGGCCAGCCCGTGATCACCCGGGTCAGCGGCGCCGGCCGCAGCACCGCGACCACCAGCGCCAGCACACAGACACCGCACCACCAGGGATGCCGTGTCAACCGCCGCCCCGCGAGCAGTACACCGACGGTCACCAGCGCGAGCGACGCCGCCCCGGTCCAGCTCCCGGGCCAGTCCACTCCCGCGCCGGGCAGCGCCGCCCCGGTCCGGGCCACCCGCGCGAGCCAACCGGCCGGCCAGCTCGCGCACCACGCCATCACCTCGGCCACGGGCATCGCCACCGGGGCGGTGGCCAGCGCGCCGAAGCCGAGGACCGTGGCCGGCGCGACGGCGAACTCGGCCAGCAGATTGCACGGCACGCCCACCAGACTCACCCGCGCCGACAGCACGGTGACGACGGGCGCGCAGACCGCCTGGGCCGCGGCAGCGGCGGCCAGCGCCTCGGCCAGGCGGGGCGGCACCCCCCGGCCGCGCAGGGCGGTGCTCCAGCGCGGCGCCAGCGTGAGCAGGCCACCGGTGGCGAGCACCGAGAGCAGGAAGCCGTAACTCCGGGCGAGCCACGGGTCGTACAGCACCAGCAACAGTACCGCCGTCGCCAGCGCCGGGACGAGGGATCTGCGGCGGCCGGTGGCCAGGGCGAGCAGCGCGACGCCTCCGCAGGCCGCGGCCCGCAGCACGCTCGGGTCGGGGCCGCACACGACGGCGAACCCGAGGGCCAGCGCCGCCCCGAGCAGGGCCGTCGCCCGCAGCGGGACGCCGAGGCGGGGGGCCAGTCCCCGGCGCTCGCTGAGCTGGGCCAGACCGGGCGGGCCCAGCAGCAGGGCGAGCAGGATGGTGAAGTTGGCCCCGCTCACGGCGAGCGTGTGCGCGAGGTCGGTCTCCTTGAACGCCTCCTCCAGGTCCGGGGTGATCCGCGCGGTGTCGCCGACGACCAGCCCGGGCAGCAGCGCCCGGGCGTCCGCCGGGAGGTCGTCGGTGGCCGCCCGCAGCCCGGCACGCAACCGTCCCGCGACCCGCTGCGCCCCCGACGGTCCGGCCACGACGTCCGGCGTCGCCCCGCCCCGTACCCGCCACAGGGCGGCGATACGGTCCCCGCCCACCGCAGGGGGCGCCGAGCGGGCGGTGACTTGCACCCGCGTGGTCGGCAGCAGCCCGAGCCAGGGCGAGGCGCGGGCCCGGTCGGGGGCCGTGCCCGGGTCCGCGCCGTCGGGGTCGCGCTCCGGTGCCCCCGGGACCGGGGCCCCCGGATTCCGCTCCGGCGTCCCCACGTCCAGGTCGACGATCATCCGTACCGGTGTCCGGGTCGTCGCCACCGTCCCGTCCGCCTGCTCCACTCGGCGTACGTCGGCGTCGACCAGCACGGCGGGCGGCGCCTCGTGGTTGCCCTGGACGCGGGGGCGGGTGAGACGCGGGCCGGAGGTCAGCTCCACCTCGGCGGTCACGGTGGCGTACCGCCGGGCCAGTTCCGGTACCGGGCCCCGGCGCAGGTCGGCTCCGTGCAGTCCGGCCGAGGCGGCGGACGCGGCGACACAGAGCAGCAGGGCGGCGACGGCGGGCCGGTGCCGGCCCCAGCGTTCGCCGTGGGATCTGCGCCGGGTTGCCCGGCACGCCAGCAGGAGCCCGGCGGTGACCGCGCAGCCGACCACCGCGCAGACGGTCCACCCGGCGGACCTGTCCAGGAACAGGGCCGCCGCGGCCCAGGCTCCGAGGGCGGGCGGCACCAGGCGCAGGTCCACCGGGCCCTCCTGCCGGGGACGGGCGGCGCCGAGCCGCTTCCCGGAGGCGGCATGGACGGCCGTCCGGGTCGCCGCGGCGGGGGCCCGGGTCGTCGCGGCGGGCGCCCGGGTCGTCGCGGCGGGCGTCCGGGGCGTCGCGGCGGGCGTCCGGGTCGTCGCGGCGGGCGCCTGCACCGGCTCGGCCGACGGGTGTGCGCCGTGCCGGTCGTCCGGCGCGTGAGGCGGCTCGGTGCGGCGCGTCATGGCCGTACGAGGTCGCGCAGGTCGGCGAAGCGGCGCTCACCGATGCCGTTGACCTCGCGCAGTTCGTCGACGGAGCGGAAGCCGCCGTGCTGGGTGCGGTACTGGACGATGTGCCCGGCGAGCACGGGGCCGACGCCCGGCAGGGTGTCGAGTTGGTCGACGGTGGCCGTGTTGAGGGAGACGGGGGCGGCGGGCCCCGCTCCGGGTCCCCCGGCGGTACCGCCACCGGGCCCGCCGACGGAGCCGGCCCCCGTACCCGCGTCCTCGGGGGGAGGGCCGACGATGACCTGTTCGCCGTCCACCAGGAACCTCGCGCGGTTGAGCGCGCCGGTGTCGGTGCCGGGGCGTACACCACCGGCCGCGCGCAGGGCGTCCGCCACCCGTGAACCCGGCGGCAGCCGGTGGACGCCGGGGTCGCGTACCTTGCCGCTGACGTCCACCACGATCTCGGCGCCCGGAGTCGCCCCCGGCGTGCCGGCCGTCACCGGGTCCGTCCCACCCGGCGTGCCCGTGGCCCCGGCCTCTTGCGCGGGCGCGCTCCGCCCGCCGTACGGCGCTGCCGCCGCCCGCACCAGGTCGGGTGCGGTCACGGACTGGGTCCGGCCGGTCCAGAAGTGCTGCACCGCGAGACCCGCGGCGGCGACGAGCACCACGGTCAGCGCCAGCACACCGCGCCGTTCCAGCCCGCACCTGGTCTGGAGCCACAGCGGCATCCGCTCCCGCAGCGCCAGCCGGGCACGCCCCCAACGGGACCCGGCGTCACGGGCGGCCCCGACGTCCGGGACGGCTCCCGTACCTACGGCGGCCCCGGCATCCGGAACAGCCGCCGGATCCGCGACGCCCCTAGCCTCCCCGGCCTCCCCGGTGTCCGCCCAGATCTCCGCCCGCGGGGCGTCGGCGCCCGGGCCCGCGGCCCGCCGCCCGGGCGGCGCTTTCCCCGGCCCTCGCCGCTGAGCGCCCCCTTCCCCGGAGCCGGCCCATCCCGGCCGTTCGCCGAACAGCGCCTCCGCCCGCCCGCGAATCTCCTCCGCCGAAGCCGAGGCCGAAGCCGAAGCAGACGCGGAAGCAGAAGCCCGGCGGCCGTGGTGCCGTGCCCGGCCCGGGGGCCGTACCCGGCCGTGGACCTGCGGTGGGCGTCGGTGACGGAAGCGGCCGTCGGAGGCGGGGCGGCGGCCAGGGCCGCTGGTGGGTGCCGTTGCGCGAGAACCTGATCGAAGTGCCATGCGCCGAGGATCGGACGACCCGGCACCCTCGCGATGATCATGGTCGGTTTCTGGGGACCGACGCCCGCTTGTGGATATCTCCGCCACCCGCACGGGTGACGGGCTTCACCGGGACGAGACGACGACCCCCAGCAACCCGGGTCCCGTGTGCGCCCCGATCACCGCCCCGACCTCGCTGACGTGCAGGTCGGCCAGGCACGGCACCCTGGTCCGCAACCGGTCCGCCAGGGCCGAGGCCCGGTCGGGGGCGGCGAGATGATGGACGGCGATGTCGACCTCGGCGCCGCCCGCCCGGTCGGCGGCGATCTCCTCCAGGCGGGCGATGGCCTTGGATGCCGTGCGCACCTTCTCCAGCGGCTCGATCCGGCCGTCCTCCAGCCGCAGCAGCGGTTTCACCGCCAGCGCGGACCCGAACAGTGCCTGCGCGGCCCCGATCCGGCCGCCGCGGCGCAGATAGTCGAGGGTGTCGACGTAGAAGTAGGCGGACGTGCCCGCCGCCCGCTTCTCCGCCGCCGTGACGGCCTCGTCCACCGTGCCGCCGTTCCGGGCCGCCTCGGCCGCGGCGACCGCGCAGAAACCCAGCGCCATGGCGATCATGCCGGTGTCCACGACCCGTACCGGGACGGGCGCCTCGCGTGCCGCGACCACCGCCGCGTCGTAGGTGCCCGACAGCTCGGCGGAGAGGTGCAGGGAGACGATGCCGGTGGCGCCGGAGCCGGCGGCCTTCCGGTAGGTCTCGGCGAACGTCTCCGGGCTGGGACGGGAGGTCGTGACCGGTCGTCGCTTCTGCAACGCCTGGGCCAGCGAGCGGGTCGAGATCTCGGTGCCCTCCTCCAGCGCCCGGTCGCCCAGAACCACGGTCAGGGGCACCGCGGTGATGCCGTGACGCTCCATCGTCCGGGGCGGCAGGTAGGCCGTTGAATCGGTGACGATCGCGACATGGCGGGACATGAGCTGGAGGTTACCTGCCGTAGCGCCCATACGGCAGTCCGGCCCCGGTCACCAGCACCGGTCACCGCCATCGGCACCGAACAGGCCGCGCTGCCGAGCCCGGCCGCCGGGCCGGACTGTCACGTCGTGCTCTCCGGCCGGGCCTTCTTCTGCCAGGGGTACGTCGGGCGCGGCCCGGCCGGGTCGATCGCCGGTCGCGCCGGTTCCCCGGCGGAAGCCGGCCGCCCCGGTCCGGCGCTCGCGTCGGTGGCGGCCGGCGTCTCGGGCCACGGGGGCGGCGGGGAGACGGGCTCCGTCCGGGTCCAGTGCCGCAGGGCGCCCGCCTCTACGTCGATCTGGGCGCTCAGTGAGTCCAGGTCGTCGTCCGCGAAGCGGCGGGCACGGTCGCGGGCCGCCCAGCGCAGGGAGTCGGCCGCCTGCGTGATGCGCTCGGTGCGCTCGCGCAGCCCGGGCAGGCGCTCCGCGAGGGTGGCGCGGTCCGGCTCGGTCTCCAGCCGCCGCAGCTCGGCGTCGAGTTCGTGTCCGTGCGCGCTGAGCCGCGCGAACAGGCCCAGGGACTCCTTGAGGGACTCGTCCTCGGCCACGCCCGCGTCCAGCGCGTCCTGCGTGGCCCGCATGGACGTGCGCAGCGACAGCCGCAGCCGCGCGACCTCACCGGCCGATCCCGGCTGGACCAGGGACTTGGCGCGCAGCGTGTGCTCCTCCACCGTGCGGCGGGCCTGAGTGATGCCGCGGTCCACGCCCCGCTTGGCGGCGCCGACGGCCTTCACCGTGGCATAGGCGCCAAGGGCGATCATGAGCACGAAGAGCAGGGCGACGACTGCGATCACTGCTTCCACGGTGCTCCTCCTCCGGCCCGCCCCGCGGGCGCTCGCGGCGCCCACCGCGCCACTCTCTTCCACCGTAAACGCAACGGGCAGGCCCGGAGTTCCAGAAAAACCCCGAACCTGCCCGTAGGGGACCGCCCTGAGCACCTCAGCCGGCCAGCCGGCCAGCCTGCCATGCCGAGCTGAGGCCGCCCTCATGCCGCCCTCATGCCGCCCTCATGCCAAGCTCACGCCGGCACGATGTTGACCAGCTTGGGCGCCCGCACGATGACCTTGCGGATCCCGGCGCCGCCCAGCGCGGCCACGACCTTCTCGTCGGCCAGCGCCGCCTTCTCCAGGTCCGCCTCGGAGATGTCCGGGGCGACCTCCAGCCGCGCCTTGACCTTGCCCTTGATCTGGACCACGCAGGTGACGGTCTCGTCCACGACGTAGGCCGGGTCGGCGACCGGGAAGTCCTGGTGGACGACGGAGTCCGGGTGGCCCAGCTTGCGCCACAGTTCCTCGGCGACGTGCGGGGCCAGCGGCGCGACCATCAGCACCAGCGCCTCGGCGACCGGCCGCGCGAGGGGGCCGCCCACCTTGGTCAGGTGGTTGTTCAGCTCGGTGACCTTGGCGATGGCGGTGTTGAACCGCATGCCCTCCAGGTCGCCGCGCACCCCGTCGATCGCCTTGTGCAGCGCCCGCAGCGTGTCCACGTCGATGTCGGCGGGGTCGGTGTCCACGACCGTGACCTCGCCGGTCGTCTCGTCGACGATGTTGCGCCACAGCCGCTGCAGCAGCCGGAACTGGCCGACCACCGCGCGGGTGTCCCACGGCCGGGAGACGTCCAGCGGGCCCATGGCCATCTCGTACAGGCGCAGCGTGTCCGCGCCGTACTCGGCGCAGATCTCGTCCGGAGTGACCGCGTTCTTCAGCGACTTGCCCATCTTGCCCAGCAGTCGCGACACCTTCTCGCCCTGGTAGAAGTACGCGCCGTCGCGCTCCTCCACCTCGGCGGCGGGTACGGCGATCCCGCGCGCGTCCCGGTAGACGTACGCCTGGATCATGCCCTGGTTGAACAGCTTGTGGAACGGCTCGGCCGAGGAGATGTGCCCCAGGTCGAACAGCACCTTGGACCAGAAGCGCGCGTACAGCAGGTGCAGCACCGCGTGCTCGGCGCCGCCGACGTACAGGTCGACACCGCCGTGCGGCTGGCCCTCGCGCGGCCCCATCCAGTACTGCTCGATCTCGGGGTCGACCAGCTTCTCGCTGTTGTGCGGGTCCAGGTAGCGCAGCTCGTACCAGCAGGAACCGGCCCAGTTGGGCATGGTGTTGGTCTCGCGCCGGTACTTCTTCGGTCCGTCGCCCAGGTCCAGCGTGACGTTGACCCAGTCCTCGTTGCGGGACAGCGGCGTCTCGGGCTGGGTGTCGGCGTCGTCCGGGTCGAAGGTGCGGGGCGAGTAGTCCTCGACCTCCGGCAGTTCCAGCGGCAGCATCGACTCGGGCAGCGGGTGGGCGATGCCGTCCTCGTCGTAGACGATCGGGAAGGGCTCGCCCCAGTAGCGCTGGCGGCTGAACAGCCAGTCGCGCAGGCGGAAGTTGACGGTGCCCTCGCCGATGCCGCGCTCGGTCAGCCACTCGGTGATGCGGGCCTTGGCCTCCACCACGCCCAGGCCGTCCAGGGAGATGTCCGCACCGGACGAGTTGACGATCTTCGCGTCGTACGAGGAGAAGGCGTCGTCCCAGGCCGACGGGTCGGTGCCGCGGTCGTCGGAGGGCTCGACCACGCACCGCATCGGCAGCTCGAAGGCGCGCGCGAAGGCGAAGTCACGGCTGTCGTGCGCCGGTACGGCCATGATCGCGCCGGTGCCGTAGCCCATCAGGACGTAGTCGGCGATGAAGACGGGGACCTTCTCGCCGTTGACCGGGTTGGTGGCGTACGCGCCGGTGAAGACGCCGGTCTTGTCCTTGGCCTCGGCCTGGCGCTCGACGTCGGACTTGGCGGCGGCCTGCGCGCGGTAGGCGGCGACGGCCTCGGCGGGGGTGGCGTGACCCCCGGTCCACACCTGGTGCGTGCCCTCCGGCCAGGCGGCGGGCGTGAACTTCTCCACCAGGGGGTGTTCGGGGGCCAGCACCATGTAGGTGGCGCCGAACAGGGTGTCCTGGCGGGTGGTGAAGACGGTGATGTGCTCGCCGTCGATGGGGAAGTCGACGCGGGCGCCCTCGGAGCGGCCGATCCAGTTGCGCTGCTGCAGCTTGATGGCCTCGGGCCAGTCCAGCTCGTCCAGGTCCTCCAGCAGCCGGTCCGCGTAGGCGGTGATCCGCATGTTCCACTGGCGCAGCTTGGCCTTGAAGACGGGGAAGTTGCCGCGCTCGGAGCGGCCGTCGGCGGTGACCTCCTCGTTGGCCAGCACGGTGCCCAGCCCCGGGCACCAGTTGACGGGCGCGTCGGAGGCGTAGGCCAGCCGGTACTCGCCCAGGACGTCGGCGCGCTCGGCGGTGGTCAGCTCGCTCCAGGCCCGTCCTCCGGGAACCTCACGCGCGCCGGACTCGAAGGCGGCGACCAGCTCGGCGATGGGCCGGGCCTTCCGCGCCTCCTCGTCGTACCAGGAGTTGAAGATCTGCAGGAAGATCCACTGGGTCCACTTGTAGTAGTCCGGGTCGATCGTGGCGAACGACCGGCGCTTGTCGTGGCCCAGGCCCAGCCGGCGCAGCTGGGCCTTCATGTTCTCCATGTTGGCCTCGGTGGACGCACGCGGGTGCGTGCCGGTCTGCACGGCGTACTGCTCGGCGGGCAGGCCGAAGGCGTCGAAGCCCAGGGTGTGCAGGACGTTGTGGCCGGTCATCCGCTGGAAGCGGGCGAAGACATCGGTGGCGATGTAGCCCAGGGGGTGGCCGACGTGCAGGCCCGCACCGGACGGGTACGGGAACATGTCCATGATGAACTTCTTGGGCCGGGCGACCGCCTCCGGGGCGCCCGCCAGGTCACCGGTCGGGTTCGGCGCCGCGTAGGTGCCCTCGGCGTCCCAGAAGTCCTGCCAGCGTGCCTCGATCTCGGCCGCCAGGGCTGCCGTGTAGCGGTGCGGCGCCACCGCCTCGGCGGTGGTGGCGGGGTTCGTCTCGCTCATGATCCTCAAAGCTCCATCGATCGTCTTCGCCTGCGGCTGCGACTCTCACTCATGACAGAAATGACAGAAATGAAAAATCCCCTCGCACAGGAGGGGACGCCGCGCCGATGCCGACCGTCCGGAGCACCGGCGGTCGGTACTGATCAGCGCGGCCCGCTAAGCAGAAGGCGTACGGCACGCATGGGGTCAGGGTACCGCAGCCGCCGAGCGGGCCGCGACGGGGTTCCGGCGCCTGAACCGCAGTCAAGGTTTACTTCGCGTAACAGCCACTAAGGGGCATCACAACGACCGCATAGTCATTTGATAACAGCGCAATAACTCAAACCTCGTACCCACGGGTATGGCGCCACCTAGAGTGCGGCACCGGGACCGCTTCCCCGAACCGCTCGGAGTGCCCCCATGAACCCATCCCTCGCCGCCACGGCGGACGACTCGTTCGCGGAGTTCCTCGATTTCGGCGCCGGCGTCCTGGCGCTGGTCTGCCTCAGCTGCTCGGTGATCTGGGGACTGGTCGCCCAGGACCGGATCCTGCTCGTGGCCCGCCAGCGCCTCCTCGCCCAGGCGGTGCACCGCACCACCGCCGCCGCCTCGATCGTCTTCCTGCTCGTGCACGTCGGGGTCAAGCTGGCGCTGGCGCACACCACCTGGGTCGCCGCGGTGATCCCCTTCGGCCTGCTGCTCACGGACGACGAGCAGTTCGGCGGCCGGGCCTTCCTCATCGGCCTCGGCACCCTGGCCGGTCTGCTCATGGTCTTCGTGGGCGTCACCGGCGCCCTGCGCAACCGCTTCGCCTCCCCCGCCCCCGTCGCGGCCCGCTGGCGGGCCATGCACATGCTGGCCTACCCGGCCTGGTGCGCGGCCCTGCTGCACGGGCTGTACGCGGGCCGCGCGGCCAAGCCGGTCTTCCTGGTCCTGTACGGCCTGTCGGTGGCCGGCGTGATGGCGGCCCTGGCGCTGCGCGCGGCGCCGGGGCCGGTCAAGCGCCGGATCGCCGACCGCGTGGCCGCCCTCCTGGACCAGGAGGGCCGGCCGGACCGCGAGGATCCGGTCCGGGACGGCGCCCTCGCGGCGTCCGGCGCCACCCCGCGGGGCTCCGCGCTGCCGGGCTACGAGAACGCGGGGGTCCCCCGGCAGCGCACCGCCGCCGCCCCGCCGCCGTACGAGCCCGCTGCCGCCGCGCCCCGGGAGCCCGCGAACGGGTTCGCCGCCGCCTACCGCGCCGTCTCCGCCCCGCAGCGCCCCTGGCAGCAGCCCGCCACCCCCGGCCGGACCTCCCCCATGGACCTGCCGCCGGACATCCGCCCCGCCACGGCACCCGGCGCGGCACCCACCACCGCACCCGGCGCGGCGATGCCCCCCGGCGGCTGGCCGGTCCCGTCCCCGCCACCGGTCGGCGAGGCCCCGCCGTCGGCGTACGACCCCCTGACCGACACCGGACACACCATCCCGGCCTACAGCGATCCGGACGGCTACGGCTACCGGCCGAGTGACGTGTACGACACCGGTGAGCAGAACACCGTCCCCGGCGCGTACTACCCGGACGACACCTACACGAGCGGTCCCGCCCCCGAACCGGCCCCCGGCGCGTCCTACGACTTCGACGCACCGGGGTCGGGTGAACCCTGGAACACGCCTTCCGGAGGCATGAAGTGAACGAGGCCCTGCCCGACGTCCCCGAGGTCCGCGTCGTCGGCCTTCCCCAGCTCACGTCGGGCTTCGACCTTGTCGAGCGGCTGGATCTCCCGATGCACCTCAAGGTGCACGGCCCGCTCGAACCCCTTGGCGGCGAACAGCTCGCCAAACTCGCCGAGGCGATCAATCTCAGGGGCCGCGGCGGCGCGGGCTTCCCCTTCCACAAGAAGCTGCGCTCGGTCGCCGAAGCGGCGATCAAGCGCGGCGTCCGCCCGGTCGTCGTCGTCAACGGCAGCGAGGACGAACCGGCCTGCCGCAAGGACACCGTCCTCATCAACCGCGCACCGCACCTGATCCTGGACGGCGCGCTGCTGTGCGCCGAGGCGATGGGCGCGCGCACCCTCGTCGTCGGGGTCACCCGGGAGTCCACCCAGCGCTCCATGGAGGCCGCGCTCGCCGAACGCGGCCTGGGCAACGGCCGCCGTTCGGCGCTCCGCGCGCGCGTGCAGCGCAATCCCGTACGGATGGTCACCGGCGCGGCGGCTTCCCTGATCCGCTCCATCGACGGCGGCCCGGCGATCCCGCCCGGCCGCAAGGTCAGCGCCTCCAGGAGCGGCGTGGGCGGCGCGCCGACACTGCTGTCGAACGCCGAGACCTTCGCCCAGCTCGCCATCGCCGCCCGCATCGGCCCCGAGCGCTACGGCAACACCGGCCTCTACGACGAGCCGGGCACCGTCATGCTCACCGTCTCCGGCGCGGTCGCCCGCCCCATGGTCATCGAGGTCCCCACGGGCGTACCGCTGCGCTACGTCCTCCAGCTGGCCGGTGCCCCGCCGGTGCCCCAGGGGGTGCTGACCGGCGGCTACCACGGCAAGTGGATCGACTCGGCCACCGTCGACGAGGCGATCGTCTCCCGCGACTCGCTGGACGCGGTGGGCGGTTCGCTGGGCGCGGGCGCCATTCTGCCGATCGGTCAGGAGACGTGCCCGCTGGGCGAGTCGCTGAGGGTGGCGCAGTGGCTGGCGGAGGAGAGCGCGGGCCAGTGCGGCCCCTGTTACCTCGGTCTGCCGGCCGCCGCGCGCGGCCTTCAGGACGTCCTGGACGGCGGCGGTCCGGCCGCCCTGGAGGCACTCAAGCAGGTCGCGAAGAACGTCAAGCGGCGCGGCGCGTGTTCGCACCCGGACGGCTCGGCGATGTTCCTGGAATCGACCGTCAAGGCGTTCACGGACGACCTGGCCGCCCATGTCCTCGGCAACGGCTGCGGACGGCCCGTGCAGGGTGTGCTGCCGCTCTTCGAGGGGGGCAGGGCCCCGACCGGCGTCCCGGGCGGCGGCGCGGAGAACGGCCCCAGCCGCCAGAAGATCTACGTCGACTGGACGCTCTGCCGCGGCCACGGGCTCTGCGCGGACATCCTCCCGGAGGTCTTCCAGCTCGGCGCCGACGGTTTCCCCACCGTGGCGCAGGCGCAGGTGCCGCGCTACGCGGAGGCCAAGGCGCTGCGCGCGGTGCGCCGCTGCCCGGCGCTCGCCCTGCGCATCGAGGAGGACACCCGCGCCCAGGCGCCGGCCCGGGCCAATCTGCCGGTGCTGGCCCCGGGACGCGGCCGGCGCGCGCTCGGCCGCTGAGCGGAACGAGCCGCACACGACAAACCCCCCGGATCAATGATCCGGGGGGTTTCCCTGTGGAGCTAAGGAGAATTGAACTCCTGACCTCCTGCATGCCATGCAGGCGCTCTACCAACTGAGCTATAGCCCCGCGTTTTACCGCTTCGCTCCGCCCGGTTTCCCCGGCGGCGAAGCCAACATTACACGGTCGACCGGGTCCAACACCAAATCGTTTCCGGTCTGCCCGATTTGACCACTTTGCCCACCAGGCAATCAGCCGTCAGGCGGCCACGAAGGAGTAGAACCGCTTGAGCGTGCAGTGCTCCTCCAGCAGGCGGCCGTAGATCGGCTCGCCCTCGAGTTCCCGGTACGTCTCGATGGGGTCGCCTTTTATGATCAGCGCCCGCGCGCACTCCTCGCACCAGTACTGGTACTCGGGATTGACCGGTTCCATGTCGCGGACGATCGGAGTGCCGCTGCCGCACCAGTCGCACTTCCGCCTGTGTGCCCCCATCGATCAGCTCCAGCTGTCGCCGCAGGCCGTGCGCACGTACGGGACGCCGCCGCTGTCCCCGAGGATGCTCGCAGGCATCGGTACTCCCTCCCGTCGGGCCGCGCCCCCTTCGGCTGTTTGATTCTGCCACGCCTGGACCGACACGGTCAGCGACGCCTCAGTACCAGTACGGACACGGTGACCGGCGCGGATCTCCATGGAGCCATACGTCCGGCGGGTCCCTGGTGCTCAAGTGAGGCAACGAAAAATCCCGCCCCTCAAGGGGACGGGATTCACCGTGATGCTTCTGAACCTTCTGGTCCTTCTGTGGAGCTAAGGAGAATTGAACTCCTGACCTCCTGCATGCCATGCAGGCGCTCTACCAACTGAGCTATAGCCCCGGGCTGGTGTTCTTCCCGCTCGGCGGGGCGAACAAGAAGAACTTTAGCCTGCGACCTGCCGGAAAGTGAAATCCGGGTCCGCACACGGCTCAGTCGTCGTCGCCGAGCACCGGCTCCGGCAGACTGCCGGCGTTGTGCTCGAGCAGCCGCCAGCCGCGCACGCCCTCGCCGAGGACGGACCAGCAGCAGTTGGTCAGGCCGCCCAGGGCCTCCCAGCTGTGCGCGTCCAGGCCGAGGAGACGGCCGATGGTGGTGCGGATCGTGCCGCCGTGGCTGACCACGACGAGGGTGCCGTCCTGCGGCAGCTTGTCCACGTACCGCAGCACCACGGGGGCGGCGCGGTCGGCGACCTCGGTCTCCAGTTCGCCACCGCCGCGGCGGACCGGCTCGCCGCGCTTCCACGCCGCGTACTCCTCGCCGTACCGGGCGATGATCTCGTCGTGCGTCAGCCCCTGCCAGACGCCCGCGTAGGTCTCCCGCAGGCCCTCGTCGTGGGCGACCTCCAGGCCGGTCAGCGCGGCCAGCTCGGCGGCCGTGTCGGCGGCCCGCCTCAGGTCGGAGGCCACGATCGCGTCGGGCCGCAGACCGGCCAGCAGCCGCGCGGCCCGGCGGGCCTGGGCGACGCCGGTCCCGGTCAGCTCGACGTCGGTGGTCCCCTGGAAGCGGCGCTCCACGTTCCACGAGGTCTGGCCGTGCCGCCACAGGATGACGCGGCGGCCCCGGCCGGCCCCCCGGTCCGTCACCTCACCGGTGGCGCTCACCACCCGTCCCCGTCCGGAGCCGGGGACTCGGCGGCCTGCGTCCGGGCGTGCTCCTCGCCCTTGCCGCGGGTCGCCGTGGCGTCGGCGGGCAGCTCCAGCTCGGGGCAGTCCTTCCAGAGCCGCTCCAGGGCGTAGAAGACGCGCTCCTCGCTGTGCTGGACGTGGACGACGATGTCGACGTAGTCGAGCAGGACCCAGCGGGCCTCGCGGTCGCCCTCGCGGCGTACCGGCTTGGCGCCGAGCTGCTTGCTGAGCCGTTCCTCGATCTCGTCGACGATCGACTTGACCTGTCGGTCGTTGGGTGCGGAGGCCAGCAGGAAGGCGTCCGTGATCGACAGCACGTCGCTGACGTCGTAGGCGATGACGTCGTGGGCGAGCTTGTCGGCGGCCGCCTGAGCGGCGGTGTTGATGAGCTCCAGGGAGCGGTCGGTCGCGGTCACTACCAGGCTTTCGGTCGACGGTCGTTTGACTCCAAGGGTCTCACGACCGCCGACCTCCGCCCATGCGGTTACCGTCCGGTCACGACGCGGGCTCGTAGTCCTGCCCGAGGACCACCGACACGCGCGCGTTGGCGGAGACGTCGCCCTTGGCGACCGCGCTGGTCGGCAGGCCGAGCGTCTTGGCGACCTCGGTGGCGTTCTCCTTGTCGGCGGCGTCCGCGTAGAGCACCTCGGAGGTGGCCCGCGCGGTGGAGGCGGTGCCGCCCTCCACGAAGGTGAAGCCGCCGTTGACCAGGGTGATCCGGACCTTGGCGGTGTTGTTCTTGTCACCGCTGGCGTTCTGCACGGAGACGCTGACCGCGGCGTCCTCGCCGGGGCTCTTGGCGGTGCCGCCGAGAACGTCCTTGACGACGCCGGAGCTGTCCTCGGCACTGACCGTGCCGTCGTCCTGGACGGGCAGCAGGGCCGTCCTGTGGTCGCCGCCCTTGGCGAGGTCGGCGAGGGCGGCCAGGAAGGAGCCGAGGTCCTTGTCGGTCAGCGGCGGGTCGAGGATCATGCCCAGCGTCTGGACGGTGGTCGTCGCCGCCTGCGGGTCGGAGGACAGCTTGCGCAGCACCCCCTGCATGACCTGCCCGAACCGCTCCAGCTGGGCGTCCTGCGCCTCCCCCGATGCCTGGTAGGTGGCGTACGCCACGGCCATCTTGCCGCTGAGGGTCTGCTGTGCGCCCTTGTGGACGAGGACGGCGGCGTCCTTGCCGTCCTCGGCGTCCGGGTCGGGCACGTCCGCGTCCGTGTCCACCTCGATGTTGCCGACCAGGTCGACGAGGTTCTGCAGGTAGGGCGTGTCCAGGCGCCAGGTGCCCTCGATGGCGGTGCCGAGCACGGAGTCGAGCGCGTCCTGGGTGACGTCGGGTCCCTCGTCGTCGACCGACCTGGCCAGCGTGGTGACGCTGCCGTCGTCGCCGGTCAGCGCCAGCGAGTTGGGCAGCAGCACGGTGGTGGCCTGCTGGGTGGTGGTGTTGTTCACCAGCAGCGCCGTGGAGGTGGAGCCGCCGTCGGTGTCGTGCAGGTGGAGGGCGATCACGTCGCGTTTCTGGGCGCCCGCCGCCGCCGTGCCGCCGGTCGTGGAGTCCGACGAGGACATGCCGGGGAGCTTTCCGGCGTACCAGAGGTAGCCGATGCCGCCGACGGCGACGAGGGCGAGGACGACCACCAGGGCGATGGCACGCGCGCGTGCCCGGCGCCGGGCCTCCTCGCGGCGCTCGGTGCGGTTCTCCGTGAACTTCATCCAGTCGATGACGTCCTCGGAGTCGCCGTCCGGCTCCTCGACGAAGGCGAACTGCTCGGTGTGGTACTCCGGCCCCGCGGCACCGGGTTCTTCCCCGGGTTCCGCCGGGCCCGCCGCCCCGGTCCCCTCCGGCTCCTCGCGCGGGCCCGCCTGCTGCGGGATGCGGGCCGGCTGCTCGGCGACCCGGGACCGCGGCTGCCCGCCGCCGGCGGCGGCGGCGTAGGAATCGTAGGGACTCTGCGGGCTCTGCGGGGGGACGGGCTCCTGCTGAGCGGTGTCGTAGGCGCCCTGCGGGGGCACGGGCGCCTGCCGGCCGGTGCCGTAGTTCGCGTAGGGGTCGTACGGGGCGGAGGGCTGCTGTCCGCCGGTGCCGTACGGGTCGTAGCCGTACTCCTGCTGTGCGTACTGCGTCTGCTGCCCGGCCTGCGCGTACGGGTCGTACGTCTGCTGCTGTGCCGGGGCCTGGCGGTAGACCGGCCGGCCGTACTCGTCGTAGCCGACGATCTCGTACGGGCCCTCCTGGCCGCCGCCGTGTCCCGCGTCGTATCGGTCGTTCACCGGTGCCCCTCTCGGCTCACTCGCCGCGGTACAGCTGACGCTTGTCGATGTAGCGCACGACGCCGTCGGGCACCAGATACCAGACGGGGTCGCCCTTGGCGACTCTCGCCCGGCAGTCCGTGGAGGAGATGGCGAGGGCGGGGACCTCGATGAGGGAGACGCCCCCCTCGGGCAGTCCCGCGTCCGTCAGGTGGTGGCCGGGGCGGGTGACGCCGATGAAGTGTGCCAGGGAGAAGAGTTCCTCGCTGTCGCGCCAGGTGAGGATCTGGGCGAGGGCGTCGGCGCCGGTGATGAAGAAGAGGTCCGTGTCCGGGTTGAGCGAGCGCAGGTCGCGCAGGGTGTCCACGGTGTAGGTGGGGCCGCCGCGGTCGATGTCGATGCGGCTCACCGAGAACTGCGGGTTCTCGACGGTGGCGATGACCGTCATCAGATACCGGTCCTCGGCCGCGGAGACCGCGCGGTGGCTCTTCTGCCAGGGCTGCCCGGTGGGCACGAACACCACTTCGTCGAGGTGGAACTGTGTGGCGACCTCACTGGCCGCGACGAGGTGCCCGTGGTGGATCGGGTCGAAGGTGCCGCCCATGACGCCGAGCCGGCGCTTGCCCGGTCGTGACGGGGCGGTGCCGGGACCGGGGCGGTGCCGTGTGCCACTGGCCGGGCCGTTCACCGGGCCGGTAGGCATGTCCTGCTCTCCCATGCGTGCAGACCCTACCGGCCCCGGCTGAACGTCTCGGCCGCCTGTTCACCCGAGGGGCGCTCAGCGGTCCCGGTTGAAGCGGGTGGTGATCCACAGCAGCAGCATCAGGATGACGAACGCGCCGATGCCGGTGACGTAGGGGCTGAGGCTCTCGTGGTTGCCGCCGTGCTCCTCGCCCTCGGCGGCAAGGGTGACCAACTGGGCAGCGGTGCTGTGGAAGCTCATCTTCGGCAGGACCTATCGCGTGTGGGCGGGATAAAGACGTGGGCTCATCGTATGCGGGCCCCCCTCACGCGATCACGCCGACTCCGCCGTTGGGAAGCCCTCGGGAGCCGCCGGGACCCGCCGGGAGGCCGGCGGGGACGGGTCCGGACCGCCCGGGGAACCTTACGGCCGCCTCAGTCGTCCTTCGACTTGTAGCCCCGCAGCAGGAACCACGCGGTGAGCACACAGCCCAGCACCATCACGATCAGCACGATCTGGAGCAGATGGCCCGACCCGGGCTGCTCGGCGGCGTTCGCGGCCCCGGCGAGCCAGGCGGGGTGGGGGACAAGCTCCATGACACGGACTCCTTAGCTGTACTGCCCGTCCACCGTAACTCCGCCTAGGCTGGGCTCTGCTTCGGGGGCACAAAGGACCGCACAAGGGTTCGCAAAGGGCCACTAGGACGCACCTGGGGGAAGACATGGCCGACGGCCGTCAGAGCAACGGGCACGAGCAGGTGCCCGGCAGGTCACGCAGGCGCTTCCCGGGGATCTCCTCGCGCGCGTACGAGCATCCGGCCGACCGCAGCGCGCTGGTGGCGCTGCGCAAGCTGAGCGGCTTCGACACGGTGTTCAAGGCGCTCAGCGGGCTGCTGCCGGAGCGGAGCCTGAGGCTGCTGTTCCTGTCCGACTCGGTGCGCGTCTCGGACCGGCAGTTCGCCCACCTCAACGACATGCTGCGGGACGCCTGCTACATCCTGGACCTGGAGAAGGTCCCCCCGATGTACGTCAACCAGGACCCGAACCCGAACGCGATGTGCATCGGCCTGGACGAGCCGATCATCGTGGTGACCACGGGGCTGGTCGAGCTGCTCGACGAGGAGGAGATGCGGGCGGTCGTCGGGCACGAGGTCGGGCACGCGCTGTCCGGGCACTCGGTCTACCGGACCATCCTGCTCTTCCTGACCTCGCTGGCCGTCCGGGTCGCCTGGATCCCGCTGGGCAACCTGGCGATCATGGCGATCGTGACCGCGCTGCGCGAGTGGTTCCGCAAGTCGGAGCTGTCCGCCGACCGCGCGGGGCTGCTGGTCGGCCAGGACCTGACGGCGTCCATGCGCGGCCTGATGAAGATCGCGGGCGGCAACCACCTGCACGAGATGAACGTGGACGCGTTCCTGGAGCAGGCCGACGAGTACGAGGCCGGCGGCGACCTGCGCGACTCCGTACTGAAGATCATGAACGTGCTGCCGCGGTCCCACCCCTTCACCACCGTGCGGGCCGCCGAGCTGAAGAAGTGGGCGGCCTCCCGCGACTACCAGCGGATCATGGACGGCCACTACCCGCGGCGCGACGAGGACAAGGACACCTCGGTACGCGACTCCTGGCGGGAGTCGGCGTCCAGCTACGCCACGCATGTGCGCACCTCCAAGGACCCGCTGATGAAGCTGGTCAACGACATCGCCGGCGGGGCCGGGGACCTCGGCGGGCGGGTGCGGCGGGGCTTCGGCGGGTTCGGCTCCCCGCAGCCGGGGCCGAAGGGCGCGCGGGACGGCTCTCAGAGCCCCGGAGGCCCTGAGAGCCCTGGAGGCCCTGAGAGCCCTGGAGGCCCTGAGGGCCCTGAGGACGGCTCGGCCGGCGGGCCGGACGGTCCCCGGACCGGCGACTGACCGGGGCCCGGTCACCCCTTCGGTTGCGCGCTCTCGGCCAGGGTGCCGCACAGGGCCGTGGCCTCGCCCGTGGCGTACGGGTCGGTGCCGGCCGGGCCGCCCTTCTTGGCGCTCTGCCCGGCGAGCAGCGGGCGCAGGTATCCGGCCGCGTCCTCGGCGCAGGACAGCGGGCCCGCCTGGATCGAGGTGAGGGTGAGCCGGGTCTGGTGCAGCCGCAGGTCGTCCCGGTCGAAGCGGAAGTGCAGCTCGCGGCGGACGGTGAACAGCGACACCTCGGCGCGGGTGTCACCGGTGGGCCGCAGCGGATAGACGACGGTGTGGGCGGCGACGACCTCCAGGGTGGAGGAGTCGCTCTCCAGGGCCCGCAGGGAGCCCCGGACGCGGATCTCGGCGACCAGTTCGACGCGGGCCGGGTCGAAGCGCACCAGCCATCCGGTGGCCGCGTGCCGGCCGTCGGCGGCGGGGTCGCTGAAGCTCTCGTCGAACTGGCCGGTCTGGTCGGGGGCGAGCAGCACCCGCACCGAGCGGGTCTCCCCGCCGACCAGCACCTCCCGGTCGAGCGACGAGCGCACCACGTACTCCTTGGCGGTGAGCAGGGCGTTTCTGACCTGCTCGTCCGCGAAGTGGGCGGTGCTGCGGTAGGGCGGCAGCGTGACGCCCGCGGCACCGGCCCGGAACTGCGCGGCGGGGCTGCGCGCGTACAGCCGCTCGGCGTCGGCGGCGCCGGGCACCTCGCCGCGCGGGACGAGCGGGACGACCGTCATCCGCACCTGCTCGGCGGCCTGGCGTGCGGCGGGGCTCTGGTAGGGGTGGCGTACGCCCATGTACACGGCGGTGCCGAAGGCTATGGCGATCAGCACGACCAGGATCAGGGCCTGCCGGGACAGTCCGCCGCGGCGCAGCGGCGGGCGGCGGCGCACGGCGGGCGCGTGCTCGGCGATGCGCTCCTGGGCGGAGAACTCCTGGAGGTGGGCAGCGCGGACGAACGATTCGTCGAAGACGACGGACCGGTACTCGTCGTCGCCGCCTCCGGGGGCGCCCTCGGGGGTCCCCTCAGGCGGGTCTGAAGGCCCTCCCATATCTTCAGAGTGGGTCGCCGGGCCGTCGGGTAAACGCCCAGGTACACGACAAGTTCGGACAGCTTCGCACCGGGGACGCGGGCGTCGCTCAGGGGCTGCGCGGGATCACCGGGACGGCCGGCTGGGAGTAGTCGGCGGAGGCCGAGGGGGTGGCGGCGCCGCCCTGCTCGGGGCCGGTGGAGGCGGGCGGCGGCACCTGGTCCCGGTCGCGGTCCGAGGACGCCCCCCGGTAGACGGCGCTGAAGGCCAGCGCGACCATGCCGATGCCCATCACGAGGGCGAGCATCCAGGCGACGGGACGGTGCCAGCGGACCTGCTTGCCGTAGCTCGCGGGGGCGCCGTAGGGGCGGTCCAGGGGGTCGGCGTCGTCGTCCGGGTCGTCGTCGTAGTCGGGGTCGGCCGGGTCGGGGCCCAGGTCGCCGTATCCGTCGTCGTAGCGCTCGCCCCTGGTGCGGGCGCGGCGGGCGGCCTCGGCCTCGGACGCCTCCGCTCTGGCCTCGGCGGCGGCCAGCAGACGTTCGACGGCGGTCGGCTCGTGGACCGTGGCCGCACGCACGAAGTCCTCGTCGAAGACCACGGAGGCGAACTCTTCGTCCGACACCCCGCGGTCGTGGTCGTCGTCGGGCTCCCAGCCGTCAGGGAACGGCGTGCCCCCCACGTCCTCCGGCACGCATCCAGAGTAGACCTGGGGGGTCATTTTGGGCAGACGGTATGGAAATTCATCCGGTTTCATCCGGCCGGCGGGATCCGTACCGGGGGCCGGTTCAGCGCCGTACGTGTCCGTCGCCGGTGACGATGTACTTGGTGCTGGTCAGCTCCGGCAGGCCCATCGGGCCGCGGGCGTGCAGCTTCTGGGTGGAGATGCCGATCTCGGCGCCGAAGCCGAACTGGCCGCCGTCGGTGAAGCGGGTGGAGGCGTTCACGGCGACCGTCGTGGAGTCGACCAGCTGGGTGAAGCGGCGGGCCGCCTGCTGCGAGGTGGTGACGATCGCCTCGGTGTGGCCGGAGGTCCACAGCCGGATGTGTTCGACGGCCCGGTCGAGGGAGTCGACGACGGCGGCGGCGATGTCGTAGGAGAGGTACTCGGTCTCCCAGTCCTCCGGGGTGGCCTCGACGACGGTGGCGCGGGAGTCCTTGGCGTACGCCATCACCCGCTCGTCGGCGTGCACGGTGACGCCGGCGTCGGCGAGGGCGTCGAGGGCGCGGGGCAGGAAGTCGGCGGCGATGTCCTGGTGGACCAGGAGGGTCTCGGCGGCGTTGCAGACGCCGACCCGCTGGGCCTTGCTGTTGACCAGGATGTCGACGGCCATGTCGAGGTCGGCGGCGGTGTCGACGTAGACGTGGCAGTTGCCGGTGCCGGTCTCGATGACGGGGACGGTGGACTCCTGGACGACCGTGCTGATCAGGGAGGCGCCGCCGCGCGGGATGAGGACGTCGACCAGGCCGCGGGCGCGCATCAGCTCGCGCACGCTGTCGCGGTTCTCGCCGGGGACCAGCTGGACGGCGTCGGCGGGCAGCCCGGCGCCGCCGACCGCGTCGCGGATCACCCGGACCAGGGCGGTGTTCGACCGGTACGCGGACGACGAGCCGCGCAGCAGGACCGCGTTGCCGGACTTCAGGCAGAGGGCGGCGGCGTCGACGGTGACATTGGGCCGGCCCTCGTAGATGATGCCGACCACGCCGAGCGGGACGCGGACCTGGCGCAGGTCGATGCCGTTGGGGAGGGTGTTGCCGCGGACCACCTCACCGACCGGGTCGGGCAGCGCGGCGACGTCCCGTACGTCGGAGGCGATGGCCCGCACCCGCTCCGGGGTGAGGGTCAGCCGGTCGACGATGGCCTCGGCGGTCCCGGCCTCGCGGGCCTTGGCCACGTCCTGGGCGTTGGCCTCGACGATCTCGCTCGTACGGACCTCCAGCGCGTCGGCGACGGCGAGCAGGGCGTCGTCCTTGACGGCCCGCGGCAGCGGCGCGAGGTCGGCGGCGGCGGCCTTGGCCCGGTAGGCGGCCTGGGTGACCGGGGACATCGAGTCGTACGGCGAGAGCGTGGTCATGGGGGAAGGGTAGTGCGCCCGGCGGCGTCACCCGGCGTATGTCCCACACCCCGAGACGTGCCGTCTGCGACCCGGGATGTGCCCCTTGGAACGACCCGGAATGTGCCCCCTCAGAAGGGGTGGACGCCCACCGGCGTCGCCGGGGCGGGGCCGTAGCCCGCGGCGATGCGCTGGTGGTAGGTGACGCGGTCGATGACCTCCAGGCCGACGATCTCCCAGGGCGGCAGGCCCGCGGTCTGCCGGTGCTCGCCCCACAGGCGCAGGGCGACGGCGGCGGCGTCGTGCAGGTCGCGGGCCTCCTCCCAGTACCGGATCTCGGCATGGTCGCCGGCGTAGCGGCTGGTCAGCAGGAAGGGGTGGTCGTGGGCGAGCTGTTCGAGGGCGCGGCGGACCTCGGCGACGGGGGTGCGCTCACCGGAGACGCTGAGGGTGACGTGCCACAGGCGCGGGACCTCCTCGGGCCCCTGGTCGGGGAAGCGGTCCCCGGCCGCGACGCTGGTCAGGGCGCGTTCCTCGCCGGCCGCGCGGGCGCCGGCACCGCCGCGGGGCGCGGCCGCCCCCGGGCGCACTCGTCTCACGACGGCCTCCTTCGCGCTCGCGCGTCGTCCCGGCGCGGTCGGCCCGGACGGTTGTCCCTGCGACAAAGTGGAGCAGGCCCCGCGCGCTCGCGGAGGCGGTTTCGCGGAACGTCCACCACCGGTGCGGGGACGTTTCGACCCATTACGGGTGCAGGATCACCAGATCGTCCCTGTGTACGACCTCACGTTCGTACGCGGGTCCGAGGTCGCGGGCCAGCTCCCGGGTGGAGCGGCCGATCAGCCGGGGGATCTCCTTGGCGTCGAAGGAGACCAGGCCACGGGCGACCGCGCGCCCCGCGCCGTCCCGCAGCTCGACGGGGTCGCCCGCGCCGAACTCGCCCTCGACGGCGGCGATCCCGGCGGGCAGCAGTGACTTGCGGCCCTCGACGACGGCGCGCACCGCCCCGTCGTCGAGGGTGAGCGCGCCCTGCGGGGCGGAGGCGTGCTGGAGCCAGAGCAGGCGGTTGGTGGAGCGCTTGCCGGTGGGACGGAAGTAGGTCCCGGTGTCCTGGCCGGTGAGGGCGTCGGCGGCGTGGACCGCGCTGGTGAGGACCACGGGGATGCCGGCGGCGGCCGCGATCCGGGCCGCCTCGACCTTGGTGACCATGCCGCCGGTGCCGACCCCGGCCTTGCCGGCGCTGCCGATTTCGACGCCGGCGAGGTCGGCGGGGCCGTGGACCTCGGCGATGCGGGAGGTGCCGGGGCGGCTCGGGTCGCCGTCGTAGACACCGTCGACGTCGGAGAGGAGGACGAGCAGGTCGGCGCGGACCAGGTGGGCGACGAGGGCGGCGAGCCGGTCGTTGTCGCCGAAGCGGATCTCGTCGGTGGCGACGGTGTCGTTCTCGTTGACGACCGGGAAGGCGCCCATCGCGAGGAGCTCGTCCAGGGTGCGCGAGGCGTTGCGGTGGTGGGAGCGGCGGCTCATGTCGTAGGAGGTGAGCAGGACCTGGCCGACGCGGACGCCGTAGCGGGCGAAGGAGGCGGTGTAGCGGGCGACGAGCAGGCCCTGGCCGACGCTGGCGGCGGCCTGCTGGCGGGCCAGGTCCTTGGGGCGTCTGCTCAGGCCCAGCGGCGCGAGGCCGGCGGCGATGGCGCCGGAGGAGACCAGTACGATCTCCCGCTCCCCCGCCGCGCCGCGCACCTTGGCGAGTACGTCGACCAGTGCGTCGACCCGGTCGGCGTCCAGTCCGCCGGACGCCGTCGTCAGGGACGAGGAGCCGACCTTGACGACGATCCTGCGGGCCTCACCCACGACCTGCCTTGCCCCTGCCACCTGTACTCTTTCCCCTCGCGTCCGACCTTTCCAGCAATCTACGCGAACCCGGTCCGGCGCCGTGCGGCGGTCCACGCTGCGGACAGACATCCCGTGACCGTTCGCTCACGCAACGCAATCGGCCGGAAAGTTGTGCCGAATGCCAGTAGAAATCAAAAGGCTGACAAACATACTGTGAACACCGTGTCACCATCAGACTCCGCGGCGCCCCGCACGAAACGCATCCTGCTTCGTTCCGGCAAGAGCCCCTTCGACGTCGTCCCCGTCGAGCAAGCCCTGCACCGGGACGTCATCCTCACCAACGCAGGCAACCTGATCTTCAGCGACGCCTCGCACAAGATCCTCCAGGCGCCCGGCGTCGAGGTGGTCTCCAACAAGAACAAGATCGACGTGAACGCGGCGGCCCGGATCAACGAGGAGTACGACGCCTTCGTGGTGCCCCTCGCCAACGCCTTCCGCCCGTCGTTCGAGCCGGTGCTCCAGCGGATGACCCAGTTCATCCGCAAGCTGCGGATCCCCGTGGTGGTGCTGGGCGTCGGCGCCCAGGCCGGCCTCGACAACGATCCGGCCCGGCTGAAGCCCCTGGAGGCGAGCGTCCGCTCGTTCGTCTCGGCGGTGCTCGACCACAGCGCGTCGATCGGCGTGCGAGGCGAGTTCACCGAGCAGTACCTGCGGGACATGGGCTTCCGGGACGTCGAGGTGATCGGCTGTCCCTCGCTGTTCATGCACGGCCGGGAACTGCGCGTGGAGAAGCGGGTGTCCGAGGTGACCACCGCCTCCCGCATCGCCATCAACGGCTCGCACTCCGCGGTCAAGGGCCAGGGCCTGGACCAGATCATCCGGCGCACCCACGCGCGCTACCCGAACCTGACGTTCATCTGCCAGAACCTCAGCGACGCGCGGCAGTTGCACTGGCGGGACATGACCGACCCGAACGCCAAGGTCACCGGGATGCCGTCGCACCCGGACCACCCGATGTACGCCGAGGACAAGGTCCGCGTCTACATCGACCCGGTCACCTGGATCGACGACCTGCGCGGCTACGACTTCTCCTTCGGCTCCCGCATCCACGGCAACATCGCCGCCCTGCTCGCGGGCACGCCCGCGACCGTGCTGACCGCCGACTCGCGGACGCTGGAGCTGTGCCGGTACTTCGAGATACCGCACCAGCGGATAGACCAGCTCCCCGACGACCTCGACCCCGCCCGGCTGTACGAGCAGGCCGACTTCAGCGGCCTGGTCGGCAACCACGCCGAGCGCTTCGACCGGTTCACCGGGTTCCTCGACAAGAACGGCCTGGAGAACACCTTCACGCACGGCGACGGCGGCGCGGCCTTCGAGAAGAAGCTGCGCTCGCTGTCCTTCCCGCCCGGCGTCCGGCCGTGGCTCGGCGACCCCGCCTCCGTCACCGAGCGGGTCGGCTTCCTGTACGGCCGGGTCGCCGCGCTCACCTCCGAGAACAACAAGCTGAAGCGGGAGCTGAGCCAGGCGAAGACCAAGGCCAAGGCCCAGGCGAAGGCCGCGACGGCCGCCGCGGCGAAGAAGCCCGCGCAGTCCGACAGTTCGGTGATCCGCAGGGCCCGCCGCGTGGTGGGCCGCGCCTTCCAGTCGGGCCGTTAGTCCCGTGTGACGCACCCCGCCGGACCGTCGGCGGGGTGCATAGCACGAGCCCTCACTCCAGGGTTCCGACGACACGCGCGTGTCGTCGGAAGGTGGGCGCGCGTTAACCGGGAAGTCCGCTTCGCGACGACCCTGGAGTGACCGCAGTGCCCGAACCCTCGTCCCGCCGGTGGCAGATGGCGCGGCCCCGCCACCGCCGGATCACCGCCAAGCTGCTCGTCCTCGCCGCCTTGGCGACGGCCTTCACCGCGCAGGCCGTCGGCGCGCTGCTGCCGAACGTGCCGCTGCTGCTGGTGGCCACCGCCTCGTCACTGGCCGCCGAGGGCGCGGTGTACCGGTGGCAGCGCGGCGTGCTGTCGCTGCTGACCAAGTCGCACGCGGACGTCACCGTGCGGCACGTCCTGCGTGACCTGCTGCTCGTGGTGGGCCTGCTGCGGCTCGGCGAACAGCACCGCGAGACGGTGTACGCCCCGCTCGTCGCCGGTCTGCTCGCGTGTTACGCGCTGCACTGCGCTATCCAGGCGGTCTCCGTACTGGTCCGCCGCAGCCGCACGCTGCCGGTGGTGACCCGGAACATCGACGCCTCGGCGCTGCGGCTGTCCCCGGCGCCGCCGGTGCTGCTGCGCCGCCCCGGCCACCGGCTGCTGGTCCTCGGGCTGCCCGCGACCGGCGGGCTGCTGGCCACCGTGGCGGCCGACGCGCCGTTGTGCGGGGCGGTGGGCCTGGCCGTGTCCCTGGTGTGCTCGGTGGCCGGTCTCGGCGCGCTGCTGCTGCGGCTGCTGCCGGGCCGCCGGCCCGCCGGTGAGCAGGAGGTGCTCGACTGGTTCGACGCGTGGCTGGCGGAGTACAGGCCGACGGTCGGGCTGTACTTCTCCGGCGGCGCGTCCTCGGCGTACCAGGCGAACATGTGGCTGGAGCCGCTGGCCCGGCTCGGCGGGCGGCCGGTGGTCGTGCTGCGGGAGCGGTTCATGGTGCAGAAGCTCGCGGCGACCGATCTGCCGGTGGTGTGCCTGCCGAAGGTGTCCACGCTGATGCGGCTTGAGCACTCCACGCTCCAGGTGCTCATCCACCCCTCGAACTCCGGCAAGACCTCCCAGGTCCTGCGCATCCCCACCATCAAGCACGCCTTCGTCAACCACGGCGAGAGCGACAAGCTGTCCTCCTGCAACCCCTACGCCAAGGCGTACGACCAGGTGTGGGTGGCCGGCCCCGCGGCGCGCGAGCGGTACGCGCTGGCCGAGGTCGGCGTCGAGGACAAGGACGTCGTCGAGATCGGCCGCCCGCAACTGGACGCGGTGCGCCCGTACGCGGGGCCGCCGACCGGCCCGTACACGACCGTGCTGTACGCGCCGACCTGGGAGGGCTGGGACGGCGACCCCGGCAACACCTCGGTGATCGCGGCCGGGGAGAACCTGGTCCGGGCGCTGCTCGCCGATCCGGGCGTACGGCTGCTGTACAAGCCGCATCCGCTGACCGGGACGGTGGACCCGCGGGCCGGGGCCGCCGACCTGCGCATCCGGGAGCTGATCCGGGCGGCGAACCAGCGGCGGCCGGCGCCGCGCCCGACGGGCGGGGACGACCTCGTACGGTACGCGGCCGAGTTGGAGCGGCTGACCATGTCCGCGCCGCGGGCCGGGGCGGACATGGTGGAGCGGATGCTGGCGCAGTCGGCGCCGGAGCCGGGGCGGGCCGCGGCGGTGGCCCGGGCGGCGGCGGGGTGGAACGAGGCGTACTGGGCGTCGGTGCCCGAGGGACGGCACCTGATCGTCACCGAGGCCCGGCCCGCGCTGTACTCCTGCTTCGACCGGGCCGACCTGCTGATCAGCGATGTGTCGAGCGTGATCAGTGACTTCCTGGCCAGCGGGAAGCCGTACGCGGTCGCGAACACCAGCGGGCTCGCCCAGGAGGCGTTCCGGGTGGCGTTCCCGACAGTGGCGGCGGCGACCGTGCTGACGCCGGACGCCGCCGGGGTGCCGGCGCTGCTGGAGGCGGTGCGGTGCCCGGAGAAGGACGCGTTCGCCGAGGCCCGGGCCGCGCTGGCGCTGCGGTTGCTCGGCCCGGCCGAGCCGCCCGCGCAGGAGCGGTTCGCCGCGGCCGTGCGGGCGCTGTGCGCGTCGGCCCGCGACCACCGGGCCCGGACGGCCGGCCGCCGCACCGCGGAACTGCCCGGTCAGCGCCAGGAGAACACGGCGGAGTCGCCCTCCGGCACGGGGACGCCCGCGCCCGGCACGGAGCCGGGCTCCTCCCGGACGGGGGCCTCCGCGTCCGGCACTGCGGCGTCCGCCTCCCGCACGCCGCCGCCGGCCGGTCGCCCTCGGTGACCTCGGTGGCGACCGGCGGCGCCCGCCGACCCACGACGGCGCCCGGCGACCCACCCGGCCCGGCCCGGCCCGGCGCGGCGGACTCCCCCCGGAGGAAGACATCCGCGTCCGGTACGGCGGTCCCCCCGTCCGTCACGCCGCCGCCGGCCGGTCGTTGCCGCGGGGCCGGGAGCGCGGCAGGATCCGGCGGGCCCGGCGCAGCGCGCGGCGCAGCAGCGAGTCGGCCGACTGCTCCACGTAGCCGAGGAAGGGGCGGGCCTCGCGTCCGTGGGCCCGGTACAGCTCGTCGGGGATGCCCGCCTCGCGGTCCCGGAAGTGCGGGTAGACGAGGTAGAGGCGGCGGCCGCCCTTCTCCAGGACGGCGGCCGCCTGCCGCTTGGCCCGGACGAACTCCACGACGTCGTCCAGCAGGTCGGGCCGCTGCCGTGCCACCAGGTGCATCCGCAGCCGTTCGTCGACCTTCAGCAGCCGGGCGACGCCCGGGGTCCAGTAGGCGTCCAGCAGCGGCTTGGCCAGGTCGAGCTTGTGCCGACGGACCTCCTCGGTGTCCTTGAGCCAGCGCGGGCCGAACTGGGGCAGCAGGGTGATGGCGAAGGGGCGGACCATGAGCTTGTCGCGCTGTTCACCGGCGGGGACGAGGTCAGCGATCAGCCGCATCAGGGAGCGCGCGGAGTCGAAGCGCAGGGCGTAACTCCCGCTCTTGGTCACGTGCTTGCCGTCGTCGCGGCCCACCAGGTAGTAGCAGGTGTAGTCGGCCAGCACCGAGACGCCGTCCGCCCGCAGATACGCCTCCATCGTGAACAGCGCGTCCTCCCCGGTGAACAGGGACTCGTCGAAGCGCATGCCGTGACGTTCCAGCAGGGCGCGGCGGAACAGCTTCTGGGCGCTGAGCGTGAACTTGATGGTGGAGGAGTGGACGTCGGTGCGCTCCAGCGTCTTGCCCCACATCGACTTGGGGGCGCCGCGGTTGACGCCCTCGACGCGGCCCAGGACCACGTCGGTGCCGGCCCGGTCGGCCAGGGCGACCATCCGCTGAAGGGCCTCGGGGCCGAGCCGGTCGTCGGCGTCGAGGAAGAACACGTAGCGTCCGGTGGCCCGGTCCAGGCCGACGTTGCGCGGGCCGCTGGGGCCGCCGGAGTTCTCCTGCCGGATCACCGTGACCGGCATGGGGGCACGGGCGGCGAACCGCTCCAGGCACTCCCCGGTGCCGTCGGTGGAGCCGTCGTCCACCGCGATGACCTCGACGCGCGCCGGGTCGATGGTCTGCGCCTCGACGGAGGCCAGGCACTCGATCAGATACGGCATCGCCTCGTACGCCCCGATGATCACAGTGACATCAGGTTGCGTCCCGGTCACGTCTACTCCCTAGTCACCTGGTCATGGGAAGTTCTCCCCGTATTACCTCTTTGGCTATGCGTGAGACGGGTGGCCGGGCCGGCAGGTTGCTCAACCCCTCGGGACATGTGATCGACATCACGGTTTCCGCAGCGAAAACGGCCCGGCCCCCGAGGGCCGAGCCGTTCCGTGCGGGGCGTGCGCGGTCAGCCGGCGCCCGTGCCGTCCGCCTCACCGGCGCCGCTCGCCCGCTGCGCGGGCAGCGCGTCCGCCAGTTCCACGTCGGGGCCCCCGGCCACGATCCGGGACTCCTGGCCGACGTTGCGCGCCTCGGCCTTCACCGCGAGGTCCGCCACGGCGTCGTTGAACTGCTCGATGGAGGTCGGTTCGTCGGGACCGAGCAGGTAGCGCTTGAGGTCCCCCCGGTCCTCGGCCAGCGTGTCCCGGGCCGGGTCGCGGACCGCGGCCAGCAGCCCGTCGAGCCCGGCGGCGGTGTTGTCGAGGATCACCGCGGCGCGCACCGCCGTGTTCTGCCGCTTGAACTCCTCCTCGCCCAGCTCCCCCGAGTCGGTCACCGCGTACGGCTTGCCGCTGGCGATGAAGTCGGAGACCACGCTGGAGATGTCGGAGACCATCGCGTCGGAGACGTTGAAGCAGTCGTACAGGCGCGGCTCGGCGCCCGTGATGACCCGGTGCTCCCAGGCCGGGACGGCCGCCCAGTAGGCGTCGTTCCACTCGGCGCGCAGCCGGGCGATCTCCTCGTGCCTGCGGACGTCGACCACGCCGTCGCGGCTGGCCTCGGCCTCGTCGCCCTTGTCGGAGCCGCCGGACAGCGCGGCGAGCCGGGCCTCGACCCGGGCGAGTTCCGCCTTGGCCTTCGTCTGCGCGGAGGCGTCGGCGGCGAAGCGGGCGGCTGCGGCGCGCTCGGCGGCGGCATTCTCCACCAGGGCGGTGATCCGCCGGTGGGCGGCGCCGGCCTCCTTGCTGACGGTGCCGGTGAACGGGTGCGGCTTGTACAGGACGCGGACCGGCGGGTCGGCGGTCACCAGCCGCCGCACGATGTTCTCGCCGGCCAGCACGATCGACGTGTTGCCGGGGTTGCCGTCCCAGCCCTCCCAGGTGGGCGCGTACAGCACGGTGGGCATCCGGCCTTCCGGGACGCCGTGCCAGCCCTGGATGGGGGCCAGCTGCGGGCGGCCGACCTCGACGATGTCGTCGTCGCGGACGCCGACGTCGGCGATGGCGTAGCGGTCGCGGCCCGCGCGCCCGGCGGTCCACACCTCGTCGTAGACCTTGCTGAACGGGTTGACGCTGGCCAGCTTGTCGCTGTCGCCGTGGCCGATGAAGACGTGCTTCATGGTCGGGACGCGCAGCATGTGGATGTTCTTGCCGACGTTGGCGGCATAGAGCGCGACGCGGACCGTGGACAGGTCCATGTTCATCAGGTGCACGCCGCCGGGCACGCAGATCACCGGGACGGTGGTGGGCGCCAGGTTCTGCAGGATGACCCGCTCGCGCAGGATGACCAGCGGCCGGGTCTCCAGCTGCTCCATGGTCTCCAGCCACATGTTGACCTGGTACGCGGAGTCCTTGGAGCCGGAGAAGTACAGCACCGTCTCGGGCCGGTACTCGCCCAGCCAGTCGTCGACCGCGGCCAGCACCGTCTCGGCCTTCGGCGGGACCCGGCGGCCGCGGACGTAGCGCAGCAGGGCCAGCACGTACAAGGCGCCCAGGAACACTGTGAGGCCGATGCCGGCGAACCCGACCGCGGAGCTGTCCAGTTGCGCGGCGGCCAGTATGCCGACGACGGCGAACAGGTCGAGGTGGAGGATCTTCTCGGCGGAGCGGTGCAGCAGAGCGCGGGGCGGGGCGTCGGGGATGCGGACGCGCGAGGCCAGGTCGACGTTGCGGGTGGCGACCGGCAGCCGGCGGCGGTTGCGGATCAGGGTGACCAGGGCGCCGTGCGGGGCCTGGAGGCCGAAGAAGGCGATGAAGCAGGCGATCGCGCCGTAGTAGATCAGGTTGTCCGCGAGGGACAGCCGGGCCAGCAGGAGGACCAGCAGCAGCTGCCGGATCAGGAAGCGGATCGACAGGCCGGCCCGGACCTTGCTGAGCCGGTTGATCAGGTAGCTGCTCCTGCGGTGCAGGAAGTGGTCCGCCAGGTACGTCACGGCGGCCGCGGCGGCGAAGGCGGGGACGCTCGGGACGAGCGCGGCCACCATGAGGCCGGGGTAGCCCAGCATCATGAGGACCGCCGCGGCCAGCTCGGCCGCGCTGCCCACCCGGGCGACGCGAATAGCGGTGGATATCACGGAGAACCTGCTCTGCTCTGCTGCGGATTGTGAGCGATCGGTGAAGGTACTGATTCAGGCCCCTGCCTTCGCCCCGTCAATGGCAATCGCGACATTGACGGGCGGAGACAGAGGCCTGAATTGCAGAAGTCTATTTGCCGACGATTATTACACGCCGTCCTGACGGTCCAGCACCGCGGCCAGCGCCTGCTCGAAGCCGGACGCCTTGGCCGCGCCCGCCGTCGGGTCCTGCTGGCGTACGTCGATGACGTGGCCGGTCAGCTCGGACAGCAGCACGTCGAGCGAGGCACGGGCCACCGCGTCCGAGGAGAGCAGGCTGCCCGCGGGCTCCTGGCCGAACGCCTTGGTGCGCATCGGCGTCGCGGTCCGCTCGGGGTTGACGCAGTTGACGCGGACACCGTCGCCTGCCCACTCGTCGGAGAGCGCCTGGGTGAGGTTGACCATCGCGGCCTTGGTGGAGGAGTACAGGCTGTACTCGGCACGCCCGCGCGTGTAGCTGCTGGAGGTGTACAGCAGCAGCTGGCCCTTGGTCTCGGCCAGGTACTTGTACGAGGACCGGGCGATCTGCACCGGGGCCAGGTAGTTGACCTTCAGCGCCTCCTCGATGGTGGCGTTGTCGGTCTCGGCGAGCTTGCCTATGCGCAGCACGCCGGCGGTGTTGACGACGTAGTCGATCCGGCCGGTCTCGGCGTACGCCTTGGACAGGGCGTCGTCGACCTCCTCCGGGTTCTCCACATGGGTGCCGGTGGTGGAGCGGCCGAGCGCGTAGACCTGGGCGCCGTAGGACTCGGCGAGTTCCGCGATGTCCTTGCCGATGCCGTAGGAGCCGCCGAAGACGACCATGGTCCTGCCGGTCAGCAGTTCGCGGTAGGCGTCCTCGCTCACCTGCTCGGGGGCGGCGCTGGAGGCGAGCTGGAAGAGCTTGTCGGCGATGAAGACGTCGACGGGCTGGGTGACCTTCATGTTGTACTCGTCGCCCGCCACGACGTGGATCGGCACGTCCGGCAGGTACTTGAGCACGACCGAGCAGTCGTCGGTGGCCTGGAAGTTCGGGTCGCCGGCCGCGACCTCGTAGGCCCGCTTGATCGTGGACAGCTTGAACGCCTGCGGTGTCTGGCCGCGGCGCAGCCGGGAGCGGTCCGGGACGTCGGTGATGAACTCGCCGTCCGAGCCGTGGGTGCGGGTCACGATGATGGTGTCCGCGGACGGGATGGCCACGTCGACGGCGTCGTAGCGCTCCAGCGCGCTCACGCAGTCGTCGATGACCCGCTGCGACAGCAGGGGGCGCACCGCGTCGTGGAAGAGGACGTTGAGGTCCTCGCCTTCGCCCAGCCCCTCGCCGAGGGCGGCGATGGCGCGCTCGGTGGTCTCGTTCCGGGTCGCGCCGCCCTCGATGACCTTCTTCACCTTGGTGAAGCCGGCCTTGGCGACGATCTTCTCGATGTCGGGCACGTAGCCGGGCGCCATCAGCACGATGATGTCGTCGACGGAGTCGGCGTTCTGGAAGGTGGTCAGGGTGTGCTCGATGACTGCCTTGCCGGCGATCTTCAGCAGCTGCTTGGGGATCGACAGACCCACCCGCTGACCGGTGCCACCGGCCAGGATCACTGCGGTGGTACGGGGCTTGGCTATGTGCTGGGACACAGGTGACCTACCTTGGGGCGACAGGGAACTTCGAAATGGTCCCACTTGTGGTTACCGCAGTGCAAGGTGAGCGACCACTGCCGCATATGTGCGCGCAACCTGTCATTCACCTGACGCTCCTGGTGACGGGCGAAGCGTTCACGGCGGCGACGCGAACTCCCGTGGAATCGCTGTGAGTAACTCCACAGGAGCCCGGCGTCGCGCTGCGTGACACCCAGGGTGCCCGCTAGTGCCGGCGCAGCTTCTTCAGGGCTCGGTGACCGAGCACCTTGACGAGATCCTTGGAGGACGTCTGGTGCACCGTACGCGACGTGACCGCGGCGGTGTTGCGCACGGGCGCGGCGGCGGCCGCGGCGAGCGCCCCGTACAGCGCCTGAGCGGCCACTTCCGGGTCGATGCGCGGCTTGGTCCCGGCCGGCTCGGGGGGCTTGGGCACGGCGGACAGCAGCGCCGGGTCGCCCAGCACGCGTACGCCCATGGCGGCGATCCGGTCCGCCATCTCGGCGCCGATCTCCGCGGCGGCCTCGGCGGCCCAGCGCGGCGTGTGTATCTTCACGTCGTCCGGGCCCGGGGCGCACGCGTTCTTCATGTGCAGCACGGCGCCGTAGCGGATGAGCGAGGAATACAGCTCCTCGGGGAGTTCGTTGCCGCGGAATTCCACATTGAGCCTGCGCAGCATTTCGGTCTCGGCGAGGGTCAGCGACCGGTTCGCCGTGTCCGGGACGGGCTGGAGCAGTCCGTCGGGCAGGCCGAGCAGCGACTCGAAGGTGCGCATCAGCCCGCCGCGGTCGCGGTCGTCGACCACGACGACGGTGAGCCGCTCGGGGCCGACCGCCCGGACCCACCGCTCGACTAGCCGGTCGTGCCGGTGCCGGCGCCAGAAGCTGGGGTTGGGCTTCTCGTACGGCGGCTTCCTGAGCATGTGCTCCAGCCAGCTCTCGTAGCCCATGCGCAGGCCGTTCTGCACGTACTGCTGCCACTGCGAGGGCATGATCCTGGCCAGCGGACGCAGGGTGACCATGACGTGCACCCGGTCGCCGCCCAGTTCCCGGACGATCCGCTCGACGGTCGCGTCGTCGGGGGCGTCGGCGAAGAACTCGCTGCTGACCACCGAGGTCCGCTTGCCGGTGGCGGCGACCTGGGAGACCAGGGTCTCCCAGTGCCGCTCGGTGGGTCTGCTGTTGCCCAGCATCCCGGGGCGGGCGCAGACCGCCAGGGCGGCCGACATCGGGTGCCGGCTGTCGGCCGGGAAGTCCACGCCGTGCGCCGCCATGGCGTCCTTGGCGGCGAACAGCGCGCCCTGGATCGAGGTGGTCCCGGTCTTGTGCGGGCCTATGTGCAGCAGTCGGGTCCCGGCGGGGAACGGGGACACCCCGCTGTTGGCCGGGACGTCATCTCTCGTACAGTCCGTCTCCATGGTCAGGAGACGGTAAGAGGTCTTCCTGAGGGTTGGCTGAGAAGTGCCGAGGAGTGCGGCCGACGGTGGCGCGGCTCACACCACGGGGCGCACCTCGGGACACGCCTCGGGACACGCCTCGGGGTCATGTCACGGGTCACACCAGGGAGACCCCGGGGTCGCCCGCCTCGACCCGCAGCCGGGCCAGGGTGGAGGCGGTCGCGGTGGGCTTGAGCACCGTGTCCACCGTCCGCACCCGGGCGTCGATGCCGTCCGGGCGGATGTCGAAGAGGTGGTAGCCGCGGTGGGCGTCGATCAGCTTCCAGTGCGGGTTGTCGGCCTTGAGCGGGTCGAACTGGGCGCGGAAGGCGGCCTGGTCCTGGTCGCCGTTGCTGGAGATGGAGGTGCCGACGAACTCGGCGCCGACGACCTGCGACTTCGGGTCGGCGTAGTCGGTCCTCAGGTCGCTGACCATGGTGAGGTGGCGGTCGCCGGTGAGCACGACCGGGTTGCTCACCTTCCGGAACTCCTTCAGCAGGGCGTTGCGTTCGGCCTGGTAGCCGTCCCAGGCGTCGTAGTACCAGAGCTTGCCCTCGCCGATCTTGAGGTCGGTTTCGGCCATCATGATCTGGGAGGCGATCAGGTTCCAGCGGGCGGGTGAGCCGTGCAGCCCCTTCAGCAGCCACCTCTTCTGCGCGGCGCCGAGCATCGTCAGCTTCGGGTCCTGGGCGCCGGCCTGGCTGGTGGCCTGGTCGCTGCGGAACTGCCGGGTGTCGAGCACGTTCAGCCGGGCCAGCCGGCCGAACTCCAGGCGCCGGTACATCTGGATGTGCGGGCCGTTCGGGACGGCGGTGGCGCGGACCGGCATGTGCTCGTAGTACGCCTGGTAGGCGGCGGTGACGCGGTCCACGAAGTCTTCGGGCGTCTGCTTGGCGGGGTCCTGCGGGACCTGGCCGGCGTAGTCGTTGTCGACCTCGTGGTCGTCGAAGGTGACGACGAAGGGGGCGTTCGCGTGCATCGCGGCGAGGTCGGGGTCGCTGCGGTACTGGGCGTAGCGGTTGCGGTACTGGGTGAGGGAGTAGGGCTCCCCGGTGCCCTCGTGCGTGCGCACGGCGGTCGCGGACGGCGAGGACTCGTAGATGTAGTCCCCGACGAACAGCACGACGTCCGGGTCCTGTTCGAGCATGTCGGCGTACGGGGTGAACCAGCCGTGCTGCCAGTTCTGGCAGGAGGCCAGGGCGACGCGCAGGCCGCCGGCGCCGGTGGAGTCCGCCGCCGGGGCGGTGCGGGTGCGGCCGGTGGGCGAGAGCCGGCCGCCGGCCCGGAAGCGGAACCAGTACGTACGTCCCGGCCGCAGGCCGCGTACGTCCACGTGGACGCTGTGTCCGAAGGCGGGCCGGGCCACGGTGAAGCCGCTGCGGACCACCTTGCGGAACTTCGCGTCCGAGGACACCTGCCACTGCACCGGCACGTTCCGGGCGGGCATGCCGCCGCCGGCCAGCGGGTCGGGGGCGAGGCGGGTCCACAGTACGACGCCGTCCGGAAGCGGGTCGCCGGAGGCGACGCCGAGGCTGAACACGTCCTCCGACAGCGGCCTCTCGGCCGCCTGGGCGCTGGCGGGCTGCCAGAGCTGGCTGGTGGCCGCGGCGCCGAGCAGGGCGGCGCCGCCGGCCAGGAAGCGGCGACGGTCGGTGGGCGGTGCTCCGGTCATGGCTGAACTCCCTGGTGTCGCAGGCCTCGTGGACACTCAGGAAGCTCACGCTCCGGGGTGGTCGGGCCGCTGAACCAAGTCGTTCGCGTGCATGACAAATACATGGACGGCAGGGGTCCCGTTGCGACACGGAGACCTCACGGTGAACGGAACCGGTCGCGACGGGGCGTCACGCCCCCGCCGCGGCCCGCCCCGTCACCGGCCGCCCGGCGCCTCAGTCCGGGAAGTTGTGACCGAGCCAGCCCATGTCCTTCGGCATGCCGAGGCTGCCGGGGCCGAAGACGAACGAGCCGGTGGCGGTGGCGCCGGCGGCGGTCGTGGGGAAGACCCACACCGCGCCGACTCCCCTGTTCTCCAGGTACGCCCCCACCACCGGCTCCGCGCGGCCGTCGCCGTCGCCGTCGACCAGGTCGAGGGCGGAGCCGAACGCGTCACCCCTCTCGGCCGTGCCGGGCACGCCCGCGGTGTCCTGGTGGAAGACCCTGCCGCCGGCGCCCGTGGGTCCGTCCGGGCCGCCGGGGATCACGGCGACGGAGCCGGACGGCTGGACGGTGCCGACGCCCTCGGAGGGGTTGCCCGACAGGATGTCGCCGTAGCCGTCGCCGTTCACGTCACCCACGGTGAGGTGGCTGCCGAAGGTGTCGTCGGGCTCCTGGGTGCCGGGCACGCCCGGAGTGTCCTGGTCGATGACCTGGGTGTGGGCGGTGTCCGGGCCGTTCGCGGTGCCGTAGGAGATCCGGATGTCCTGGTAGCCCAGCAGGAGATCGGCCCGGCCGTCGCCGTCGACGTCACCGAGGGTGAGCGCGATGCCGGTCGCGTTGGCGGGGTCGCCGTCGCCGTTGGTGAGAACGGTGGCCGACGCGAGGGGGGCGTCGCCGCCGCCGCGCAGGTAGTGCAGTTCCTGGTAGCCGGCCTCTGCCTCGCCCTCCTCGTACACCGAGACGCGCGCGACGAGATCGGTGCGGCCGTCGCCGTCGGCGTCACCGGCGGCGAGGTCGGTCACGCTCTCGTTGACGGGACCGGCGAGCGCGGTCCCCCGGGTGGCGGCGGGGGTGCCGTCCCGCCCGAAGGGGCCGGTCTCCAGACTCCCCTCGCGGACCAGGTCGTCCTGGCCGTCGCCGTCGAAGTCACCGGTGGCGAGCGGACCGTCCTGGTAGGCGCCGTCACCGGCGGCCGGCAAGGTGGTCGCCGAGGTGAGGCCGCCGGGGCCGCCCCACAGCACGGTCCGGCTGCCCAGCCGTTCCCTGCCGCCGGAGGTCCACTCCTCCTCCGTCGTCAGCACCAGCAGATCGGTGTAGCCGTCACCGTCGAGGTCGGCGGTGTCCAGGGCGTACCCGAACTCGTCGCCCTGCTCGGGGGATCCGGGTATGCCTGCGGTGGCCTGTGAGTAGATCTTCTTCGCCGAGGTCGACAGCCCCGACGCCGATCCGTACAGGACGGCGACGTAACCGGCCTCGGTGACGCCGTTCACGGTGCCGAACGGGGCACCGACGGCCAGGTCCTCGTATCCGTCGCCGTTGAAGTCCTGCCGCAGCTCCACCGCCCCGGCGGGCCGGGCCTGGGCGAGCGGTGACATGGCCGAGGTCGCGGCCACGAGCGCGACGGCGATCGTCAGGGCCCGGCCGGACTGTGCTGCATCGAGGCGTCTGGACACGTCATCTCCGGTGGTCGTACGGCAGTCGGCCGCGGGACGGATCAGAGAGCCGTCCCGCGCTGCCCGGTACGACTCACCGGCCGCCGGATTGGTTGTCCTGGAAGGTGACGCGAATTCACCCCTGATTCACCAGGTTCACCGCGCCACCGCACCCACCGCGCCCACCTCTAGAACGGGTCGAAGCCCTCGAACGCCTCGTCCGCCTCGTCCCGCTCGGCCTGCCGGTCCCGGCGGCGCTGGGCCGCGGGCCGGGGCGCCTCGAAGCGGTGGTCCTCGCCGCGCCGGCCGAGCATCTCCGCCCCGGCCATCATCGACGGCTCCCAGTCGAAGACGACGGCGTTGTCCTCGGGGCCGATGGCGACGCCGTCGCCCGACCGGGCCCCGGCCTTCAGCAGCTGGTCCTCGACACCGAGCCGGCCCAGCCGGTCGGCGAGGTAGCCGACGGCCTCGTCGTTGTTGAAGTCGGTCTGCCGCACCCAGCGCTCGGGCTTCTCGCCCCGCACCCGGTACAGCCCGTCCTCCTCGCGGGTGACCGTGAAGCCCGTGTCGTCCACGGCCTTGGGCCGGATGACGATCCGCGTCGCCTCCTCCTTGGGCCGGGCGGCACGTGCCCCGGCCACCAGCTCGGCGAGCGCGAACGACAGCTCCCGCAGCCCGAGGTGGGCCACGGCCGACACCTCGAAGACGCGGTAGCCGCGCTGCTCCAGCTCGGGCCGGACCATCTCGGAGAGGTCCTTGCCGTCCGGGACGTCGATCTTGTTGAGGACGACGACCCGCGGCCGGTCCCCGAGCCCGCCGTACTGCCGCAGCTCCTCCTCGATGATGTCGAGGTCGGAGAGCGGGTCGCGGTCGGACTCCAGGGTCGCCGTGTCCAGCACGTGCACCAGCACGCTGCACCGCTCCACGTGCCGCAGGAACTCCAGGCCGAGCCCGCGGCCCTGGCTGGCGCCCGGGATCAGCCCCGGCACGTCCGCGATCGTGTAGACGGTCGACCCGGCGGTGACGACACCGAGGTTCGGCACCAGCGTGGTGAACGGATAGTCCGCGATCTTCGGCTTGGCGGCGCTCAGCACCGAGATCAGCGAGGACTTGCCCGCGCTCGGGTACCCGACGAGCGCCACGTCGGCGACGGTCTTCAGCTCCAGTACGACGTCCTGGAGGTCACCGGGCTCACCGAGCAGCGCGAAGCCGGGCGCCTTGCGGCGGGCGGAGGCCAGCGCCGCGTTGCCGAGCCCGCCGCGCCCGCCCTGGGCGGCGACGAAGGAGGTGCCGTGGCCGACCAGGTCGGCCAGCACGTTGCCCGCCTTGTCCAGGACGACGGTGCCGTCCGGGACCGGCAGCACCAGGTCCTGGCCGTCCTTGCCGGAGCGGTTGCCGCCCTCGCCGGGCTTGCCGTTGGTGGCCTTGCGGTGCGGGGAGTGGTGGTAGTCGAGCAGGGTGGTCACGGACTGGTCGACGGTGAGGATGACGTCGCCGCCCCGGCCGCCGTTGCCGCCGTCCGGGCCGCCCAGCGGCTTGAACTTCTCCCGGTGCACGGAGGCACAGCCGTGACCTCCGTTACCCGCGGCGACATGCAGTTCGACGCGGTCCACGAAGGTGGTCATGGGATGTGCCTCCAGTTACGTACGGGTGTTTCCTGATCCAACACGCGAAAGGCGGACCCGCTTCCCGGAAGGGAAGTGAGGTCCGCCTCGCGAAAGTCTCCGGTCAGGCGACCGGGACGATGTTCACGACCTTGCGGCCACGCGCGGTGCCGAACTGCACCGAACCGGCCTGCAGCGCGAACAGCGTGTCGTCGCCACCGCGGCCGACACCGGCGCCCGGGTGGAAGTGGGTGCCGCGCTGGCGGACGATGATCTCACCCGCGTTGACGACCTGACCGCCGAAGCGCTTCACGCCGAGCCGCTGGGCGTTGGAGTCGCGACCGTTCCGGGTGGACGATGCGCCCTTCTTGTGTGCCATCTCTCCTCAGTCCCTTACTTCGCAGCCGCGGGGATCTCAGTGACCTTGATCGCCGTGTACTGCTGGCGGTGGCCCTGACGACGGCGGTAGCCGGTCTTGTTCTTGTAGCGCAGAATGTCGATCTTCTGCCCCTTGTGGTGGTCCACGACCTCGGCCTGGACCTTGATGCCGGCCAGCACCCACGGGTCGCTGGTCACAGCGTCGCCGTCGACAACGAGCAGGGTCGAGAGCTCGACCGTGTCGCCAACCTTGGCAGTGGAAATCTTGTCAACCTCAACGATGTCACCGACAGCAACCTTGTGCTGACGGCCACCGCTGCGCACGATGGCGTACACGCGGATCTCTCTTTCGCTCGGAGAACGGCACCCCCGCAGGCCAGCCGCCCGAGCCAACGGACGGCCTCTCCCTGGACGCCGGGCGCCCGGGAGGATGAGGTTTACGGGGATGTGGCGTGCCTATGGACACGCCGACGGTCAAGGTTACGGGGACCGCATCCGCCGGTCAAACCGAGTCCGGCCGACCGGACTGGGACGACCGGGCTGGGACGACCGGGCTGGGACGACCGGATCGCGGGCGGGAACGGCGCGGGGCGCCGCCCGACCCTCGGGTCGGGCGGCGCCCCGCGCCGTCGCGTCCGGCTCAGTCCTCCGTCGTGGCCGACACCGACTGCGCCGACTGCTCGGCCGCCGCGGTCTTCCTCGACGTGGTCTTCCTGGCGGCCGACTTGGTGGTCTTCGCCGCCTTCTTCGCCGTCGTCCGCGCCGTCGTCTTCCGGGCTGCGGTCTTGGTGGCCGCCGCCTTCTCGGACGCCGCCTCGGGCGTCGTCCCGGACGCCGCCTCGGTCGCCGCCGCCTCCGGGGCCGCCGCCTCCGACGCCGCCTTCTTGGCCGTCGTCTTCCTGGCGGCCGTCTTCTTGGCGGCGGTCTTGGTGGCCGCCGTCTTCTTGGCTGCCGTCTTCTTCGCCGGGGCCTTCTTGGCCGCCTTGCGGGCGGTCTTCTTGGCCGGGGCGGCCTCCTCGGCGGCCGGGGCCTCCGCATCGGCCGGGGCCTCCGCGGCCGGGGCCTCGGCGGACGGGACGACCACGACGGCCGCCTCCGCGTCGGCGGTGGGCGCGGTGGCCTTGCGCACGGCACGGCGCCGCGGACGGGCCGGGGGCGCGGGCTCGGCGGCCACCGGCTCGGGCTGCTGCTCGGCCTGGGCCGCCTGCGGCTCGGTCCGCTCCACCGGGGCGGCGGATTCCGGAACCGTCACCACGGCGGCCTCCGCACCGGCCGGCGAACCGGCGGGGGCGGACGCCTTACGGGTCGCCCTGCGGCGCGTACGGCCCTTGGGAGCGGCCTCCGCGGCGGGCGCCTCGGCGACGGCCGGGGCCGCCTGCTCCTCCGGCGTGCCGACCACCGCGTCCTCCACGGCCGCGGGCTCGGCCAGCGCCTCGGCGGCCGGCTCAGGCCGCACCGGACGCTCGGTCTCCTCCCGCGCCGTCACGTCCTGCGCCGTCGGTACCTCGGCCTGCGGAGCCCGAGCGGCCTGCGAAGCCTGGGCGAGCTCGCCGGACCCGGCGGCCGGGGAGACCTCCACGGCCTCCGGCTTCGGCGCGCTCGCCGGGGCCGACGCGCGCCGGCCGGCCCGGCGCCGGTTCCGGCCGCGCTTGGCCGCGGCCTCCGCCTCGTAGACGCTGCTGTACAGCTCCTCGTCGGGCGCGAAGTCGGGCGACGGCAGGGCGATCGGCTCGGTGACGCGCTCCGCGGTCTGCTCGGCCTCGGCCTCCGCCTCCTGCTCCGCCGTCGGCGTCTCGACGGTGAACGCGGCCTCGTGCTCGTGCTCGTGCGGCTGCTCGGCGCCGCCCGCGCGGGCCCGCTTGCGCCGCTTGCCGCCGCCGTTGCCGCCGGCGGAGGGCTGGTCGAGGTGGACGATGACGCCGCGCCCGTTGCAGTGCACGCAGGTCTCGGAGAACGACTCCAGCAGGCCCTGGCCGACCCGCTTGCGGGTCATCTGCACCAGCCCCAGCGAGGTCACCTCGGCGACCTGGTGCTTCGTACGGTCCCGGCCCAGGCACTCCAGCAGGCGCCGCAGCACCAGGTCCCGGTTGGACTCCAGCACCATGTCGATGAAGTCGATCACGATGATGCCGCCGAGGTCGCGCAGCCGCAGCTGGCGCACGATCTCCTCGGCCGCCTCCAGGTTGTTCCTGGTGACCGTCTCCTCCAGGTTGCCGCCCTGGCCGGTGAACTTCCCGGTGTTGACGTCGATGACGACCATCGCCTCGGTCCGGTCGATCACCAGCGAACCGCCGCTCGGCAGCCAGACCTTGCGGTCCAGCGCCTTGGCGAGCTGCTCGTCGATCCGGTACGTGGCGAAGACGTCGACCTCGCTGGTCCACTTGGACAGCCGGTCGGCCAGGTCGGGCGCGACGTGGGAGACGTACCCGTGGACGGTCTGCCAGGCGTCCTCGCCGCTGACGACGACCTTGGTGAAGTCCTCGTTGAAGATGTCGCGGACGACCCGGACGGTCATGTCCGGCTCGCCGTACAGCAGCGTCGGCGCGTTGCCGCTCTTGGCCTTCTTCTTGATCTCTTCCCACTGCGCCTGGAGCCGCTCGACGTCGCGGCGCAGCTCGTCCTCGCTGGCGCCCTCGGCGGCGGTGCGCACGATGACGCCCGCGTCCTCGGGGACGATCTTCTTGAGGATGGTCTTCAGCCGGGCCCGCTCGGTGTCGGGCAGCTTGCGGCTGATGCCGGTCATCGAGCCCTCGGGCACGTACACGAGGTAACGGCCGGGCAGGGAGACCTGGCTGGTGAGGCGGGCGCCCTTGTGGCCGATGGGGTCCTTGGTCACCTGGACCAGGACCGACTGGCCGGACTTCAGGGCCGACTCGATGCGGCGCGGCCCGTTCGCCATGCCGAGCGCCTCGAAGTTGACCTCACCGGCGTAGAGCACGGCGTTGCGGCCCTTGCCGATGTCGATGAAGGCGGCCTCCATCGACGGCAGCACGTTCTGCACCTTGCCGAGGTAGACGTTGCCGACGTACGAGGTGGCCTGCTCCTTGTTGACGTAGTGCTCGACGAGCACCCCGTCCTCCAGGACGCCGATCTGCGTGCGCTCGCCGTGCTGGCGCACGACCATCACGCGCTCGACGGCCTCGCGGCGGGCCAGGAACTCGGCCTCGGTGATGATCGGGACGCGCCGGCGCCCCTGCTCCCGGCCTTCCCGGCGGCGCTGCTTCTTGGCCTCCAGGCGGGTCGAGCCCTTGATGGACTGCACCTCGTCGGAGGGCTCCGCACCCTTTTCCCGCGGGGGCCGGGGCTCGCGGACCTTGACGACGGTCCGCTCGGGGTCGTCGGAGGACTGCTCGGCCTCACCGGAGCCGTCCCCGGCCCGGCGGCGACGGCGACGGCGGCGACGGCTGCTGCTGGAGCCGGACCCGCCGGTCCCCTCGCCGCCCCGCGTGTCCGTGTCGTCGTCCTCGGTGTCGTCCTCGTCGGCCTGCTCGGCGGTGTCCTCGGCGTCCTGCGCGGCCTGCGCGGCGGCGAGGTGCTCGGTGTCGGCGTCCGTGCCGTCGGTGTCGTGGTCGGCGTCGCCGTCGGTCAGGTCGCCCCGGCGACGGCGACGGCCGCCCCGGCGACGACGGCGGCGCGAGCCGCCCTCCTCGGCGTCGGCCCCGTCCGCGTCCTCGTCCGGCTCCTCGGCGTCCGCCTCGGCCTCCGGCTCGTCCACCTCGGCGGCGGTCTCGACGGGCCGCTCCTCGGCGGCCTCGTCGGCGGCGCCCCGGCGACGGCGGCGGCGCGACCCGGTGGGCTGCTCCTCCACTGCCTCCGTGGCCTCCGCGACCGGCGTGCGCTCCGGCTCGTCCTCGGGCTCCCGGGCTCCGGCGGCCACCGCGGCCGCCTCCGCCGCGGCCCGCTCGGGCGTCTGGAACTGGGGTTCGGTGAACACCGGCGGCTGGAACAGCGCGACGGCGGGACGGGCCGGGCGGGCCGCCCGCTCCTCGCCCGCCGAGCCGGACCCGGCCTTCCGCGCGGGCTCGGCGAAACCGGTGGCGGCCTTGCGGACGGCCCGGCGGCGCGCACGACGCGGGGCGGCCTCCTCGGCGGGGGCCTCGGTGGCGGGGGCCGTCTCGGCGTCCTCGGCCGGCGCGACGGGTTCCGCCGCGGCGCTGCCGGGCGTCCTGGCGCTCTCCGGCGTGTCGACGGTCTCCGGCGTGTCGGTGCCCTCCGGCGTCTCGACCGGGGCGGTCACCCGACGGGTCGCCCGCCTACGGCTGCGGCGCGGAGCGGCGTCCTCGGCGGCCGGGGCGCTCTCGGCAGCCGGCGCCTCAGACGTCACAGAAGTCTCGGGCGCCGGTTCGGCCGGCGCAGGGGTCCCGGCAGTCCCGGCAGCCTCGGTCGCCTCAGCGGTCGCCGCAGGCGCCGCCACGCTACGGGTGGCACGCCGACGGGCGCGACGCGGAGCGGCCTCCTCGGCGGCCGGGGCGCTCTCGGCAGCCGGCGCCTCAGCAGTCCTGGACGCCGCCTCAGAGGTCACCTCGGACGTCACGGACGCCCCGGCGCTCTCTGCCGCCGCCACAGGCGCCGCCACGCTACGGGTGGCACGCCGACGGCTGCGACGCGGAGCGGCGGCGCTGTCGTCGGAGGCGGTGGACGCGGCGGGCTCGGCCGCCACGGGCCGGGCCGGTGCCGCCTCGGCGGCGGGCGTCGCGGGGACCACGGTCTCGGCGTCCGTCGCGGACGTGGGGGCCCCGGCGGGCGCGGAGGCACGGCGCACCGCGCGACGGCGCGGGCGGGCGGCGGGCTCCTCCACCGGCTTCTCGGCCGGCTCGGTCTCCTCCGCCTCTTCGACGGCCTCGTCGGCGAGTTCGTCCGAGAGGTCTTCGGCAAGGTCCGTACCGGCGGCCGGAACAGCCGGTTCCACGGTCTCCGCCGGAGTACCGGAGGAGCCGGCCGGCGGACCCGCCGGCCGGGACGCGGCCCGGCGCCGGCGGCGCGGCGGCAGGGTGTCGCTGGGGGTGTTGTCGGGTGCGGAGCCGGTCACGGACTCCGTGGATTCGGTCGGTTCGAGCATGCGGGCGTATCTCCCGTCAGGCTCCCGGGCGCCGCGCCTGGTCCGGCGTCGATCTCGTCGACCTCCGGTGACGTCCGCGGCTCGCGCTCTGCGCGGATACCGCCGTCCGTTGGCGCGGGCGCCGCTCGGGAGCTCGCTGTGTCCTGTCTCACCGGTTCCGTACAACCTTGTCGCGTACGGCCTGGCGAAAGTCTTGTGGTCGGTGGCGCTGCCCGACCCAGGTGGCTCCCGAGTTCGACGGCGGCGCTTACGACGTCCGTCCCTTCGCGGGACCTTCCTTACGCCGGCGCCGTCGCGGCGGCAGTCGCGGCGGCCGTCTGCGGCGCGGTCGCTACTGCCTCGCGGTCGAGCGCGAGCGGGTCGGTCACCGTGCCGGTCTCTTCATCGAGCAGCCCCTGCGCCAGCCTGGTCACCGCTACGGGGACCGGCGGCGCCAGGTCGGCCACGGCGCGGAGACCGGACAGGACGTCGTCGGGTCGCACGGCAGGCGTCACGTGCCGAACAACCAGCCGCAGTATCGCACAGGGCTGGTCACTCGGCCTATCAGCCGGGGAACCGTGCGGCTGAACACTCTCCAGGCGCACGACGGCGGAGCGGGCGTCGCAGGTGCGCACGCCGTTCTTGGTGCGGCGCTGCACCTCCACCGCGGGCGCCTCGTTGAAGGCGTCCACCGCGCGGCCGGCCTCGGCCGGGTCCACCCCGTCCAGCCGCAGCTCCCACTCGGAAGCCGTCAGCCGGTCGGCGAGTCCGGAGGTCCGGGCCTCGACCGCGTCGACGACGTCCAGCCCGGCGGGCAGGGACGCGTCGAGGAGGGTTCTCAGCTGCTCCGGGTCACGCGCCGAGGTGAGCGCGATCTCCAGGTACTCCGCCTCACTGCCCGTGCCGGTGGGTGCGGCATTGGCGTACGACACCTTCGGGTGCGGGGTGAACCCCGCCGAGTACGCCATCGGCACCTCGGCGCGGCGCAGCGCACGCTCGAAGGCGCGCTGGAAGTCACGGTGGCTGGTGAACCGGAGGCGGCCGCGCTTGGTGTAGCGCAGTCGGATGCGCTGCACCGCGGGTACCGGCGGCGGGCCTTCGGGCTGTCGCTTGCCCAGGGTCGTTCAGTCCTTCGTGAGAGCGGTCGTACTACTCGTGAGAGCGGTCGTACTACTACCAAGAGTACGTGCCTCGGCACCGGAAGGTTCCCGCCGGTCCACCGGCCGCACCTGCCGGGGCGTCCCGAACAGCGCGCGCCGCACATCGGCCTGCGCCTGCCGCACCGAGGCCCGTACGGAGGCGAGGCCCTGCCGCACGGCCCGCCCGGCACCCCGCGCCGCCTCGGCGACCGGCCGCAGGACGTGGTCGCGCACCACGTGCCCCACGGGCGTCAGCACCGTCCGGTACACCCAGCGCACCGGCTCGACGAAGATCCACCGCAGCAGCGTCCCGAGGAACCGTCCGACCGCCCGGGAGATGTGGCCGGCGACCCGCCAGGCATGGCCGAGGGCGGCCCCGGCCTCCCGCCCGATCACGGCGAGGACCCGGCCGACGGGCGCCAGCACCCACCGCCACAGGGCGAGGGCGGGCAGCACCAGCAGGACCCGCCCGGTCCAGTACAGAGCCGTACCCATCCCGGTCACCACCATGCGCGCACACCACGCCACTGCCCTGCCGCACCAGGCGAGCGCGCGCCCGAGCGGCGCCAGCACCCACCGGTGGAGCCAGCCCACCGGGAGCACGACCAGATACCGCGCCAGCCACACCAGGGCCGCCCACAGCCCCGTCGCGACCGGCACGACCAGCCGCGCGTACACCCACCCCAGCGCGTGCCCCACCGGCGTCAGCACCCACCGGTACACCCACTGGACCGGCCGGACGACCAGCACCGTCCCGAGCCATCCGGCCCCCTTGGCCAGGGGGACGAGGACGTACCGCCACAGCGCCACCACCGGCCGGACGAACACCGCCCGCGCCAGCCACAGCGCCGCCCGCCCCAGCGGCCGCAGCACCGTGCGCCCCAGGAACCGCCCGGCGACCACCAGCGCGTCCCACGCCATCCGCACGGGCAGCACCAGCACGAGCGCCACGATCCGCACCGGAACGCGGACGGCGACGGTGAGGCACCCTTCGGCGGACTGCCCCGCCCCGGGCGTCACGTCCCGCGCGTTCCGGGGCGGCTTTTCGAGTTCCATACCGGAGTAGACGCCGGACCGGCCCCTGTGGATGCGGCTCGCTCGACCGTCAGCGGCAGCGGCTTCCTGCCGGTCACCGTGGTCATGATGGTCCCGCCGGCTCCGGTGCGCCGCGGGTCAGCCGCGGGGCAGCACGCCCAGGAGGGTGGCGGTCAGGGCGAGCTTCAAGGAGTCCTTCATCTCCAGGTGGAAGCGGCCCAGGTCGGGCTCCGCCTGGTAGGCCGCCCGCAGGCTGGGCGGCGGCGTGCTGTACGCCGGCAGCGCGCCGGCCATGAGCATGGTCTGCAGGCTGAACAGCGTCGCGTTCTCGCCCAGCTCCGGCAGGCACTTCTGGAGCAGGGCGGTCATGGTGGCCAGGCGCTCCAGGGAGGCGCGCTTGTAGCGTGCGACGACCTCGACGGAGACGTTGCGTTCCAGGACGCTGCTCTGTGCCCCGAAGAGGTCGCACAGCACCACCCGGCCGGAGAGGGAGCGGCTGAGGACCTCCGCCACCGCCGCCGCCCGCTCGTCCATGGGCAGATCCTCGTCGACACCGGCGGCCAGCTCGCCTTCCAGTTGCGTCAGCCACTCCCGCAGGAGGCGGTCCAGCAGTTCCAGCAGGACCGCCTCGCGCGACTCGAAGTAGCGCAGCACGTTCGGCTTCGCCAGTCCTACGCGGCGGCTCAGCTCGTTCAGGGTGACCGCGGCCACGGGCATCTCGTCGAGCATCGCCGACGCCGTGTCGAGGATCGCCTGCCGGCGGATCTCCCGCTGCTCCTCGGTTCGCGCCCGCTGGAAAGTCACGATCACCACCCTAACTTAGGTACCTCCGGTACGTTGACAACGTACCGCGAGTACTTTAGCGTCGCAGGTACAAGATACCCACGGTACGTAACCAGAGCGGAGCCCGACATGAGTGGACAGTGGACGACGGCGGACATCCCTGACCAGCGCGGCCGGGTGGCCGTGGTGACCGGGGCCAACACCGGCCTGGGGTACGAGACCGCCAAGGCGCTCGCCGAGCGCGGGGCCTCGGTGGTGCTCGCCGTGCGCGACGTCGAGAAGGGCGAGCGGGCCGCGGCCGGCATGACCGGCGACGTGACCGTGCAAGCGCTGGACCTGACCTCGCTCGACTCCGTCCGGACCGCGGCGGCGGCGCTGCGGTCCCGGCTCGGCCGGCTCGACCTGCTCATCAACAACGCCGGCGTGATGTACACCCCGAAGCAGACCACCCGGGACGGCTTCGAGACGCAGTTCGGCACCAACCACCTCGGCCACTTCGCCCTCACCGGGCTGCTGCTGGACCTGATGCTGCCGGTACCCGGCTCACGCGTGGTGACGGTCAGCAGCACCGGCCACCGCATCCGGGCCGCGATCCACTTCGACGACCTGCACTGGGAGCGGTCGTACAGCCGGGTCGCCGCCTACGGTCAGTCCAAGCTGGCCAACCTGATGTTCACCTACGAGCTGCAGCGCCGGCTCGCCGCGCACGGCACGACCGTCGCGGTCGCCGCCCACCCCGGCGTGTCCAACACCGAGCTCATCCGCAACGCCCCCGCCGCGCTCCGCCTGCCCGTCACCTGGCTGGCGCCGCTGATCACCCAGACGCCGGCGATGGGCGCGCTGCCCACCCTGCGCGCCGCCACCGACCCCGCCGTGCTCGGCGGCCAGTACTACGGCCCCGGCGGACGCAACGAGGTCAAGGGCCACCCCCGGCTGGTCACCTCCAGCCCGCAGTCGTACCAGGCGGCCGTCCAGCAGCGGCTGTGGGCCGTCTCCGAAGACCTCACCGGGGTGCGGTTCCCCCTGCCCGAGTCCGAGCAGGGCCCGTTCCCCGCGGCCGACGAGGCGCGCGTGCTCCCCGTCCGGCGAGACGCCTGACGGATTCCCGGGGGACGGCAGCGGCGTCGCACCGGCGCGGCCCGCTCCTCCCCCAGGCCCGCGCTCGCGCTGTCAGCCGGACTTCTTGACCGTCAGCGGCAGCAGCTTCTTGCCGGTCGGGCCGATCTGGATGCTGGTGTCCATCTGAGGACACACCCCGCAGTCGAAGCAGGGCGTCCACCGGCAGTCCTCGACCTCCGTCTCGTCGAGGGCGTCCTGCCAGTCCTCCCAGAGCCAGTCCTTGTCGAGGCCCGAGTCCAGGTGGTCCCAGGGAAGGACCTCCTCGTAGGAGCGCTCGCGGGTGGTGTACCAGTCGACGTCCACGCCGAAGGGGGTCAGGGCCTTGTCGGCGCAGGCCATCCAGCGGTCGTAGGAGAAGTGCTCGCGCCAGCCGTCGAAGCGGCCGCCGTCGTCGTAGACGGCGCGGATGACGGCACCGACGCGGCGGTCGCCGCGGGAGAGCAGGCCCTCGACGATGCCGGGCTTGCCGTCGTGGTAGCGGAAGCCGATGGAGCGGCCGTACTTCTTGTCGCCGCGGATCTTGTCGCGCAGCTTCTGCAGCCGGGCGTCGGTCTCCTCGGCGGAGAGCTGCGGTGCCCACTGGAAAGGGGTGTGGGGCTTGGGGACGAAGCCGCCGATGGAGACGGTGCAGCGGATGTCGCCGGAGCCGGAGACCTCGCGGCCCTTCTGGATGACGTTGGCCGCCATGTCGGCGATCTGGAGGACGTCGTCGTCCGTCTCCGTGGGCAGGCCGCACATGAAGTACAGCTTGACCTGGCGCCAGCCGTTGCCGTAGGCCGTCGCGACCGTCCTGATCAGGTCGTCTTCCGAGACCATCTTGTTGATGACCTTGCGGATGCGCTCCGAGCCGCCCTCGGGGGCGAAGGTGAGGCCGGAGCGGCGGCCGTTGCGGGTCAGTTCGTTGGCCAGGTCGATGTTGAAGGCGTCGACGCGGGTGGAGGGGAGGGAGAGGCCGATCTTGTCCTCGGTGTAGCGGTCGGCCAGGCCCTTGGCGATGTCACCGATCTCCGAGTGGTCCGCGGACGACAGGGAGAGGAGGCCGACCTCTTCGAAGCCCGTCGCCTTGAGGCCCTTGTCGACCATCTCGCCGATGCCGGTGATGGAGCGCTCGCGCACCGGGCGGGTGATCATGCCGGCCTGGCAGAAGCGACAGCCGCGGGTGCAGCCGCGGAAGATCTCGACCGACATGCGTTCGTGGACGGTCTCGGCGAGCGGGACCAGCGGCTGCTTGGGGTAGGGCCACTCGTCGAGGTCCATGACGGTGTGCTTCGACACGCGCCACGGGACGCCGGACCTGTTCGGTACGACGCGGGCGATACGGCCGTCGGGGAGGTACTCGACGTCGTAGAAGCCGGGGACGTAGACGCCGCCGGTGCGGGCCAGGCGGAAGAGCAGTTCCTCGCGGCCGCCGGGGCGGCCCTCGGCCTTCCAGGCGCGGACGATCGCGGTGATCTCCAGGACCGCCTGCTCGCCGTCGCCGATCACGGCGCAGTCGATGAAGTCGGCGATCGGCTCGGGGTTGAACGCGGCGTGGCCGCCGGCCAGGACGATCGGGTCGTCCAGGCCGCGGTCCCTGGCCTCCAGGGGGATGCCGGCCAGGTCGAGCGCGGCGAGCATGTTGGTGTAGCCCAGCTCCGTGGAGAAGGACAGGCCGAAGACGTCGAAGGCCTTCACCGGGCGGTGGCTGTCCACCGTGAACTGCGGGACCTCGTGCTCCCGCATCAGGGCCTCCAGGTCCGGCCACACGCTGTAGGTGCGCTCGGCGAGGACGCCCTGCTGCTCGTTGAGCACTTCGTAGAGGATCATGACGCCCTGGTTGGGCAGGCCGACCTCGTAGGCGTCCGGGTACATCAGCGCCCAGCGGACGTCGCAGGAGTCCCAGTCCTTGACGGTCGAGTTGAGTTCTCCGCCGACGTACTGGATCGGCTTCTGCACATGCGGGAGCAGAGCTTCGAGCTGCGGGAAAACGGACTCCGCGGCCGCAGCGACTTCGGCAGGCATCTCGCGCACCTTCGTGAGCTGGACTGAACTGACAGGGGTGACCATCTAGCCTAACGCGGCTCGGCAGGGCCACTCGCACGCCGGACAGGTCACAGGGCGGTCGCCGCGTCCTTCACGTCGTCCCAGAGGGCGGGCAGCGCGGCCTCCAGGTCCGCCGCCCGGCACCGTTCGCGTTCGTGGAGCAGGCCGTAGGTGAAGGTGTCCTCCCCGGCGGCGTGGGCGACCGCGGTCAGCTCGCGCAGGGCGCCGCGGGCCATCACGCTGTCCTGGTGCTCGCCGAGCCGGGACTGCAGCGCCTTCATCGACTTGACCACGGCTTTCGCCGGCTTGCCGAGGGCCGGTACGGCCGCCTCCGCCGCGTACCGGGTGCGCTTGGCCTTCTTGCGGGCCTCGTGCAGCGCCACGTCGCGGTCGGTGCCGGGGTCGGCCTCCAGGGCCTGTCCGACCAGGGCGGAGACCTTGCGGAAGTCCTTGCGGACCGCCTCGGCGAGCACCTTGCGGGGCTTCTTACCGGCGGCCTCGCGCAGGGGCGGGGCGGTGAGCAGCGAGTCCAGGGTGTCGAGCAGGGTGAGGTAGCGGTGGGAGTCGAGGACGGCGAGGAGCCGGCCGCGGGCACCGCCGTGTTCGGCGCCGGACCACTTCCGCAGCCGCTCGGCGACCGGGCCGTGCACCAGGTCGTGCGGTACGTCGTCGAGGGTGGCCGTCAGCCGTGCGGTCAGCACCTCGCGGTCGCGGTCCTCACCGAGGACGCCCGCCAGCCACTTCAGCTCGTCCCCGACGGGGTCGGTGACGGAGCGGTCCAGTACCGCGCGGAACGACTTGAGGGTGCTGCGCAGCCTGCGCGTCGCCACCCGCATGCTGTGCACGGAGTCCTCCGCGTCCCGGCGGACGGCCGGGTCGAGGCCGACCATCGCGTCCCGCTGCTCCCGCACATAGGCCAGGACGTGGTCGCCGGCGCTCACCGGTTCGGTGGTGGGCGCGGGGCCCCGGGTCCGCTCGGGGGCCGTCTCGGCGAGGGCGCGGGCCAGCTTGGAGGAGTGGGCGGCGGGGCGCAGACCGGTCTCGCGCAGCCGTTTCTCCACCTTGTCGAGGAAGGCCGGGTCGCCGCCGTCGGCCAGCTCCACCTCGATCTCGGTCCAGCGGACGTCGCCGACGCCGCCGCTGAGCCGTTCGGCCCGCACCGTGTCCAGGCCGATCTCGGCGAGCGGCCGGCCCCGCGCGTCGAGGAGGTCGCGTACGTCCCGGGCCGAGCGCAGCCGGACCACGGGCAGCAGTTCGGCGTGGCGGACCCGGGAGCGGACCAGAGCGGCCAGCTCGTCGGGGAGGGTGCCGGAGAGCGGGGCGTGAATCTCCTCGCGCTCGCCCGGGGCGACGGGGAGCTTGAGGTGCCAGCCGGCGTCCGAGCCTCCGGTGCGGCGGCGCAGGGTGATGCCCCGGGCGGCGAGGCGCTCGTCGGCGGTGTCGTAGTAGGTGGCGTCGAGGTGGGCGACGCCCCGATCGGCGACGGTCGCGACGCCTGCCACCCCCGTCAGGTCGGGCAGGCCGACGCTGTCGTCGTCGGACTCGTACTTCCGCTCGATCTCACGCTTGATGTCCGCCATGGGGCGTACGTACCCGGCATCGGACGCCGGTCACCTCCCCGGCGGGGAGGCGACCGGCGTCGCTACGCCGACATGGGCCGCTGCACGGTGATCGACTGGAGCAGGCCGACGGCCATCCACACCGAGAACATCGACGAGCCGCCGTAGGAGACGAACGGGAGGGGCAGACCGGTCACCGGCATGATGCCGAGGGTCATCCCGATGTTCTCGAACGCCTGGAAGGCGAACCAGGCGACGATCCCCGCGGCGACGACCGTGCCGTAGAGGTCGGGGGTGTCGCGGGCGATGCGGCAGGCGCGCCACAGGATGACGCCCAGCAGCAGGATGATGAGTCCGCCGCCGACGAAGCCCAGTTCCTCGCCGGCGACCGTGAAGACGAAGTCCGTCTGCTGCTCGGGGACGAACTGGCCGGTGGTCTGCGAACCGTGGAAGAGGCCGGAGCCGGTGAGGCCGCCGGAGCCGATGGCGATGCGGGCCTGGTTGGTGTTGTAGCCGACGCCCGCGGGGTCCAGCTCGGGGTTGGCGAAGGCGGCGAAGCGGTTGATCTGGTACTCGTCCAGGATGCCGAGCTGCCACACCGCCAGGGCGCCGGCCGTGCCCGCGCCGATCAGGCCGAACACCCAGCGGTTGGAGGCGCCGGAGGCGAGCAGCACGCCCAGCACGATGACGACCATGACCATGACCGACCCGAGGTCGGGCATGAGCATCACGATCAGCATGGGGACGACGGCGAGGCCGAGCGCCTGGAGCACCGTGCGGTGGTCGGGGTGCTGCTTGTCGCCCGCGTCCACGCGGGTGGCCAGCAGCATCGCCATGCCCAGGATGATGGTGAGCTTGACGAACTCCGAGGGCTGGAGGGAGAAGCCGCCGGGGAGCTTGATCCAGGAGTGGGCGCCGTTGATGGTCGAGCCCAGCGGTGTGAGCACCAGCAGGATCAGGAACACGGAGGCGCCGTACAGCAGCGGCACGGCCGTGCGCAGCGTGCGGTGGCCGATCCACACTATGGCGACCATCAGCGCGAGGCCGATGCCGGTGTTGAGCAGGTGGCGGAGCAGGAAGTAGTACGGGTCGCCCTGGTTCAGCTCGGTGCGGTTGCGGGTGGCCGAGTAGACCAGCAGGGTGCCGAGCAGCGACAGGGCGCCGGCGGCCAGCAGTATCGGCCAGTCCAGCCGGCGGGCCACCGAGTCGCGGGCGAAGATCCGGGTCCAGCCCGCGCGCTCGGGTCCGTAGCCGGAGACCTGGAAGCTGTTGGCCCCGGTCATGTGAGCATCCTCCGCGTCCTGCGCCCGCGGTCGCCGGGGCGGCCGCCACGCCGTCGGCGGCGGGTCTGGCGGTTGCCGGTGTCCTGGTTGGCGACGGTCGCGCCCTGCTCGGTGCCGTCGAGCGGGGCGTACTCGTCCTCCTCGGTGGCCTGCTGGTCCTTGACCGGGTCGTCGGAGATCTTCGGCGCGGCGATGGTGCCGTCCGACTTGACCTTCGGCAGAGACCTCTGCGGCGTGGGGAGCAGCGCCTTCTTCTGGTCGATGTCGCCGTCGTCGGAGACGCCGTACAGGGCGTCGTAGATGTTGCGGACGGCCGGGCCGGAGGCGCCGGAGCCGGTGCCGCCCTGGGAGATCGTCATGACGATCGCGTAGTCCTCGGTGTACGTGGCGAACCAGGACGTGGTCTGCTTGCCGTGGACCTCCGCGGTACCGGTCTTGGCGTGCATCGGGATCTCGTCCTGCGGCCAGCCCTGGAACCGCCAGGCGGCCGTTCCCTCGGTGGCGACGCCCGCGAGGGCGGCGTCCATCTTGCCGAGCGTGTCCTTGCTTATCGGCAGCTTGCCGTGGGACTGGGGCTCGATCTCGTCGACGTCCTTGCCGTCGGCGCTGATGATGGCCTTGCCGACGGAGGGGTCGTAGAGGGTGCCGCCGTTGGAGATGGCGGCGTAGATGGTGGCCATCTGGATGGGGGTGACGAGGGTGTCGCCCTGGCCGATGGAGTAGTTGATGGCGTCACCGGCGCGCATCTTGTTGCCTTCGAGGCAGTTCTCGTACGCGATCTTCTCGACGTAACTGCCGTCCTTCTTGCCGGTCTTGCACCAGGCGTCCTTGTTGGCCTCCCAGTAGTCCTGCTTCCACTGGCGGTCGGGGACGCGGCCGGTGACCTCGTTGGGAAGGTCGATGCCGGTCTCCTCGCCGAGGCCGAACTGGTGGGCGGCCTTGTAGAAGTAGTCGTTGGCGTTCTTGCCGTCCATGCCGCCGTCCTTCTTCCACTCCTGGTGCGCGAGGCGGTAGAAGACGGTGTCGCAGGAGACCTCCAGGGCGCGGCCGAGGTCGATCGAGCCGTAGTTGGCGGACTCGAAGTTCTTGAAGACCTGGCCGCCGACCGAGTACGAGCTGGAGCAGTCGTACCCGCCGTCGAAGTCGTAGCCGGCCTCGACGGCGGCGGAGGTGGAGACCACCTTGAAGATGGAGCCGGGGGCGGCCTGGCCCTGGATGGCCCGGTTGAGCAGCGGGTAGTTGGAGTTCTTCCCGGTGAGCTTCTTGTAGTCGGCGGCGGAGATGCCGCCGACCCAGGCATTGGGGTCGTAGGTCGGGTTGGAGGCCATGGCGACGACGCGGCCGGTCTTGGCCTCCATCACCACGACCGCGCCGGAGTCGGCCTTGTAGGTGGTGCCGGTGTTGCGGTCGTGTTCCTTGCGGGCGGCCTTCATCGCCTCGTTCAGCTCGTACTCGGCGATGCGCTGGACGCGGGCGTCGATGCTGGTGACCAGGTTGTCGCCGGGCTGGGCGGCGTCGGACTCGGCCTCGCCGATGACCCGGCCGAGGTTGTCGACCTCGTAGCGGGTGACGCCGGCCTTGCCGCGCAGGGCCTTGTCGTACTGGCGCTCCAGGCCGCTGCGGCCGACCTGGTCGGAGCGCAGGAAGGGCGAGTCGGTGTCCTGGGCCTGCTGGATCTCGTCGTCGGTGACCGGGGAGAGGTAGCCGAGGACCTGGGCGGTGTTGGCCTGGCCGGGCGCGGTGTAGCGGCGCACGGCCTCGGGCTCGGCGGTGATGCCGGGGAACTCCTCGGAGCGCTCGCGGATCTGGAGGGCCTGCTTGGCGGTGGCCTCGTCGGTGATGGGGATGGGCTGGTAGGGCGAGCCGTTCCAGCAGGGCTGGGGGGTTTCGGCGTCGCAGAGGCGGACCTTCTCCATGACGTCCTTGGGCTTCATGCCCAGGACCCCGGCGAGCTTGGTGAGGACGGCCTCGCCGTCGTCCTTCATCTTCAGCAGGTCGGTGCGGGAGGCGGAGACGACCAGGCGGGTCTCGTTGTCCGCGAGGGCCACGCCGCGGGCGTCCAGGATGGAGCCGCGGACGGCGGGCTGGACGACCTGCTGCACGTGGTTGCCGGAGGCTTCCTTGGCGTAGGCGTCGCCCTCGCGGATCTGGAGGTACCAGAGCCGGCCGCCGAGGGTGCACAGCAGGGACAGCACGAGGACTTGGATGACGATGAGCCGGGTCTGGACGCGTGTGCTCCGACCGGTCTCGGGGATGTTGGTCACTGCGGTTGCCGCCCCCTCTCAGTGCGCCGACGTGTGTGCGCGTACGAATGATGAACGGTCGGGCTGTGCGGCCGCGTTCCGCCCCGGCACACCCGTTCGAGTGAACTCGCCCGTTCTCACCGCCGCTCGCCCCTGATGCGTCCGGCTCCCGGCCCCAAGCCCCTGATACATCCGGCCCACGGCCCCAAGCCCCCGATACGTCCGGCCCACGGCCCCAAGCCCCCGATGTGTCTGGTGATCCGTCCAGTGATACGTCGGGCTCACAGCCGCTTGACCCCCTTGATGCGTCCGGCGCGGGCGACCCGGGCCCGGGCCGCCCTCACCCGCAGGCCGTTCTTCTGGCCGCCGACGCGCAGGCCGGTGCCGCCGGAGAGCCAGCCGGAGGAGATGTCGGTGCTCTGGGCGGCGGAGCCCGTGTCGGCGAGCGGGTCGTTCTCCGCGCGCCGGGCCAGGGCCATGATCCCGGGGACCACGAACGGGGCGAGCAGCAGGTCGTAGAGGGCGGAGGTGAACAGCAGTCCGCCCAGGCCCACATGGCGGGCGGCGGTGTCGCCGACCAGAGCGCCCACCCCGGCGTAGAGCAGGGTGGAGCCGAGGGCGGCGACGACCACGACGGCCATCGGGCCCGTGGCGGACTTCAGGCGGCCGTTGTCGGGCCGGGCGAGGCCGGCCAGGTAGCCGATGACGCACAGCACGAGGGCGTAGCGCCCGGCGGCGTGGTCGGCGGGCGGGGCCAGGTCGGCGAGGAGGCCGGCGCCGAAGCCGACCAGGGCGCCGCCGGTGTGGCCGTAGACCAGGGCGAGGCCGAGGACGGTGAGCAGCAGCAGGTCGGGGACGGCACCGGGCAGGTGGAGCCGGGCCAGGACGCTGACCTGGATCACCAGGGCGACGACGACCAGGGAGGCGGACAGCAGGATGCGGTTGACGCGCATGGGACTCGTGGCTCCTACTGCTCGGGCTGGAACTGGCCGTCGGCGGGCGCCTGTCCGGACGGCGTCACGGTCACCGTCACGGTGGGCGTGGGCGTCGGCTTCGGCGGGTCGGGGAGCACGGTGTCGCGGGGGTCCTTCTTCGGGGCCTGGACGACGACACCGACGATGTCGAGCTTGGTGAAGCCGACGTACGGCGTGACGTAGAGGGTGCGGGTCAGGTCGCCGCCGGAGGGGTCGACCCGGGAGACGACGCCGACGGGGACTCCGGGCACGAAGGGCTTGTCGCCCTGGGAGCCGAAGGTGACCAGGCGGTCGCCCTTCTTCACCTCGGCCTTGCCGTTGAGCAGTTCGACGCGGAGCGGGCGGTCGCCCTGGCCGGAGGCGAAGCCGAGTTCGTCGCCGTTCTCCATGCGGGTGCCGACGGTGAAGTCGGGGTCGCTGGCGAGCAGCACGGTGGAGGAGCTGGGGCCGACGGTGGTGACGCGGCCGACCAGGCCGTCGCCGTTGAGGACGGTCATGTCCCGCTCGATGCCGTCGTCGGCGCCGACGTCCAGGGTGACGGTCCAGGAGAAGCCCTGGGCCGCTCCTATGCCGATGACCTGGGCGCCCTTGATGCCGTACTGGCCCTCCCCGGCGATCTTGAGCATCTTGTCGAGCTGAGCGAGCCGGCTGCGGCCGCGGTCGTCGCTGCCGAGCTTCGCCTTCAGCGCCGCGTTCTCCTGCTCCAGCCGGGCGAGCCGGTCGTGCCGGTCCCCGGAGTCGCGGATCGCGGAGATCGCGTTGCCGACGGGGTCGACGGCGGACGACACCCCGTTCTCGATCGGGCCGAAGACGGTGGCCGCGGCCTGCCGGGCACCGTCGACCGGGGAATCCTCCCCGCCGCGGATGTCCACCGTGATCAGCGCGAACGCTACGGCGATCAGCAGCACCAGGAGCAGCCGGCTCTCTTTCGTGTCCCTCACGTGCGGCGGCCGTGCCTTCCTCGTCGGAATTCGGGAATTCGTCGGTGGTGCGTAGGCGGTACACAGGTGATACCTGGGGCGATACGCAACCGGTACGTCAGTGGTTCTTCTGTTGTGCGGCGATACACCCGGCCCGCCCGGCGGCGCGCGTCACGGGTGTTCTCATGTCTCTATATCAACGATCCGCCGCACGAGAGGAGATCGTCTCGTACGGCGGAACGAAGCGTCACGTCATCTGCGGGGCTGGGCGTCCAGCACCTGCTGGAGCGCCTCGAACTCCTCGACGCACTTGCCGGAGCCGAGCGCCACGCTGTCCAGGGGGTCCTCGGCGATGTGGATCGGCATGCCGGTCTCCCGGCGCAGCCGCTCGTCGAGTCCGCGCAGCAGCGCGCCGCCGCCGGTCAGGACGATGCCCCGGTCCATGATGTCGCCGGACAGCTCCGGCGGGCACTTGTCGAGGGTGGTCTTGACGGCGTCCACGATGGCGTTGACCGGTTCCTCGATCGCCTTGCGTACTTCGGCGGCGGAGATGACGACGGTCTTGGGCAGCCCGGAGACCAGGTCCCGGCCGCGGATTTCGGTGTGCTCGTCGGTGTCGAGGTCGTACGCCGAACCGATCGTGATCTTGATCTGTTCGGCCGTCCGCTCACCCAGCAGGAGGGAGTACTCCTTCTTGATGTGCTGGATGATGGCGTTGTCCAGTTCGTCGCCCGCGACGCGGATGGACTGGGCGGTGACGATGCCGCCGAGGGAGATGACCGCGACCTCCGTGGTGCCGCCGCCGATGTCGACCACCATGTTGCCCGTGGCCTCGTGGACCGGCAGGCCGGAGCCGATGGCCGCGGCCATGGGCTCCTCGATGATGTGCACCTGGCGGGCGCCGGCCTGGGACGACGCCTCGATGACGGCACGGCGCTCGACGCCGGTGATGCCCGAGGGCACGCAGACGACGACGCGCGGACGAGCCAGATACCGCCGCTTGTGGATCTTCAGGATGAAGTAGCGGAGCATGCGCTCGGTGATCTCGAAATCGGCGATCACACCGTCCTTCAGAGGTCGCACGGCAACGATGTTGCCGGGCGTGCGCCCGATCATCTTCTTCGCTTCGGCGCCGACCGCGAGAATGCCGCCGGTGTTGGTGTTGATGGCGACGACGGACGGCTCGTTGAGTACGATCCCGCGACCCCTGACGTACACCAGCGTGTTGGCGGTCCCGAGGTCGACAGCCATGTCACGGCCGATGAACGACATTGAGTTCCCCATCAGGATTCGACTGGCCTTCCCAGGAGCTTTTGAGGGCTTTTCAGGTCGGCGAAGTGGGTGCAGTGGCGTGAAGGCTTCCATCGTAGACGCGCTTTCGCGAACACTGCGCGAGGGTCTTCGCCATTGTCAGCAGATCACGTCCTGCCTCGCTTGTGGAGACGGGCCGACGGAGGCAAACGTTCCCCCGATCGGCACGCATATGTCACAGGGCGGCCGCATGTGCGCGACCGCCCTGGTCAGCTGGGCCATTCGGCTGACATGCCGTCAGAAGAACGAGGCTCCCCGATTCAGTCGCGGCCCGGGAAGAAGATCTTCAGCTCGCGCTCGGCGGACTCCTCGGAGTCGGAGGCGTGGATCAGGTTCTCCCGCACGATCACGCCGTAGTCGCCGCGGATGGAGCCGGGCGCCGCGGCGATCGGGTCGGTGGGGCCGGCCAGGGCGCGTACGCCCTCGATGACCCGCTCGCCCTCGACGACCATCGCGACGACCGGGCCGGAGGCCATGAACTCCACGAGCGGCTCGTAGAACGGCTTGCCCTTGTGCTCGCCGTAGTGCTGCTCCAGGGTCTCCTGGTCCAGGGTCCGCAGTTCCAGCGCGGTGATCCGCCAGCCGGCCTTGCGCTCGATACGGCTGATGATCTCGCCGGTCAGGCCACGACGGACGGCGTCGGGCTTGAGGAGGACGAGGGTGCGCTGGGTCACTGCGGGCTCCTTGGAAGGTGAGGACGGGCCATGTGGTGACTGACACTACCGGGCGTGTCGTGGCCCCGGTCACGCAGCGTCAGCCCCTGGGGCCTGCCGTCACATTCCCGGCTGCCTGGCGACGCCATGCACGCTCCCCCGGAGGGGACCCCACTCGCCGCACCGGCCTCCCTGACCCGAGTACATCCAGTACGAGGGTCAGGGCCGGCACTCCCCCAGCCCCTCCGGCCGGGGGACCCCCGGAGCACGCACCGCACGCCGCCGGGTCCGCCCACCGGGCGGACGACGGGCATGTGTCGACAGCCCCTGGGCGGGGTCCGCCTGTCAGGCGGCGGCGTCCGCCTGCGCAGCGAACCTCGCCCTGGCCTCGTCGATCTTCTTGCCGTAGTGCACCGACGCCCACCACAGGCCGGCGAAGACGGCCCCGAGGACGTACATCATCGGGACGACGAACCCGGACGCGATCAGGGCGATCTGGAGCACCCAGCCGAGGGCGACCCCGCCGGGGCGGGTGACCACGCCGCACAGCACCACGCACAGGAACATCGCGATGCCGCTGACCGTCCACACCGTGCCCATGGTGAGGCCGGGGTCCTTCATGGCGACCAGCCCGGCGAAGCCGATCACGAAGAACTCGCCGATCAGCGTCGAGGAGCAGAGGGTACGCACGGGATGTCAGCCCCTTCCCAGCAGCAGTCGGGCCTCGCCGACGGTGATGACGGAACCGGTGACGAGGACACCGCCGCCGGCGAACTCGCCCTCCTCCTCGGCCAGCGTGATCGCGGCCTCCAGGGCATCCGGCAGCCGCGGCTCGACCTGGACGCGGTCGTCGCCGAACACCTCGACGGCGATGGCCGCCAGCGCGTCGGCGTCCATCGCGCGGTGGCTGGAGTTCTGGGTGACGACGATCTCCGCGAAGATCGGCTCGAAGGCCTCGAGGAGCCCCCGGACGTTCTTGTCGCCGCTGGCGCCGACCACGCCGATCAGCCGGCTGAAGTCGAACGCCTCCCCCACCGCCTCGGCGGTGGCGCGGGCGCCGGCCGGGTTGTGGGCGGCGTCCAGCACGACGGTCGGGGAGGTCCGTACGACCTCCAGGCGGCCCGGCGAGGCGACGGCGGCGAACGCCTTGCGGACGGTGTCGATGTCCAGCGGGTCGGGGCGCTGGGCGCCCACGCCGAAGAACGCCTCGACGGCGGCGAGCGCGACGGCCGCGTTGTGCGCCTGGTAGGCGCCGTGCAGCGGCAGGTAGACGTCGGTGTACTCGCCGCCCAGGCCGCGCAGGGTGAGCAGCTGTCCGCCGACGGCGACCTGGCGGGAGACGACGCCGAACTCCAGGCCCTCGCGGGCCACCGTGGCGTCCACGTCCACGGCCTTCTTCAGCAGGACCTGGGCCGCGTCCACCGGCTGCTGGGCCAGGATCACGGTGGCGTCCTGCTTGATGATCCCGGACTTCTCGCCGGCGATCTCGGCCGTGGTGTTCCCGAGCCGGTCGGTGTGGTCGAGGTCGATCGGGGTGACGACGGCGACGTCCCCGTCGATGACGTTGGTGGCGTCCCAGCTGCCGCCCATGCCGACCTCGACGACGGCGACGTCGACGGGGGCGTCCGCGAAGGCGGCGTACGCCATGCCGGTGAGCACCTCGAAGAACGACAGCCGGTACTCCTGCTGTCCGTCGACCATCTCGACGTACGGCTTGACGTCCTGGTACGTCTCGATGAAGCGCTCGGCGCCGATCGGGGCGCCGTCCAGGCTGATCCGCTCAGTGATCGACTGGACGTGCGGCGAGGTGTACCGGCCGGTGCGCAGCTCGAAGGCGCCGAGCAGGGCCTCGATCATGCGGGCGGTGGAGGTCTTGCCGTTGGTGCCGGTGATGTGGATCGACGGGTACGAGCGCTGGGGCTCGCCCAGGACGTCCATCAGGGCGGCGATCCGGGTGACGGACGGCTCCAGCTTGGTCTCGCCCCAGCGGGTGGCCAGCTCGGCCTCGACCTCGCGCAGGGCCTTGTCGACCTCGGGGTCCTCGGGGCGGGCCGGCACGTCGGCCTGCGGGGGGCCGCCCTGGGTGCGCAGGGTGCGGCTGCCGGCCTCGATGACGGCGAGGTCGGGGTCGCGGGTGGTCTGCTCCGCGATCAGCTCGTCGAAGGCGTCGGACTCGTTCTGGTCGCTCACGGGACCAGTCTACGGAGCGGGACCGACAGACCGCCCGGGGAGTGGGGGGTGCCGGTCGTCGGGCGGCGCGGGGAACGTTGTGGCTGGTCGCACAGTTCCCCGCGCCCCCGGGAGTCGGCTACTGCTGAGGCAGCCTGTCCAGCTGGGCCGTCAGGCGTGTGATGTCCTCGTCCGCCTTGGCCAGGCGGCCGCGGATCTTGTCGACCACGTGGTCCGGGGCCTTGGCCAGGAACGCCTCGTTGCCGAGCTTGGCCGTGGCCTGGGCCTTCTCCTTCTCGGCGGCGGCGAGGTCCTTGGCGAGGCGCTTGCGCTCGGCCGCCACGTCGATCGCGCCGGAGAGGTCGAGGGCGACCTCCACGCCCGCCACCGGCAGGGTCGCCGTCGCCGTGAAGGACTCGCCCTCCGGCTGGAGGCGCAGCAGCTGGCGGACGGCCGGCTCGTGCGGGGCGAGGACCGTGCCGCCCAGGGTGAGGCGGGCCGGGACGCGCTGGCCGGGCTGGAGGCCCTGGTCGGCGCGGAAGCGGCGGACCTCGGTGATGACGGACTGGACCAGCTCGATCTCGCGCTCGGCGGCCTCGTCGCGGAAGCCGCTGTCGGTGGGCCACTGGGCGACGACGACCGACTCGCCGCCGGTCAGCGTGGTCCACAGCTCCTCGGTGACGAACGGGACGACCGGGTGCAGCAGCCGCAGCGCGACGTCGAGGACCTCGCCGAGGACGCGCTTGCTGACCTCGGCCGCCGCCCCGCCCGCCTGGAAGGTGGTCTTGGACAGCTCGACGTACCAGTCGAAGACCTCGTCCCACGCGAAGTGGTAGAGGGCGTCGGAGACCTTCGCGAACTGGAAGTCCTCGTAGTACGCGTCCACGGCGGCGACCGTGCGGTTCAGCCGGGACAGGATCCAGCGGTCCGTGGACGACATCTCGGACGCGTCCGGCAGCGGGCCCTCGATCGTGGCGCCGTTCATCAGCGCGAAGCGCGTGGCGTTCCAGATCTTGTTGGCGAAGTTGCGGGACGCCTGGACCCAGTCCTCGCCGATGGGCACGTCGGTGCCGGGGTTGGCGCCGCGGGCCAGGGTGAAGCGGACGGCGTCGGAGCCGTACTTGTCCATCCAGTCCAGCGGGTCGACGACGTTGCCGAACGACTTCGACATCTTCTTGCCGCGCTCGTCGCGGACCAGGCCGGTCAGGGCGATGGTCTTGAAGGGGACCTCGCCGTCCATGGCGTACAGGCCGAACATCATCATCCGGGCGACCCAGAAGAAGATGATGTCGTGGCCGGTGAGCAGGACGTCGGTCGGGTAGAACTTCGCGAGGTCCGGCGTCCGCTCCGGCCAGCCCAGCGTCGAGAACGGCCACAGGCCCGACGAGAACCAGGTGTCCAGGACGTCGGTCTCCTGGTGCCAGCCCTCCCCGGTGGGCGGCTCCTCGTCGGGGCCGACGCAGACGATCTCGCCGTCGGGGCCGTACCAGACGGGGATGCGGTGGCCCCACCACAGCTGGCGCGAGATGCACCAGTCGTGCATGTTGTCGACCCAGTCGAAGTAGCGCTTCGACATGTCCTCGGGGTGGATCGCGACCCGCCCGTCGCGGACCGCGTCGCCGGCGGCCTGCGCGAGCGGGGCGACCTTGACCCACCACTGCATCGACAGCCGCGGCTCGACGGTCGTGCCGCAGCGCGAGCAGTGGCCGACGGAGTGGACGTAGGGGCGCTTCTCGGCGACGATCCGGCCCTGCTCGCGCAGGGCGGCGACGATGGTGGAGCGCGCCTCGAAGCGGTCCAGGCCCTGGAAGGGGCCGTGCGCGGTGATGACGGCCCGCTCGTCCATGACGGTGATCGACTCCAGGCCGTGGCGCTGGCCGATCGCGAAGTCGTTGGGGTCGTGGGCCGGGGTGACCTTGACCGCGCCGGTGCCGAACTCCGGGTCGACGTGGCTGTCGGCGACGACCGGGATGAACCGGTCGGTCAGCGGCAGCTTGATCTTCTTGCCGACCAGGTGCTGGTACCGCTCGTCGTCGGGGTGGACGGCGACGGCGGTGTCACCGAGCATCGTCTCCGCGCGGGTGGTGGCGACGACGAGCGTCTCGTCGCCCTCGCCGTACCGGATGGAGACCAGCTCGCCGTCGTCCTCCTGGTAGTTGACCTCGATGTCGGAGATGGCGGTCAGACAGCGCGGGCACCAGTTGATGATGCGCTCGGCGCGGTAGATCAGCTCGTCGTCGTAGAGCCGCTTGAAGATGGTGCCGACGGCCCGGGACAGGCCCTCGTCCATGGTGAAGCGCTCCCGGGACCAGTCGACGCCGTCGCCCAGGCGCCGCATCTGGCCGAGGATCTTGCCGCCGTACTCCTCCTTCCACTGCCAGACGCGCCGGACGAACTCCTCGCGGCCGAGGTCGTGCCGGGACTTGCCCTCCTCGGCGAGCTGCTGCTCGACCTTGTTCTGGGTGGCGATGCCGGCGTGGTCCATGCCGGGCAGCCACAGCGCCTCGAAGCCCTGCATCCGCTTGCGGCGGGTCAGCGCGTCCATCAGCGTGTGCTGGAAGGCGTGGCCCAGGTGGAGCGAGCCGGTGACGTTCGGCGGCGGGATGACGATGGTGTACGGGGGCTTCTCGCTGGTCGCGTCGGCGGTGAACCAACCCCGTTCCACCCAGCGCTCGTACAGCTTCCCCTCTACGTCGGCCGGCGTGTACTGGGTCGGCAGATCGGTCGTGGGCGCTGCGTGCGGCTGCTGAGTGTTCTCGGTCACCGGGCCAGTTTAGAGGTGTCGCGACCGAGTCCCGAAACCCGTTTCCTTTGTAACGGTGCGATCCCCTGCGCCCTGCGCGGACGGCTCCTCGGCCAGGATGTCGGGTACGCGTGAACATCTGGAGGGGAACCCAGAGATGAGTCAGAACCAGCCGGGCCCGTACGGCGGGCAGCAGCCCCCGCACCCCGGTCAGCAGCCCGGTCCGTACGGGCAGCCGGGCCCGTACGGACAGCCGCCGCAGCCACCGCAGCCCGGCTACGGCTACCCCCAGCAGCCGGCCGCCCCTCCGCAGACCCCGCCGGTCCCGCCCCAGCCGCAGCCCGGCTACGGCTATCCGCAGCAGCCGCCCTACGGCCGGCAGGGCGGCCCCTACGGCCAGCAGCCACCGCCGTACGGACAGCCCGGGCCGTACGGCCAGCAGCCGCCGTACGGGCAGGCCCTCTACGGCGTCCCCCAGCCCCCGCCGCCGGCCGGCGGCAAGAAGAAGGCCGGGCTGATCATCGGCGCGGTCGCGGTGGTCGCGGCGATCGGGGTGGGCGCGTACTTCGTCTTCGGCGCGGACGGCGGTTCCAGCTCCGTGGCGGACGACGGCGCGCACAAGCTGGCGACGCCGAAGACCGTGCTGGACGGCGAGTACAAGATCCTGTCCGACAGCGGTACCGGTAGCTCCGACTCCACGAAGGACTTCGCGAGCGGCGTCGAGAACGGGACGTCGGTGGTCGGTGTGTACTCGACCATGGACCTGGACAGCTATGACCCGAGCGACCCCGGTTCGCTGTCGAGCGACTTCTCGACCCTCATGATGATCGGTGTCTACGGGGAGATCGACGACCCCGAGGCCGCCCTGGACAACTTCTTCTCGAAGGCTGAGACGTCGTCGTCGGAGGGCTCCTCCGACAGCGGCACCAGCACGCTGGAACTCGTCGGCGAGCCCGAGTCCGTGGACATCGACGGCGCCCTCATGAAGTGCCAGCGGGCCACGGGTCTCGACCCGGTCAGCGAGAAGAAGACCTCCGACTGGTTCTGCGCCTGGGCGGACCACAGCACCATCGCCATGGTGTCGCCGGGCTCGGCGGAGGCCGGCATGGGCAAGGACGAGGCCGTGGATCTCACCAAGAGGCTCCGCGCGGAGGTCCGCGTCGCGTCGTGATGCGCACCCGGATGTGACGAGGGGCCCCGGCCGGACGACCGGGGCCCCTCTCGCTGCGCGCTACGCCGACTTCTGCTCGCCGGGGCCGCGTCCGCCGCGCGAGTCGCGGGGGATCAGCGTCGGGTTGACGTTGGAGAGGACCACGTCGGCCGTGATGACGACCCGGGCGACGTCCTTGCGGGACGGCACCTCGTACATCACGCCCTGGAGGACCTCCTCCATGATGGCGCGCAGGCCGCGCGCGCCGGTCTGGCGCAGGATCGCCTGGTCGGCGATGGCCTCCAGCGCCTCGCGCTCGAAGTCCAGCTCCACGCCGTCGAGTTCGAACAGGCGCTGGTACTGCTTGACCAGTGCGTTGCGCGGCTCGACGAGGATCTGGAGCAGGGCCTCGCGGTCGAGGTTGTGCACGGAGGTGAGCACCGGCAGCCGGCCGATGAACTCGGGGATCATGCCGAACTTGACCAGGTCCTCCGGCATGACCTCCTGGAAGTGGTCCTGCGACTCGCGCTCCCGCTTGGAGCGGATCTGCGCGCCGAAGCCGATGCCCTTGGCGCCGGCCCGGGCCTCGATGATCTTCTCCAGGCCCGCGAAGGCGCCGCCCACGATGAACAGCACGTTCGTCGTGTCGATCTGGATGAACTCCTGGTGGGGGTGTTTGCGTCCCCCCTGCGGCGGCACCGAGGCCGTGGTGCCCTCAAGGATCTTGAGCAGTGCCTGCTGGACGCCCTCGCCGCTCACGTCGCGCGTGATCGACGGGTTCTCGCTCTTGCGCGCGACCTTGTCGATCTCGTCGATGTAGATGATCCCGGTCTCGGCCTTCTTGACGTCGTAGTCGGCCGCCTGGATCAGCTTCAGCAGGATGTTCTCGACGTCCTCGCCGACGTACCCCGCCTCGGTGAGCGCCGTGGCGTCGGCGATCGCGAACGGGACGTTCAGCATCCGGGCCAGCGTCTGCGCCAGCAGCGTCTTGCCGGAGCCCGTGGGGCCCAGCAGGAGGATATTGGACTTCGCCAACTCGATGGCGTCCTCGCGGCTTTGGGCGCCGCCGTTCTCACCGGCCTGGACCCGCTTGTAGTGGTTGTACACCGCGACGGAGAGCGCCTTCTTGGCGGCCTCCTGGCCGACCACGTACCCCTCGAGGAACTCGTAGATCTCGCGGGGCTTGGGGAGCTCCTCCCAGCGGACCTCGCTGGTCTCGGCCAGCTCCTCCTCGATGATCTCGTTGCAGAGGTCGATGCACTCGTCGCAGATGTAGACACCGGGCCCTGCGATGAGCTTCTTGACCTGCTTCTGGCTCTTGCCGCAGAACGAGCACTTGAGCAGATCGCCGCCGTCACCGATGCGTGCCACGGTGTGCTTCCCCTTCGCCTGGGAGACTCCTGGACGCCGAGGTCCAGCGGACTCCTGGTGCTGCCTTATGTCGACGGTACCTTGCCTGGACCCCCGTCCGGGCCCCCCTTGGCACGGTTCGGGTTGACGTGACCGTGCGGAACCATGCCAAGGGGCGGCAGACGATACAGCCTCTCGCCTCAGCTCGTCTCAGCGGAGGGAGGAGTTGTCCATCTTCCGGGTGGTGATGATCTGGTCGATCAGACCGTAGGAGAGCGCGTCCTCGGCCGTGAGGATCTTGTCGCGCTCGATGTCCTCGCGGATCTTGTCGATCTCCTGGGTGGAGTGCTTGGCCAGCATCTCCTCCAGCTGCGTACGCATCCGCAGGATCTCGTTGGCGGCGATCTCCAGGTCGGAGACCTGGCCGCGGCCGGTCTCGCTGTAGGGCTGGTGGATCAGCACGCGGGCGTTGGGCAGCGCCATGCGCTTGCCGGGGGTGCCGGCGGCGAGCAGGACGGCGGCGGCGGAGGCCGCCTGGCCCATGCAGACCGTCTGGATGTCCGGCTTCACGTACTGCATCGTGTCGTAGATGGCCGTGAGGGCCGTGAACGAGCCGCCGGGGCTGTTGATGTAGACCGAGATGTCGCGGTCGGGGTCCATCGACTCCAGGCACAGCAGCTGCGCCATGACGTCGTTGGCGGAGGCGTCGTCGATCTGGACGCCGAGGAAGATCACCCGCTCCTCGAAGAGCTTGGCGTACGGGTCGTACTCGCGCACGCCCTGGGAGGTGCGCTCGACGAAGCGGGGGATGACGTAGCGGGACTCGGCCGTGGGGCCGGTGTACTCGGCGCGGGTGCGGTCGTACAGGCCGCTGCCGGGGATGTCGTTCACAGTGTCTCCTGGAAAGAGGCTGAGGCGGTCGGCTGGGGGCGGAAGAGGGGGCTCAGGCGCCCGTGCCGCCGCCGCCCGGCATACCCGCGGCCGTGGCGATGACGTCGTCGATGAGGCCGTACTCCTTGGCCTCGAAGGCGTCGAACCAGCGGTCGCGGTCCGAGTCGCGGGTGATCTGCTCGACCGTCTGGCCGGTGTGCTGAGAGGTCAGCTCGGCCATGCGCTTCTTGGTGTGCAGCAGCCGCTCCGCGTGGATCTTGATGTCCGAGGCGGAGCCGGCCAGGCCGGCGGAGGGCTGGTGGATCAGGATCTCGGCGTTCGGGAGCGCGAAGCGCTTGCCGGGCGTGCCCGCGCTGAGCAGGAACTGACCCATCGAGGCCGCGAGGCCCATGGCGATGGTCACCACGTCGTTCTTGATGTACTGCATGGTGTCGTAGATCGCCATACCGGCCGTGATCGAACCGCCCGGGCTGTTGATGTACAGGTAAATGTCCTTGTCCGGGTCGGAGGCAAGGAGCAGCAGCTGTGCGGTGATCTTGTTCGCGATGTCGTCGTCGACCGGCTGGCCGAGGAAGATGATCCGCTCGCCGAGCAGCCGGTTGTAGACCTGGTCGCCGAGGCCACCACCGATGGAGGGCTCGCCGGCGGCTGAGGGCATCAGATTCGTCACGTATCCACCTGCTCGTCTTACGACGGCGCCGGGCCGTCTCACGTTTCCCTGCGGGGCTGGAGCCGTATTCGGGGACTCCACTGCCCTCGTATTCATGGACCCTAACGCGCGGGTTGCTTCGGGGAATCCCGGTAAGTGGGGTGTTCGCCGGGGGCGTAGCGCAGGGGGTTCTCGCGGCACGTCGGCCGCTGCGGGTCTGTGGGTGGCTGGTCGCACGGTTCCCCGCGCCCCTGAAGGCACGAGCGGGACGGGCCCCGAGAAGCTCGCGCGTCTCGGGGCCCGTCCGTGTCCGTCGGATACGACGCGAGGGTCAGCCCTCGGTCTTCTCCTCGGCGGGGGCGTCCTCGGAGGTCTCGGCGGCGGCCTCGGCGGCCTCCGTCTCCTCCTCGTCGTCGCTCAGGTCGACGATCTCGCCGTTGGTGTCCTTGACCGTGGCCTTCTCGACCACGACGGCCAGGGCCTTGCCGCGGGCGACCTCGCCGACGAGGAGCGGGACCTGGCCCTGCTCGACGACGGCCTGGGCGAACTGGTCGGGGGACATGCCGGAGGAGGAGGCGCGGCGCATGAGGTGCTCGGTGAGCTCCTCCTGGTTGACGTTGAGCTTCTCCTGCTTGACCAGCTCGTCGAGGACGAACTGGGTCTTGATGCCCTTGACCGCGGCCTCACGGGTCTCGGTCTCGAACTCCTCCTCGGTCTTGCCCTGGATCTCCAGGTACTTCGCGAGGTCGAGGCCCATCTGGCCGAGCTGGTGGTGCTCAAGGTTGTGCTTGCGGGTGTTGACCTCGTCCTCGAGGAGCTTCTCGGGGACGGGGACCTCGACCAGCTCCAGGAGCTTGTCCAGGACGCGCTCCTGGGCCTGGGTGGCCTGGTCGTACTGCTTCATGTTCTCGAGGCGCTTGCGGCTGTCGGCCTTCAGCTCGTCGAGGGTGTCGAACTCCGACGCGAGCTGGGCGAAGTCGTCGTCCAGCTCGGGCAGCTCGCGGGCGGCGACCTGGCTGACCTTGACGGTGACCTCGGCCTCCTGGCCGGCCGCCGAGCCGCCCTTCAGCTCGGAGGTGAAGGTGGCCTCGCCGCCGGCCTCCAGGCCCTTGACGGCCTCGTCGATGCCGTCGAGCAGCTCGCCGGAGCCGATGGTGTAGGAGACGCCGCTGGCGACGCCGTCCTCCAGGACCTCGCCGCCGACCTTGGCCTCCAGGTCGATGGTGACGACGTCGCCGTCCTCGGCGGCCCGCTCGACCGGGGAGGTGGAGGCGAAGCGCTCACGGAGCTGCTCGACCGACTTCTCCACGTCCTCGTCGGTGACCTCGACCGCGTCGACCTCGACCTCGATGCCGGAGAAGTCCGGGATCTCGATCGTCGGGCGGACGTCGACCTCGGCGGTGAAGTTCAGCGTCTCGCCGTCCTTCAGCTCCGTGATGTCGACCTCGGGCTGGCCCAGCGGGTCCACCTCGGCCTCGTTGACGGCGTCGGTGTAGAACTTCGGGAGGGCGTCGTTGACGGCCTCCTCCAGCACCGCACCGCGGCCGAACCGCTGGTCGATGACGCGGGCCGGGATCTTGCCCTTGCGGAAGCCCTTCACCGTGACCTGCTGGTTGATCTTCTTGTACGCCGCGTCGAGGCTGTCCTTGAGCTCCTCGAAGGGCACCTCGACAGTGAGCCGAACCCGAGTCGGGTTCAGGGTCTCCACGGCGCTCTTCACGGTTCGGTCTCCTTGTGGCTGACTTCTTGGGTTCTGCCGGAGCCAGAGCGGCCCGGCCGATGTTCGCCGCCCGGGAGACTGCACAGGATGAGACACACGGGCGTGCAGCTTGCATAGTAACGGCAGCGGGTACACGGCCCAAAAGGCGATCACGTCGATCGCGGCACGATCACGCGAGGTGACCGGCCGCACGGCCGGTGGACGGCCGAGCGGACGGCCGAGCGCACGGCCGGTGGATGGTCGGGGTGGCGGGATTTGAACCCACGGCCTTCCGCTCCCAAAGCGGACGCGCTACCAAGCTGCGCCACACCCCGTCTGGTGCGACACGTAGGGTACATGCCGACGGCCCCTCGGACCCGCGCATTCCACGGGCTGCCGTGAAGGTCCGATGGTGACGGCGACGGGGTGTGCGGCGAAGGGGGACGACCCGCTACGATGCCTTCAGTGCCGCGGCCGGTGATCCGCGGCGCGCGCTGTGCGGGCGTAGCTCAATGGTAGAGCCCCAGTCTTCCAAACTGGCTACGCGGGTTCGATTCCCGTCGCCCGCTCCAGACGGCTCGGGGCCAGGTCGGAGGGTCTTTCCTCCGCCTGACCCCGGTCATGTCCCGGGCACCGTCCGGTCCCGGGGCGGCGCGGGTGATCTAGGTTGTGCCGATGCAGCCCTTCCCCTCGCCGCGGATACCGCCGAACGAACTGAGGCCCGGCCGCCACTGGTACGTGACGGCGGCCGCGATCAGTGTCGTGCTGATCGTGCTGGGCGCGGCCATCGGCGTGTACGGGTTCAAAGACGCCGTCGACGCGGTGGACACGGACAACCAGTTCGCCGACGGCGACACCGTCACGCTGCGGCTCGACCCGCGACACGAGAAGGCGATCTGGAAGGAGGACGACGAGTTCGGCTCGTCGTCCGAGGAGGCGTGCGCCATCACCGGCCCGGGCGACCCCGCTCTCACCGGCCCGGGGATCGACGTGTTCCTCACCCGCGGCCAGACCTGGAACCCGTTCTACGACATCGACGTGTCGCGGGCGGGCGAGTACGAGGTCACCTGCACCTCCGAAGGGCCGTCCCGGTACGCCGTCGGGGACACCGGGGGCTTGGTCGCGCTCGGGGGCCGGCTGGCACTGGCCGTCCTCGTCCCGCTGCTCGGGATCGGCGTCGGTGCCGCCGTCGCCCTCGTCACCGCCTTCCGCCGGAGAGGCCACCGCAGGCGGCTGCTCGCCGAGCGCCACGGCACCGGGGACAGCCGTCCCGCACAGCGCGCTCCGAGCGGCGGTGCGCCCCGGCTTCCGTGAACCGGAGCCCTGGGTGGTGTCAGAAGCTGATCGAGTTGATCGTCTCCGCTATCGAGTTCATAAAGCGGTTGATCGACGGCGCCATGCCGGTGGAGGCGAGGAAGAAGCCGAAGAGCACCGCGACGATCGCGGGGCCGGCCTTGAGGGATCCCCCGCGGATGAGCACCACCAGGATGATCGCCAACAGCAGCACCACAGACAGTGAAATGGCCACAACTGATCACACCCTAGGTCGGTCCGCTCTCCCGGCCCGGGAGTACGGTCTCGCGCACCCCCGCCAGGAACCATCGTGCCACCAACGCGGCCACCTCATGCGGCCGGTGACGCAACGTCTGCCCGGCGCCCCACGGGTCCACCGGGCACCATGACGCCTCCGGTACCCCGACACCCGTGGTCCGCACAGTAATGCGAAGGAGTGCTCGGGGAGAAAGTCCGACCGGTTCACCTCCACTCCCCCACCAAGTGTTCGCAGGCATTTCGAATTGTTGCGGCGGGCACATCGAGTCGCCGCCAAGTGCCCGATTTCTCACCCCTCTTGTCCTGATGAATCAGGACAAGAGGGGTGAGGTTGGGTGGGTGGCCGACGCTCGGAGTGCGGTGGATCGTTGTGCGTCACGGCCTTTTGGCGGCCCATATGCGGGAATGACACAGCAATGGCGCCGGGCGTTTTACGGAGTCCCGCAGACAGCGCTAGGGTGCCTCGAATGTTCCACGCTGCCCCGTCCCCGCACGGCGACCGCAGGACGCCGCCCCCTCCCGGCAAACAGCGCGACGCGTTCTTCGACAACGCCAAGTACCTGGCGATCGTGCTGGTCGCCATGGGCCACTCCTGGGAGCCGCTCAAGGGCGACAGCCGCGTCCTGGAGGGTCTGTACCAGGTGGTGTACGCCTTCCACATGCCGGCGTTCATCATCATCTCCGGCTTCTTCTCCCGCAGCTTCGACATGCGCCCGGACCGGCTGCGGCGGCTGATCACCGGGGTCGTCGTGCCGTACGTCCTCTTCGAGACGGCGTACTCGCTCTTCAACCGCTACGCCGGCAGCGCGCCGGACCAGGAGATCAGCCTCCTGGACCCCTGGTACCTGACGTGGTTCCTGATCGCGCTGTTCGTGTGGCGGCTGACCACACCGGTCTGGAAACTGATCCGGTACCCGCTGCCCGTCGCCCTGGTCATCGCCATGCTGGCGTCCGTCTCGCCGGCGATCGGCGACGACCTGGATCTCCAGCGGGTGCTGCAGTTCCTGCCGTTCTTCGTGCTGGGGCTGCGGATGAGGGCCGAGCACTTCCAGTGGGTGCGCCGCCGGTGGGTGCGGAGCGCGTCGGTGCCGGTGTTCGCGGCGGCCGTGGTGGCCGGCTGGTGGGCGGTGCCGCGCATGAACACCGGCTGGTTCTACCACCGCGACTCCGCCCAGGAGCTGGGCGCGCCCTGGTGGACCGGGCCGGTCATGACGCTGGCGCTGTTCGGCTGCTCGCTGCTGCTGACCGCCTGCTTCTTCGCCTGGGTGCCGCGCCGGCAGCACTGGTTCACGGCCCTGGGCGCGGGCACGCTCTACGGCTACCTGCTGCACGGTTTCGTGATCAAGGGCGCCGACTCCCTGGGCCTGTTCGACCCCGCCTGGCTGCGCGCGCCGCTCGGGGAGGTCCTCGTGACCGTCCTGGCCGCGGCGGCCGTCACGCTGCTGTGCACCGCGCCGGTGCGGCGGGTCTTCCGCTTCGCGATGGAGCCGACGATGGCGTGGGCCTTCCAGCGGGACGCGGCGCAGGCGGCCCGGGAGCGCGAGCGGGCGGAGCCGGACCGGGCGCGGGGCGAGGGCAGCCGGGAGAAGGTCTCCGCCTAGCCGCTGTTCTCAGCCCGGTAGACCGAGGAGTGCGCGCATCCGTGTGTACTTCTCCGTCAGCCGTGTGCGGGTCGCCTCGTCGAGGACCGCGAGCCGGGCCGGGTCGGCGTTGTGCGCCAGGTCGGCCTCCTTGACCAGCAGCGCGCCCGGAGTGGCGCGGATGCGGGCGGCGTACGCCTCGGGGGGCTCCCCCGCCCGCTTGGTGACCGCGAGCACGATGGCCTTGGTACGGCGGCTCAGCGGGGCCTCGGCCGGCCAGGCGCGGGACAGGGCGTCGTCCTCGACGGCGTCGTGCAGCCAGGCCGCCGCGATCTGCTCGTCGTCGCCGCCCCGGCGCCGTACGCCCTCGGCGACGGCGGCCAGGTGCTCGGCGTACGGGCGGCCCGCCTTGTCGGTCTGGCCCGCGTGGGCGGCGCGGGCGGTGGCCTCGACGGCGGCCAGGGACAAGGTGGGCGCGCTCATGTCAGGCATCCGCGTCCTGGGCCAGCGCCTGGGCCGTGGTCGGGCCCTCCCGGCAGATCAGCAGGAGGGCCCGGTCGTCGTTGACGTCCTTGGCGACGGCCTCGATCAGGTGCCAGGCGGCGCCGTGGAAGCCGCCGGCGACGTAGCGGTCGGCCTCGCCGGTGAGGCGGTCGATGCCCTCGACGATGTCGCGGTCGGAGGTCTCCACCAGGCCGTCCGTGAACAGCATCAGCACGTCGCCGGGGCGCAGCGAGCCCTTCACGGGGTCGAACTGGGCGCCGTCGTACACGCCCAGCAGCGGTCCCTCGGCCGCCTTCTCCTCCCAGCGGCCGGTGCCGGCGCTGAGCTGGAGGCCCGGCGGGTGCCCGGCGGTGTACAGCTCGTAGTCGCCGGAGTCGAGGTCCAGGACGAGGTGGGTGGAGGTGGCGAAGCCCTCGTCCCAGTCCTGGCGGAGCAGGTAGCCGTTGGCGGCGGGCAGGAAGGCGTGCGGGGGCAGGCTGCCCAGCAGGCCGCCGAAGGCGCCGGAGAGCAGCAGGGCGCGGGAACCGGCGTCCATGCCCTTGCCGGAGACGTCGGTGAGGACGACCTCCAGGGTCCGGCCGCCGCCTGTGCGGGCGGCGACCACGAAGTCGCCGGAGAAGGACTGGCCGCCGGCCGGACGCAGCGACATCTCGCGGTGCCAGCCCGGCGGCAGTTCGGGCAGCTTGCTCTGCACCCGGATGCGTTCGCGCAGGTCGAAGAGCATGGTGCCGCCGCGCCGCCAGGGCACGCCGACCCGGCTGCGGAACTGGGCGATCAGCAGGCCGATGAACCCGCAGGCGGCGACGACCAGGACCACGCCCGGGGTGACCCGGGAGGGGCCCTCGGTGTACGGGCCGAGCCGGACGGACTCCACGATCAGCGCGGTGGCCGCCGCCGCGTACAGGCCGAGCAGGCTCGACGGGCGCAGCAGCAGGCCGCCGGCGACGATCGGCAGGACCAGCGCGGCCGGGGAGACCCACACGGAGTTGACCATGGTGGTGACCGCGATGACGGGCACGGTGAGCAGCAGCCCGGCCAGCGCGATCCAGTCCGAGCCGTCGCCGCGGAAGTAGTCGACGGCGGATTTGCGCAGCGCGACGCGGGCCCGGTGCCACTGCTTCTTCAACCGGGCCGTGAACGTGTCGGCTTCCGCGCGCCGCTGTCGTCCTGCTGCCATCAGTTCGGGACCCTATCCATCGGAGCGGGCGCTTGGCACGGGAGGTACCACTTGTCCCCCGTCCGAGGCCGGAGTTCACAGTGAACTGCAAGCGGGGCCGTCGTGTGGGCCGGCGGGAGAAATTTCCCTGGCTCGCCCCGCATCGTCCTTGATAGGCATGGTCCATGAGCATGGACAGCACAGAGCGGACGACGGCCCTGCGGGTACTGCGGCAGGACGAATGGGACAGGTGGTACAACACGCTGCTGCGTGCCTTCGGCGGGGTGCCGGAGGCGCCCGAGGAGCGGGCGCTGTACAAGTCCCTGACCGAGGCCGACCGTTCGCTCGGTGTCTGGGAGGGGGACGAGTGCGTCGGGACGGCGGGGGCGTTCGGCTTCCGGATGAGCGTCCCGGGCGGGGCTCTGGTGCCGGCCGCGGGGGTCACGATGGTCGGCGTCGCCGCGACGCACCGGCGCCGGGGCGTGCTGACGTCGATGATGCGCCGGCAGCTGGACGACATACGTTCCTGGGGCGAGCCGCTGGCGGTGCTGACGGCGTCCGAGCCGGCGATCTACGGCCGGTTCGGGTACGGCGCGGCGACCGTCCAGGTCAGCGCGGAGATCGACACCAGTCAGGTACGGCTGTCCGTCCCGCCCGGGACGGATGACGTACGGCTGCGGTACGCGGAGCCCGCGGACGTCCTCGACGCGTGCGAGGCGGTGTACGCCCGGCTGGTGCCGGGGCGGCCGGGGATGCTGGCCCGGCAGCCGGGGTGGGAGCGGCTGGGGCTGCTGGACCCGGAGAGCGGGCGGGACGGGGCGTCGCCGCTGCAGTGCGTGGTCGCGTCCCGGGACGGCGAGGTCACGGGGTACGCGCGGTTCCGGGTGCGGCCGGGGTGGGGGAAGGCCGGGCACGAGGGCACGGTGGTCCTGGCCGACCTGGAGGGGCTCGACCCGGCGACCCGGGCGGCGCTGTGGCGGTTCCTGTTCGACATCGACCTGACGACGACGCTCAGCGTGCGGGGCCGGCCGGCCGACGACGCGTGGCAGTACCAGGTCTCCGACATACGGCGGTGCCTGCCGCAGCTGCGGGACATGCTGTACGTACGGCTGGTGGACGTGGGGGCCGCGCTTCAGGCGCGGACGTACCGGGCGCCGGTGGACGTGGTCTTCGAGGTCGAGGACGCCTTCTGCCCGTGGAACGCGGGGCGCTGGCGGCTGGCGGGCAACGAGAAGGGGGCGTCCTGCACCCGGACGTCCGATCCGGCGGACCTCGCCCTGTCCGTGCGGGAGCTGGGCTCGGCCTATCTCGGCGGTGTGCCGCTGACCGCGCTGGGCCTGGCCGGGCGGGTGCGGGAGCTGCGGCCGGGGGCGCTGGCGGAGGCGTCGCTGGGCTTCTCCTCCGATGTCGCCCCCTGGCTGCCGCACGGCTTCTGAGCGCGGGGCCCCGGGCCGCGGGGTCCGGGTCAGGGGCGCTGGCAGGCCGGGCACCAGAAGAGGTTGCGGGCGGCGAGGCCGGCGGTGCGGATCTCGCCGCCGCAGATGTGGCAGGGCCGGTTCGCCCGGCGGTAGACGTAGACCTCGCCGCCGTGGTCGTCGACGCGGGGCGGGCGGCCCATCGCCTCCGGGGTGTGCTCGGGGCGGACCGTGTCGATGCGGTTGGTGCGGACGCCCTCGCGCATCAGGCCGACGAGGTCGTGCCAGAGCGCGTCCCAGAGGGCGGGGCCGATGTCCCGGCCCGGGCGGTAGGGGTCGACGCCGTGCCGGAAGAGGACCTCGGCGCGGTAGACGTTGCCGACGCCGGCGATGACCTTCTGGTCCATGAGCAGCGCGGCGATCGTCGTACGGCTGCGGGAGATCCGGGCGTAGGCGGCGGCCGGATCGGCGTCCGCGCGCAGCGGGTCGGGGCCGAGGCGGTCGTGTATCGCCCGCTTCTCGGCGGGGGTGATCAGGGCGCAGGCGGTGGGGCCGCGCAGGTCGACGTGGGCGGTGTCGTTCAGCAGGCGCAGCCGGACGGTGTCCGTGGGCGGGGGCGCGGGGGCCGGGCCGAAGGTGACCTTGCCGAAGAGGCCGAGGTGGATGTGGACCCAGTCGCTGTCGCGGAAGCCGAGGAAGAGGTGCTTGCCGTGCGCCTCGGTTGCGGTCAGCTCCGCGCCGTCCAGGAGGGCCGCGGCGTCGGAGAACTTGCCCTGGGGGCTGGTCACCCGGACGGCCCGGCCGGCGAAGGCGGCGTCGTAGTCCTGGGCCAGCCGGTGGATCGTGTGCCCTTCTGGCACCTGCTGTCGTCCTTTTCCTCACGTCCCGCCCTGCCGTGTCCTGCGGCGGGGCGGGTACGGACCTGCCGGTCTACTGCTGCGGGTGGTGGGCCGGGATCGGCGGGAGGTCCCCGGTCGTCTCGTACCCGGCGAGCATCTCGATGCGGCGGCTGTGCCGCTCGTCACCCGAGAAGGGGGTGTTGAGGAAGGTCTCGACGAACTTCGTCGCCTCCTCCTGGGAGTGCATGCGGGCGCCGACCGCGACGACGTTGGCGTCGTTGTGCTGACGGCCGAGGGAGGCCGTCTCCTCGCTCCAGGCCAGTGCGGCGCGTACACCCTTGACCTTGTTGGCGGCGATCTGCTCGCCGTTGCCGCTGCCGCCGATGACGACGCCGAGGGCGCCCTCGTCCGCGGCCGTCCGCTCGGCGGCGCGCAGGCAGAACGGCGGGTAGTCGTCCTGGGCGTCGTAGATGTGGGGCCCGCAGTCGACGGGCTCGTGGCCCGCGGCCTTCAGCCACTCGACGAGGTGGTTCTTGAGTTCGTAGCCCGCATGGTCGGAGCCGAGATACACGCGCATGCGTCGAGTGTGACACGCGGGGCAGGGGGAGGCGGCGTCGGGTGGCACGTGCGGAAAAGTGAACAGCGCCACAGAAGCAACAGAGAATCTTTGCATAACGTATCGGAATCAAAGGTTCAGGAAATTGACAGCCTCGGTTTCACTGGTCCGACTATGACCTCTCAGCCGACTCGTACCGAAGCCGCGCCCGGCCCCGAGGCCGGCGCCGCGTCCGGCACCGGGCTCAAGCCCGGCCTCAAGAACCGTCATCTGACCATGATCGCCATCGGCGGTGTCATCGGCGCCGGCCTGTTCGTGGGCTCCGGCACCGGTATCGCCGCCGCCGGTCCCGGCATCCTGCTGTCGTACGCGCTCGTCGGCACGCTGGTGGTGCTGGTGATGCGGATGCTGGGCGAGATGTCCGTGGCCAATCCGACCTCCGGTTCGTTCTCCGCGCACGCCGACCGGGCGCTGGGGCGGTGGGCCGGTTTCTCCATCGGCTGGCTGTACTGGTTCTTCTGGGTGGTGGTGCTGGCGGTCGAGGCGACCGCCGGGGCGTCGATCCTGGAGGAGTGGGTCCCGGCCGTGCCCCAGTGGGGGTGGGCGCTGATCGTGATGATCGTGCTGACCGCCACCAACCTCGTCTCCGTCGGCTCCTACGGGGAGTTCGAGTTCTGGTTCGCCGGGATCAAGGTCGTCGCCATCGCGGCGTTCATCGTCGTCGGCGGGCTGGCCGTCTTCGGTGTGCTGCCGGGGGCCGACACCGATCAGGCGGGGCTGTCCAACCTGACGGAGCACGGCGGCTTCCTGCCCAACGGGCCCGGCGCCGTCCTCACCGGCGTCCTGCTCGTCGTCTTCTCGTTCATGGGCAGTGAGATCCCGACGCTGGCGGCCGGCGAGTCCGACGATCCGCAGCGGGCGGTGGCCAAGGCGACCAACAGCGTCATCTGGCGGATCGCCGTCTTCTACCTGGGGTCGATCCTCGTGGTGGTGTCCCTGCTGCCCTGGGACAGCGCCTCGATCACCGAGGAGGGCTCCTACGTCGCCGCGCTGGACTCGCTGGGCATCCCGCACGCCGGGCAGATCATGAACGTCATCGTGCTGTCCGCCGTACTGTCCTGCCTCAACTCGGGGCTCTACACCGCGTCCCGGATGGCGTTCTCGCTGGGTGAGCGCGGGGACGCGCCGCGGTCGTTCGCGCGGACCACCCCGGGCGGGGTGCCGCGGACGGCGATCCTCACCTCGGTGGCGTTCGGCTTCCTCGCCGTCTTCTTCAACTACAAGTGGCCCGACTCCGTCTTCCTCTTCCTCGTCAACTCCTCGGGCGCGGTGGCCCTGTTCGTCTGGCTGGTGATCTGCTTCTCGCAGCTGCGGATGCGGCGGATCATCGAGGCGGAGGCGCCGGAGAAGCTGGTCGTGCGGATGTGGCTGTATCCGTATCTGACCTGGGCGACGGCGGCGCTGATCGTCTTCGTGCTGGGCTACATGCTGACCGACACCGAGCACGACGGGCGTACGACGATCCTGCTGTCGCTGCTGGTGGCGGCGGTGGTGCTGGTGGTGGCGGTGGTCCGGGAGCGGGTCGGGGGCGGGCGCGGGGCCGAAGCGGAGTGAAGCCGGCCTTGACCTTCTCGCAGACCTTCAGGGCGTCCTCCCCTCGGTCTCTGGCTGGTACCAGGTGCTGACCTGGTACGCCGGGCGTGCCAGGGGACGTCCTTGAGGGTGAAGGCGTACTCCCAGATCACCGCCGGGTGGTCGCGGAACGTCGTCTCCGCGAGGCGGATCTTGCGGTAGTCCGTCGGGCGGCGCCCAGGGGAAGCCGCCCGGCCTCCGCTCGCGCGCCGGGCGGCAGGCCGGGCGGGCGGGCGGTGCCTTCGACGGTGGGAGTGGAGGCGACGCCGGGAGCGGAGGCGGCGGTGGACGCGGTGACTGCCGCGTGGCCGCCCTCGTCGGCCTCGCCGGGGCGGGGCCCGGTGCGCGAGAGGCCCGCCGGCCGCCACCCCGGTACGCGAGAGGCCCGCCGGGCCGCCGTACGGAGGTGTACGGCGGCCCGGCGGGCCTGTGCGCGGCTGCGGACCGGCGTCAGCGCCGGTCGGCCAGCTTCCAGGCGGCGGGCAGCACGCCCATCGCCAGGGCCGCCTTCAGGGCGTCGCCGATGAGGAACGGGGTGAGGCCCGCCGCGATCGCGGCGCCGGCCGACATGCCGGTGGACAGGGCCAGGTAGGGGACGCCGACGGCGTAGATGATCGCCTCGCCGAGCAGCATCGCGCCGGCCGTCCGCCAGGCGGAGCGGTCGGCGCCGCGGCGGGCGAGGGCGCCCATGGCCGCGGCGGCGAGGATCATGCCGAAGACATAGCCCAGGGACGGCATGGACACGCCCGAGCCGCCGCCCGCGAACCAGGGCACGCCCGCCATGCCCACCAGGGCGTACAGCACGAGCGAGAGGACGCCGCGGCCGGCGCCGAGGGCGGTGCCGACGAGGAGCGCGGCGAAGGTCTGGCCGGTCACCGGCACCGGGGAGCCGGGGACGGGCACGGCGATCTGGGCCGCGAGGCCGGTGAGCGCGGCGCCGCCGGCCACCAGCGCGGCGTCCCTGACCCGGGAGGCAGGGAGCAGGTCGGCGAGTACCCGGCCGGGACGGGCGAGGACGGTGGCGGTGCTCATGGGGCCTCCGCTGGGCGGTGAGGGACGGTTCGGGACACCGTGACGCTATACCGCCGCACTGACACGGATCACCGTCGGCGCCCGACAAAGGCGGGGTCGCGGAGTTGGTTGGCTTCGGACAACGGCAGCGCGCCACACCGGCACGGAGGTGACACCGGTCACTGAGGTGGCGTGACCTGTCTCCCGTACCGCCGTCGAGTAATCGGAGCACCACGCTCCGAAATTCTCCATTCCGGATGCTGGTCAGTCATTTCGGCGGAGCGCGCGTACGCCCAGACTGTTGTCGTTTTTACCCCCTCGCAGCAAGGGACGAGCCGCGCCCATGCCCAGCACCACCACCGATCCGTCGTCGGGGACCGCCGACGGCGTCTCGCTCTCCCACGGCCTCAAGCAGCGCCATCTGTCGATGATCGCCCTCGGCGGGGTGATCGGGGCGGGGCTGTTCGTCGGGTCCGGGGCCGGCATCGCCGCCGCCGGGCCGTCGATCGTCATCGCCTACGCCCTCTCCGGCCTGCTGGTGATGCTGGTGATGCGGATGCTCGGCGAGATGTCCGCCGCGCATCCCTCGTCGGGCAGCTTCTCCGCGCACGCCGAGCGGGCGATCGGCCCGTGGGCCGGGTTCACGGCGGGCTGGGCGTTCTGGGTGCTGCTGTGCACGGCCGTCGGCCTGGAGGGCATCGGCGCCGCGCAGATCGTCCACGGCTGGCTGCCGGGCACGCCCGAGTGGGCCTGGGTGGCGCTGTTCATGGTGGTGTTCTGCGGGACGAACCTGGCCGCCGTGAAGAACTTCGGCGAGTTCGAGTTCTGGTTCGCCGCGCTCAAGGTCGGCGCGATCTCGCTGTTCCTGGTGCTGGGCGTGCTGGCGGTCGCCGGCGTCCTGCCGGGCACCGACTCCCCCGGCACCTCCCACCTGGGCGACTTCCTGCCCAACGGCGGCAACGGTCTGATCATCGGCCTGCTCGCCTCCGTCTTCGCCTACGGTGGCCTGGAGACGGTGACCATCGCGGCGGCCGAGTCGGAGAACCCGGTCAAGGGCGTGGCGAGCGCGGTGCGCACGGCGATGTGGCGGATCGCGCTGTTCTACATCGGCTCGATGGCGGTCATCGTCACCCTGGTCCCCTGGGACTCCCCGGAGGTCGTGGAGAAGGGCCCGTACGTGGCCGCCCTCGACGAACTCGGCATCCCCGGCGCCGGTCAGCTCATGAACGTCGTCGTGCTGGTCGCGCTGCTGAGCGCGATGAACGCCAACATCTACGGCGCCTCCCGCATCGGTTACTCGCTGGTCGAGCGCGGCCAGGGGCCGAGGGCGCTGGGCCGGGTGTCGGGCGGGGTGCCGCGGGTCGCCGTGCTGGTCTCCTCCCTGTTCGGCTTCGGCTGCGTGCTGCTCAGCTACTGGCGGCCGGACGACGTCTTCGCCTGGCTGCTGAACATGATCGGCGCGGTCATCCTGGTCGTCTGGGTCTTCATCGCCGTCTCCCAGCTGCGGCTGCGGCGCCGTCTGGAGCGGGAGGCGCCCGAGAAGCTGGTGGTGCGCATGTGGGCGTACCCGTGGCTGACCTGGGTGGCACTGGCGGGCATGGCCGCGGTGTTCGTGCTGATGGCCCGTGAGCCGGACACGCGGGTGCAGTTGTACTCGACGGGCGCGATGACGCTGGCCCTGGCGGCCGTCGGCTGGGCCCGGCAGCGGCGGCGGGCGCGCGGCTGACGGCCGCCAGGCGGCGCGGAAGGGCCCCCGTACGGACAGCGTTCCGTGCGGGGGCCCTTCCGCGTTCCGGCGCCACGCCCGGGAAATCCTTCCCTCCGATCCCCCCGGCAGACTCTTGCTGCTAGCGTGCACTTGCAAGCCTTTTGCAATAAGAGGTCGAAGGGGATCGGTCCGTCATGCCCGTGTACACGCTTCCTGAACTGCCGTACGACTACTCCGCGCTGGCCCCCGTGATCAGCCCCGAGATCATCGAGCTGCACCACGACAAGCACCACGCGGCCTATGTGAAGGGCGCCAACGACACCCTGGAGCAGCTCGCCGAGGCGCGGGACAAGGAGCAGTGGGGATCGATCAACGGCCTGGAGAAGAACCTCGGCTTCCACCTCTCGGGCCACATCCTGCACTCGATCTACTGGCACAACATGACCGGCGACGGCGGCGGCGAACCTCTGGCCGCCGACGGCGTCGGTGACCTCGCGGACGCGATCGCCGAGTCCTTCGGCTCCTTCGCCGGCTTCAAGGCACAGCTGACGAAGGCCGCCGCGACGACGCAGGGCTCCGGCTGGGGCGTGCTCGCCTACGAGCCGCTGAGCGGCCGGCTGATCGTCGAGCAGGTCTACGACCACCAGGGCAACGTCGGCCAGGGTTCGGTCCCGATCCTGGTCTTCGACGCTTGGGAGCACGCCTTCTACCTCCAGTACAAGAACCAGAAGGTCGACTTCATCGACGCCATGTGGGCGGTCGTGAACTGGCAGGACGTGGCCCGGCGTCACGAGGCGGCCAGGTCCCGCACCGACGTGCTGCTGCTGGCGCCCTGAGGCCCGGCCCGGGTGAAGCGTCCTGCCTCGTGATCGTCTTCTCACCCTTCGCGACGGCAGGCGGAGAGAGGGGAACCCCCGTGAGGACGTGACTCACGGGGGTTCCCTGGCGTCCTGCGCGGGCGGGCCGGAAGTGGTCACCGGTTGCTGAAGTCCGGGCCCTTGGTACGGGTGCGCTTGATCTCGTAGAAGCCGGGGACCGAGGCGGCCGCGAGGGTGCCGTCCCCGAGGCGGGCGGCCTCCTCGCCCTGGGGGGGCGGGGTGACGACCGGGCCGAAGAAGGCGAGCTGCTCGCCGTCGGCGCCGGGGACGGCGACGACCGGGGTGCCGACCTCCTGGCCGACCTTGTCGATGCCCTCCTTGTGGGAGGCGCGCGGCTGCGGCTCGTACGGCGTGTCGTCCCAGTGGCCCATGAGGGACTCGGGCAGGCCGGCGTCCTTCAGGGCGGCGGCGGCCTCCTCCTTGGCCGGGCCCCACGCCTTGGCCGCCAGCATCTCGCGGTACTCCTCGGGGAGGTCGTCGAGCTTGTCCTCGTTGAGGACGGCCAGGCTCATCACGTGCCGGCGCACCTGGATGTCGCGGACCTTCTCGACCTCCAGCACCCAGCGGGAGGTCATCTGCACACCTGGCCGGGCACGCCCGTTCCCCGGCTGTCCGCCGTCAGGGGCACATGGGAGGATCGGTGCTGTCCACATCCTGAACACGCGCCGAGGGAGTGCCGCCCGTGCCCGGTGAGAATCTGTCCCGTGACGAGGCCCGGGAGCGGGCCGCCCTGCTGTCCGTCGACGGGTACGAGGTGTCCCTCGACGTCCGGTCGGCGGTCGGGGACACGGACGGCGCGGGCCCGCGCACCTTCCGGTCCGTCACCACGGTCCGCTTCCGCTGCAACGAGCCGGGTGCCTCCAGCTTCGCCGACCTCGTCGCGCCGAGCGTGACCGCCGTGTCCCTCAACGGCCGCGACCTCGACCCCAGCGAGGTCTTCGACGGCGCCCGGATCGCCCTGGAGGACCTGGCCGCCGACAACGAGCTGGTCGTCGACGCCCAGTGCGCGTACTCCCGTACCGGCGAGGGCCTGCACCGCTTCGTCGACCCGGAGGACGGCGAGGTCTACCTCTACACCCAGTACGAGCCGGCCGACTCCCGCCGGGTCTTCGCGGGCTTCGAGCAGCCCGACCTGAAGGCGCCCTTCCGGTTCGAGGTGCGGGCGCCCGAGGAGTGGACGGTGTGGTCGGGCGGCGCCGGGGAGCGCGTGGACGGGGTGTGGCGGTTCGCGGAGACGAAGCCCATCTCGACGTACATCACGTGCGTGGTCGCGGGGCCGTACCACTACGTGACGGACACCTACGAGCGGACCCTCGCGGACGGGTCGCGGCTGGAGATCCCGCTGGGCGCGCTGTGCCGCAAGGGCCTCGCGCCCTACTTCGACGCCGACGACGTGTTCCTGGTGACCAAGCAGGGACTGGACTTCTTCCACGACCACTTCGACTACCCGTACCCGTTCGGCAAGTACGACCAGGCGTTCGTGCCCGAGTACAACCTCGGGGCGATGGAGAACCCGGGGCTGGTGACCTTCCGGGAGGAGTACATCTTCCGCGGGAAGGTGACGCGTTCGTCGTACGAGGGCCGCGCCAACACGATCCTGCACGAGATGGCGCACATGTGGTTCGGCGACCTGGTCACCATGGAGTGGTGGGACGACCTGTGGCTGAAGGAGTCGTTCGCGGACTTCATGGGCACCTTCGCCAATGTCGGCGCGACCCGGTTCGAGGACGCCTGGATCACCTTCGCCAACCGCCGCAAGGCATGGGCGTACCGCGCCGACCAGCTGCCCTCCACGCACCCCGTCACGGCCGACATCCGTGACCTGGAGGACGCCAAGCTCAACTTCGACGGCATCACGTACGCCAAGGGCGCCTCCGTGCTCAAGCAGCTCGTGGCGTACGTCGGCCAGGACGCGTTCCTGGAGGGCGCGCGGCGCTACTTCAAGCGGCACGCGTACGGCAACACCCGCCTGGGCGACCTGCTGTCGGTGCTGGAGGAGACCAGCGGGCGGGACATGGCGGCCTGGGCGCGGTCCTGGCTCCAGACGGCCGGGGTCAACGCGCTGACCCCGCAGGTGCTGCTCACCACCGACGGGCGGATCGACGAGCTGGCAGTGGTGCAGGAGGCCGCCGAGTCGCACCCCGAGCTGCGTCCGCACCGGGTGGCGATCGGACTGTACCGGCGGGGCGGGGGCGGCGCGCTGGAGCGGTACGCGCGGGCCGAGGCGGACGTCGACGGTCCGCGGACGGTCGTCGCGGAGCTGGCCGGGCAGCAGGCACCGGAGCTGGTGCTGGTCAACGACGACGACCTGACGTACTGCAAGATCCGGTTCGACACGGCCTCGCTGGCCACGCTGCGGGACGGGCTCGGTGACATGACCGACCCGCTGGCCCGCGCGCTGTGCTGGTCGGCGCTGTGGAACATGACGCGGGACGCGCTGCTGCCCGCGCGGGACTTCGTCGGCCTGGTGCTGCGGTTCGCGGGGCGCGAGTCGGACATCGGCGTGCTCCAGATGCTGCACGCCTGGGCGGACTCGGCGCTGACCCATTACGCCGCCCCCGCCTGGCGGGAGACCGGCGGACGACTGCTGGCCGAGGGCGCGCTGCGGGAGCTGCGGGCCGCGGCCCCGGGCGGCGAGCCGCAGTTGGCGTGGGCGCGCTTCTTCGCGGCGGTGGCCGCCGAGGAGGCGGACCTGGCGCTGCTGCGCGGGCTGCTGGAGGGCACCGAGAAGATCGACGGCCTGGACGTGGACCAGGAGCTGCGCTGGGCGTTCCTGGAGCCGCTGGCGGCGCACGGCGCGGTGGACGAGACGGTGCTCGCCGCCGAGCTGGCCCGGGACGACACCGCCTCCGGCAAGCGCCACCAGGTGCGCTGCCTGGCCGCCCGGCCGTCGGCGGCGGTGAAGGCGCAGGCGTGGGCGCAGGTGGTGGAGTCGGACGCGCTGTCCAACGCCCTCGTCGAGGCGACGATCGCGGGCTTCGCGCAGCCCTCCCAGCGGGAGCTGACCGCGCCGTACGCGGAGAAGTACTTCGCGGTGATCGAGCGGGTGTGGAGCGAGCGGTCGATCCAGATCGGCATGGACGTGGTCCGGGGGCTGTTCCCCGGGCTCCAGGACTCGCCGCGGACGCTGGCGGCCACGGACGCGTGGCTGGCGTCCCACGAGGACGCCGCGCCCGCGCTGCGGCGGCTGGTGCTGGAGGCGCGGGACGACCTGGGCAGGGCGCTGCGCGGGCAGGCGTGCGACGAGGCCGCCGCCGGCTGAGGCACACCGCCGCGTCCCTCTGTTGCACAACCGGCGCGATCCGTCCCGTAACCCCTGGTCCGCAACCGGCGGGCCAGGGGTTTCCGGTATCCGAACTGGCGTCCCGAAAGGCGGTCTTGTCCGGATTCGGTGGCGGTCTTGTCACAGGGGTTAAAAGAGGGCCTGGATGCGGGAAATTTCGGTTCATGACGCACAACACCCCGCTCTCGCCCCGCCCCTCGCACCACCTGGCCGCCGGCTCGGGGCGTGTCCTGACCGCCGCCCAGCTCCGCGCGCACGGCGTCACGGCCGCCGAGACCGACGAGCGGTGCCGGCCCGGCGGGCCCTGGCAGCGGCTGCTGCCCGGCGTCGTCCTGCTCCGCTCCGGCCCGCCGACCGGCGAGGAACGGCTGCGGGCCGTACTGCTGTACGCGGCGCCGCAGCGGGCCGCGGGCGGCGTGCCGGCGCAGCCCGGTCCGGGCGGGGAGGCCGGTGCCGGGCGGTCCGAGGCGATGATCACGGGACTGGCCGCGCTGACCCTGCACGGTGTCGCCGGCGCTCCCCCGCTGCCGTCCCTGGACACCGTCGACGTCCTGGTGCCCCGGCAGCGGCGGCTGCGGTCGGCCGGCTGGGCGCGGATCGTCCGCGCGACCGCGCCGCCGGAGCCGGAGACCGTCACCGGGGTTCCCGTGGCGCCGGTCGCCCGCGCCCTGGCCGACGCGGTGGCGGTGCTGACCGACGCGGGCGCCGTGCACCGCCTGCTGACCGAGGCGGTGCGCGGCGGCCACTGCGAACCGGCGGCGGTGGTACGGGAGTTGCGCCGGGCCCGGCTGCTGAGCCGGCCGCACGTGGTGGACGCGGTGGAGTCGCTGGTGGCCGAGGGGCGGGCGATCACGGAGGATCGGCTGTACCGGATGGTGCGCGAGTACGGGCTGCCGGACCCGGTCTGGAACGTCGAACTGCGCCTGCCCGGCGGGCCCCGCCTGGGCGGGCTGGACGCCTACTGGCCGGACCACGCGGTCGCGGTGGAACTGGACACGCGGGGCCACCGGCCGGGCGACGACGCGCAGGCGTCCCGGGCCGCCCGCAAGCGCGAGCGCCTGGAGCGGCTGGGCGTCACCGTCGTCCACCTCACCGCGCGGGGGCTGCGGGACTTCCCGGAGCAGCAGGCGGTGGTGGTGCGTACGGCGCTGATGGCGGCGGGCGACCGGGAGCCCGCCGCGTATCTGGTGGTGCTGCCCCGTTAGCCGTCCGCCGCCTCGGGGGCGGGCCGGTCGAGGTACTGGTTGCCGTTCATGACGGCGTAGACGGTGGCGCCCTGGTCCGCCGTGTTGTGCATGGCCGGGCCGGCGGGCTGTGCGGTCGGCTCGGGCGTGCGGACGTCGACGCGGTTGCCGTCGCCGGCGATGACGGGGGCGTGGGCGTCGCCGCCGATGTGGACGGAGTTGTGGGAAGGCTTCTTCTTGTCGGTCATCAGCCGGCTCCTCAGGACAGTCGCGTCAGGGTGTACGACCCGCAGCTGTAGCACTGCGCGCCTTCTTGGTAGGCGGACGTCATCTCGACCGAGTAGTCCGCGGTGTCCGCGTCCGAGCCGAGCGTGACCGTCAGGGACGCCTCCCCGACGGGGTCCGCGTCGCAGGTGGTGTCGTTGACGTCGTAGACCGGTTGCGTGGCGCTGTAGGTGCTGCCGCCGCCGGTGTACTCCGTGGTGTGCGTCTCGCCGCAGTTGTCCCGCCACAGGGTCGTGTAGCTTCCCGTCTCCGACTCCGTGAACTGGACCGTGCTTCCGTCGCTGATCTGCCACACGCCCGCGAGCCCGGTCGGCTCGGGCTCCGGTTCCTCCTCCTCGTAGATGTTCGTGTCCGGCGTGTAGGTGGGCGTGTACGTGGACGAGTAGGTGGACGAGTAGCTCGGGATCGTCGCGGAGCTGTGGGAGCTGTTCCGCGCGTCCTGGTACTGGTCGACGGCGACGCCGCCGATGACGACGGCGGCGACGGCCGCGGCCACCTTGAGGACCGCGGCGGCTCCCGTGCTCATCGGTGCGGCTCCGGCGCCCGCGGCGCCCGCGCCCGAGTGCGTCGCCGCGGTGTGTGTGGCGTGCACGGTGGACAGGTCGGGGGGCGGAGTGGTCGCGCTGGACACGGAGTAGGGGTCGGTGCCGGTCGGCGGGCCCTGCGGGTGCGCGAACGACGGGTCGACGCCGGGCGGGTCGGCCGGGTGCGCGGACATCGTGTGGGCGTCCGGCGCGTTCACCGGCTGGGCGGACGCAGGGTCGGGGCCCGGCGCGTTCGCCGGCTGGGCGGATACCGGGTCGGGGCCCGCCGCGTCCATCGGCTGGGCGGACGTCGGCTCCAGGGAGGGCGGGTCGGGCGTCACGGGCTCCGCGCCCCCGTCGGGCGTCGGGGCGGCCGGTGTCGGGTCGGCGGCCGGCGGCTGCTGGGGCAGGTACTGCTGGGCCGCCTGCGCCGCCTCCGCGCCCTGGGTGTCGCCCAGGTCGTGCCACAGCTTGGCCGCTCCGGCCAGGAGCACCCCGGCGGCGACCCGGTTGCCGGTCAGGACCGCGTGGATGCCCTGCTCGTGCGTGAAGTACGCCTCCGCCCACCGGTCCTCGGCCCGCCGTGCCGCGGGCAGCCCCCGGTCGAGGAGGCGGCCCCAGACGCCGAGGCGCAGGGAGCGGGCGAGGGCCGGGGAGGCGGCGCGGGCGACCCGGACGGCGAGGTCGGGGCGGCCGGCCCGTACCGCGAGGTCCGCGACCCGCTCCAGGGCGCCGTTGTGCGCGGCGACCTGGGCGGCGCTCGTCGTCGCCTGCCCGGCCCACCGCGCGAAGTGGTGGCACAGCTGCTCCACGGAGAACGGCGCGGGCCCGCCGTGCTCCCGCAGCGCCGGTACGACGTCCGTCACCACCCGGTAGCCCCGCTCCGTCTCCTCGGCCAGGCCGAGCCTGGCGAGCGACGCGCACAGCGCCCCCGGGTCCGGGGCGCCGTCGAGCAGACCGAAGTGCACGGGGTCGAGGTCGGCGCCGACGATGGCCAGCAGGTGCAGGGCGCGCCGGGCCGGCGTGTCGAGTCCGGCGAGCAGCCGGGGCAGCAGTTCGGCCACCGCGCCGGGCCGGGGCAGCACGGCCGGGCCCGACGGGTCGAGCCGGGCCAGGGCCGCCGCCCGCAGCAGCGGCAGCGGGCGGCCGGCCGCGGCCTCCCACAGGGACGCGGCGATGTCCTGTTCGTCGGCCTCGACCACGTGCCGGCCCAGTTCCCGGCCCAGCAGTTCCATCGCCGCGTCCAGGTCGATGCCGGTCAGCCGCCGCGCCGTGCCGTCGGTCCCGCTGAGCGAACCCTCCTGGGAGGCCAGGACGAACGTGGCGTCGGGCGCCGTGTCCATGAAGGCGCGCAGCCGCGGGGCGGGGTAGTCGGCGTTGTCGACGTACACCGTCGGCCTGAGGCCGGCCATCAGGTGGCGCAGGTCGCTGCTGGAGGGGGCGTAGCCGCTGGTCTCGTAGCAGGCCTCGAACATGTCCTGGGCGAGGTCCTCCGGTTCGCGCCGGGCGGCGTCGAGGAAGATCACCCCGTCCTCGCCCGGCGGGAGGGCGCGGGCGGCGTAGCGCAGCAGCGCGCTCTTGCCGACGCCGGGCTCTCCCCACAGCTGCACCGTCTCGCCGGCCGCGACGGCGGCGGCGACGGCGGCGAGTTCGGCCTCCCGGCCGAGCGGCGCGCGCTGCCGGCGCGGGAGCAGCGCCACCGTGTCCCGGCGTCCCGGCCGCGGCCGTCGGCGCTCCATGAGCACGGTCACCGTGGAACCGTGGTCCGCGTCGATGACCAGGTTGTTGGAGCCCACCACCACCGGCGCGTTGGCGTCCCCGCCGATGTCCGCGCGATTGTCGGCGCGCACGTCGTCCTCGTCCGTGTTGTCGGCGTTGTCGGCGTTTCCGGCCATTCCCTCTCACCCCGTTGTCGTGCCGTCGGTCCGTGGAACGGGTCGTCACGCTAGTCCCGTACGCCGACCTGGCCACCGTAGAAATACGGTTTCCCGGCGGACCCGCCACGGTCGGCACCCGTCCCTCACAACCGGAGGCGCCGGGCTCCGGTCACCGCGGAGATACGGAACTCAGTGCTCCGCGTAGGCGATGGCGTGCAGGCGCCGCAGGTCGTCGACGCGGATGGAGCGGTAGCCGGGGGTGACCACCGCCGTCTCCCGGAAGCGGCGCAGCGTCTTGTGCACGCTGGGTTCGGAGGCGCCCGCGAGCGTCGCCAGTTCCTGCTGGGTGATCGGCCAGCGGATCTCGGCGCCGGCGCCGCTGCGTTCGCCGTAGGCCAGCGCCAGGTGGTGCAGGACACGGGCCACCCGGGTCGCCGCGTCGCAGCCGGTGAAGGTGACCCGGTGGGTGGTGGCGGCGCGCAGCTTGGCGACGACGGCCTGCTGGAGGGCGTGGGCGATCCGGTGCTCGGTACGGGTGCAGGCGTCGAGGTCGGCGCGGGTGACGCTGCGCGCGAGCACCGGTCCGCAGGCGGTCACCGTGGCCGAGCGGGGGCGTCCGTCGACCGCGGCGAACTCGCCGACGACGTCCCCGCCCACCCGTACGGCCAGCAGGGCGTCGCGCCCGTCGTCGGCGTGCGCGGTGACCTTGACCAGGCCGTCGAGCAGGATCAGTACGTGGTCCGTGCGGTCCCCCTCGCGCAGCAGCACCCGGCCGGCCGGGTACGCCACCCGCGTCCCCAGCTCCAGCAGCCGCCGCCGGTCGGCCGGGCCGAGGCCGCCGAGCAGGGTCGCCGGCGGCCAGTCGCCGTCCGCGCGGTCCGCGTGCCCTGCCTTCATGGTCTCCGCCTCCCCGACGGGTCCGGTGGTGCCGCCCGGACCAGTGTGCGCACCGGAAAGTCTCCGGAACCCCACAACTCCCCGTATTCCTACGAGTTGTTCGCACGGCCCCCGCGCCACACTGGGACGCGGGGGAGCCGACGCGGGGCCCGTCGTACGTGCGGGCTCCGCGCCGCGCCCCGCGCCACCGATCGCCGAGAAGGGCCGCTTGCCGCATGGATGAGCAGTGGGAGTACCGGGCCGTGCTGGCCGTGGACATCGAGAAGTCGTCCGGGCGGGGCAACATGCCGCTGCTGGAGAACCGGGAGACGCTGCGCTCGGTGCTGCGCGCGGCCTGCGCGCGCGGCGGTGTCGACTGGGAGGCGTGTCCGCGCGCCGATCTGGGCGACGGGCTGCGGCTGGTCGCGCCCGCCGGGACGCGCAAGGCGAACCTGGTCCATCCGCTCGTCCACGCGCTCGCGGACCTGCTGACCGCCCACAACAGCGCCGCCCGCGACGCGGCGACCCGCTTCCGGGTCCGCGTCGCCCTGCACGCCGGCGAGGTCTGTCTGATGCCCGGCGGCGAGGTCGCCGGGAGCCCGCTGGAGACGCTGGCCCGGCTCCTGGACGCCCCCGCGGCGCGCGAGGCGCTGGCGGCGGCGCCGTGGCCGGTCCCCCTCTGCCTGCTGATGTCGCAGCACTTCTACGACGAGACGGTGCGGCACGGCTACGAGGGCATCGACCCCGGCCAGTTCCACCGGGTGGACGTCGAGGTGAAGGAACTCGCCACCCACGCCTGGCTGCACACCCCCGGCTGGACCCCGGCGCTCCCGAAGCCGGCCGGGCGGGCACGGGACCGCCGGCCCGAGGCACCGGCGGGCGGCTCGACGATGGTCAACAACGCCTCGCGGGGCGGTGTCGTCAACGCCAGTCAGAACGGCGACCAGCACATCACCGTCACCCGAGGCCGCTGAGACCGGCACCCCGTGGAGGAGCACCGATGAACGACGAACTCACCCTCCTCGCCCAGTCGGGCGCCGCCGCGCTGGTCGCCGCCATGGCCACGGACGTGTGGCAGGAGACCCGGAACACGGTCGTCGGACTGTTCCGCCGGTCCGGTGACGGCCGGGGCGCCGCGATGGAGCACCGGCTCGACGACGACGCCGCGCTGCTCCGGGACGCGGGGGCGCCGGACGACGTACGCCGCGTCCTGTCCGGGTACTGGTCCCTGGAGCTGGCCGCGCTGCTGCGCCGCGACCCGTCCTGCGGGCCGCTGCTGGCCGGGCTCGCCGCGGCGGCCGGTCCGGGCGCGTCCGTGCTGCGGCAGACGAACACGGCGCGGGACGGCGCGGCCGTGTTCGCCGTGCAGCAGGGCACGCAGCACGCGCACTGGGCTCCGGGAACGGATGACACGCCGGGGTGAGGTGTCATCCGTTTGCGGCGGGCCTGTCGGCGCGGCGGCGGAGGCGGGAGCGGTACGCGCCCGGGGGCATGCCCCGGGCCCGTCGGAAGGCGCGGCTGAAGGCGTGCGGGGAGGCGTAGCCGACGGCACCGGAGATCGACTCCACCGGCTCGTCGGTGTCGCGGAGCCGGACCGAGGCCAGGTCGACGCGCCACTGGGTCACGTACGCGCCCGGCGTCTGTCCGAGGGCGGCCCTGAACCGGCGGGACAGCGTCGCCCGGGAGACGCTCGTCGCGGCGGCCAGGGTCTCCGTCGTCCAGGGGTGCTCCGGCCGGGCGTGGACGTGCGCCAGGGCGTCGCGCACGACCGGGTCGCGCATCGCGCCCAGCCATGAGCCGGACCGCTCCTGCGGGTGGCGGGCCAGCCAGGCGCGTACGAACTGGACGAGCAGCAGGTCGACGATGCTGTTGACGGCGGCGGTGGTGCCGATCTGGGGCTGCGCGAGTTCCGCCGTGAGCAGTTCGACGGTCCTTCCGAACTGCGCGTTCTGGTCGGCTGTGACGTGCATCGGCCGGGCGAGGGAGGTCAGCACCGGGGTGCTCACCTCCGGGTCCTGCTCGTAGTGCAGGACGATCACCTCCGTCTCCGCCGGCGCCGAACCCAGCCGCAGGGCCCGGCCGGCGCCGAACGCCCGGGCCGCCGCCTCGCGGTCGCAGGAACCCATCGTCACGCCGGCGGCGCTCGCTATCCCGTGGGCGGTGCCCGGCGCCATCAGGACAGCGTCCCCGGCCCGCACCCGGAGAGGTTTCTCGCCGGGGACGTGGAGCCACACCGTGCCGCGGGAGACCACGTGCAGCGCCGCTCCCGGGTAGGAGTCCAGCCACATGCCCCAGGTCCCCCCGGCCTTCAGCACGACCCCGAGCGCTCCCCGCGCCCCCGAGACCCGCAACACCTCCGCCAGCACGTCCATGGGCCCATTCTCGTCCGCCGCCGCGGTGGAGTTTCAGGTCACGTCGAGGACGACCTTTCCGTGCACCTTCCGCGCGAACAGCGCCCGCACGGCGTCGTCCACGTCCCGCCAGTCGCCGCGCCGTCCGACCGGTGCCGAGAGCCTGCCGGCGGCCATGAGGCCCAGCAGGTCCGTGAGTTCTCCGCCGGTCGGCGTCATGTCGCCGTAGGTGGCGATGCGGCGGGGTTCACCGAAGCCGAACAGGGTCCCCGCCGGGAACGTGGTGTCCTGCCCGGAGGAGTAGCCGACCAGGTGGATGGTGCCGCCCTCGGCGAGGGAACCCCACGCCTGGGCCAGCAGCGGCCCGCCGACCGTGTCCAGGACGAGGTCGAACCGGCGCCCGGTCCCGGCCAGGTCGCTCAGGACCTCGTCGGCGCCCAGTTCGCGGAGTCCGGCGGCCCGCTCCGGCGAGCCGGCCAGCGCCGTCACCCGGGCGCCCGCCAGCGCCGCCAGCTGGACGGCGAAGCGCCCCACGCCCCCACTGGCGCCGGTGACCAGGACGTCGCGGGCCAGCAGGGAACGCGTGCGCAGCACCCGCAGCGCGGTGACCCCGGCGATGCCCAGCGCGGCGGCGTCGGCGAGTTCCACGCCCTCGGGGACGGTGCCGAGCGAGGCGGGGCCGACCGCCACCCGCTCCGCCCACGCGTGCGCAGCCATCCCCACCGCGACGCGCGTGCCTTCGGGCGGCCCCGAGCCGTCGGACGCGGCGCGCACCACGACGCCGGCCGCGTCATGGCCGTGCACAGCGCCGGCCGGCCACTGGTCCACGTAGTTCAGCTCTCCGAAGTTGAGGGCGATATGCCGTACCTCCACCAACGCCTCTCCGGCGGACGGTACGGGTTCGTCGACATCGGCGAACCGGACGGGTCCGGCCTCGCCGTGGGCGACCACAAGGGCGCGCATAGGGTGTGCTTCCTTCTCTCGGGACAGCGCCGGAAGACTCGGCTCGGGAAAACCCTCACGCAGGGCCGGGACGGCGGCCAGTCCCGTGCGGCTCGATCAGTTGACGATCTGTGTCATCCGCAAGGGGGCCTTCCCGGCGCCGGCCGCGCCCGCACCGTCTTGCCGACGTCCGCACGCGGGAACCGCTCCAGCGCCGCGCCCAGCACGCCGCCCTCCAGTTCCCTCAGCCGCAGCCGCAGCTCGTGTCCGGGCAGCCGCCCGTGCCGTACGGCGTCGCCGACCAGCTCCGAGGACCTCACCCACCTCGCCCGCCGGCGCGGCCCTACCTCTTCTTGAGCAGCAGCTCCGTGTTCCGGTCGTCCGCGTCGCCCGCGAGGTCGGTGCGGGCGCCCGGGGCGTTGAGGGACAGTTCGCGGTAGAGGGCCGCCAGGCCGGTCTGGGACAGGTCGGTGAAGTCGGTGCCGGACGGGGCGGCGGACTCGACGAGGGTGGTGAACAGGGACAGCGTGCCGTCCTTGTTGTCCACCACCTCGATGACGCGGGCGAGCTGGGGGAAGTCGACGTGGGAGGCGGTGGAGATCTCCCAGAAGGCATTGCCGTCGGCACCCTCGTGCGGGGTGATGGCGTTGCGGTGGATGTGCCCGTTGACCCAGGCCAGCACGTTGCGGTGGCGGCCCAGCAGGTCGACGACGTCGGCGCCGGTGTGGCGCCGGTCGTCCGGGTGGGCCGGGTCGGGGCGGGTGTTGTCCATGGTCTCGCTGGTGTGGTGGCTGAAGACGATGGCGTAGGAGTCGGCGTTGTCCTTCAGCGTCCGCTCCAGCCAGCGCAGTTGCCCCGCGCCGAGGGAGCCCTCGTAGTGGCCGCCGGGGTCGGTCGTGTCGAGGCTGATGCCGATCACGTCGTCGGAGATGCGGAAGCTGTAGTACTGGGTGCCGGCGTCGACGTTGGCGGTGGAGTAGCCGTGGCCGTGCGGGCCGGGGCCGAGGTGGGCCGGGTCGAGGTGGGCCTTGAGGTAGTCGGCCGGGGTGAAGGGGGCCCGCCGCTCGTCCGGCGTGACGGAGCGCATGGAGCGGGCGTGCGCCTTGAGGAACTCCCGGTACAGGGCGCCCTCGGGGTCGTCGGCCTTCTTCAGGGCGGTCTGGAGCCTGGCGGCCTCGGCGGCGGGCAGTTCCATCAGTTTGCGTCCGCCGACGGCCAGCTCGGTGAGGTAGGAGTCGCCGTGGGAGGCGTAGCAGCCCAGCGGCATGGCGTCGTGGTTGCCGACCGTCGAGTACCAGGGCAGATTGAGGCCGGGGCTGCGGACCTCGCGGGTCGCGGCGGTCAGGAAGCCGTCGAGGTGCGGGAAGCCGCGCTTCTTGTCGGCGTCGCGGACGGCCGCGTCGGGCTGCCAGTACTGGGTGATGCCACTGTTCTGGACGCCCTCGTAGTGCCGGAGGTCACCGGAGTTCGGGGTGACGCGCCCGCCGCTCATGACGGTGAGGAACCACTCCAGTTCGGTGCGGGCGTTGTTGTCGGTGTTGTCGCCGGTGGTCATCGCGAAGTGCAGCGGGGAACCGGTGACGGGGGCGCCGCGCAGCGCGTTGACCCGCTCGACCAGCGCGATCGCGCCCTGCACGGTCAGCGCCTCCTGGGGACGCCAGGCGTGCACGTCGGTGGAGCGCAGGTATTCGAGGCGCAGCGGGTGCTGGGTGTCGATCAGGTGCAGGTCGGTGAGCTGCACGAACGCGGCGAGGGCGGTGCGGCGCCCCGCCCGGCCGGACCGGGCGGCGGCCAGCCCGTCGCGGACGACGCGGTCCCAGCCGGGGCCGTCGGCCAGGCGCCGGTAACCGGAGCCCGAGCCGGAGCGCGGGGTGGCGAGGGCGGCGAGTGTGGTGCCGCGAGTGTAGGGGGCGAGGGGGGCGGCCGGGGCCCGGCGGGAGGAGGCGAGGGCCGCCGTCTCGTCGGTGCCCGTGGTGGCCGTCGCCGCGGCGTCGTCGGGCCGCAGGCCGTAGCCGACACCCCCGGCGACGGCCACCGCGGCGGTGGCGGCGAGGACGGAGCGGCGGTGGACGCCCGGCGCGGAGCCGGTGGTTGAGCGTGTGCGCGACATGCGCTTCTCTCCCCGAGTGCGAACGCGTCGGCGGTGACCGCGGACGGTCGCAACCGCGAACGTCCGCTCTACCGGATGCTTGGCACCGGGGATGGCCTGTGCGTGAACGGGGCGGCAACGGGCAACGCCGATCACGGTACGTGGATCATGCGATGCCCTGCGCGTTCGCGACCGCTCCGCGACTGGCCGGGAAACGGTCGCCGGGCGTTCACCTGACGGGGTAACGGGCCGCGCGCGGGGTGCCGGGACGGTGCGGGGCGCCGGGACGGTGCGGAGTACCGGGCAGCGCGCGGGGTGCCGCGACGGTGCGCGAAGTACCGGGCAGCGCACGGGGTGCCGGGACGGTGCGCGAAGTACCGGACAGCGCGCGGAGTACCGGGGCGGCGGCGGAGTACCGGGGCGGCGCGCGGAGTACCGGGGCGGCGGCGGAGTGCCGGGGTGGCGCTACACCCCGGGCAGCCGCCCCGTCGCCGGCCGCTCCCGCCACAGCCGCAGCCCCGTGTCGACCAGCGGCACCCGGGTCAGGCCGGGCACCGCGTCGAGGTCCTGCCAGGCGGCCAGGTCGGTGGAGCCGCCGACCTCGGGCCGCAGCGTGCCGCCGGTGACGCGGGCCTCGTAGACGAGCCGTACGCCGTGGTGGTCGACGGGGCGGCGGAACCGTCCGGGGCGGACCGAGCGGAACGAGTCCACGCCGAGCAGGCCGGTGACCTCGACGCGGTAGCCGGTCTCCTCGGCGACCTCCCGCCGGACGGTGTCGTACGGGTCCTCGCCGTGCTCCATGCCGCCGCCCGGCAGCACCCACTCGGGCACCCCGCCGGGCCCCGGCGACCGGGCCAGCAGCACGTGTCCGTCCCGTACGCACAGGGCGTAGGCCGCCACCCGCAGTTTCCGTCGCACGCCGGGACGCTAACCCGCCGGACGGGCCGACGGCAGAGCCCCCCGCTCGATTGTCATGCACCGCCCCTTATGTCCCCGGTGACGCATGGCGGAAGTACGCCATGACTCCTGCCCGCCCCGGTGAACACTCCCCAAACAGCGACCCCTTACGTAAAGCTGAGCGGTCATCCGAGATCACATTCCGGACGACGGCGATCAGAGCAGAGCGGCTCCGATCGTTTCCGTGCCTGTGCCCGTAGACCACAGCCCACAAGGGATGCCGATTACCTGCAAGGGATGCCGATGACCCACACCCCCCAGCGCGACCCGATACCGGGTGGCAGACGCGCGGCCCGTATCGCCGTGGCCGCCGGTCTCGTCGCCGCACTCGCCGCGGCCGGGCCGATACCCGTGGCCCTCGCCGCCGACGGCCCGGCCACCACCGCCCCGGCCGCCGGCCCCTCCGTCAAGTCCGCGCACGAAAAGCTCGGTTCGGACGACGCCGACCGGCTCGCCGAGGCCAGGGCCGACGGCGAGAAGAACGTCACGATGATGGTCGCCACCGCCCCCGGCGACACCGCCGAGGTCGCGAAGAAGCTGGACGCGGTCCAGGGCGGCACCGTGGGCCGCACCTACGACAAGCTGGGCTACGTCCGCGCCACCGTCCCCACCGCCAAGGCGGACGCCGCGATCGCCGCCGCCGCGAAGCTCTCCTCCGTGCACGGCATCGATCTACGCGAGGAGATCGCGCTGGACGACCCGACGCCCAGCGCGGACACCGCGAAGGGCGCCGCGACCGGGGCGACGGCCACCGCCGCCAAGGCCCCCGGCAGGAACACCCCGGCGGAGAACCCGTACAACCCGTCCTTCGAGACGGGCGCCGTCGACTTCGTGAAGCAGAACCCGAAGGCGGACGGCCGCGGCATCACCATCGGCATCCTGGACTCCGGGGTGGACCTGGCCCACCCGGCGCTCCAGAAGACCACCACCGGGCAGCGGAAGATCGTCGACTGGGTCACCGCGACCGACCCGGTCGTCGACGGCGACGAGACCTGGCGGCCGATGACCGCCGCCGTCTCCGGCCCGGCGTTCACCTACGGCGGCGAGACCTGGACCGCCCCCGCCGGCTCCTACAAGGTGAGCACCTTCCTGGAGTCGTACACCACCGGCGGCGACGCGGCCGGCGACGCCAACCGGGACGGCGACACCACCGACTCCTGGGGCGTCCTGTACGACGCGGCGGCCGGCACGGTCCGCGTCGACCTCAACGGCAACCACGACTTCGCCGACGACACCCCGATGAAGCCGTACAAGGACGGCTACCAGATCGGGTACTTCGGCACCGACGACCCGAAGACGGACGTCGCCGAGCGGCAGCCGTTCGTCGTCGAGATCCGCAAGGACGTCGTCCACAACAGCACGGGCGCCAAGGCCGACTTCGTCAACATCGGCGTCATCGAGTCCGAGCACGGCACCCACGTCGCGGGCATCACGGCCGCCAACGGCCTGTTCGGCGGGCAGATGGACGGCGCCGCCCCCGGCGCGCGGATCGTCTCCTCGCGCGCCTGCACCTGGACCGGCGGCTGCACCAACGTCGCCCTCACCGAGGGCATGATCGACCTCGTCGTCAACCGCGGCGTCGACATCGTCAACATGTCGATCGGCGGCCTGCCGTCCCTCAACGACGGCAACAACGCCCGCGCCGAGCTGTACACCCGGCTCATCGACGAGTACGGCGTCCAGCTGGTGATCTCCGCCGGCAACTCCGGCCCCGGCGCCAACACCATCGGCGACCCCGGCCTGGCCGACAAGGTCGTCTCGGTCGGCGCGTCCATCTCCAAGGAGACCTGGGCGGTCAACTACGGCTCGGCGGTGGAGAAGAAGTACGCCATGATGCCGTTCTCCTCGCGCGGCCCGCGGGAGGACGGCGGTTTCACGCCGACGCTGACCGCGCCGGGCGCGGCGATCAACACCATCCAGACCTGGATGCCGGGCGCCCCGGTCACCGAGGCCGGCTACGCGCTCCCCGCCGGCTACGGCATGCTCCAGGGCACCTCGATGGCCTCCCCGCAGGCGGCGGGCGCCTCCGCGCTGCTGCTGTCGGCGGCGAAGCAGAAGCACCTCGACCTCACCCCGGCCACCCTGCGCACCGCGCTGACCTCCACCGCCGACCACATCAAGGGTGTGCAGGCGTACGAGGAGGGCGCGGGCCTGATCAATGTCGTGGACGCCTGGAAGTCGATCCGGCGCGGCGCCTCGGCGCACGAGTACACGGTCAAGGCCCCGGTCGACACCGCGATCGACCACGCCCTTGAGACCCCGGGCTCCGGCACCGGCCTCTACGACCGCGAGGGCGGTCTGAAGGCGGGCCAGAAGAAGACGTACGAGATCACGCTCACCCGCACCACCGGCGCCGACAAGGCGCTCCGGCACGAGCTGCGCTTCGAGAACAACGCGGGCCGCACCTTCGAGGTCGTCGGCTCCGACACGGTGAGGCTGCCGCTGAACCAGCCGGTCACCGTCGAGGTGCGGGCGGTGCCCCGGTCCGCCGGGCTCAAGAGCGCGATCCTGGAGGTCGACGACCCGAAGACGGAGGGCGTCGACCAGCAGGTCATGACCACGGTCGTGGTCGCGGCCCCGCTCGGGGCGGAGCAGAGGTTCAGCTACTCCGCGTCCGGTTCGGTGCAGCGCAACAGCACCACGTCCCACTTCGTCACGGTCCCCGAGGGCGCCAGGACCCTGGAGGTCGCCATCGGCGGGCTGAAGGACCGGAGCCAGACCCGGTTCATCGCCATCCACCCGTACGGCGTCCCGCTCGACAACACCTCCACGCCGTACTGCTACAGCAACTACCTCGACGGCAACGGCTGCAAGCCGGACGTGCGTGCGTACGCCGACCCGCAGCCCGGCGTGTGGGAGATCGAGGTCGAGTCGCGGCGCACCTCGCCGCTGCTCGACAACCCGTACACCCTGGACGTCTCCCTGCTCGGCGCGGACTTCGACCCCGAGGTCGTGACCGTGCCCGAGGCCGAGGCCGGCACCCCGGTCACCGCCTCCTGGACGGTGACCAACCGGTACGCCGCGATCGCCGGCGGCAAGCTGACGGGCGGCCCGCTGGGCTCCTCCCTCACCGACCGTCCCGCCCTCGCCGAGGGCGACACGCGGACCACCACGGTCGAGGTCCCCGAGGGCGCGACCTCGCTGGACGTGGCCATCGGCGGCGTCTCGGACGCCTCCGCCGACCTGGACCTGGCGGTCTACGACGCGGACGGCACCCTGGTCGGGCAGAGCGCCGACGGCGACTCCGAGGAGTCCGTCTCCGTCCCCGACCCGGCCGCCGGCACGTACACCGTCGAGGTCGTCGGCTACGCGGTGCCGTCCGGCTCCACGGAGTACGACTACCGGGACGTGTACTTCGCGGCCACCCTCGGCACGGTCGACGTCGACGGGGCGCCGGTGTCGCTGGGCACGGGTGACTCGGCCGCCGTCTCCGGCAGCGTGACGGCGCTGGCCGCCGCGCCCGAGGGCCGGGAGTTCTTCGGTCGGGTCCAGCTCGTCGACGCCCGCGGCACGGTCGCGGGCACCGGCAGCGTGGCGATCGAGAAGGTCGTGCCGTAGTCCGGTACGGCGCGAAGGAGGGGGCGGGTGCTTCGGCGCCCGCCCCCTTTCCCCTTTCCCCCTCGGTCACTCGCAGGTGAGGGTGCGGGACGCGGGGAGGGCGGCGGTGACACGGGCGCGTTCGGGGGCGATCTCGGCCTCGCCCACGAAGAGGGCGTCCGGGTGGACGCCGTGCGCCGGGAGCCCGAACAGCACGCGGTCGCCCACGCCGGGGGCGCCGGTGCCCGCCCCCGTCAGGAAGGCGACCTCGCGCGAGACCCCCTCGGGCGCGTACTGCCGGGTGATCTCCACCGTGATCCGCCGGCCCGCTTCCCCGGGCGCCGGTTCCGCCCCGGTCACCGTGCCCTCGGCGACCAGCCGGGCGCAGGCCAGGTAGGCGGGGCTGCCGAAGGTGACGGCGGCCTCCTTGGCGCCGGAGCCGGCCTGGGCGCTGGAGGCCCCCGCGTCCTCGGCGCCGCCGCCCCCGGCCTGCGTCACCAGCCACGCCATGCCGGAGAGGAAGGCGCCCGCGCAGGCGACGGCGAGCGCGCCGAGGGCCAGGTTCCGGCGGTGGCGCCGGGAACGGGGGCGGGGATGCGGACGGGGGCGGGGGCGGGGGCGGGGGCGGGGCGCGGCCGGGGCCGGCCCCGGTGGGGGCGGGGGCTCGCTCAGGACCCGCCCGAGGACCCCCAGCCGCTCCCGCAGCACCGCCACGTCGGCCGCCTCGGCGGACCCCGGCGGCAGCGGCTCGCCCAGGATCGCGGCCATCAGCGCGTCATCGGGAACGGCACCCTCGTACGCGTCGGTCCCGTCGTACGCGTCACGCACGTCAGTCCCGTCGGACGCCTCGCGCTCGTCGAACCCGTCGTACGCGTCGTACGCGTCGTGCTCGGCGGCCACGTCACACCACCTCGTCCTCGTGCAGCCGGGCGCGCAGGGCCCGTACCGCCGTGTGCAGCCTGCTCTTGACCGTGCCCTCGGGAACACCCAGCTCCTCGGCGATGCCGCGCACCGGCAGATCGGCGTAGAAGCGCAGCACGACGACCTGGCGCTGGGCGTCGGGCAGCGCGTCCAGGCCCCGGGCGACGGCGAGGGAGAGCAGGCTGGTGTCCTCGCCGGAGGGGTGGTCGCTCTGGCGCAGCGCGGCGAGCCGCTCGCCGATCCGCTCCTGGCGGCGTTTGGCCCGGTGCCAGTCCATGGCGAGGTTGGAGGCGACCACCGCCGCCCACGCCGAGACGTCCCGGGGTGCCTCACGGCCGCTGGCGGCGCGCTCCAGCAGCCGCAGGCGGACCTGCTGCACCCCGTCCGGCAGGTCCGCCTGCGGTACTCCGCCGAGCGCGAGCACCGCCCGCACCCGGCGCTCCTGGGCCGCGTCCAGCGGATCGTCGCCGACGGCCTCCCCCGCCCCTCGGCGGACCTTTCTGCGCAGCACCGGCCACCCCTCCCCTCGCCGCGTTTCCCCTACGACGCCGCAGCGGGCGGAAACGTTCGCTCCGACACCGCCGGCCCGCACCGAGGCGTACGTCACACCGGGTGTGGGCCGGGACGAAAGGGGCAGGGGCGAGGCAGCACAGCTTGCGGCGCCGGGGCCTCAGGGGGTGAATTCCTGCAGCTCGGCAGGGGTGTGGCCGCAGGGACGGCGGTGGCGCCCCCTACCGTCGCGGCCCGTTCGGCCAGATCACCGGGGAATGCGGTGGACAGGTGGGCCGGGGATGACCGCATGATGGAAAAGTTCGCACGATGGAAAAGTCCCGGCCACACAGGCCGGGCGCACGCAGGTCACGCATGTCACGCAAGTCACGCATGTCACGCAAGGGAGTCGCCGTGAGGGTCGGAATCGTCGGAGCCACCGGACAGGTCGGCACGGTCATGCGCAGGATCCTCGGCGAACGGAACTTCCCGGTCACCGAGCTGCGGCTGTTCGCCTCCGCCCGCAGCGCGGGCAAGGAGCTGGACGGGGTGACGGTGGAGGACGCGGCCACCGCCGACTACTCCGGCCTGGACATCGTGCTGTTCTCGGCGGGCGGCGCCACCTCCAAGGCGCTGGCCGAGAAGGTCGCCGCGCAGGGCCCGGTCGTGATCGACAACTCCTCGGCGTGGCGCCGCGACCCCGACGTGCCGCTGGTGGTCTCCGAGGTCAACCCGCACGCGATCGCCTCCCGCCCCAAGGGCATCATCGCCAACCCGAACTGCACCACGATGGCCGCGATGCCGGTGCTGCGTCCGCTGCACGCCGAGGCGGGCCTCGAAGCGCTGGTCGTCGCCACGTACCAGGCGGTGTCCGGTTCCGGTCTGGCCGGTGTGGACGAGCTGTTCGAGCAGGTCAAGAAGGTCGGCGAGGACGCGCCGAAGCTCACCCACGACGGCGGTGCCGCCGAGTTCCCCGAGCCGGACAAGTACGTCGCGCCGATCGCGTACAACGTGCTGCCGCTGGCCGGGTCGATCGTCGACGACGGCCTGCACGAGACCGACGAGGAGCAGAAGCTCCGCCACGAGTCCCGCAAGATCCTGGAGATCCCGGAGCTGAAGGTCTCCGGCACGTGCGTCCGGGTCCCGGTCTTCACCGGCCACTCCCTCCAGATCAACGCCCGCTTCGCCCGCCCGATCAGCGTGGAGCGCGCCAAGGAGCTGCTCGGCGGCGCCCCCGGCGTGGCCCTCGCGGAGGTCCCGACCCCGCTCCAGGCCGCCGGTCAGGACCCGTCCTACGTCGGCCGCATCCGCCAGGACGAGACCGTCGAGCACGGCCTCGCCCTGTTCGTCTCCAACGACAACCTGCGCAAGGGCGCCGCGCTGAACGCCGTTCAGATCGCGGAGCTGGTGGCGGCCGAGCTGAAGGGCTGAGGCCGCTCGACCCGGTAGTAGAAACAGCCGTACTCGACGGCCCGGACGTGGACGAACGCCACGGCCGGGTCGTCGAACGCTGCCGTGAGGGCCCCTTCGAAGTCCTGTTCCACCAGCCGCCCGCCCAGGATGTGTCCCTGGGCCGAGTAGCGACGCAGCACCCGGTGGCTGTCGGTGAACGGCAGGCCGCCGCCGAGGTCCGGTCCCGGGCACTCCTCGGCGTGGACGAAGACGGGGCCCTGCTCGTCGTAGGCCGCCGGGTCGGCGTCCGTCGCCGCCGCCCAGCGGCGCAGCGGCGCGTACGACACCAGCGCGAGCCGGTCGCCGGGGGCGCTGCGGTGCAGACAGCAGCGCAGGGGCGCGCCGCCCTCCTCGTCGGTGAAGGGGACCGCCGCGCGTCCCGCGTCGTCGATGATCCGCAGCTCCTTCAGGGTGTCCGCCGGGATCGGGTGTGCGGTGTACGTCGTCATCCCCCCAGGCTGCGGGGCGAGGGGGCCGCGCACCGGCGGGAAACGGACATCGCGTTCGGCCCGGCGCGCGTGGAAGGATGGCGGAAACGACACATACGAGGAGATGACCGCGTGCCTGGCACAAACCTGACCCGCGAAGAGGCGCAGCAGCGGGCGAAGCTGCTCTCCGTGGACGCGTACGAGATCGATCTCGACCTCTCCGGCGCGCAGGAGGGCGGTACGTACCGGTCCGTGACGACGGTGCGGTTCGATGTGGCCGAGAACGGGGCCGCGTCCTTCATCGACCTGGTGGCCCCGGCCGTCCACGAGGTCGTCCTCAACGGCGACCAGCTCGACGTGTCCAGCGTCTTCGCGGACTCCCGGATCGCGCTGCCCGGTCTGCTGGAGGGGCGCAACATCCTGCGGGTCGTCGCCGACTGCGCGTACACCAACACCGGTGAGGGCCTGCACCGGTTCGTCGACCCGGTCGACGAGCAGGCGTACCTGTACACCCAGTTCGAGGTGCCGGACGCCCGCCGGGTCTTCGCCAGCTTCGAGCAGCCGGACCTGAAGGCGACCTTCCAGTTCACCGTGCGGGCGCCCGAGGGCTGGACCGTCATCTCCAACTCCCCCACGCCCGAACCGCAGGACAACGTCTGGGCCTTCGCGCCGACGCCGCGCATCTCGTCGTACATCACGGCCCTGATCGCCGGCCCGTACCACTCGGTGCACAGCGTGTACGAGAAGGACGGGCAGAACGTGCCGCTGGGCATCTACTGCCGTCCGTCGCTGGCCGAGCACCTCGACTCCGACGCGATCTTCGAGGTGACGCGGCAGGGCTTCGACTGGTTCCAGGAGAAGTTCGACTACGCGTACCCGTTCGAGAAGTACGACCAGCTCTTCGTGCCGGAGTTCAACGCGGGCGCGATGGAGAACGCGGGCGCGGTCACCATCCGCGACCAGTACGTCTTCCGGTCGAAGGTGACGGACGCGGCCTACGAGACGCGCGCCGAGACCATCCTGCACGAGCTGGCCCACATGTGGTTCGGCGACCTGGTCACCATGGAGTGGTGGAACGACCTGTGGCTGAACGAGTCGTTCGCCACGTACACGTCGATCGCCTGCCAGGCGGCGGCGCCCGGCTCGCGCTGGCCGCACTCGTGGACGACGTTCGCCAACTCCATGAAGACCTGGGCGTACCGGCAGGACCAGCTGCCGTCCACGCACCCGATCATGGCGGACATCACCGACCTCGACGACGTGCTCGTCAACTTCGACGGCATCACGTACGCCAAGGGCGCCTCCGTGCTCAAGCAGCTCGTGGCGTACGTCGGTGAGGACGCGTTCTTCCAGGGCGTGCAGGCGTACTTCAAGCGTCACGCGTACGGCAACACGCGCCTGTCCGACCTGCTGGGCGCGCTGGAGGAGACCTCCGGGCGGGACCTGAGGTCCTGGTCGAAGGCGTGGCTGGAGACAGCCGGCATCAACGTGCTGCGCCCGGTGATCGACACGGACGCCGAGGGCACCATCACCTCCTTCGCCATCCGGCAGGAGGCCCCCGCGCTTCCCGCCGGCGCCAAGGGCGAGCCCACCCTGCGCCCGCACCGCATCGCCGTCGGCTGCTACGACCTCGACCCGAGCGGCAAGCTGGTGCGCGGGGAGCGCGTCGAACTGGACGTGGACGGCGAGCTGACCGACGTACCGCAGCTGGTCGGCACGCGCCGCCCGGCGGTGGTCCTCCTCAACGACGACGACCTGTCCTACGCCAAGGTCCGCCTGGACGAGCAGTCGCTGGCGTTCGTCACCGGGCACCTCGGCGACTTCGCCGAGTCCCTGCCGCGCGCCCTGTGCTGGGCGTCGGCCTGGGACATGACCCGGGACGCCGAACTCGCCACCCGCGACTACCTCTCCCTGGTGCTGTCCGGCATCGGCAAGGAGTCCGACATCGGCGTCGTGCAGTCCCTGCAGCGGCAGGTGAAGCTGGCCGTGGACCAGTACTCCGACCCGGCGGCCCGCGAGACGCTGCTCACCCGCTGGACCGAGGCGACGCTGGCGCACCTGCGCGCGGCCACGCCGGGCAGCGACCACCAGCTGGCCTGGGCGCGGGCGTTCGCGGCGACGGCCCGCACGCCGGAGCAGCTGGACCTGCTGGAGGCGCTGCTCGACGGGACGGGGTCCGTGGAGGGGCTGGCCGTCGACACCGAGCTGCGCTGGGCGTTCGTGCAGCGGCTCGCGGCGGTCGGACGCTTCGACGAGACGGAGATCGCCGGCGAGTACGAGCGGGACCGCACCGCCGCCGGTGAGCGGCACGCCGCCACGGCTCGGTCGGCCCGGCCGACCGAGCAGGCCAAGGCGGAGGCGTGGGCGTCGGTGATCGACTCCGACAAGCTGCCGAACGCCGTGCAGGAGGCGGTGATCTCCGGCTTCGTCCAGACCGACCAGCGGGAGCTGCTGGCGCCGTACACGGACCGGTACTTCGAGGTGCTGGCGGGTGTCTGGGAGTCCCGTTCGCACGAGATGGCCCAGCAGATCGCCGTCGGTCTGTACCCGGCGGTGCAGGTGACGGACGAGACGCTGCGCAAGACCGACGCGTGGCTGGCGTCCGCCCGGCCGAACGCGGCCCTGCGGCGGCTGGTCTCGGAGTGCCGCTCGGGCGTGGAGCGGGCGCTGCGGGCGCAGGCGGCGGACGCGGCGGCGGGCTGACGCGGGAGCCCTCCGGGCTCGTGACGTGGTGGGGCGCCCGGGGAGTCTCCCGGGCGCCCTCGGCGTTTCGCGGGGTGTCACGGGGGCGGGGTGTCGCAGGGGCGGGGTGTCACGGGGGCGAGGTGTCGCTGGGGCGAGGTGTCGCTGGGGCGAGGTGTCACGGGGGCGAGGTGTCACGGGGGCGAGGTGTCACGGGGGCGAGGTGTCACGGGGGCGAGGTGTCGCGGGGGCGGAGCGTCAGGGGGCCGTGCCGGCCGGGTCGGGGACGTCCTTCGAAGTCGCCGCGTCCGCCGCGGTTTCCGGGACGGGCACGGTTCCCCGGTCCGCGGGGTTCGCGGGGTTCGCGGGGTCCGCCGCGTCGTCCGAGGCCGTCGCCGCGCCGGGGACGGCGCCCGCCGCGGACCGGCCGGGGCCCGCCGTCCCGTCGGTGGACGGAACCTCCGTCATGGCCTCCGTGGGCACGGGCGTGGGAACGGACGTGGCCGGGTGCGTGGGACCGGCCGGGGCGAGCGGCGCAGCGGGCTCGGCGTCCGCGCCGGACAGCGTGACGGCGGCGGCGGTGACCGTGCAGACCAGCGCCGCGACGGCACCGGCCGCGGCGAGCACCGTGCGGCGCCTGCGCCGGATGCGGCGCCCGCCGGCGACGGCCGCGTCGACGACGCTGGGCAGAGCGGGCTCCGGGTGGGCGCCTAGCACCTCCCGGAAGACGGCGTGCAGGGTTTCGTCGTCGTGGCCGTCCAGGGGGCCGTCCATGCCCGGGTTCACCTGGCCGTCCGTTCGCGCTCGCCGGTCAGGTCCTCGACGATCGCCCGCAGCCGGGCGAGGCCGCGGGCGCTCTGGCTCTTCACCGTTCCCGGGCTCACCCGCAGCGCCTGCGCGGTCTGCTCGACCGTCCAGTCCTCCCAGAACCGCAGGACCAGCACGGCCCGGTAACGGGGCGACAACTCCATCAGGGCCTCTTGCATCATCAGGCGCAACTCCGGTGTGGCCGACACGGTAGAGGTCAGATCGGGCGGCTCGCTCACCGGCTCCTCGCGCCAGCCTCCCTTGCGCTGCTGGTCGATGAAGGTACGGGTGAGGATCGTACGGGCATAGGCGTCGACGTTGCCGTCCCGGCGGACCCGGCTCCACGCCGCGTACAGCTTCATCAGGGCGGTCTGGGTCAGGTCCTGCGCCTGGTGCCAGTCCCCGCACAGCAGGTAGGCGCTGCGGCGCAGTTGCGCCTGCCGCGCCTCGGCGAATTCCCGGAACTCCCGCTCCCGGACCGCTTCCCTCACTCTTGCCGACCTTCCGCTCCCGCACCGACCCGCCCACCCCGCCTGTAAGGCATACGGGGACCGGGGCCCGGAGGGTTGCACCGCGCGGCGGAAAAGATTCCTCCGCGACCGCGTGCAACCCCGGTCCCGGCCGCCCCGTACTCCTCTCACACGAAGGCTCCCGCCCCGCGCGGTGGGCCCCGACCGAGAATGAGGACGACCGTTGAAGCACCGTAAGATCTCGCAGAACCGCCGCCGCCTGTACAGCCTGGCCGCCGGAACCGTCCTGGCCGCCGCGGGCACGGCCGGCATCGCCTCCGCGGCCACGGGCCACGACGCCGCCGCCCCGGTCGCCGTGACGGAGGAGACCGCCACGCCGGTCGCCGTCCCCGAGGAGACCGCGACGCCCGTGGAGGTCCCGGAGGAGACCGCCACGCCGGTCGAGGTCCCCGAGGAGGTCCCCATGCCCGTCGGCCACGCCGAGGACGCCGCCGCGCCGGTCGCCGTCCCGGAGGAGACCGCCACGCCCGTCGAGGTCCGCCAGGAAGCGGAGCGGGTGTCGGTGCCCGTCCCGGTATCCGAGCTGAGCGCGGCCGAGCGGGCCGCCGCGGTGGGCTGACCCCGCCAGAAGCGCCGGCGCCTCCCGGCCCACGGGAGGCGCCGGCCGCCGCGGGCCCGTTCAGCCCACGTGCGCGGCGAGTGCCGCCTCGGTCGCCACGGGGTCCGGGTCCTCGGCCGCCCAGGCCACGTAGCCGTCGGGCCGCACCAGCACCGCCGTACGGCGCCCGCTCGCCCAGCGCTCCACCGCGAGCCGGTCCGCACGGCCGTCGCCCCCGCCCTCGGCCGCGTCCGGGGAGATCAGCACGAACCGTCCGCCGCGCAGCGCCTCGTACAGCCGCCCGCCGCCCGCGAGGGCCACGTCGGGGACCCGGGCGCCGGTGAGCCGGTGGGCGCCGCGCGGAGCGTCGTACTTGTAGCCGAGGCCGGCGATCAGCCCGGTCACCCGGCGCCGGACGGGACCCGCGTGGTCCAGTGCCGTGACGGCCGCCGACCGCAGCGCCCGCGCCCCGGGCCGGGAGGCCATGGCCAGGCGGATCATCCCGCCGCTGCTGCGCAGGACCGCCCGGCCGACGGGGTGGCGTTCGGACTGGTAGCTGTCGAGCAGCGTCTCCGGCGCCCGGCCGTGCAGGACGGCCGCCAGTTTCCAGCTCAGGTTGGCCGCGTCCTGGAGGCCGGTGTTCATGCCCTGGCCGCCGGCCGGGCTGTGTACGTGCGCCGCGTCACCGGCCAGGAAGACCCGGCCGGCCCGGTAGGCGGGCACCTGGCGCTCCTCGCTGTGGAAACGCGAGAGCCAGCGGGGGTCGTGCATTCCGTAGTCCCCGCCCGTCACCCGGCGCACCAGCTCCTTGACCTCGGCCAGGTCGACCGGCTCGCTGTCGGGGACGTCGCGCTCGCGCTGCCAGCCGACGACCCGGTGGTAGCCGTCGCCGAAGGGCGCGATGACGACGAAGGCGCCCGGGACGGAGTCCCCGGTGAGCCGCGCGCCGTACTCCTCGGCGAAGCGCACGTCGGCGATGACCACCGAGCGGATCACCGCACGGCCCGGGAAGGGCAGCCCGACCGCGTGCCGCACGGCGCTGCGCACGCCGTCGGCGCCGACGACGTACTGGGCGCGCAGTTCGCCCGGGGTGCCGTCCGGTCCGCGTACGGCGACGGTGACCCCCGACGGGTCCTGGCGCAGTCCGGTCACCTCCGTCTCGTACCGGAGTTCCGCCCCCGCCTCCACCGCGCGCCGCCGCAGGACCGTCTCCACCTCGTACTGCGGAACCATCAGGACGTGGTTGAAGCGGGAGGGGAGGGCGGCGAAGTCGAGGGCGAGATCGAAGAAGCGGATGTGTTCGAGGCGACGGCCGATCGCCTCCAGCGGCTCGGCCAGGCCGCGGGCGTCGAGCTGCTCCATGCTGCGGGCGTGCAGTCCGAAGGCGCGGGAGAGGTTGCTGATCCGGGAGGGGCGCTTCTCGACGAGGGTGACGGGGACGCCGGCGGCGGCGAGGTCACCGGCCAGGAGCAGGCCGGTGGGGCCGGCGCCTACGACGATCACGGTGCCGGGCGTGGTGCGGGGCGTGCCGTTCATGGTGAGCCTCCTGGGGGCCAACAGCCGGGGCAAACAGCCGGAGGCAAACGCGTGTTGGCCAACCACCGTTTGCCAACACACGTTGCCAACGCTTGTTGTCAACCGTAGGAGCCGCTCGGAGCCGTTGTCAACAGTTGTTGGCCTACGAGTGTTGGCCTACGCTGGGGCGCATGTCAGCCACTCCCCCGCCGCCCGACCCCTCGGCCCCGGCCGGCCCGCCGCCCGCCCGCCGCTCCGACGCCACCCGCGCCGCGATCCTCGAAGCCGCCCGCGAACGCTTCGCCGTCGACGGCTACGACCGCGCCACCATCCGCGCCATCGCGCGGGACGCGCGGATCGACCCGTCGATGGTGATGCGGTACTACGGCAGCAAGGAGGGCCTCTTCACGGCGGCCGTCTCCGTGGACCTGAGACTGCCCGACGTCTCCGCCCTCCCCCGGGACACCGTGGGCGCGGCCCTGGTCCGGCACTTCCTCTCCCTCTGGGAGAAGAACGAGGTGCTGACGGCCGTCCTCAGGGCCGGTGCCCTGAGCGCCGACGGGGCCGAGCGCACCCGGGGCATCTTCCGCGACCAGGTGCTGCCGGTCGCCCAGCGGGTCTGCCCGGACCCCGAACAGGCCCCGACCCGGGCCGCGCTGATCGCCTCACAGCTCCTCGGGATGGCGCTCACCCGCTATGTACTGCGCATCCCGCCGGCCGTGGACCTGTCCGAAGGGGAGCTGGTGGCGTGGCTGGGCCCCACCGTGCAGCGCTACCTCACCGCACCGAGCCCGTGACGAACGGACCCCGGACGCGCGTCGAGGACGCCTGACACACGTCGAGGGCACCTGCCCGCGGCAGGCGCCCTCGACGGGAAGCGACCGGTGTGTCAGGCCTTGGCGTCGGCCTTCCTCATGGTCTCCCGGGTCTTGATGTTGCGGCTGGTCACCCGGTGCTCCTCCTTGGAGCGGTCCAGGACCATGACCAGCGCCGCGATGACCGCGAAGAGCACGATCGGGGCGAAGACGTAGAGGCCCAGCGTCTCGATGACGCTCAGGCCCGTGCCGGGGTCGTCACCGTCGTCGCGGGTCAGCGCGAGCGCGGGGGACGACATGAGCAGCATCATCAGCGTCGTACCGGCCGCCAAGGTGCCGGCGCGCAAGGCGTTCTTCTTGTCCACGTCCCCAAGTTAGCGAACGCCGCCCGGCCCCGCGCGCCCGGGGTGCCGTACGGCGTCGATCAGCGCGTGCAGCCGGGGCGAGGCCGCCAGCTCCTCCAGGGTCACCGGGCGGCCTGCGGCGTCGGTGATCGGCAGCCGCCAGTTCGGGTACTGGTCCCAGGTGCCGGGGAGGTTCTGCGGGCGGCGGTCGCCGACCGCGTCCGGCAGCCAGAGGCCCACCATGCGGGCCGGGGTGGCCCGCAGAAAGCGGTGGACGGCCTGAATGCCGGCCTCCTCGGCGGCCGGACCGGCGGAAACGTCCAGCAGCCCCAGCCGGGCCAGCAGTTCCAGCCATTCCCCCGCGTCGGCCGCCGCCTCGGCCCGTTCCTCCTCGACCGGGCGGGTGAGCAGGCCGAGCCGGTCGCGCAGGCCGACGTACTCGCCGGTGAGGCGGGCGGCGGTGGGCGGCAGGTCGTGAGTGGTGGCGGTGGCCAGGCAGTCGGCCCGCCAGCGGTCGGCGGGCAGCGGCCGCCCGTCGCCCTCCCAGTCCCGCTCGAACCACAGCACGGAGGTGCCGAGCACCCCGCGCTCGCGCAGCGCCTCCCGCACGCCCGGCTCCACGGTGCCCAGGTCCTCGCCGATCACCACGGCCCCGGCCCGGGACGCCTCCAGGACCAGTACGGCGAGCATGGCCTCGGCGTCGTAGCGGACGTAGGTGCCCTCGGTGGGCGGCAGTCCCTGCGGCACCCACCAGAGCCGGAACAGGCCCATGACGTGGTCGATGCGCAGGGCGCCGGCGTAGCGGAACAGGGCGCGCAGCAGGTCGCGGAAGGGCGCGTAGCCGGACTCCGCGAGCCGGTCCGGCCGCCAGGGCGGCAGGCCCCAGTCCTGGCCGCGAGCGTTGAAGGCGTCCGGCGGGGCGCCCACCGACATGCCCTCGGCGAAGTACTCCTGCTGCGCCCACGCGTCGGCGCCCACCGGATGCGCCCCCACCGCGAGGTCGTGCACGATGCCGACCGGCATCCCGGACTCGCGGGCGGTGCGCTGGGCGTCGGTGAGCTGGGTCTCGGTGAGCCAGGTGAGCCAGGCGTGGAAGTCGACGCGGTCCCGCAGCGCGGCGCGGGCGCGGGCGGTGTCGGCGGAACGGGGGTCGCGCAGTCCGGCCGGCCAGCGCCGCCAGTCGGGGCCGTGCACCTCGGCCAGCGCACACCAGGTGGCGTGGTCCTCCAGGGCCTGCCCCTGGGCGGCGAGGTGGTCCCGGTGGGCGGCCCGGCGGCCGGGCCCGAGCGGCACCTCGCGCAGCAGCTCCAGCGCCTCCTTCTTCAGCGCCCACACCGCGTCCCGGTCGATCAGCGCCTGCGGGCCGCTCAGCACGTGCGCGCGCAGCCGCCCGGCCCGTTCCAGCAGGCCGTCCAGACGGGCGCGGTCGCCGGCGTACCGGTACTCGGGGACGTCCTCGATCCGCAGGTGCACCGGGTCGGGGAAGCGGCGCGAGGAGGGCCGGTACGGCGAGGGGTCGGTGGGCTCGCCCGGCGCGCCGGGCACCGCGGCGTGCAACGGGTTGACCTGCACGAACCCCGCCCCGAGCGCGCGCCCGGCCCAGGCGGCCAGTTCGGTGAGGTCGCCCAGGTCGCCCATGCCCCAGGAACGCCGGGAGAGCAGGGAGTAGAGCTGGACGAGCAGCCCGTAGGAGCGGTCGGGCGGGGCGGGCAGCCGGGGCGGGGCGACGACGAGGTGGGCCCGGCCGGTGCGCCCGTCGGGAACGGTGACGGTCAGCGTGTGCACCCCGTCCGGCAGGTCGTCCACCCCGGTGCGGGTCTCCCCCTGCTCGGTGTCGACGCGCAGCCGAGCGCTCTCGGGCAGCGCGGCCAGGACGGCCGGGACGGCGCCGCCGGACCACTGGACGACGGTCGGCGGCAGCAGCCGCGCGCCCAGCTCCTCGGCACGGGCGGCGAGCGCGGCCCGCGCCTTCGCCGGGCCGTCGGCGTCGACACCGAGGGCGGCCAGGGCGCGGACGAGCGCGGTGGCGGAGGCGGCGACCGTGCGATCGGGGGACGGCCGGTAGGAAGCGGCGACGCCGTACAACTCGGCGAGCCGGGTCAGCTCCTCGGAAGGGGGCCCGTCCGGCCGGGGAGCCGTCACCTACGGCCTCGTGGCTTCCGGTACGGCGAACGAGGCGGTGCCCTGTTCCGGTACGACCGCGGTCAACTCGGGCGAGGACTCGCTGGTCAGCGGCACGACATCGGGGAAGGGGGACTCGCTGGTGAGCGGCTCGGCGTCGGGCAGCGGCGGCTCACTGGTGAGCGGCGGCTCGGCGTACGCGTCCGGCGTCCCGAACGCGTCCTCGGTTTCGGCGGACTGCTCCGCCGAGGGTTTGGAGGGGGCGGGGAAGGTGAGGTGTGCAGCCACGAAGGCCTCCTTGTCGGGTACGGCCAGGGGTAATCGCAGCCCTACCCAGCAGATGCGTAACCAGACGCCCCGACCCCGCCAACGTGACCCTGGTCACACCCTCCGGAGGAGATCACCCACCGGACCGGGACGAACGGGCCATCCCTCCCCACCCACGCCGGGACAAAACGTCCGACGCGCCAACACCCCCGTCCACTACTATTCACTCAGTACATGTACTCAGTGAATACTGAGCGCCATGAGCACCCGCCACATCCTGCTGGGGCTGCTCGCCTCGGGGCCGAGCCATGGCTATGACCTGAAGCGACGGCACGACGCACGCTTCCCGCAGGCCCGCCCGCTGGCCTACGGGCAGGTCTACACGACCCTGCAACGCCTGGTCCGCGACGGCCTCGCCGAGATCGACGGCACCGGCTCGGACGGCGGCCCGGAGCGGACGGCGTACCGCGCGACCGAGGAAGGCGGGCGCGAACTGGCCCGCTGGGCCGCCGAGGTCGCACCGCCGGCCCCCCACGTGACCAACGAGATCTTCGCCAAGGTCGTCGTCTCGGCCCTGGCGGGCGGCGACCCGGCCGCCTATCTGCGCGACCAGCGCGCCGCCCATCTGGCGCGGATGCGCGAACTCACGGCCGTCAAGACGGCGCCGGGGGCGGACCTCGCGACCGTGCTCTCGGCCGACTACGCCCTCAACCACCTCGACGCCGACCTCCGTTGGATGACCACCACGGCGGCCCGGCTCACCACCCTGACCGCGGAGGTCGACGCGACATGAGGAACGGCCACACGGCAGACACGCCGGACACACCCGGCATGCCACACACACCGGATCCGGCAGCGCCGCTGCTGTCCGCCCGCGGGCTGGTCAAGGCGCACGGCGGGACGCAGGCGCTGCGGGGCGCCTCGGTCGAGCTGCGGGCCGGCGAGACGGTCGCCGTCACCGGCGCCAGCGGCAGCGGGAAGTCGACGCTGCTGCACTGCCTGGCCGGGATCGTCCGGCCGGACTCCGGGACGGTGACGTACGCCGGGGAGCGGCTGGAGGTGGCGACGGAGCAACGGCTGAGCGAGCTGCGCCGCACCGACTTCGGCGTGGTCTTCCAGTTCGGCCAGCTGATCCCGGAGCTGACGGCGCTGGACAACGTGGCCCTGCCGCTGCTGCTGGGGGGCAGCGGCCGGGCCGAGGCGCGGGAGCGGGCCGGTACCTGGCTGGAGCGGTTCGGGGTGCGCGGGCAGCAGGAGCTGCGGCCGGGCGAGATGAGCGGCGGACAGGCCCAGCGGACGGCGCTGGCGCGCGCCCTGGTCACCGGTCCGGCGGTGGTCTTCGCGGACGAGCCCACCGGAGCACTGGACTCCCTGGCGAGCGAACAGGTGATGACGGCGCTGACGCACACGGTCCGCGAGTCGGGCACGGCGGTGCTGCTGGTCACGCACGACGCCCAGGTCGCGGCGTACGCGGACCGCGAGGTCGCGCTGCGCGACGGCGTGGCGGCCCCGGCGGGGGTGAGCGCGTGAGCGCGTTGCGGACCGACGTCCGGCTGGCCTGGGCGCTCGTGCGCGGCACGGACCGGCGGGAGTGGTGGCGGATCGGGCTCACGGCGGCGGGCGCGGCGCTCGCCACCGGCTTCGCGCTGGCGGCCGTCCTCCTCGCCTCGCTGCGCGGGACCTACTCCGTCCCCCATTTCCACGGCCTGCTGGACCAGCCGGGCACCCGGGCCGGGATCGTCGTCGGCCTGCTGCTGTCGCTCGTCCCGGTGCTGGGTTTCCTCGGTCAGTGCGCGCGGGTCGGCGCGGTCGACCGCGACCGGCGGCTGGCCGGACTGCGGCTGGCCGGGGCGACACCGGGGCAGGTGCGGCGGATCGCGGCGCTGGAGACGGGGCCGGCCTGTCTGCTCGGCTCGGTCACGGCCACGGTCTGCGCGGTCGTGGCCGTCCTGCAGGTCTGGAACAGCCCGCCCGTGGCTGCCTGGTCGGGCCTCGCCCTGGTCGCCGTGACGGTCCCGGCCGCCGGTGCGGCGGTGAGCGCGCTGGCCCTGCGCCGGGTGGTGGCCCATCCGCTGGGCCGGGTGCGCCGGGTCACCCCGCGCTCGGGCCGCGGACCGGGGCTGGTGTTCCTGGGCGCACTGCTGCTGGTGGCGGTGACGGCAGCGGCGGCCGTGGCCGCGACCGGCGGCGGTACGGACGGCCGGGTCCGCTGGCAGGCGTCCGCGACCGTGTGCGCCCTGGCGGTGGCGACCGGCGCGGGCGCGGTCTGGCTGTCCGGGGCCGTCTCCCGGCTCACCGGGCGGCTGCTGGCGGCGCGGGCCCGCACGGCGGCAACGCTGATCGCGGCGGAGCAGCTGCGGGCCGACCCGTGGGCGGCTGCCCGTACCCATGCGGCGGTGCTGCTGGTGACGGTCACCGGGACGGCGTTCCTGTGCGTCCGGCACGCGCTCCTGGCCGCCCTGGCGGCGGCGGAACATCCGGCCGCCGACCCGGCGTACTACAGCACCGGGCTGGACCTGACGGGCGCCGCGCTCCTCGTCGCCCTGGTCGTCGCCCTGTCGGGGCTGGCCGTGGGCAGCGCCGAGTCGCTGGCCACCCGGCGCCGCACCCTCGCCGCGCAGGTCGCCGCCGGCGTCCCGCGCGCGGTCCTGAACCGGGCCCTGCTCCTGGAGACCGCCCTCCCCCTCGCGCCCGCCCTGCTGGCGGCCGGCGCCGCGGGACTGGCGATCGGCGTCTGGTACTCCGCCCTCACCGGCGTCGGCTCACTCCCGTGGACGGCCCCACTGGCCGCCCCGGCGGTCTACGCGTCCTGCCTGCTGGCCTCGGCGACGGCACTGCCGCTGCTCGGCCGCACGGTCCGGCCGGGAGAACTGCGCTACGCGTGACGCCCCGGCTCACCGGCCGCCGAGGACCCGTGGAAGCCCCCCCCCCGGACCGCATCGGTCCGGGGGCGCCCCCGTCACGCCCGTCGGCGCCCCGGGTCGTCCGTCACCAGCGATCCGGCGAACCGCCCCCAGGCCGGTGCCCCGAGCCGGACTATCGGACCGTCACCGCGGTCCTTGGAATCCCGGACGGCGACGATCCCGGGGACGTTGCGGGCTACTTCCACGCACTCGCCGCTGCCGCTGCTGTAGCTGGACGCGACGAAGTCGAAGCCGTTCATCAACGCATGTCCTCACTGACGCTCTCGATCAGCCTGAGCGAGTCCTTGGGGGCCAGGCTCAGCCGTGCGGTGCGGTCGAAGAACGAGCTGTACGTGCCGCTCTCGACCTCGTCCTCGACCCACACGGTAGCGGCGATGGTGTCGACGTGGATCACGTCGGCGGCCTCGGGCTCGGCGAACGAGACGATGCTGAAGGCTCCAGCCATACAGGCATGCCCGCCCGCGCGGAAAGGCAGCACCTGGAGGCGCACGTTGGGAAGCTGAGCCAGTTCCAGGATGCGGTGGAGCTGCGCGCGCATCACGTCGGGCCCACCGACCTGCTGTCGCAGGGCGGCCTCCCAGACAACCGCGTACAACTGGAGCGGCTCGCTGTCCACCAGGCGCTCCTGCCGCTTCATCCGCACCTCGACGACACCCTCGATCTCGTCCGGGTCCGTCCACACGCCTTCGCTGACCACCAAGGCCCTGGTGTACTCAGGAGTCTGGAGGAGGCCGGGCACGAACGCCTGTTGCCACGTGCGGATACGGCTGGCCACATCCTCCATGGAAATGTACTCCGCCAACGCCTCGGCCTGCGGGGACTGCTTCCACCACCCCTTCGCCCTGCGGCGCTCCCGGTCCAACCGGGCGAGAGCGAGGAGACGAGTCACTGCCCGCTCGTCACGCACCCCGTAGAAGTCGCAAAGCGCCCTGATGTCGGGGTCCCTCATGGGAACCCAGCCGCGCTCCATCTTGACGACCTTCGTCGCGGTCGCGGAGATGGCGGCGGCGGCCTGCTGCTGGGTACTGCCCGCCGCATCACGCAGGCGCAGCAATTCGGCGCCCAGCTTGCGGCCCAGAACCGTCGAGATCCGGTTCCCTGCGGCTTGAGTCGATCGCGTCACGGCCACATTCTCACGGTGATCCATGGCCGCGTCGAACTCCGGGGAATTTATTCCCCGTCCAGATTGCTCCCGAAGACCCGCTTCCGTTACGTTGTGCATCCGATCGGCTACACAGCCGGCTGTCGTCACGACGGAAGCGCACCGCCCTGCCCCACAAGCCCCACGCAGGTCCGGCGAAGCCACCGTCCCGTACCAGGAGGCACGTCTCCATGACAGAACCCGCGGCGTTGCCGGAGCCGCCCCTCCGCGAGGACCGCCTCGACTACACCCCCACCCAGCGCAGCGTCCCCCTCGCCCGGCGCAGAGCTGCCCGGCTCGTCACCGAGTGGGGGCGGGCGGACATCGCCGGCGACGTCGCCCTCGTCGTGTCGGAGCTGATGACCAACGCGCTGCTGCACGGCAGCCTCCGGGGGCGGCTCATCCGCGTGGGCGTCACACTCGACCACCGTGTTCTGCGGGTCGAGGTCAGCGATCCGCGCGGTGAGCGGCTGCCCGGCGCACGCACGGCGGGAGACACCGAGGATCAGTTCGGGCGGGGGCTTCTGCTGGTGGGAGCGCTCGCCACGCGGTGGGGCTGTGAGCCCCGGAGCGTGGGCAAGACCGTCTATGCCGAGTGGGACACCCCGCCCCGGCCGGCCCGTCTCCCTTAACCTGAGCACGTGGACCCCCGCAATCCCGGAGGAGCCCTGTGACCGTGACCGCCGACAGGCCCCAGATGCTCGTCACCGAGTTCGAGGAACTCGCCCGTCATGCCGCCCGGAGCATAGAAGGCGCACGGCTCGAGTTCATCAACGGACATCTTGGGGGGAAGGCCGTGCCGGACGGCGATCACGGACGCATCATCCAGTGGCTGACACGCATCTGCATGCAGCACCGGCCCGACCTGTGGCTCGACCCCACACAGGGCCTGATGGTCGACGCCTACCGCGAGGGCCGCGCCCGCCCCGACGGCTCCCTCGCCCCGGCGGAAGCCTTCGTCGGGCAGGGTGAGTGGGCCGACCCGGCCCCCGTCCTCATGGTCGTCGAGGTCACTTCGTACGACTCCGACACCGACCGGCGCGACCGGGTCGACAAGCCCCGGGCGTACGCCGCCACCGGCATCCCGGTGTATCTGCTGATCGACCGGGACACCTGCGAGGTCAAGGTGTACAGCACGCCCGACGGCGGGCGGTACGAGACCGTGCGGACGTTGCCCTTCGGCAAGGAGGTCGCGCTGCCCGAGCCGGTCGGGATCGCGCTGGACACCGAGCCGCTGAAGAACTGGGTGCGCTGAGCCGCCGCCCCCTCCCGGGGACCCTCCTCGAAAAGCGTGAACACTTGACGCCGAAGTGCTCACGCTTTTCCGGACCCCACCCCGACACCCCGCCCCCGCCCCCGCCCCCGGCACACGAAGGCCCGGATCGCGGTCAGGCGGAGATGCCGTCGATCCGGGCCAGGGCGTCGTCCGCGCCGTACGGCTGCAAGTACGGCAGCCAGCGCGGGTCCCTGTGGCCGGTGCCGATGATGCGCCAGGCCAGGCCGGTGGGCGGGGCGGGTTTGTGGCGCAGGCGCCAGCCGATCTCGGTGAGGTGCCGGTCGGCCTTGGTGTGGTTGCAGCGGCGGCACGACGCCACCACGTTGTCCCAGGCGTGCTTGCCCCCGCGGCTGCGCGGTACGACGTGGTCGACGCTGGTTGCGACACCACCGCAGTACATGCACCGCCCGCCGTCACGGGCGAAGAGCGCGCGGCGGGTGAGGGGAACGGGCCCCCGGTAGGGGACCCGCACGAAACGCTTGAGCCGGACCACGCTGGGCGCGGGGACGGTGACGGTCGCGCTGTGCAGGAAGGCGCCGGACTCCTCCAGGCAGACTGCCTTGTTCTCCAGGACGAGGACGAGCGCGCGGCGGAGCGGTACGACGCCGAGGGGCTCGTACGACGCGTTGAGGACCAGGACATGCGGCACGGATGGCCTCCTTGTACGCCGGCGGCGCGTGGCTCGCGCCGGGACGATCCGTGGTCAGTGTCCCCTCATGCCTGGTGGAAGCGCCACCATGTCCCGGTAACGGGCTGGGAGTGTTTTCGACCACATCTGATACATCCCCCGGAGCCTGACCAGTTCAAGCACGGGTGAGCACCGTCTCTCCTTCGCTCATCCCGCCGATTCGCACATCATGCCCCGTTAGTGTGGTTGTTCCGCCCGTCCGGTGACCTTTTCGTGACCTTGGCCCGGCCCCTCGGGTCCCCGGAGGAGCGGACCGCTGCTTTCTGGAGGTCCCGTCGTGTCCCCGTCCGTCATGTCCGCCTACGCCGCCGTCCTGGCGGCCGCCGATCCCTCACCGTCGGCCTCGTCGCCGTCCCCGTCGCCGTCGCCCTCGGAGTCGACGCCGTCGGTGCCCTCGTTCCAGGACGCCCAGGAGAGCGCGTCGAACGCCGCCGGGTGGATCGAGGAGAACTGGTCGACCTGGCTGGCGATCGGGCTGCGGGTGCTGCTGATCGTGGTGATAGCCGCGGTGCTCCGGGTGGTGGTGCGGCGGGCGATCACCAAGCTGATAGACCGGATGAACCGCACCGTGCAGACCATGGACGGCACCGCGCTCGGCGGGCTGCTGGTCAACGCCGAGCGCCGCCGGCAGCGCTCGCAGGCCATCGGGTCCGTACTGCGCTCGGTGGCGAGCTTCGTGATCCTGGGCACGGCGGCCCTGATGGTGCTCTCCACGTTCCAGATCAACCTGGCCCCGCTGCTGGCCTCCGCCGGTGTCGCGGGCGTGGCCATCGGTTTCGGCGCCCGCAACCTGGTCACCGACTTCCTCTCCGGCGTCTTCATGATCCTGGAGGACCAGTACGGCGTCGGCGACACCATCGACGCGGGCGTGGCCTGCGGCGAGGTCATCGAGGTCGGGCTGCGGGTGACCAAGCTGCGCGGCGACAACGGCGAGATCTGGTACGTCCGCAATGGCGAGGTCAAGCGGATCGGCAACCTCTCCCAGGGCTGGTCGACGGCCGGGGTGGACGTGACCGTGCGCTCCGGGGAGGACCTGGACCGGGTGAAGGAGACCATCGACGCCGTCGCCGAGCGGATGAGCAAGGAGGAGCCCTGGAACGAGCTGCTCTGGGGCCCCATCGAGGTGCTCGGCCTGGACTCCGTCCTGCTGGACTCCATGGTGGTGCGCGTCTCGGCCAAGACCATGCCCGGCAAGTCCCTCACCGTCGAGCGCGAGCTGCGCTGGCGGATCAAGCGGGCCTTCGACGCGGCCGACATCCCCATCGTCGGCGGCGCCACCGCCCCGCTGGAGGAGTCCGCGCAGCCCGCCCCCGACCCCACGGCCGGTGTCGCGGCCCCCTCCGCCTACGCCAGCACCACCTCCCCGCAGTCCGCCGCGGCCGCCCCGCTGACGCCGCCCAACATCACCAAGTGACCCGCGCCGTGACCTACGCCAGGGGAACCGAACCGGTTCCCCTGGCGTATTGATGGGCAGGGGTGGTGCGGGGGACCGGTACGAGGTCGCGTCCGTGAAGGCCGGTGCGCATCCGGGCCCGGACAGCGATACTTTGCGGTGACGGATGACCATGGGGGAGGTCAGGGTGACTCGACCGCCGAACGGCAGCGCACCGCCGGGGCCGGCCACGCCCACCATGCCCTCCGTACCTCCCCAGGCCCCTCCCCCGCAGCAGCCGCCGGCCCCGCGGATTCCGCCGGGCCCGCAGGTTCCCCCCGGCCCGCTCCCGCCGCGCCGTACCGCCTTCGCCGAGGGTGTGGAGCGGCTGCGCGCCGCCGCCGTCACCGAGCCCGGCCGGCTGCGCGCCCTCGGCGCCCTGCTCGCCGTGCTCGTCGTCGCCTTCGGCGCCGTCACCGCCTGGCAGAGCACCGACCGGACCGCCGCCGCCGACGACGTACTGCACCGCAGCCAGCCGCTCAGTTCCGAGGCGGCAGCCATCTACCGCTCTCTCGCCGAGGCGAACACCGCGGCCTCCACCGGGTTCCTGGCGGGCGGGCAGGAGACGGAGGAATCCCGCGAGCGCTACGAGCGGGGCATCCGCACCGCCGCCGAAGGCCTGGTGACGGCCGCCGCCAACTCCGAACCCGGCTCCGCCGCCGCCCGGACCGTCGCCGAGCTCAACCGCCTGCTGCCCCAGTACAAGGGCCTGATCGAGCGGGCCCGCGTCTACAACCGCCAGGGCTTCCCGGTCGGCGGCGCCTACCTGCGCTACGCCAACGACACGATGCAGAAGCAGATGCTGCCGAAGGCGGAGGCCCTCTACACATCGGAGAACCGGCGCCTGGACGGCGACTACGACGCCGCCGGGAGCTGTCCCTGGGCCGCGATCGCCCTCGGCGTCCTCGCGCTCGCCGCCCTGGCCTGGGCGCAGTACCGCACCTACCGGCGCACCAACCGCGTACTGAACCCGGGGCTGGTCGCGGCCACGGCCGCCACCGTCGTCGCCCTGCTCTGGCTGACCGTCGGCCACAGCGTCGCCCGTTCCCACCTGAGCGCCTCCTACGACCACGGCGTCCGCTCGCTGAACGTGCTGAACGAGGCCCGCCTGGCCTCCCTGAAGGCCCGCGGCAACGAGAACCTCACCCTGGTCGCGCGGGGCGCCGAGAGCAGGACGGTGGACGGCACGCAGCACGACGCCTACGACCTTGAGTACCAGGCCGAGATGAAGGTCCTCGGCAAGGACCTGACCGAGGCGAGACGGCTGGCCGACGACGCCGCGGGCGAAGACCCGCTGACCGCGGCGGCCGAGGACGTGAAGCAGTGGCAGGCCCGCCACAGGGCGGCCCGCGCCGAGGACGAGAACGGCGACTACCAGCGGGCGCTGGAGATGGTGATCGGCGACGACGACGCCACGGCCGAGTACTTCGACGGCGTCGACAGCCGGCTCGCCGCCGCGCTGACGCACGAGGAGAAGGAGTTCGAGCGGGCGGCCGGTGACGGGCGGGGCGCGATGACGGGCCTGCCCGCGGGCGCCGGCGCCCTGGCCGCCCTGGGCGCGACCGGAGCGGTGCTGGGCATCGCCCGCAGGCTGTCGGAGTACCGATGAGCGACGGCGTGGCGACGGGCTTCGACGGACCGATGGGCGGCCGGCCCGGGGAAGGGGGCACGAGGATGCGGCGAGTACGACGTCCGCGGACCCGGCTGCGGGGCTGGGGCGGGGTGGGCGCGATGGCGTTCGGCTGCCTCCTCGCGCTGCTCTTCGTCGCGTGTCTGCTGCCCGCGTTCCGGCCGGAGACCGGCCGGGCCGGCGGCTCCGGCGACGACGGCCGGACCGTCACCCAGGGCAGTCCGGCGCGCGCCGAGGAGGAGTGCGCCGACCCGGAGAAGCAGACGCTGTCCCCGGCCGGGGACGACGGCCCCACCATCGAGGAGATACGGAGCCGCCCCGCGGAACGGCGCAAACTGATCGTCGGCGTCGACCAGAACAGTTACCGCTGGGGCTACCGCGACCCCAACAGCGGCGGCACGGCCGAGCTGGAGGGCTTCGACATCGACCTGGTGCACCGCATCGCCGAGGACATCCTCGGCGACCGGGACGCGGTGCTGTTCAAGGCGATCCCCACCGACCAGCGGATACCGGCGATCCAGGAGGGCCGGGTCGACATGGTGGTCCGCACGATGACCATCAACTGCGACCGGCTGGAGGACGTCGCCTTCTCCGCCCCCTACTTCAGGACCGGCCAGCAGCTCCTCGCCCCCAAGTCCTCGACGATCACCGGGTACGACGAGACACTCGCCGGCAAGAAGATCTGCACGGCGGCGGGTTCGACCGCGCTCAGCACGCTGGAGGAGGACCGGGCGACGGGCAGGCCGGCCGCCACCGCCGACCTGAGTGTCACCGTCCCCAACCAGCTCGACTGTCTGGTGCGGCTCCAGCTCGGCCAGGTCGACGCGGTGGTCACCGACGGCGCGCTCGCGGCCAGCCAGGCCGCGCAGGACCCCACGGTCGCGCTCAAGGGCGACGCGTTCACCACCGAGTACTACGGCGTGGCGATGCAGAAGGACGCCGACGACCTGGTACGCCGGGTGAACAAGATCCTGGTGGACTTCCGTCAGGACCCCGACGGCTGGCGGACGTCGTACGAGAAGTGGCTGTCGGCGACACTGGGTGACGACCCGGCGCGGTCGGAGCCCCCGGCACCGCGGTACCTGCGCAAGAGCTGAACCGACCGTCCGACGCGTCAACCGTCAACGTCAACCGTCAAGCCGTCAACCGACCCGACCGCAGCGAGAGGTGATCGATGGGCGTCACGGGAGCCACCGGGCCGGTGATGGACCGGGACGAGGTGGACCGTGCGCTGGCCCGGCTCGGCGCGGAGCACGAGGCGATCGAGACCTCGCTCCTCGCCCTCCAGGACCACGCGGGCCGCAGACTCCTCGAAGGCGCCGAGCTGACCGGCGTCACCAAGGACCGCTGGGCGGACACGGAGGCGCGGATCACCCTGCTGTGGACGTACTTCGACGCCTACGCGGACGCCCTGCGCGCCGCCCGGGACGTCCGCGCCCGGCGCCGCTGGTCCAGCCGCGAGGACCTGGTGGAGCTGACGGAGCTGCTGCGCGGCGAGTGCGTCACCCTGTCCGGCGCCGGCGCGACCGGCGGCCTGCTCAGCGAGCGTTTCACCCTGGCGGCGCTCGTCGACCGGATGAACGAGCTGTACGCGTCCTCGCTGGACATGGTGGTGGCCGCCGACGCGGTGTGGTCCGCGCTGCCCGCCCGGATCGACCTGCTCTCCGCCGAGTTGCAGCGCACCCGCCGCCTCGCCCACTCGGTCGGCGTCCGCCCCGGCGAGCACCCGGCCGGCGACGACCTGGAGCGGATCACCCGCACCCTGACCCGGCTGCGCGAGGAGGTGATCTCCGACCCGCTGGCGTACTGGGTGCCCGCCGAGGGCAGTTCGGCGCCCGGCGGCGGCCGTCCGGACACCACGGTGTACGACCGGGAGGCGCGCGCCCTGGAGGACGTACGCCGGGAGATCGACGCGGTGCTGACGGTCCGCCAGGACGCGGAGCAGCGGATCGTGCGGCTGCGGGACGTCCTCTCGCGCGCCGACCGCACCCTCGCCGAGGCCCGCACCGCGCGCGGCGAGGTGCTCGCCAAGATCGCCGCGACCGAGGTGCCGGTGGTCAGCGGCCCGCCGACCGCGCTCCAGGAGCAGCTCGCGGCGGCGGCCGAGTACCGCCGGCACGCCCAGTGGCACCGGCTCTCCCCGCTGCTGGAGTCCCTGGAGCAGAAGGCGGAGGACGAACTGATCCGGGCCCGCGAGTCGTTGACCGCGGTGACCGCGCCGCTCGCGGTCCGGGCCGAGCTGCGCGGCCGGCTCGACGCCTACAAGGCCAAGGTCGCCCGGCACGGCCTGGCCGAGGACCCCGAGCTGGTGGAGAAGTACGAGAAGGCCCGCCGCATGCTGTGGAGCGCGCCCTGCGACCTGCGCGTCGCCGAGCAGGCGGTACTGCGCTACCAGCGGGCGGCGGCGGAGCTGCTGACCGGCGGGGAGCGGGTGCCCGGCCAGGGCGGCCCGCCGGCCCGGACGGACGGCGCGGAGCCGGGCGCCTGAGCGGCCCGGACCGGCACCGGGACGAGCACGAGGACGAGGACGAGGACGAGGGGGCGGCGGGGAGATGAGCGAGCCGGGCGGGCAGCGGGCGAAGGCACCGGACCGGGCGGCGCGCGCCTGCCGCCGCCCCGGCTGCGACGGCACGTACGAGGACGTCGGCGGCGGCGAACTCTACTGCGACACCTGCGGACTGGCCGAGGCCGCCCCGCCCGGCGAGGAGCCGCCGGCGGCCCCCCGCACCTGCCAGCGCCCCGGCTGCGACGGCACCTACGAGGACGTCGGCGGCGGCGAACTCTACTGCGACACCTGCGGACTGGCCCCGGTGGTGGCACCGTCCGGCCTGCTCGGCTCGCCGCCCACCGGCGTCACCGGCCCCTCGGGGGAGGAAAGCGGTTCGCGCAGCGGCCGTACGTCCTCGCAGTCCTCGAAGTCCCGCCGCTCGGTGTCGGGACGGCTCTCCCGCTCGCTGTCGGGCCGGGCCACGAGCCGTTCGGTGTCGGTGCGCAGCTCCGGCTCCGCCTCCGCCTCCTCCGGGCGGGGCCGGCTGGGCGCCGGTCTGGTGCGGGTCCCGGCGGTGCCCCGGCCGGACCCGCGGTCGATGGTGCTGGACAACCCCGAGGTGCCCGAGCGCAAGCGGTTCTGCTCGCGGGGCGAGTGCGGGGCGCCGGTGGGCCGGGCCCGCGCCGGGCGGCCGGGGCGCACGGAGGGCTTCTGCACCAAGTGCGGCCACCCGTACTCCTTCGTGCCCAAGCTGCGCGCCGGGGACGTGGTGCACGGCCAGTACGAGGTGGCGGGCTGCCTGGCGCACGGCGGGCTCGGCTGGATCTACCTCGCCGTCGACCGGGCCGTCTCCGACCGCTGGGTGGTCCTCAAGGGCCTGCTGGACACCGGCGACCAGGACGCGATGGCCGCCGCGATCTCCGAGCAGCGCTTCCTCGCGGAGATCGAGCACGCCAACATCGTGCGGATCTACAACTTCGTCGAACACCTCGACCAGCGCACCGGCTCCCTCGACGGCTACATCGTCATGGAGTACGTCGGCGGCAAGTCGCTCAAGGAGATCGCCAACGCCCGGCGCACCCCGGAGGGCCGCCGCGACCCGCTGCCGGTGGAGCAGGCGTGCGCGTACGGCATCGAGGCGCTGGAGGCGCTGGACCACCTGCACAGCCGGCACCTGCTGTACTGCGACTTCAAGGTCGACAACGCCATCCAGACCGAGGACCAGCTCAAGCTGATCGACATGGGCGCGGTGCGCCGGATGGACGACGGGGAGTCGGCGATCTACGGCACGGTGGGCTACCAGGCGCCCGAGGTCGCGGACGTCGGCCCGTCGGTCGCCTCCGACCTGTACACGGTGGGCCGGACGCTGGCCGTGCTGACCTTCGACTTCCAGGGCTACACCAACGTCTACGCCGACTCGCTGCCGGACCCCGACACCATCGAGGTCTTCCGGAGTTACGAGTCGTTCTACCGGCTGCTGGTCCGCGCCACCGACCCCGACCCGCACCGCCGGTTCGCCACCGCGCAGGAGATGGCCGAGCAGCTGACCGGGGTGCTGCGGGAGGTCGTCTCGCTCCAGTCGGGACGGGCCCGGCCGTCGCTGTCCACGCTGTTCGGGCCGGAGGTACGGGTCCCCGACACGGAGTTGTTCCCGCGGTCGCACGGCGAGGTGTCCCGGCTGGGCGCCCGGCCGCCACGCGCCCGGGGACGGACCGCCCGGGGACCGAACGGCACACCGTCCGCCCTTCCCGCGCCGGGTGCGGCGGCCGGCCCGGAGCGCCTGGTCAAGGCGGTCGACGGACCCCGGGCCGCCCTCGCGCTCCCGGTGCCCCGGGTGGACCCCGCCGACCCCAACGCCGGTTTCCTGGCGGGGCTGATGGCGTCCGCGCCCGGTGAGCTGCTGGGGGCGCTGGCCGCCGCGCCGGCCGCGTCGGTCGAGACCCGGCTGCGGCAGATCCGGGCCCGCCTCGAACAGGGCGAGGCCGCGCCCGCGCTGGAGGCACTGCGCGCCCTGGAAGCGGAACGGCCCGACGACTGGCGGGTGGTGTGGTACCGGGGCGTGGCCGCGCTGGTCACCGGCGACCACGAGGGGGCCGCGCTCTCCTTCGACGCGGTCTACGACGCCTTCCCCGGCGAGGCCGCGCCCAAGCTGGGGCTCGGCCTGTGCGCGGAGGTACTGGGCCAGCTCGACAACGCGGCCGAGTACTACCGCCTGGTCTGGTCGACCGACCCGAGCTTCGTCGGCGCCGCCTTCGGCCTGGCCCGGGTCCGCCTGGCCACCGGCGACCGCCAGGGTGCCGTACGCACGCTGGAGTCGGTCCCGGAATCGTCCATCCACTACACGGCGGCACGCATGGCGGCCGTGCGGGCACGGCTGCGTCAACGTACGGCGGCCGCCTCCGCCGTACCGTTCCTGGACGACCTGACTGCCGCCGCGCGGCAGGTCGAGGCGCTGGACGTGTACGGTCTGGACCCGGCGCGCCGTGAGCAGTTGTCGGCCGAGGTCCTCGGCTCGGCGCTGGACTGGGTACTCTCCGGGGGCGGGGGTCCGGGCGAGGGGACCCCCGGGGCCGCCGGGGCCCGGACGCTGCTCGGCAGCGCTCTGGACGAACGGGGCCTGCGCTTCGGGCTGGAGCGTTCGTACCGCACGCTGGCCCGGCTGGCCCGAGGCGGCGAGGAGAGGATCGACCTGGTGGAACGTGCCAATCGTTACCGCCCCCGGACGTGGGTGTAGTTGATGTCGCAAGAGCCCCGGCAGGCCGCTCGGCCGATGTGTCCCAGCTGTGCGGAACCCTTCGAGACGGGGGACCGTTTCTGCGGTGCGTGCGGGCTGGACCTGTCCACGGTGCCGGTACGGCCCGCGGACGTGGTGAACAGCGCGGACACGGCGCACATGACGGACAGTCGGACCATCGTCATGAGCGGCGCGGAGCGGGGCGGACCACCGCCTCCGCCCCAGCCCCGGCCGCAGGAACCCGACGAATATCTCCTCCAGGCACCGGACCCGCGCATGAGCACACCCGTATCCGCACCCGCGCCCATGCCCGCACCCACCCCGGTCCCCGCCCCCTCCCCCGCCCAGGACGGGACCGTGTGCGTCGCCTGCCGGGACGGCCGGGTCGACGACGACGGGTACTGCGAGAACTGCGGCCACGCCCAGCCCCGCGAACGCGACCACATGGAACAGGAGTGCGGCCCGCTCGCCGCCGTCAGCGACCGCGGCCTGCGCCACCACCGCAACGAGGACGCCTTCGGCGTCGGCCACACCGCGCTGCCCGACGGCACCCCGGCCTCCGTGGCGATCGTCTGCGACGGCGTCTCCTCCGCGACCCGCCCGGACGAGGCGTCGCTCGCCGCGTCCCGCGCGGCCAGCGAGACGCTGCTCGCCGCCCTGCCGCGCGGCACCCACCCGCAGCAGGCGATGCACGACGCGATCGTCGCCGCCGCGCACGCGGTCGACTCCCTGGCCGGCGATCCCGCCGTCGCCCGGGAGCACACCCCGCACCAGAACGCCCCGGCCTGCACCCTGGTCGGCACCGTCGTCACCGCCGGACTGCTGGTCGTCGGCTGGGTCGGCGACAGCCGCGTCTACTGGGTGCCGTCCGACCGTTCCGCACCGGCCGCCCGGCTGACCGAGGACGACTCCTGGGCCGCCCAGATGGTCGCCGCGGGCCTGATGAGCGAGGCCGAGGCGTACGCCGACGAGCGCGCCCACGCGATCACCGGCTGGCTCGGCGCGGACGCCTACGAACTGGAGCCGCACACCGCCTCGTTCAAGCCGGACCGCCCCGGCGTGGTCGTGGTCTGCACGGACGGCCTGTGGAACTACGCGGAGTCGGCCCAGGAGATGGCCGAGGTCGTCCCGCCGGACGCCGCCGTGCGCCCCCTGCACAGCGCCCGGGTTCTGGTCGGTCACGCCCTGGACGGCGGGGGCCACGACAACGTAACAGTGGCAGTGGTGCCGTTCCCCGCCCCGCCGCAGGGGGCAGGATCGGCCTGAGGCCGGACAAAGTACGCGCACGGGGGCCTCGCGGACCGCAGGGGGCGGTCCGCTCACCGTCACGTCCCCGCCTCGGTGGGGGCGCTGTCGAGGGGGATGCGAACCGGCATGGCCAATTTCTCGAAGTCGAACGCACCGCGTTTCTCGGTGGACGTGTACCAGAACGAGTACCTGCCCGAGGGCGGACGCGAGGTCAACGCGATCGTCACGGTGACCGCGACCGGCGGCGGCACCGTCGGCGGCGCGGTCGCGGCGCCCCACCTGTACGCGCCCGGCCAGGGCCCGTCCGCGGCCGTGGCGGTCATGGTGGACTGCTCGGGTTCGATGGACTACCCGCCCACCAAGATGCGCAACGCCCGGGACGCCACGTCCGCCGCGATCGACACCCTGCGCGACGGCGTGCACTTCTGCGTGATCGGCGGCACGCACGTGGCCAAGGAGGTCTACCCGGGCGGCGGGCGCCTCGCGGTCGCCGACACCACCACCCGGGAGCAGGCCGGACTGGCCCTGCGCAAGCTCAGCGCGGGCGGCGGCACCGCCATCGGCACCTGGCTCCGGCTGGCCGACCGGCTGCTGTCCTCGGCGGACGTCGCCATCCGGCACGGCATCCTGCTCACCGACGGACGCAACGAGCACGAGTCGCCCGAGGACCTGAAGGCGACGCTGGACGCCTGCGCCGGGCGGTTCACCTGTGACGCCCGGGGCGTGGGCACCGACTGGGAAGTGAAAGAACTCACAGCGGTCTCCTCCGCGCTGCTCGGCACCGCCGACATCGTCGCCGACCCGGCCGGTCTCGCCGCCGACTTCACGAGCATGATGGAGACGGCCATGGGCAAGGAGGTCGCGGACGTCGCCCTGCGGCTGTGGACCCCGGCCGGTTCCACGGTGAGGTTCGTCAAGCAGGTCGCCCCGGCCGTCGAGGACCTGACCGGCCGGCGCACCGAGGCGACGGCGCGGGCGGGCGACTACCCCACGGGTTCCTGGGGCGACGAGTCCCGCGACTACCACGTCTGCGTGGAGGTCTCCCCCGCCGGCCTGGGCCAGGAGATGCTGGCCGCCCGGGTGTCCCTGGTCGTCCCCCGGCCCGACGGCGGCGTCCGCGACCTGGGCGCCCAGGGTCTCGTACGGGCCGTGTGGACGGACGACCTGACCGCCTCCACCTCGATCAATCCCCAGGTCGCCCACTACACCGGGCAGGCGGAACTGGCCCAGGCCATCCAACAAGGGTTGGAACTGCGCAAAGTGGGAGATGTAGACGGAGCGACGGCCAAACTGGGCCGCGCGGTTCAGCTCGCGGGCTCCTCCGGGAACGCGGATACTGCGAAACTGCTTGCGAAGGTGGTGGACGTGGTCGACGCCGCGGCAGGTACTGTGCGACTGAAAGCGAAGGTCGAGGAGGCCGACGAGATGACTCTCGAAACCCGGTCCACAAAGACTGTTCGTGTAAAGAAGTGAAGAAGTAAGAAGTACCGAAGAAGTACCGAAGAAGCACAGAAAAGTGCCGTACGTACCGCTGTAGCGGGACCTGCGAGGAGAGGGGGACGCGCCGACATGCCGACCTGCCCGAACGGACACCAGTCGGGTTCCGACGACTGGTGCGAGGTCTGCGGTCACCGCATGGCCGGTGCCGTGCCGCCGCCTCCCCCGCCGCCCCCGGCGGGCGGTTACGGATTCCCGCCGCCGGCGCCCGGCGGCCCCGGAGCCGGGCCCGAGCTGTGCCCGCAGTGCCGTACGCCCCGGGAGGGCGGCGCTCCGTTCTGCGAGGAGTGCCGGTGGAACTTCCTCACCAACACGGCCACCTCGTACACCCCGGCCGCCCCGCGCCCCTCCTCCGGCCCGCCGCCCCACTTCCAGCAGCAGCCGGGCCCGCCCCCTCCGCCCCCGTCCTACGGCGGCGGTGACTCCTATCCGGGCGCGCGTCCGCCGGAGTACCAGGGCTCACGCCCGTCGCAGATCAACCGCCCCGCCGAGCCGATCCCGCCGGGCCCGCCCGGCTTCGGCTCCGACCCGTCCCGCCCGGTCCCGCCCCCGCCGGGCCCACCGCCCGGCGTCCCCGGAGGACCGGGCGGACCGGGCGGCCCCGGTGGCGCGAGCGGGCCCGGCGGCCCCGGCCCCCAGGGCCCCGGCGCGGGCCCGCACGGCACCGGCCCCGGCACCACCGCCCCGGGCGGCCCCCCGGCCCCGTGGCAGCAGCAGGCCGGACCGTCCGCCCCGCCCCCGCCGCCACCTGCGCCCGCGTTCCCGCAGGAGAACGGCCGGCAGCAGCCGAGCGGCCCGCCCCGGCAGGGCGGCCCCTCCTTCGGCGGCGGTGACGACGACTGGCGCATCGCCCCGCCCGGCGGTGGCCAGAACGGCCCGGGTACCCAGGCAGGTCCCGGCGGCCCCGGCGGCCAGGGTGCTCCGGGCGGCCCCGGCGGCCAGAACGGCTACGGCTACCCGCAGCCCGGCGGCCACCAGGCCCCGCCCCCGCCCCCGCCCCCACCGCAGCCTGGCTACGGCTACCCGCAGCAGCAGCAACAGCAACAGCAACAGACCCAACAGCCGCCGCAGCCCCAGGCACCCCAGCCGCCCCAGCCGCAGGGCCCCTGGACCGCGACCATCGGCCCGGACCGCGACTACTTCATGGCGATGATGCAGCGCTCCGGCCCCGAGGCCGCCGGCCTGAACCTGCCCGCGTACTCGCCCGAGCAGCAGCGCCCGCTGACCGGCAACCAGCTGACGATCGGCCGCCGCCGGCACTCCACCGGCGACACCCCCGACATCGACCTGTCGGTGCCGCCGGAGGACCCGGGCGTCTCGCACCAGCACGCGATCCTGGTGCAGCAGCCGGACGGCGGCTGGGCGGTGGTCGACCAGAACTCGACCAACGGCACGACGGTCAACGGCGGCGAGGAGCCCATCCAGCCGTACGTGCCGGTGCCGCTCCAGGACGGCGACCGGGTGCACGTCGGCGCCTGGACGACGATCACCATCCGCCGGGGCTGACGGGGGCCTGGATCAGGCCGGGAGGGGCCAGACGTACGGCCCCTCCGGATCGTCCAGCCACGCCCACGCGCCGCCGTCTCCGTCGCCGCCACTGTCGCCTCCGTCTCCGCCGACGGTGACGCCGTAGCGCTCCCGGGGCGGCGCGTCCTCCCGCTCCCACAGCGCGTACGCCTCCTGCGGGTCGAGGCCGCCCCGGGTCAGCGCCAGCAGGAAGCGGAACCGGTCGTCGTCCCGGGCCCGGCGCGGTATGCCGCTCAGGCCCGGCGCCGGCAGCTCGGCGGCCCGCTCGCCGCCGCGCAGCGGCACGAAGTAGGCGGGCGTGCTCAGGAACCGCCCCTCGGCGTGCCCGGCGTCCCGCACGGTGAGCGCCACCAGCCCGGTGGCCAGCGGCGTCAGGATGCGTCCCCCCGGCCGGCACTGCGCGACCCAGGCCCGCGGTACGGCGGGCAGCGCGCAGGTCGCGATGATCCGGTCGTAGGGAGCGCGCTCGGGCACACCGCGCGCCCCGTCGCCGGTGACGACGGCCGGGTGGTAGCCGGCGGCGTCCAGGTGCCGGCGGGCGGACTCGGTGATCTCCGGGTCCAGGTCGACGGTGGTGACCAGACCGTCGTCGCCGAGCCGGTGGCAGAGCAGGGCGGCGTTGTAACCGGTCCCGGCGCCGATCTCCAGCACCCGGTCGCCGTCCGCCACCCTCAGCTCGGCCAGCATCAGCGCCATCAGCGACGGCTGGCTGCTGGAGGACACCAGCTCGCCGTCGCGCAGCCGGGTCGCGAGCGGGGTGTCGACGTAGGCACCGCGCAGCCAGCGCTCGCGCGCCGCCGGGTCGGGGTGCCCGCACCAGCGGCGCTCGTAGCCGCCGACGGCGCCGACGTAGTAGTACGGCACGAAGAGATGGCGCGGTACCGCCTCGAAGGCCGCCCGCCACACCGGGTCACCGGCCCAGGCGCCGCTCAGCTCGATCTCCCGCACCAGCGCGGCCCGCGCCGAGGCGGCCAGCTCGTCCATGCCGCCGCTGCCCATGCCTCCACAGTAGGTCTCTTCGCGAGAGGTCTCTTCACGGAAGGCGTCTGCACGGAAGGTCTCGGAGGTCGTAGGACCCGAGTCCTGGTTCCGGCCGTCTGAGACCATGGGGGACGTGAATGAGATTCGGCGCGGCACGCTTCAGGAGCAGACCTTCTACGAGCAGGTCGGCGGGGAGGAGACCTTCCGCCGGCTGGTCCACCGCTTCTACGAGGGGGTGGCCGGCGACCCGCTGCTGCGGCCGATGTACCCCGAGGAGGACCTCGGTCCGGCGGAGGAGCGCCTCGCGCTGTTCCTGATGCAGTACTGGGGCGGCCCGACGACGTACAGCGACAACCGGGGCCACCCCCGGCTGCGGATGCGCCACGCCCCCTTCACCGTGGACCGCGCGGCGCACGACGCCTGGCTGAAGCACATGCGGGACGCCGTGGACGAGCTGGGCCTGTCGGAGGAGCACGAGCAGACCCTGTGGAAGTACCTGACGTACGCGGCGGCGTCGATGGTCAACGCGCCGGGCTGATTCCCAGGGTGCCGCTGCCCGCCCGCCGTACGGCGACGGACCCGTAGGGCGTGCGCAGCCGCAGCCACGCCCCCGAGGAGACCAGCGCGAGGCCGCCCTCGCCCCGCAGGAAGCCCAGCGACTGGGCGGCGTGCACGGCGCGTACCGGCAGCCGGGTCCCCGCCACCGTGCGGGACCAGATGTCCCCGCCGATCCGGTCGAACTCGGCCCGGGTACGCCGCTCCGCGCCGAGTTCGCCGGTCCGCGCCCGGAACTCCGCGATCCCGGTGGCGACGAGGGCCCGCAGGGCGTCCAGGGGCGGCAGCCCGGGCTCGGCCCGCCAGCCCCCGCGCGGCGGCAGCACACCGGCCCACGGCGGCCCGGTCACCGCGCGCGGCACGGCGGCCGTGGCGGCCTTCTCCTCCACCGCCTCCAGCAGCTCACCGGCCGAGACGGTCACGTCCAGCGCGTCGTCGAGCCCGTCCTCGTACGGCTTGGCCAGCCGCACCGCGCGGACCGCGAGCACCTCGAACGACGGCGGCCGGCCGAAGACGGCGAGCGCGGTGCCGGACGCCTGGAGGCGCACCGCGGCACCGCGGTCGTAGTGGAGCAGCCGGGAGAGGAAGGCCGCGAGATCCGCCGCCTCCCCCTCGTCGGCCAGCTGGAGCACCGTCATGCGGCGACGGCCTCCTCCTTCTCGTCGTCCCGGTACTCCTCCAGGAACTCGCGTTCCTCGGCGGTGATCCGGCGGGGGCGCTGCGCCTCGAAGTCGAACGGCACGATCACCGTGGAGGCGCGGACGTAGATCTGGTCCCCGTCCTTCACCTCGTAGGCGAGGGTGAAGGACGCGGCCCGGATCTGTGTGACCCACAGCTCGATGTCCACGGGGGCGTGCCGGTGGACGAGCTGGCGCTTGTAGTCGATCTCGTGGCGGGCCACCACCGACCCCTGCTTGAACTCCTTGTCCGGGCGGAACAGGAAGTCGATCCGGGCTTCCTCCAGGTAGCGCAGGAAGACCACGTTGTTGACGTGACCGTACGCGTCCATGTCCGCCCAGCGCAGCGGGCAGCGGTAGATGTGCCGCAAGACCGATCAGCCCCGGGTCAGCTTCTTGTAGGTGGCGCGGTGCGGACGCGCGGCGTCGGCGCCCAGCCGCTCGATCTTGTTCTTCTCGTAGGACTCGAAGTTGCCCTCGAACCAGAACCACTTGGACTCGCCCTCGTAGGCGAGGATGTGCGTGGCGACCCGGTCCAGGAACCACCGGTCGTGGGAGACGACCACGGCGCACCCGGGGAATTCGAGCAGCGCGTTCTCCAGGCTGCTCAGCGTCTCGACGTCCAGGTCGTTGGTCGGCTCGTCGAGGAGCAGCAGGTTGCCGCCCTGCTTGAGGGTGAGCGCGAGGTTCAGCCGGTTGCGCTCACCGCCGGAGAGCACGCCGGCCGGCTTCTGCTGGTCCGGCCCCTTGAACCCGAAGGCGGACACGTACGCGCGGGACGGCATCTCGACCTGTCCCACATTGATGTAGTCCAGCTCATCGCTGACCACAGCCCACAGCGTCTTCTTCGGATCGATGTTCTCGCGGCTCTGGTCGACGTAGGAGATCTTGACGGTCTCGCCGACCTTGATGGACCCGGAGTCCGGCTCTTCGAACCCCTGGATCATCTTGAACAGCGTCGTCTTGCCGGCACCGTTGGGCCCGATGACCCCGACGATCCCGTTGCGCGGCAGCGTGAAGCTGAGATCGTCGATGAGCACCTTCTCCCCGAACGCCTTGCTGAGGTTGTTCACCTCGACGACGACGTTGCCGAGCCGCGGGCCCGGCGGGATCTGGATCTCCTCGAAGTCCAGCTTCCGCATCTTGTCGGCCTCGGCGGCCATCTCCTCGTACCGCGCGAGGCGGGCCTTGGACTTGGCCTGCCGCCCCTTGGCGTTGGAACGCACCCACTCCAGCTCGTCCTTGAGGCGCTTCTGCCGCTTGGCGTCCTTCTGGCCCTCGACCTTGAGGCGGGTGGCCTTGGTCTCCAGGTACTTGGAGTAGTTGCCCTCGTAGCCGTGCAGCCGGCCGCGGTCGACCTCGCAGATCCAGCCGGCCACGTTGTCCAGGAAGTACCGGTCGTGGGTCACGGCCACGACGGTGCCCTCGTACTTGGCGAGGTGCTGCTCCAGCCAGTTGACGGACTCGGCGTCGAGGTGGTTCGTGGGCTCGTCGAGCAGCAGCAGGTCGGGGGCCTCCAGCAGCAGCTTGCACAGCGCCACGCGCCGCTTCTCACCACCGGAGAGGTTGCTGACGGGCCAGTCGCCGGGCGGGCACCCGAGCGCGTCCATGGCCTGCTCCAGCTGGGCGTCGAGGTCCCAGGCGTTGGCGTGGTCCAGCTCCTCCTGGAGCTTGCCCATCTCCTCAAGGAGCGCGTCGGAGTAGTCGGTCGCCATCTGCTCGGCGATCTCGTTGAACCGGTCCAGCTTGCCCTTGACCTCGGCGACACCCTCCTGGACGTTCTCCAGGACGGTCTTCTCCTCGTTCAGCGGCGGCTCCTGCAGCAGGATGCCGACCGTGTACCCCGGCGACAGGAACGCGTCCCCGTTCGACGGCTGCTCCAGCCCCGCCATGATCTTCAGCACGGTCGACTTGCCGGCCCCGTTCGGGCCGACGACACCGATCTTCGCCCCCGGCAGGAAGCTGAGGGTGACATCGTCGAGGATCACCTTGTCGCCGTGCGCTTTGCGCGCCTTGCGCATGGTGTAAATGTACTCAGCCAAGAGAAACCGTCCGGCAGCTTAATCAGGCAGTGGGCAGATACACCCCATCTTGCCGCACCGCCACCCCTGTGAGGAAACGTGTTCCGGAGGGAGGCTCTGACCTGGGGTTTCCGGGCGAACGCTTGACGGTCGCCTGTCACTGCCGGTCGCCGTCGATCGTCCTCGGGCACCCTTGGACGGCCCAGAGACGGCCCAGGATCGATCACTCAGGGGACATGGCATCCTGCGGCCATGACAGCAGCGGACGGGTACGACGATCTACGGCGCCTGCTCAACGAGTGGGACCCGATCGGCGTGGCCGACTCCTTGGACGACGAGTACGACCGCATGATCGGCCCACTCCTCGACCGGCTGAGGGGCGGCGCCGACCGGGAGCAGATCCGCGCGTTTCTCCACCTCGGACTGACCGAGCACTTCGGCTTGAGCCGACCGTACGGCGTGGACGGGATGGCGGACCGCGTCACGGCGTGGTGGACCGCGACGTGTGTCCGGGAAGCCCGACGGCTCCCGGACTCTCCGCGGTCTTGAAGCAGGACCACACGACCTTGCCGAGCGGTGCGCGCTCCCGCACTCCCCAGTCGTCGGCGAGCGCGGCCACCAGGACCAGGCCGCGCCCGGACACGTCGGTGTCGGCGGCCCGGCGAGCCTCGGGGCGTCGGCGGCGGCTGTCGTGCACCTCCAGGCGTACGACGTCGTCCTCGGCGTGCAGGCGGACCAGGAATCCGTGGCCGGAGACAGTGCCGTGGACCAGCGCGTTCGTTGCCAACTCTGAGACGCAGAGACGGATGTCATCGATGCGTTCCACGAGGCCCCATCCGGTCAGAGTCGTGGAGACGAATTCCCTTGCCTCTCGCACGGATTCCGGGACGGACTCGAAGAAGCGATGCGCCGATTCGGTCATTGCTGCCTTCATGACTCGGTCTCCAGGAGGCGGGTGAAGGCCGCCGAGGCGGGGGCGGGGGCCGCCTCGCGTTCGGGGCAGATGCCGGGCAGCTCCGGCTCGTGGCTGCGGCAGTACGCGGCGAGCGAGGCGGCCGGCGGCCAGGCTTCGGAGACCCGCACCGGCTGCGGAAAGCCGTAGCCGACGGGCCTGCTGACCAGGCGATGTTCCATGGGGTGTGCCGTGAGGTGTGCCATGCGGGGACCGTCCAGAAGGGTCGACGAGCGGTGCCGATCCGAGCATGGAGTCCCCCGGGCTCCTGGCCAATCGCCTGCCGTTCTACTTCCGTCCCACTTTCGTCCCACCGCCCGCGGGCGTCTGCTTCGATGACAGGGGAAGGGAGTCAGGAGTGGCGAGTGTGCACCGCTGGACCGGCCTGGAGGCCAGGGCTCTTCGTCTTGCCCTGCGCCTGAGCGTGCGAGCTTTTGCCGAGCACCTCGGTGTGGCCGTCGCGACGGTCTCGAAGTGGGAGAGCAAACACGCGGGGACCGAGCCCAGACCCGACACTCAGGCCATCCTCGACACCGCCCTTGGACGCGCGGACGTCTCCGCCCACCTGCGCTTCGAGACACTCCTGTCCGAGCTGGCCAGCACCGCGCAGGGCGCCGGACGGCGCGTCACCGCCACCGGGCCACGGGCCTGGGAGTACGAATCGTGGGCCGATGACCTGGACCGTGTCGTGGTCGCGCTCTCCCGTCAGGATTTCGCCTTCGCTGACACCTTGCTCAGCCGCTGGCTGATGCGTTTCAGCGCCCAGGAACTGGACGACAAGGGCCTGTATCTTCTCGCTCGCTCGACCGCGCTGCTCGGGGATCTCAAACGCGACCAAGGCTCTGTGCTCGGCCCGCTGTCCGCCCGGCACTCCTACACCGAGGCTCGTGCCGTTTTCACTCAGCTCGGCATTCCGCGTCGTGTCGCCCAGCTCGACCTCTCCCTCGCGGTGGTCACGGAAATGTCCGGCGAGCTGGAGGTTGCCGCCCGTCACTACGAAACCCTCGCCGTCGACGACCGGCTCTCCCGCCGGGACCGCGCCAGGGCCCGCCTGTGGGTGGGCACAGCGCTGAGCAAAATCGGTCGGCACGACTACGCGACCCGCGTCATGCAGAAAGCGACCCGTGACTTCGAGGACCTCACCGAACCCGACGACTGGTCGGTGGCCCACCAGAAACTCGCCCTCGCCCGCCGTGGCGCCGGTGACCTCAGCCAGGCGCTGCACTTCATCGACATCGCCCGCAGCAGTGGTGTCACCGACTCGCCGATACAGCGCGTACGCCTGGACACCGCCCACGGACACATCCTGATCTCCGACGCGGCGACCTGGGATGATGGGCTTCTCGTCCTCGATCAGGCCACCCGCACGGCCGCGCAGTACGGGCTCGTGCACCAACTGCGCAGTATCCAGGGTGTCAAGGCCATGAACGAGGGGCCGACCGGCCCTCGGCGACGGTGACCAGGAGGAACGCGTGGGCTACAACCAGCAGGCCGTTACCGAGGATCAGTGGCGCCGGGCCGCGCTCGTCTGGGATTACCACCAGATGCACCACCAGGTGCGGCCGGTCGACGTGGCGATCGGGCTGGGCAGCCACGACCTCGGCGTCGCCACCCGCAGCGCCGAGCTGTACCGCGCCGGGCTCTTCCCGACCCTGGTCTTCACCGGCGGCAACAGTCCCACCACCGCCGAAGTCTTCCCACGTGGTGAGGCCGTCCACTTTCGCGAACACGCCATCGGCCTCGGCGTCCCGGCCGAGGCGATCCTGCTGGAGCCGGACGCCGGTAACACCGGGCAGAACATCGCCCTCTCCCGAACGGTCATCGCCGCCGCGGGCATCGCCCCGACGGCAGTGATGCTGATCTCCAAGCCCTACATGGAACGGCGGTCGTTCGCGACCGCCCGCAAACTGTGGCCCGAGGTGGAGATCGTCTGCGCGTCGGAGCCGCTGGAACTGGACGACTACGTGAAATCCATCGGGGACGAGAAGCTCGTCCTGGACATGCTCGTCGGTGATCTCCAGCGGGTCATCGAGTATCCGAAGCTCGGCTTCGCCATCGAACAGGAGGTGCCGGAAGACGTGCGTGGAGCGTACGAATCCCTTGTCCATGACGGCTTCACGAGCCGTCTCATCTCTTCCTGACCTGCCGGACGGCCAAGGTTCATCCGGCGCCGGACCGTGCCGGGCGTACGTCGGTCTTCTGGGCGGCGAGCTGATCCCCGGCCAGGTACTCGTCGAGGAACCTGAAGAACAGTTCCATCGCGGGCACCCCGGTCGCCTCCGCCTCGTGTTCGATCTCCGTCGCCCAGGTGAGGGAGCTGTCGCGGGCGAGGCGGTTGCGCAGCCAGGTGGTGAAGGGCGGCTCGGTGCCGGTGGCGGGCCAGAAGGGGCTGGGTTCCGTGATGCCGTGGGTCTCCAGTGCTGTCCGGTAGCCGGTCAGCATGGAATGCAGGTGCTGGAGGGAACCGTCGGCGACCCACATGGAGGGGCGGCGCCGTGTCTCGTGGAGGAGATCGTGGACGTTGGTGAAGTCCGCAGGCCGGGCCGGGCGGTCCGGCGCCGTCACGCGTCCGTGTTCTTCCGGCGGATGACGAAGAGGGTCACGCCGCCGATCGCCACCAGGGCGAGGGCCATGCCGCCGATCAGAGGGGTGACCTCGGAACCGCCGGTGTCGGCGAGGTTGACGTCCGCGGTGGCGACGTCCGTCGTGGCGGGGCTGGGCTCGGTCACCGTCTGGGTGGAGTCGCCGGCCGTGCTGCTCAGGTTCTCGCAGTCCAGTACGCCGGTGAAGCGCTGTTCGAGACCGCCGGGCACGGTGATGGTGAAGTCGTAGGGCTGGTCCTCCCGGAGCGGGACGGTGACCGTGCGGGTCTCGCCGGGGGCGATGGTGTACTCGCTGTCCAGCAGCTCGAAGGTGAACGCCCCGTCGCCCTCGTTGACCGTCGTGACGTCCAGGCCGCCCGCCGTGCAGTTCTCCGCCGCGGACAGCGCGGGTACGGCGCCTTGCTCCGCCCAGCTCGCCGTCGCCGTCGCCGTGACCGTCGACTCGCTGGAGCCGGCCAGGATCTGGGTCTGGCTGCGGCTCACGGAGGCGAAGGCGCGGCCCACCGGCACGGTGGTCGAGGCGTGCACGGTCAGCTCGGCCGTACCGGCCGCCGCGTCCTCGGGCACGTCGAAGTAGACCTCGGCGCCGTCGGTGACGGTGGTGACCGACGCGCCGTCACCGTCGACGATCCGTACGCCGGTGGTGGCGGCGTCGGCGGGCGGTGTCACCGTCGCGCCGCCCGCGTCGGTGTGCACCGTGACCGGGCCGAGCCGCTCGCCGGGCCGGCCCGACACGGCGGGCGGGTCGACCGTGAGGGACGCCGTGGGTTCGGCCACGTCGCGGGCGTTCTTCTCCAGGTAGTCCGCGAGCCGCTCGGCCTCGGGGTCGACCGCCTCGACGTCCGCCTGGTCCGAGTACCGCCAGATGGCCACCTGGGTCCCGGCCGCCGCGTCCTCCTCGGTGAGGCCGCCGCGGACGCCCGCCTTCTTCGCGAGCGCCGCGAGATCGTTGACCTGCGGGTAGGAGTTCTGCAGGATCCAGCGGACGCGGCCCGCGTCCTTGTTGGTGCCCAGCGAGGTACCGCTCCAGGGCGTCTCCTGGTACTTGGCGTCCTTCTGCGTCGGGTTGAGGAGGTCGACGCAGTAGGTCTGCAGCATGCCGCCGCCCTCGACGGACATCTCGAACAGGCCGGCCGAGACCTCCTGGTCTCCCGCCTCGTCGTGGATCACGGCGCTGCCGTACGTCTTCAGGCCGTCCATGGTCGCCGTCGCGCCGCCCTGTCCCCGTGCCGTCTCCTGGGCGGCGGCTTGGCCGGCGCCCGCCACCACGGTGGTGGCGGCGAGCGCGGACATCAGCGCCGAGGCGGCCAGGCGTGCCGCACCTCGCCGGTGCGCGGACAGGTCAGTGAGCGAAGCAAGCACCAAATTCCCCTTCGAGCAGGACCGGTTGGCGTGGGGGCACGGTCCCACCAGCAGAATCAGCGGCCCCACAGGGCCCGTTCGGCATCCTAAGGATCTGGCGCACCGTGCCTCCCGGTGAGGCCGTCCGATCACCGATCCGACTCGGAATCGTTATCGCCACACCGCCACTGAGCAGGCCTTATCGACAAATCCACCCCGGTTCGACCGGCATGCATCCGCCGATAAGCCGCCAACCGCGCCCATGCCCGTCATGTCACCGCCGCCGGCTCCGGGCGCCGTGCGCCGCCCTGGTCCTCGGACGCGCCCGCCGGTGTCTCCCAGTCGGGTTCGGGACGCGCCGCGGAGGCCGCCGTCTCCGGCCTGGTCACCCGACGGAAGGCCGACGTGCCGCGTGCCATGTCGTGGCCGATGGCCACCGCGTCGATGTCCGCCGAGGTCCAGCTCTGTCCCTCGCGCACGTCGGTCCGTACCTTCAGCCTGCCCTGCACGATGACCGGTTCCCCCACCTCCAGGGACCCCGACACGTTGGTGGCGAGCTGGCGGTTGGCCCACACCGTGAAGAAGTTGGTGTGGCCGTCCGTCCACGTGTTCTTCTCGCGGTCCCAGTAGCGGGAGGTGACCGCCAGCCGGAACCGCGCCGACGGGCCGTTCGCCAGCTCCCGGAAGACCGGCCGGGTCGCCACGTTGCCCACCACGCAGACCATCGTCTCGTTCATCTTCGCCAACCCTTCCCTGCCGACGGGGCTGTCCCGTACGGCCGGGGCGATCGCGTCCGTCGCGATCGCCGCACGGCCAGACTGCCCGGACCGGGCCGGCTCCGCCGGGCCCTGTGGACCACCCCTCGGCTGTGGAAAACTCCGCCACCCGCACGGGTGAACCCACCGGCCCACCGGGATCCCCGCCCCCGCTACCGGCCCACCGGGACCCCCGCCCCCGTCACCCGCCCGTACTGCTCCCGCACCTCCCGGTACCGCAGCAGCTCCGCCGCCACCGGGTCCAGTACCCGTGCCCGGCCGCACCCGGCGGCCGTCTCCCGCAGGCGCCGTTCCGCCTCCTGGCCGTACCGTCTGGCCGGACCGCGGGCCGCCATGCGGCAGCTCCACTCGATGAGGGGGCCGCCGATGACCCCGGACAGCATCAGCAACACCGGCACGCCCAGGTTGGGGGACAGGACGCCGGCGATCTGCCCCAGCAGCCACAGACCGCCCACCACTTGCAGCAGCGTCATGGCGGCCTGGGACAGGACGGCCATCGGCCACCAGCCCGGCCGGGGCGGCCGTCCCGGCGGCAGTCCCGAACGGGCGGCCAGCTCGTCGAGCGCCTCCGGCAGCCCCTGCGCACCGCGCACCGCCGCCTCGCGCACCGCCTGCGCCCAGGGCGCCGGCAGCCCGGTGGACGCCCGGTCGGCCACCGTACGCACCGCCTGTTCGACGCGCTGGCGAGCCGTGGCCTCCTCGTCGGCCTGGGCGCGCGGCGTGAGCCGGCCGGTGGGAGGCTCGCGCCGGTCGTGGTACCAGCGCCACAGCCGCAGCCAGGGCGTGCCGCACGCGCGGTTGGCGTTGCGCAGCCAGGCCCGTTCGGCCGCCTCGCCCGCCGCGGTGGCGCCCACCGCGTCGGCGAGCCGGTCGGCGAACTCCTCCCGTGCCTCCTCGCTCAGCCCCGTGCGCCGCCCGGTGACGTAGACCGACCGCAAGCGCCGCGCGGCGGCGTCCACGTCGGCGGAGATACGGAGGGCCGGCGCCTCCCGGCCCGCGACGAACTGGCCGAGGAGTTCGCGCAGTTCACCGACGCCGTCCCCGGTGAGCGCGGACAGGGCCAGCACGGTCGCGCCCGGCTCGCCGTACTCCCCCAGCGCGATGCCGTCCTCGTCGAGCAGCCGCCGCAGATCGTCGAGGACCTGCTCGGCGGCCTCGCCGGGCAGCCGGTCGATCTGGTTGAGGACGACGAAGGTGACCTCCGCGTGGCCCGCCAGCGGGCGCAGGTAGCGCTCGTGGAGGACCGCGTCGGCGTACTTCTCCGGGTCGACGACCCAGATGACGGCGTCGACCAGCGCCAGGACGCGGTCGACCTGTTCGCGGTGCTGTACGGCGGCGGAGTCGTGGTCGGGCAGGTCCACCAGGACGAGACCGCGCAGGTGCTCGTCGGCGCCGGGCTGCTGCACGGGCCGCCGGCGCAGCCGGCCCGGGATGCCGAGCCGGTCCAGCAGGGTGGCCGCGCCGTCGCTCCAGCTGCACGCGATGGGCGCGGAGGTGGTCGGACGGCGCACCCCCGTCTCCGAGATGTTCACCCCGGCGAGCGTGTTGAACAGCTGTGACTTGCCGCTTCCGGTCGCGCCCGCGAGGGCGACGACGGTGTGCTGTCCGGAGAGCCGGCGCCGCGCGGCGGCCTCGTCGAGGACCCGGCCGGCCTCGGCGAGGGTCCGGTTGTCCAGGCGGGCGCGCGACAGCCCGACCAGCTCGCGCAGCGCGTCGAGCCGCGAGCGGAGCGGGCCGTCGTAGGCGAGCGGGGTCACGGCGGGGACGCCGCCGGAGGCCCGGCTCTCGGTGACGGAGCCGGCGGAGGTGACGGCACCGACGGCGAAGGGGTCGGCGGCGAAGAGGTCGACGGCACCGGTGGACTCGTTCACCCGCCGCGCGATCAGTCCGTCGTCCCAGGCGCCCTCGCCGTCCTCCGCGCCCCCCGCGCGCGGGGGGCCGTCCCGGCGGGCCTTGCCGGGGGCCCCGGGCGCCGGGCGGCCACCATCGGCGCGGCGCCGGGCCCGTTCGGCACCCGGCCCGTCCCGTCCGTCCCGTCCGACCCGTCCATCCCGTCCGACCCGTCCATCCAGTCCGTCCCGTCCGCCCTGTCCGTCCTGTCCGTCCTGTCCGTCCCGGTTCTCCCCCTCCCCCCGCTGCTCCCGCGACTCCCGCTCCTCCGTACGCCGCGCGGTGGCGGCGCGGCTCCTGGTGCCGCCACCGCCGGAGCCCTCCCTGCGCAGCAGCCCCCGCAGCCCTCTACGGTCCTCCCGTCCCTCCGGCCCCTCCCGTCCCTCGCGGGCGTCGTCGTCGCCGTCGTAGCCGTCGTGGGTGTCCGGCGAGCCGTCCGACTCCCCGGCGGCCCGGGACGGCCTCCCGGCGGACGCGGTCTCCCCCGTCCGCCCGGCTGCCCCCGCGCGTCCGGCACCCTTCCCAGCCGGGTCCGTGTGGTCGGTGTGCTCGGTGGGGTCCTGGTCAGTGACAGCGGTCACCGGTCACCTCTCCTTCTGCAGTAGGGACAGCGCGGCGATCAGTTCGGCCTGCGGCTCTGGATGGACGTCCAGCGCGTCCAGCGGGGCGAGCCGGCGCTCGCGTTCCACGTGCATGATCCGGTCCACGTGTTCGGTGAGCAGGCTCCCGCCCCGGTCCCGCAGCCGCAGCGCGCCGTGGACGCCGATCCGCTCGGCGAGCGACTCCCCGGCGGTCCGCCCCCGGCGCCCGCCGAGCAGCACGGTGGCGACCAGGGCGGCGACCACCTCGGGGTCCGGCGCCAGGCTCCGGTCGAGTTCGCGGACCTCGTCCTCGGCGTACTCCTCCAGCTCGCGCCGCCACCGCCGTACGGCCAGCCCGATACGGTGCTCGACGCTGTCCGGCGCGGGGGCGCCGGCCGTCAGGGCGGGGGCGCCGGCCGTCAGGGCGGGGGCGGCGGCGGCCGGTTCGCGCCGCCACGCCTCGTCGACCCGCTCGTCGGCGGCGGTGACGGCGCACAACAGGAGCGCGCTCAGACTCTCCACCAGGGAGTCGAGAAGCTCTCCCGGCGCGCAGTCGAGGGGAAAGGCCCGCCAGCGCTTCAGCGCGTCCCCGGCGAGCACGGCACCGGACTGCAGACGGCCCCGTACGCGCGCGTGCTCGCTGTCGTACGACGTGTCGACGGCGGAGGTGAGCCGCAGGGCGGCGGCGTACTGGGCGGCAGCGGCGCCGGCCAGCTCCGGCATCCGGGACTTCAGGGAGTTCAGGAGCCCGTACGCCGTCCGGCCCATCACGTGCTGCCGGGCGGCGGGGTCCTGCGCCCGGTGCACGAGCCAGGTGCGCAGCGCGGCCACGGCGGTGGCGGGCAGCAGTCCGCCGCCCCACGCGGACTCGGGCAGCTCGGGCACCGTGAACCGGGGCACGTCGCCGAGACCGGCCTTGGTGAGCAGGGCCGCGTACTGCCGGGACACCTCGGAGACCACCTGGTGCGGCACCCGGTCCAGGACGGTCACCAAGGTGGCGTCGTACTCCTTGGCGGTGCGCAGCAGGTGCCAGGGGACGGCGTCGGCGTAGCGGGCGGCCGTGGTGACCATCACCCAGATGTCGGCGGCGCAGATCAGCTCGGCGGCCAGGGTGCGGTTGTCGGCGACCAGGGAGTCGATGTCGGGCGCGTCGAGGAGGGCGAGGCCGGGCGGCAGGGTGTCGGCGGTCTCGATGCGCAGGACGCGCGCCGGGTTCTCGCCGGGGAGCAGCAGGTCGTCGCCGGGGTCCTGGTGGGGCACCCACACGCGGGTGAGGTCGGGCAGCACGCGCATGCCGCTGAACCAGTGGTGGTCCTCCGGATGGCAGACCAGGACCGGGGTGCGTGTCGTCGGCCGGAGTACGCCGGCCTCGCTGACCCGTCTGCCCACGAGCGAGTTGACCAGGGTGGACTTTCCCGCCCCGGTGGAGCCTCCCACGACGGCCAGCAGCGGTGATTCGGGGTCTCTGAGCCGGGGCACCAAGTAGTCGTCGAGCTGGGCGAGGAGTTCGTCGCGGTTGGCACGCGCGCGTGGCGCCCCCGCCAGGGGCAGCGGGAAGCGTGCGGCCGCGACACGGTCGCGCAGGGCGGAGAGTGCGTCGAGCAGCTGAGGCCGTACGTCCAAGGTCACCACATGGGAAGAATGCCCAATTTTAGGGGAATTCTGAAGCATATGAGTATGTCTGCGCGCCGACCTGACACTTGGGGCGGAAGGGGCGAGTGGGGCGAGAACACAGTCCAGGCATAACGAGTGCACAACACCCGATGCGTGAGACGCCGAAAGCGATGCACGATTCGCACTCGCCTGCGATTATCGGTGCTGCTTCACCGAACCTCCACATCGAGCCACGGAGGGGAAGCATCAGGGACGAGGAGCCGGGAGCCCTATCCTTGTCCCCGGCAACGTCTTGCATCAGTCCGCTCCGCGGGCTCCACGACGTCAGGCCACCACACCAGGCCCCCGTAGCTCAGTGGATAGAGCAGGCGCCTTCTAAGCGCTTGGCCGCAGGTTCGAGTCCTGCCGGGGGCGCCACCGGTCCATCGCCGGTTCAGGCGGTCATCGATACGGGCCGTCATCGATACGGGCCGTCATCGATACGGGCGTCATCACGGGCGTCATCGATACGGGCCGGCTCGCCATCGGCGTCCTGGAGACGCCGGCGGGCGGCTCAGGGGCGAGCAGCGGGCCTGGGCACGGGCAACGCCCGGCCGGAATCCGCACCGCCGTGCCCGACGAGCGGACGACTCCCCCCAGCAGCCCCTCGTGGCGCGCGCCCGCGGCGATGGCGTCCGGCCCCGGCCGGACATGCGGAAGCGGCCCCCGAAACAGCACCGGGAGCCGCTAGGAAAAGAAAAGGCGAACGGCTGGTCAGGAAACCTGTGCCAACCCTCGACCGCAGGTCAGCGGTACTCGTGCTTCTTGAGGAAGATGTTCGCCTGGGCGGCGTTGTCGCCCTCGTCCACGATGTGGACCTCCTTCTTCTCCTCCTCCTTGTTGTTCTTGGAGCAGTCGATGTTGTTGTTGGCCGACGACAGGATCGGGATGTCGATGACCTCGACGGTGTCGCAGCTCAGGATCTGCGAGTTGTTCTCGAACTTCGCCGAGTCGTCGTCGGCGGCGACCGCCGTGGAGGCAGCGCCACCGGCCATGGCCAGCGCGGTGAAGGTGCAGGCGAGAGCCTTCTTGAGAGCCATTGGGTTCTCCTCCGTGTTGGGAGTGTTGGGGAGCCGCAGCAACGCGACTACTCCAAGAACGAAGCCCTATCCGGGGGGTTTTGCTCCGACGGAGTGAAGTGCGCCTCCGATTACGGATCCGACCCGCTCTCCCGATCAGCACACTTACCGTTCCGGTGAATCCCGGACGGCGGCTCAGGAAAAGGACGAGTTATGCGACCGAACCGGCCTTACGCCCCATACTGTTTACGCCGTTCGCGGGGTGCCGTGCCGTAGCGCCCCGCCCGACCGAGACAGGACAGATTGGTATGCAGAGCGCTCGTATTGCCGCCATCTCGCTGTGTGCGGCGTCCATGGCTGCTCTACCTGGCGGAACCGTTCACGCTCAGGAGGGAGCCCCGAGCTTCGAGAACAACACCCAGATCCTTTCTTGTGTGAACATCGAGGTGCTCGACCTCCCGATCGCGTCTGTGTCGCAGACCAGCATCGACTGTTCCGATAATCGTGGAGAGCGAGAAACGACCACGTCCGTCCTCCACCGGTAGCGACTTCACCCGGTGGGAGCAATACCCGCCGCACCGCGGGTTCGTTTCAATGACTGGTCGCGCTGGAAACACAGCCGAATATTGCTACCGAGCAAGGGCGAACCCTTCGGGAATTCACCCGAGCTCACTGCGACACATTCCAACCCATAGGAGACTCCGAATGGCTCTCAAGAAGGCTCTCGCCTGCACCTTCACCGCGCTGGCCATGGCCGGTGGCGCTGCCTCCACGGCCGTCGCCGCCGACGACGACAGCACGAAGTTCGAGAACAACTCGCAGGTCCTGAGCTGCGACGTCATCGAGGTCATCGACATCCCGATCCTGTCGTCGGCCAACAACAACCTCGACTGCTCGAAGAACAACAAGGAAGAGGAGGAGAAGGAAGTCCACATCGTGGACGACAGGGACACCGCCTCCCAGGCCAACTTCCTCCTCAAGAAGCACGGCAAGTAACACCGCCGTGAGCAGCGCCGGTCCGCCGGCTCCCCGAGCGGTCCTGGCTCCCACCACGGGGTCACCAGGACAACGCGGGCCGGTTGCTCACTGACGGACCGAGCGGCCCCGGGTTTCCACACCCGGGGCCGCTTCCGTGCGTCGCGGCCCGGGCCCGCGTGCCCGTACGCCGGCCGTGCGAGGATGGCGAGGGCGCCGGGCGAGGAAGCTCCCACCGGGGCGCCGCCGGCCGTTCGGCGAAGAGGAAGGACCGACCGAGGTGCGCCTGCGCTGTGCCGTCCTGGACGATTTCCAGCGGGTGGCGACCGAGGTCGCCGACTGGTCACCGGTCCGCGACGACGTCGAGGTCGTCGTCTTCGACACCCACATCGACGGCGAGGACGCCCTCGCCGCGGCGCTCGCCGACATCGACATCGTGGTCACCCTGCGCGAACGCGTGCCGTTCCCCGGCTCCCTGATCGCCCGTCTGCCCCGGCTGAAGCTGATCGTCGCCTCCGGGATGCGCAACAGCGTCATCGACTACGCCGCGGCCGAGGCGCACGACGTCACCGTGTGCGGTACGGCCTCCTCGTCCACCCCGCCCGTCGAGCTGACCTGGGCCCTGCTGCTGGGCCTGGCCCGGGGCGTCGTCGAGGAGAGCGGGGGGCTGCGCGCGGGCGGCCCCTGGCAGCGGACCGTCGGCGCCGACCTGCACGGCCGCCGCCTCGGGCTGCTCGGCCTCGGGAAGACCGGCAGCCGGGTCGCCCGGGTCGGCCTCGCCTTCGGCATGCGCGTCAGCGCGTGGAGCCAGAACCTCACCCGGGACCGCGCCGACGAGGTGGGCGTCGACCTCGCCCCCTCCAAGGAAGCGCTGCTCGCACAGAGCGACTTCGTCTCGGTGCACCTGGCGCTCGGCGACCGCACCCGGGGGCTGCTCGGCGCGGCCGAACTGGCGCTGCTGAAGCCGACCGCGTACCTGGTCAACACCTCGCGGGCGGCCATCGTCGACCAGGACGCCCTGCTCGCCGCCCTGCGCGCGGGCCGGATCGCGGGCGCGGGTGTCGACGTCTTCGACATCGAGCCGCTGCCCGCCGGCCACCCGATGCGCACCGCGCCGCGGCTGCTGGCGACGCCCCACCTCGGCTATGTCACCCGCGCCAACTACGCCACCTACTACGGCCAGGCCGTCGAGGCCGTCCGGGCCTACCTCGACGGCTCCCCCATACGCCGCCTGCCCTGAGGCCCTGAGGCCGTCAGGCGTACCGGTAGATCGCGCCGAGGTCCTCCAGCTCGTCCGGCGTCACGTCCCACGGCGGCAGTTTCTCGTGGCGGGCGACGACCCGGCCGTGCTGGTCGCCGCCTCGGCCGGGCGGCTTCGCGGGCAGGTAGCGGGCGCCTCGGTGGCGCCGGCGCCAGCGGTCCCACTGGAGGTCGAGGAAGGCGTGCACCAGCCAGAACACCGGGTCGTTGACGGAGGCGCCGCCGAGCATCGCCCCGCCGACCCAGCGGTGCACCCGGTTGTGGTTGCGCCAGGAGACGCTGCCGCGGCCGGGTCCCCACCCTTCCAGCTTGTTGCGGAACCCCTTGCCCACCGTGGAGTTCCAGGGCGCGGTGTCGTAGACCGGGTCCTTCAGGGCCCACTCCAGGTCGCCGGCGGTCGGCAACTCGATCGGGGCGCGGCGGCGGCCGAGGTCCCGGGTGAGGAAGTCGGTGTCGGTGACGTTCTCCCGCAGCGTCCAGTCGCCCTCCGCGTGGGCGAACGGTCCGGTGACGACCCGCTGGTCGGAGGCGCGGCCGGTGCCGCCGAGGAGGTCGGCGGTCCAGGGCGCGGCGGTGGCGGAGCGGTCCTTCGTCCAGTCCCAGTACGGCACCGTCACCGACGCGTCCACCCGGCGCAGCGCCCGTTCCAGCTCCAGCACGAACTTGCGGTGCCAGGGCAGGAAGGAGGGGGCCATGTGGGCCGTACGCAGACGGTTGTCCCCGTCGGAGACGTAGAAGTCGATGTGGAGACGTACGAACTCGTCGTACTCCCCGCGGCGTTTCAGTTCCAGCAGCGCCTTGACGAACCGCTGCCGCTCGGACCGGGTGAGGGTGCTGACGTCCTTACGCGTGTACGCCATGACCGCTCCCCGGGTGGTGGTGGCCCGTGTCGCGCAGGTGGCGGCCGGGACCGAGTTCGTCGACCGCGGCGCGGGCGGCGTCCAGGGGGGTCGGGTACGAGCCGTAGTGGTCGACCATGGTGAGCCAGGTGCCGTCGGCGCGGCGCAGGAGGTGCAGGGGGCGGCCGTCCACGGTCACGTGCCAGGTGTCCGCGCCGGCCGCGTGGTCCTCGGGGGCGGTCTCATGGCCGCGGAAGTCGCGGTGGTCGTGGTGGTCGCGGAAGCCCTGGACACGGCGGCCCCGGTAGGTCTCGTCGAAGGCGGGGCCGTCGGGGCCGGGGGCGGGGCGGGCGGTTCCGGCTCGGGAGGGCGGCGACGGGGTGGTCGCGGACACGGCCGCCACCGCCGCGGGGGTGAGTGTCACGGCGAGTGCGGCCGGGGCGAGCAGGCCGCGTACGACGTGACGGCGGGTGGCGGGGGCGGCGGCGTCCGGTGGGGCCGTCCCCGCGGTCACTCGCCGCTCGGGGTCCCCGGTGGTTCCGTTCGGCACTTCGGGTGCGGTGACGGCCATGGGTCGCTCCTCGTCCGGTCCGGTGATCCGTTCTCGATAACCGGCCGGGGGGCCTCGTGGTCACCGCGGGGCGGGCGCGGCGGGTCCGGGTACCGGGCGAACGCCGTTGTGCCGGCCAGGGAGGCCGGCACAACGGGGCGGGACACGGACGCGGGTCACGGCCGGGCGGCGGCACCCTCCGTCGCCGGGCGCGCGGCGCGCTGCCGCAGCTCGCCCGGGTCCTCGGACGGGGTCTGAAGGCCGGCCAGGTCCGGGGCGGGCATCCGGCCGCCCGACAGCGTGGCGGTGAGGATGTTGACCACTCCGGTCACCACGTGGTCGGCGGCCGGGCGGACCTGCTCGCTGCCGGCCTTGGTGACCGCCTCGACCAGGGTGTCGACCCGCTTCTGCAGGTCCTTGAGCGCGTGGGTGGTCAGGTCGGCCTCCGGGGCCTGCTCGTCGGCGGCGGAACCGGCCGGCAGCGTGACCGGGTCGGCGGCGCTGTCCTGGGCGGTGCCGGCCGGCGCGTTGGTGCCCGGCGTGGTGGTGCGGGCCGCCTCCGCCTGGGCGAGGGCTTCCCTGACCGCGTTGGCGTGCTTGTCCGCCTCGGCCTGGGTGAGCCGGCCGTCGTCGGCCTTCAGTACGGCGTTCAGCAGACCGGCGACGGGGCTGAGGGTGCCGCCCAGGAGGCCGATGTCGCCGGCCTGGGCGCGCAGGGTTTCCATGTTGGGCAGGGGCGCGCGAGGCGCCGTCCGGGCGTGCTCCCGGGCCGATTCGCCTTCCGCCGCCATCGCCGCCGGGCCGGTCAGGCCCAGCAGGAAGGTGGCGCAGAGCGCGGAAGTGGCGATTCGTCGAGCGGGCAGACGCATGGGGGTTCCTTTCGGTGTGCGTCGGATGTTGTGCCCACCGTGGAATCGCCCCTGGCACGCTGCAACCGGGCGCCTACTCCACGTGCCCCACCGATCCCGGGAGACGCGGCATCGTCCCTGGCCGGCCCGCGTGTCGAGGGCCGTCGCCGGGCCGGGTGACGCACCCCCCATTCGAGGCAGCGCCCCGCCGCACGCGGGAAAAGCGAACCGGCCGTCCGTACGCGGAGGAGGAACCGCGTACGGACGGCCGGGGCGGCGTCGGGGCCGGCGTCAGCCGTTCTTGCACTTGTTGCCGAACGACGGGCTCAGCACCCCGACGACGTCGATGGTGTTGCCGCAGATGTTGACCGGCGCGTAGACCGGGACCTGGACGACGTCGCCCGACGACCCGCCGTGGGAGTGCGAGGCGGTGCCGTGCGCGCCGGCGTCGGCGGCGGCGACACCGGTACCGCCCGCCACCGAGGCGGCGGCGACGGAGGTCAGGGCCAGGCCCTTCGCGATACGCGACATGGAGAGGTGCTCCTTGATGTGACACACGTGCGTCCGGGCGGGTGCCCGGTGCAGTGTCAACGCGCGGCCCGTGCCCGGGGTGTGCGGCCGATGGGGTGATCTCCCCCGATCGCCTCCTCCCTCCCTTCCGACACCTATGGGCGGTTTCGTCTGATTCGTACGGATAACGGCTAGAGTCCACGCCGTCCGACGCACCGGCGGCCGGACCCGGTCGGTGGTCAGCGGGTCTCCGGGCCCGCCGGCCGGCCTGACACGCGTACGCCGAAGCGGGCGTCCAGATCGGCGCACCGAGGTGCGGCGCGTTCGCGCCCGTCCTGAGCGCCACCGTGAGCGAGGAAGCCGCGCATGCACCAGTCACCGACCGTCCCTCGGCCGCGGGTCCTCCATCTCGTCCAGCCCGTGGAGGGCGGCGTCGCCCGCGCGCTGACCGATCTGACCCGCGCTCAGCTCGCCGCCGGCCTGGAGGTCGTGGCCGCCTGCCCGGACGGTCCGCTGGCGGCCGCGCTGAGGGCGCTCGGCGCGGACGTACGGCACTGGCCGGCGACGCGGGCGCCGGGCGCGTCGCTCGGGCCGGAGGTGCGGCGGGTGGCGCGGACGGTCGCCGAGGTGCGGCCGGACCTGGTGCACGCGCACAGCGCGAAGGCGGGGCTGGCCGGGCGGCTGGCCGTGCGGGGGCGGATCCCGACCGTGTTCCAGCCGCACGCCTGGTCGTTCGAGGCGGTCGGCGGCGGCGCGGCGGCCCTGGCCCGCGGCTGGGAGCGGTGGGGGGCGCGCTGGGCGGCGCGGGTGGTGTGCGTGAGCGAGGCGGAACGGCTGCGCGGGGTGCGGGCCGGGGTCCGCGCACGCTGGGCGGTGATCCCCAACGGCGTCGACACCGACCGTTTCCGGCCCGCGCCCGCCGCCGCCGTACGGTCCCGGCTGCTGCCCGGCGTCGCCGACGCGCCGCTGGTGGTGTGCGTGGGGCGGCTGTGCCGGCAGAAGGGGCAGGACGTGCTGCTGGCGGCGTGGCGGCGGGTGGTGGAACGGGTGCCCGGCGCCCGGCTCGTCCTGGTCGGCGACGGACCGGACCGGGCCCGGCTGGCCGCCTCGGCGCCCGCCTCCGTGCTGTTCGCGGGCGGTGTGCCGGACGCGGCGCCCTGGTACCGGGCGGCCGATCTGGTCGTCCTGCCGTCCCGCTGGGAGGGCATGGCGCTGGCGCCGCTGGAGGCGATGGCCTGTGCCCGGCCGGTGGTGGTGACGGACGTCGACGGCGCCCGGGAGGGCCTGCCGTCCGCGCTCGTACCGCACTGCCTGGTGCCGCCGGAGGACCCCGCGGCGCTGGCCGGCGCCGTGGCCGCGCTGCTCCCGGACCCGGCGGTGCGCGCCCGGCTGGGCCTGCGGGGCCGCGCGCACGTGGTCTCCGCCCACGACGTCCGCCGTACGGCCGCGGCCCACGCGGCGGTGTACCGGGCGCTCCTCGGCGGCTCGCCGGCAGCCGCCCGGCCGGTCGCCGAGCCCACCGAGCACAGGGAGTCCGTCCACTCGTGACCGCGGAAAGCACCGTCCCCGTCCCCGCCGGAGAGGCGCGGGACCTCGGCAGGTCCCCCGTCCCGGTCCTGCCGCCGCGCCCCGGCGCCCCCGGCCCCCGGCTGCCCGCCGGACGCCGGGCGGTCCGGCCCGCGCCGGCGCTGCCGCTGCTCCTCGCGGACGGCGCGGCGGCGCTGGTGGGCGCGCTCGCCCTCACCGGCGGCCCCGTGCGGGCGCCGCTCGCGGCCCTGCTGGTCGCCGCCGCCCTGCTGCTGCGTCCGCCGCCGCCCCGGCGGCTGCCGGGCCTGCTGGACGAACTGCCCGCCGTGTGCGCCCGGATCGCGACGGCCTGGCTGGCGTCGGCCGCGCTGATCGCGGCGTACGCGCCGGGGCACGCCCTGTCCGCCGGTGCCCTGCTGCTGGGCTGCGCGGCGCAGTCGGCGGCGAGCTGCGCGGGCCGGGGACTGGTGCACCGGTGGCGGCGCCGCGCGCTGCGCCGGCGTCCGCACGCGGCGCTCGTCGTCGGCCCCGCCGCGACCGCCCGGCGGGTGGCCGCCGCCGTGCTGCGCGACGCGCGGTGCGGGGTGCGGCCGGTCGGCGTGGTGGCCGACGGCCCGGACAGCGGCCCAGGGCTGCCCGTGCTGGCCACCGGCGAGGAGGCGCACCGGGCGGTCGTGCAGAACGGCGTCCGGGACATGCCGGACAGCGGCCCCGCACTGCCCGTACCGACCACCCGCGAAGACACACACGGGACAGCGGTGCGCACAAGCGTCCGCGACGCGCCGGACAGCAGCCCCGGGCTGCCCGTACCGACCACCCGCGAAGACACACACAGGGCAGCGGTACGCACAAGCCTCCACGACACGCCGGACAGCAGCCCCGCACTACCCGTACCGACCACCCGCGAAGACACACACGGGACAGCGGTGCGCACAAGCGTCCGCGACGCGCCGGACAGCGGCCCAGGGCTGCCCGTGCTGACCACCGGCGAGGAGGCGCACCGGGCGGTCGTGCAGAACGGCGTCCGGGACGTGCTGGTCGTCGACCCCGCCGTCCGGACCCGGCAGGACGCGCTGCTGCGGGCGCTGGCCGAGGCGGGGTGCGCGGTGTGGGAGGTCGACGCCGGCCGTCCGGCGGACGCCGTCCGGGAGGAGATCGCCGGGTTCCCCTGCCGGCGGCTCCTGACCGGGCCCGCCCGGCCGGGGCGCGGCAAGCGGGCGCTGGACGTGGTGGTGTCCGGGGCGCTGCTGCTGCTGGCCGGCCCGGTGCTGCTGGCGTGCGCGGTGGCGCTGCGGGTCAGCGGCGGGCCGGGGGTGGTGTTCCGGCAGCAGCGGGTCGGGCAGGGCGGCCGGCCCTTCACGCTGCTGAAGTTCCGCACCCACCGCCCGGTGGACGAGCACGAGTCGGCGACCCGGTGGAGCGTGGCCGACGAACGCCGGATGCCGTGGTTGTGCCGCTTCCTGCGACGGACCTCGCTGGACGAACTGCTCCAGCTGTGGAACGTCTTCCGGGGCGACATGAGCCTGGTCGGCCCGCGTCCCGAACGGCCCTACTTCGTCGACCGGTTCAGCCAGACCTACCCGGGCTACGCCGCCCGCCACCGGATGCCGGCCGGGATCACCGGCCTCGCGCAGGTGCACGGGCTGCGCGGGGACACCTCCATCGAGGACCGGGCCCGCTACGACAACGCGTACATCGACACCTGGTCGCTGTGGCAGGACGTCTGCATCCTGCTGCGCACGGCCGTGGCGCTGCTGCGCCCCACGGGGAGCTGACCGACGTGAGCCTCGCCCTGCCCCGGTCCGCGACGGCCCGCGTACGGCACCTGCCGCCGGCGACGGCCGTGGCCGCCGTGATCGCGCTGCTGGCCCTGCCCCTGGACGCCGGCGAGGGCGGCGCGCACCCGGCCGACGTCCTCTCCGCGCTGGTCGTGCTGTACTGCGCGGTCCGCCTGCTGCGGGAGCGGCGGCGCCCCCTGTCCCGTACGGCGGCCGTGGTGCTGGGACTGCCGGTGCCGGCGCTGGCGCTGGCCGCGGTGTGCGCCACCGGGGCGCCGGAGGGCCAGCTCGCGGGGCTGGGCCGCTGCCTCCAGGTCTTCGTGCTCGTTCCGGCCGCCGTACTGCTGCTGGTCCGGGGCCGCGGCGACGTACGGCTGCTCGCCTGGACGGTGGTGGGGCTCGCGCTGTGGCAGGGGGCGGTCGGCACCCACCAGTACGTCACCGGGACCGGGGCCTCCTACCAGGGCGAACAGGTCCGGGCGGTGGGGACGTTCGGGGCGCAGGACGTGATGGGGATGGCGACCGTGGTGTCGCTGGGGCTGGTGTGCGCGACGGGGCTGGCGCTGGGCCGGAGCGGCCCGGTGCGGCACCGGGTGCTGGCCGCCGGGTGCGCGGTGGCGCTGCTGCTGCCGCTCGCGCTGTCCTTCAGCCGGGGCGCGTGGATCGCCACGGCGGTGACCTGCGCGGCGCAGGCGCTGCTGACCGGGGCGCGGCGGGCGGTGGCGCTGGGCACGGCCGTCGTCGCGGCGGGCGTGGTGCTGGTCGGCGGGTTCGGGGTCGGTACGGCGATGCTCCAGGAGCGGGTCGGCAGCATCACCCGGGTCGCCGACGCGCCCGACCAGTCGGTGACCGACCGGTACACCATGTGGGCGGCGGCCGTGGACATGTGGCGTGAGCGTCCGCTGACCGGCGTCGGCGTCAAGGGCTTCCCCGAGCACCGGGACACGCACGCCTCGCTGGCGCTGTCCTCGGGCAGCGAGACCGGCGGCGCGGGCGCCGGATACGTCCGGCAACCGCTGCTGTCCCCGCACAACATGTACCTCCTCGTCCTCGCCGAACAGGGCCTGCTCGGGCTGGTCGCGCTGGCCGGGAGCTGGCTGGCGCTGCTCGTCCTGGGCCTGCGCCGGCTGCGCGCGGCGCGCCGTGCCGGGCGGCCGGGGCGAGAGGGGCGGGCAGCGGGTGCGGGCCCGGCGGGGCTCGACCGCGGGCTGATCGGCTGCGGGCTGCTGGTGTGGCAGCTGACCGACTTCGCGTACGCCGACATCGGCGGCCCGTCGACGGTGCTGACGGCGGTGTGCCTCGGCCTCGCGGCCCACTGGGCGCTGGCCGCGCGCGCCGGGGAGGGGGCCGGGCGATGACGTCCACGCCGGTGCGGGGTGCGGGGACGGTGGCGGGTGGGGCGGCACCCGAGGCACCACCAGGGGCGGACGGTGCGGCGGGGACCGGGCGGGGGTCGCGGGGGTTCCTCGCGCGGGCCGCCGCCGTGACCGCCGTACTGTCGGTGGCCGGCTCGGTGCTCGGGCTGGCCCGGGACCAGGCACTGGCCCGGCTGTTCGGGGCGGGCAGCGGGACCGACGCGTTCCTGGTGGCGTGGACGGTACCGGAGTTCGCGGCGACGCTGCTCATCGAGGACGGGCTCGCCTTCGCGCTGGTCCCGATGTTCAGCCTGGCCCTGGCCCGGCGCGCGCGGGGTGCCCCCGGCGACCCGGTCCGGGCGCTCGTCGCCGCGACCCTGCCCCGGCTGGCCCTGGCCTTCGCCGCGGCCGGCGCGCTGGTCGCCGTCGCCGCTCCCGCGCTGGTCCGCGTCCTGGCACCCGGCCTGGCCGACCCCGCCCTGGCCGTCGACTGCACCCGCCTGACCGCGACCTGCGTCCTGAGCTTCGGCCTGGCCGGCTACTGCAGCGCGGCCCTGCGGGCGCACCGGCGGTTCCTGGTCCCGGCGGCGATCTACGTCGCCTACAACACCGGCGTCATCGCCACGATGTTCCTGCTCGGCGGGGCCTGGGGGGTGCGGTCGGCGGCGGCCGGGGTGGCGGTCGGCGGCTGCCTGATGGTGGCGGCGCAGGTGCCGGCGCTGGTGCGGCGGCTGCGGGAGCGCGACCAGGAGCCGCCCCGGCCGGCGTCCGGCGCCGGCGCCAGCGACGGCGTACGGCCGCTGGTCACGGCCCTGTTCGCCACCGTCCTGCTGTTCGCGCTGTGCCGGCAGTCGCAGGTGCTCATCGAACGGTTCCTCGCCTCCGGGCTGCCCGCCGGGGCGATCTCCCACCTGAACTACGCGCAGAAGGTGGCGCAGATCCCGATGACCCTGTCGCTGATGCTGTGCACGGTCACCTTCCCGGTGGTGGCGCGGGCGCTGGCCGACGGCGACGTCGTACGGGCCCGGGACCGGGTGGAGCGGGACGTGGCCGTGGCCGCCGCGCTGGTGCTGCTCGGCGCGGCGACGGTGGTGGCCTGCGCCCCGCAGATCGTCCAACTGCTGTTCCAGCGCGGCGCGTTCACCGCCGGGGACACGGCGGCGACCGCGGGCGTGATGCGGGTGTACGCCCTCGGGCTGCTCGGCCAGACCGTGGTGGGCGCGCTGGCCCGGTCCTACTTCGGCGCCGGCCGCGCCAGCTGGTACCCGCTGGGCGCGATGGCCGTGGGCGTCGCCGCCACCGCCGTCATCGGCGCGGCCGGCGTCGCCGCCTGGGGCGTACGCGGCATCGCCGCCGCCAACGCCGCCGGGATCACCGTCACCGCCGCCCTGCTGCTCGCCGGAACGGGCCCGCGCGGCGTCCCCGTCCGCGTCCGGCGGGTCCTGGCCGGCCTGGCCCGTCCGGCACTGGCGGCCGGGGCGGCGACCGTCGCGGGCATGTCCGCCGCGGCCCGCTGCGACCGTCCCGCGCCCGCCCTCGCCGCCGGCGCGCTGGCCGTCGTCGGCACGTACCTGCTGCTCGGCCGGGCCCTGGGCGTCCAGGGCATCGCCCCCGCCCCCGCTCCTGCCCCCGCCCCCGCCCGTTCCCTTTCCCGCTCCCTCCTCCGAAGGGTCCGTCATGGCTGCTTCCGCTTCCGTAGGTTCCGTTGACGTCCCCGCCCGCGCGGGCGCCCGGACCGGTCCCGTGCCGTGGGTGGCGATGTACCACTCGGTCGGCGACCCCTCGGACGACCCGTACCGCATCACGGTCACGCCCGCCCGGCTGGACGCGCAGCTCGGCTGGCTGCGGCGGCGCGGGCTGCGCGGCGTCTCCGTGGCCGACCTGCTGGCCGCGCGGGCGCGGGGCACGGCCCGCGGCCTGATCGCGCTGACCTTCGACGACGGGTACGCCGACTTCACCGAGCACGCTCTGCCGTGCCTGCGCCGCTGGGGCTGCGGCGCCACCCTGTTCGTCCTACCGGGACGGCTCGGCGGCGACAACGCCTGGGACCCGCTGGGCCCCCGCAGGCCGCTGCTGGACGCCGACGGCATCCGCCGCGCCGCCGCCGAGGGCGTGGAGATCGGCTCGCACGGCCTCACCCACGTCGACCTCACCACCGCCGACGACGCCACGCTGGCGGCCGAGACCGCCGGCAGCAGGGTGCGGCTCACGGAGCTGACCGGCACCGCGGTGACCGGCTTCTGCTACCCGTACGGCACCGTCGACGCCCGTGCCGTCGAGGCCGTCCGCGCCGCCGGGTACGGCTACGCCTGCGCCATCGACCCCGGCCCGCTGACGGGCCCGTACGCCCTGCCCCGAGTGCACGTCGGGCAGCGCGACACCGCCGTGCGGATGCTGCTGAAGACCCGGCTGCACCGGTTGCGGCGGCGCCCCGTGGCGGGGGTCTGACATGTCCGGCATCAAGGTGCTGCACATCATCACCGGCCTCGGCGTGGGCGGCGCCGAACAGCAGCTGCGGCTGCTGCTGCGTCACCTCCCGCCGCGCTGCGACGTCGTGACCCTCACCGACCCGGGCCCGGTCGCCCGCGGACTGAGGGCCGACGGCGTGCGCGTCGTCCACCTCGGCATGACCGGCAACCGCGACCTGAGCGCGCTGCCCCGGCTGACCCGCCTGATCCGCGCCGGCGGTTACGACCTGGTCCACACCCACCTGTACCGCGCCTGCCTCTACGGCCGGCTGGCCGCACGCCTGGCCGGCGTCCGGGCGGTCGTGGCCACCGAACACTCCCTCGGGGACACCCTGATGGAGGGACGCCGGCTCACCCCCGGGGTGCGCGCCCTGTACCTGGCCGGTGAGCGGCTCGGCAGCACCACGGTCGCCGTGTCCGACACCGTCGCCGGCCGGCTGCGCCGCTGGGGCGTGCCCCCGTCCCGCATCCAGGTCGTGCCCAACGGCGTCGACCTGGAGCGCTTCCGCTTCGACCCCGTCGCCCGGCACCGCACCCGCCGCCGCCTGGGCCTGCCGGACGGGGCGTACGTCGTCGGCGGCATCGGCCGGCTCACGCCGGGCAAGCGGTTCGACGTACTGGTGCGGGCGCTGGCCCTGCTCCCCGAGGACTGCTGGCTGCTGCTGGTCGGCGGCGGCCCCGAGGAGCACGTGCTGCGCCGCGTCGCCCACGAGGCGGGCGTCGCCGACCGCGTCCTGCTGACCGGCGAACGCCCCTGCGTCCCCGACGGCTCCCCGGGCCCCGACCTGCCCTCGCTCACCTCCGCGATGGACGTGCTGGCCTCGCCGTCCCCCGAGGAGGCGTTCGGCCTCGCGGTCGTGGAGGGCCTGGCGTCGGGGCTGCCGGTGCGGTACGCCTCCTGCCCCGCGCTGGAGGACCTGCCCCCGCACACCGCCCCCGGGGCCCGCCGGGTGCCGGGCGGCGTCGCGGAGTTCGCCGCCGCCCTCGCCGGGGCCCGCGAGGCCGGCCCCGGCCCCCGCACCGCCCCGGACGCCGCCCGGCACTACTGCGTCGGCCGCAGCGCCGCCCGGCTGATGGACGTGTACGCCGGCGTGCTCACGCACCCGTTGTCCCCCGTACCCGAGGGAGTCACCGCCGTATGACCGAAACCGTGACCGAGACCGAGACCGAGACCGAGACCGAGACCGAGACCGAGACCGAGACCGAGACCGAAGCCAGGACCGAGGCCGAAGCCAGGACCGAGACCGAAGCCAGGACCGCGAAGAGGACCAGGACCGCGAAGAGGACCAAGGCCACGGACAGGCCCCCTCTCCTCACCCGCGCCCGCGCCCTGCCCCCCTGGTCCCTCCTCGCCGCCGGTGTCCTCCTCGGGGGACTGGCCGGCGGCGGGTACGGGCTGGCGCGGACGCCGCAGTACACGGCGACCAGTTATGTCGTCGCCGTCCCCGCCGAGGGGTCGGACCCGGCGGCGGCGCTGGGCTTCGCGCAGGCGTACGGCCGGGTCGCCACGCAGCTCGCGGTGCTCGGGGACGCCCAGGTGTGGGCGGGCGTGCCGGTGGCGACGCTCCGCGACGGCGTGCGGACGGCCACCTCGCCGGACGCCCCGATGGTCTCCGTCAGCGCCACCGCCGACCGCCCCGGCCGGGCCGTCGACATGGCCGACGCCGTCGCCCGCGCCCTGACCCGGCACGCGGGCACCGCCGCGGACGCCACCCACGTGACCCTCCGTCAGCTCGCCCGCGCCACCGCGCCCACCGCGCCCTCCACGGCCTCCCCCGCCCTGACCGGCCTGGTCGGCGCGAGCGCGGGCGGGCTGCTGGGCGGGCTGGCGCTGCTGGTCCGGCCCCGCCGGGACGCCCCCGCGGCGGAACCGGCCGCCCCGGTGCCCGCCCCCGCCCCCGCCGCCGACGTCCGCACCCCGCTGTGACGTACACGACCGAGCTGGTCACCGACGAGCGGGACTTCGCCGCCCTGGCCGCCGACTGGACGCGGCTGTACCGGCGGTGCGCGGCGGCGACCCCGTTCCAGAGCCACGCCTGGCTGCACTCCTGGTGGCTGTCGTACGGCCGGCCCGGCCGGCTGCGGCTGGTGCTGGCCCGCGACGGCCGGGACCTGGTCGGCGCCGCGCCCCTGATGCGGGTACGCCGTCCGGTCCCGGCGCTGGTGCCGCTGGGCGGGGCGATCTCGGACTACGGCGACGTCCTCCTGGACGACGGACGCGGCCCCCGGGCGGCGGCCGCGCTCGCCGAGGGGCTGTCCGCGGCGGCGGGCACCGCGCTGGTCGACCTGCGCGAGGTACGGCCCGGCGGCGCCGCCGAACGGGTCTACGAGCGCTGGCGCGGGCCCCGCCGCCGCGTCGACGACTCGCTCTGCCTGGAGCTGCCCGCCCTGCCGCTGGCCGGACTGACCGCCCGGCTGCCCTCGGCCAAGGCCCAGCAGCGGGTCCGCGCCAAGCTGCGCAGGCTCGACACGCTCGGCGTCAAGAGCCGGACCGTCCTCCCCGAGGAGGCGGAGGCGGCCCTGCGCCGGCTGCTGGAGCTGCACCAGCTGCAGTGGCAGGGCCGGCAGGTGACGGGCGAGCACCTGCGGGCCCGGTTCCGGGACCATCTGGTGCGGTCGGTGGGGCCGATGGTGCGGGCCGGGGACGCGGTGGTCACCGAGTTCCGGCTCGACGACGAGGTGGTGGCCGTCGACGTCACCCTGCTGGGGCGGCGGCTGACGGGCGGCTACCTGTACGGCGCCCACCCCCGGCTGCGGGAGCGGAAGGCGGACGTCGCGGTGATGCTGCTGGACGCGTGCACCGGCCATCTGCCGCCCGAACCGGAGGGCACGCTGAGCCTGCTGCGCGGCAACGAGCCGTACAAGCACCACTGGCGTCCGCGGCCGGTGGTCAACCAGCGGCTGCTGCTGGCCCGGTGGCGCACCGCCCCGCTGCTGGCGGCGGCGCTGGGCGACGTCGCCGCGCGGCGGCGGGGCAGGGAGCTGCGGCGGCGCTGGAAGGAGCGCGACGGTGGCGGCGGGAGGTGACCGGGCCCGCCGTCGGCGCGGGTCACTACCGGGAGCGCGCGGCCCAGTCCAGGCGCACGCAGAGCCTGCCGCCGAGCCAGTACTCGGCCCAGTCGCCGAGGTCCAGCGGCGAACAGTCGCCCGAGGGCCGGGGAGTGGGCCGGGGGGTGGACTCGGGAGTGGGCACAGGGGCTGTCGGGTCCGGCGTCGGGACCGGTGTGGGGACCGTGGTGGGGCCGGTGGTGGGGTCCGTGGTGGCGTCCGGTGCCGGCCGGGTGTCCGGGCCGTCGCCGCGGCCGAAGAGCACGGACCGGTAGACCGCGGCCGACCGGGGGTTGTCGTCGCAGGTCCACACGCCGTGCGGGCAGTAGTCGGTGAGCGTGCTGTACAGCGGCTCGTGCTCGTCCATCCAGGCGAGCATGCCCTTCATGTACGCGGCGTTGTCGCCGTTGCGGAACAGTCCCCACTCGGGGTACGAGACCGGCTTGCCGTGCGCCTTGGCGAAGTCCACGTGGGCCTGGAGTCCGTAGGGCTCCCGCACCTGTTCCTCGAAGGGCATGCCGCGCGGCTGGTCGTAGGCGTCCATGCCGATGACGTCGACGGTCCCGTCCCCCGGGTAGCACTCCGTCCACGGCACGGCGTCCCGGCCCCGGCTCGGGGTGAAGTCGAAGCGGAACTTCTGTCCCGGCACCGCGCGCATGGTGGTGACGATCCGGTTCCAGTACGCCTTCCACGCCTCGGGGTCCGGGCCGCAGCGGTGGGTGTACGTGGTCCCGTTCATCTCCCAGCCGAGCACCAGGACGGTGTCCGGCACGCCCAGCCGCACCAGCCGCTCGGCCAGCGCCCGGAAGTGGTGGTCGAACCGGCCGGCCGCGCCCTGCCGCAGCAGGCCCCGCACCTCGTCGTCGTCGAGGTTCTCCTCGTTGCGCTCCAGCATCGGCACGTTGAGGACGAGCACCCGGTCGTCCCGCTCGGTCCGCCAGCGCGCCCAGACGTCGAGGAAGCCGGGGGCGCCCTCGATGTTGCTCCAGCGGTCGCCGGGCAGATAGGTGTGGCCGACGCGCAGGTCGGCCCCGCCCAGCCACTGGCTCAGCTCCGCCATCCGGGCCACGCCGCGGGGACCGTAGTCGAGGTAGGCGCCGAAGGCGAACCCGGGCACCTCCTCCTCGGCCGACTCCTCGGGCGCCTCCCCGGCCGCCTCCCCGGGTGCCGGTGCCGCCGGGGCGGAAGGCGCCGCCGGGACCGGCGGTGCCGTGGGCGTCGCTACGGGGACGGTGGCGGGGGCGGGGACGGGCTCAGGGGGGTCGCCGACGGCGGCCCCCGGGGCCGCGGCCAGCGCGACCGATGCCAGGACGGCCGCCGCGACACACGCCTGCCGCCGCCCGGACCGGACCCTCGACTGCTGTCGGGCCATGCCGGCTCCCTTCTCCGCGGTTGTGTTCGTCCACTGACACTCAGTCATATGAGAAGGACCCGCGCCACCGCCGCTACGGCTTCCGGGTGTTTCTCCGATCCGAAGGAAACAAGTCCGTGTCGATGCTCGACATCCGCGTCCCCGCCGTTCTGCTGCGGACCGACCGGAACCCCTTCCACCACGGCACGCTCGGTGCCGTGCGCTCACTCGGCCGGGCGGGCGTCGAGGTGCACGTCGTCGCCGACTGCGCGGACAGCCCCGTCCGGGCGTCCCGGTTCCTGGGCGGGGTGCACGCCCCGCCGCCGCCCGGCGCGTCCCCGGCCGACCTCGCGGCGGCGCTGGGGCGGGTCGCCGTCCGCCTCGCGCGTCCCGCCGTACTGATCCCGATGGACGACGCGGGCGCCGTCGCGGTGGGCCGGCTGCGCGAGGAGCTGGCGCCCGCCTTCCTGCTGCCCGAGCCGCGCGGGGCGCTGGCCGAGCGGGTGGCGGACAAGGCGGAACTGGCCGGGGTGTGCGCGGCGTTGGGCGTGCCGCATCCGCGCACGCTGGTGGCGGACGGGCCGGACGACGCCGTCCGGGCGGCCGGGCGGCTGGGGCTGCCGGCGGTGGCGAAGTGGAGCCGGCCCTGGTTGCTGCCGCCCGGCAGCGGGCTGCGCAGCACGGTGCTGGTGCGCTCGGCGCGGCAGGCACGGGAGCTGGCGCTGCGGGCCGAGGAGGCGGGCAGCCGGCTGCTGTTCCAGGCGTTCCTGCCGCCGGGCCGGGACCGGGACTGGTTCTGCCACGGGTACGCCGACCGGTCCGGGGCGCTGCGCGCGGGCGGCACCGGACGCAAGACGCGGTCCCGGCCGCGCGGCGCGGGGCTCACGGCGGCGGGCCGCTGGACGCCGAACCCGCGGGTACGGGCGCTGGCGGAGCGGCTGGTCGGGGAGCTGGGCTACCGCGGCATCCTCGACCTGGACTTCCGGCGCTGCGGCGCGACGGGCGCCTACCACCTGCTCGACTTCAACCCGCGCCCCGGCGCCCAGTTCCGGCTGTTCGCCGACACCGCCGGCCTGGACGTCGTACGCGCCCTGCACCTGGATCTGACGCACCGGCCGCTGCCGGAGGGGGCGCCGGTGCCGGGGCGGGCGTTCGTGGTGGAGAACTACGCGCCGCTGACAGCGCTGTGGCCGGTGCGCGGCGGGCGGGAGCTGGCCTGGCACGCGCGCGACGACCGGGGGCCCGGGCGGGCGCTGTGGGGGCTGTGGGGCCGGCATGTGGCGGACCGGCTGGGCCGGCGGCTGCGCCGGGCGGACCAGGACCCGCGGGGAGCCGGGCCCGAGCGGGTGGTGCGGGTGCCGGCCCAGGCGGCGCCGGCCGATCCGACGGGCCTGGCCGACGACGAGCGGGCGGGCAGCCGCTGAGGGGGACAGACAGGAAGGAACAGACGGGAGAGGACGGACGAAAGGGGACGGACGAAAGGGGACGGACGAGAGGGAACAGGCAGAGGGAACAGGCAGGAATGAACAGGCAGGAGGGAGCAGGCGGGAAGGGACAGGCAGGAGGGGACATGCGTCGGGTGCCGGACGTCGCCGTCCGGCACCCGGGGTGTCGCTACGGGCGGGACGCGGCCCGGGACCGGCGGTACAGCAGGGTGCCACCGGCGATCAGGGCGACGGAACCGGCCGCGGCGCCCAGGGCGGTCGTGGCGTCGCCGCCGGTCTCCGCCAGGACGGGAGCCGGTTCGGCGGGCGGGGCCGCCTCCTCGTGACCGCCCTGCGGCTCGGGCTGCTCGACGGCCGGAGTGTCGGCCGGCGGGGTGTGGTGCTCCACCGGCGGGGTCGTGGTCGACGGCGTGTCGTCGTCGCCGTAGCCCGGGTGGTGACCGCCCTTGTCGGACTCCTCCTCCACGCAGATGTTGACGGAGGCGTAGTTGTCCACCCCGGCCAGGTTGTCCGTGGCGCCGCAGATGTCCAGCGGCAGGCCGGACGGCTCCTGCTCGTCCTCGTCGCCGTAGCCGCCCTGGCTCCTGGCCTCCGCGGCGTCCGTGCCGTGGGAGCAGGCTTCGCCGAACGCCCGGTTCAGGGCGGCGGCGCCGCCGACGGTCTCGTCGCACACGTGCGCCGGCGCGTCGGACGGGGCCTGCGCGTCCACCGCGGGCCCGTCCGACCACGTTTCGGCGAGGGCGGGGCTGCCGCACAGGGACAGCACACTCGTCGCGGCGGCTGCCACGACCATTCCCCTACTCAAGGTCTGTCGCACTCTCGTTGTCTTCCTGCTGGGAGGAGTGGGAGAAGCCGTCCCCGGACCGACGGGTCGGCCGGGGCCGGCGATGACGCAGCCGGACGGCTGGTACGGGCGGACGCGCTCCGGCGCCCCGGGAGGCAGGACGGTCGTGCGTCCGGACCGGACACGCGCGCCGCCGGGCCGGCCGGCGAACGGCCGGCCCGTGCGGGGCCGGCCGGCCCGTGGGGAAGCAGTGGGCCGCCCGGCCGGGCGGGGCGGCTCAGTCCTCGGCGTTCGCCGGCGGGACCGGAGCGTCCTGGAGGGCGGGCGCGTGGGGAGCGGCGGCCACCGGCGTGCCGATGGCCGCAGCGACTGCCGCAACGACTGCCGCCGGGGCGAGTACTGCCTTCTTGAGCACTTCGCGTTCCTTTCCTCACGGCGACCGCGTGCCAGAGGCGCAGCGGCGCGTGTCCTACGGCCTCATCAACCGGGTGGCGGACAAATGGTTTCGGAGGTTCACCCGGTCGGCCCGCACGGCGGCCCGTCGGCGGCCCCGTCAGCGGCCCTGGGCGTACAGCGCCTCGATCTCGTCGGCGTACGCCGTCACCGCCGCGTGCCGCTTCACCTTCAGGGAGGGGGTGAGCAGCCCGTTCTCCTCGGTGAACTCGCCCTCGACCAGCCGGAAGGCGCGGATGGACTCGGCGCGGGAGACGGCCTGGTTGGCCCAGTCCACGGCCCGCTGGACGTCGGCGCGCAGCCGCTCGTCGCGGACCAGCTCGGACAGCGGGGTGCCGGCGGGCATGCCGCGCACGGCGAGCCAGTGGGCGACGGCGTCGGGGTCCAGGGTGACCAGGGCGGCGACGTAGGGCCGGTTGTCGCCGACGACCAGGCACTGGCCGACCGGGGGACGGCTGCGCAGGCGGTCCTCCAGGACGGCCGGGGAGACGTTCTTGCCGCCGGAGGTGACCAGCAGGTCCTTCGTGCGGCCGGTGATGGTGAGGTAGCCGTCGGCGTCCAGGGTGCCGAGGTCGCCGGTGGTGAACCAGCCGTCGGTGCGGGCCTTCGCGGTGGCCGCCGGGTCGCCCCGGTACTCGGCGAAGACGATGTCGCCCCTGATCTGCACCTCGCCGTCGCCGGCGACGCGGACCGAGGTGCCGGGGACCGGCCTGCCCACCGTGCCGGGGCGGGGCTCCAGGGGCGGGACGACGGTGGCGGCGGCGGTGGTCTCGGTCAGGCCGTAGCCCTCGTAGATCATGATGCCGGCGGCGTAGAAGAAGAGGTTGAGGTCGCGGTCGAGCGGGGAGCCGCCGCTGATGGCGTAGCGGGTGCGGCCGCCCAGTTCCTTGCGGACCCGGCGGTAGACCAGCAGGTCGTACAGGGCCCAGGCGGCCCACAGGCCGGGGCCGGGGCCCTTGCCCCGGCCGAGGAACCGGTCCAGGTGGGCCTCGCCGAAGCGGACGGCGACGCGGTGGGCGCGGTCGAAGGAGGCGCCGCGGCCGAGTTTCTCGGCGGTGGCGCGGCCGGTGTCGTGGATCTTCTCGAAGAGGTACGGGACGCCGACCAGGAAGGTCGGGCGGAAGGACTTGAGGGCGGGGCGGAGTTCGGCCGGCTTGATGCTCGGGAAGTGGCCGATCTCGATGCGGGCCAGCAGGCAGGCGATCTGGATGGTGCGGCCCAGGATGTGGGCGAGGGGGAGGAAGAGCAGGGTGGAGGCGGCTTGGCCGGTGGCCGCCTTGAAGATCGGGTGGAGCAGTTCGACCGTGTTGGCGGCCTCGGCGTGCAGGTTGGCGTGGGTGAGGACGCAGCCCTTGGGGCGTCCGGTGGTGCCGGAGGTGTAGCAGAGGGTCGCCACCGTGGCCGGGGTCAGGGCGGTGCGGCGCTTGGTGACCTCCTCGTCGGGGACGGACGTGCCGAGGGCGGTGAGGTCGGCGAGGGCACCGGCGTCCAGTTCCCACACGCGCGGGCCCGCCGGGTGGTCGGCGGTGGCGGCGCGGACCGTGGCGGTGTGCTCGGCGGTCTCGGTGACGACGTGCCGGGCCCCGGAGTCGCGGACGATCCACTCGACCTGGCCGGCGGAGGAGGTGGGGTAGACGGGGACGGTCTGTCCGCCGGCCGCCCAGACCGCGAAGTCCAGCACCGTCCACTCGTAGCGGGTGCGGGCCATCACGGCGACCCGGCCGCCGGGTTCCAGGCCGCCCGCGATCAGGCCCTTGGCCACGGCGGTCACCTCGCCGGCGAAGGCCGCCGCGGTCACCGGCCGCCATTCTCCGTCCACCTGGCGGCGCAGGACGACCGCGTCGGGGGCCTCGGCGGCGTTGGTGAACGGGATGTCGGCGGTGGAGCCGGTGGCCGGGGGTGTCACCAGGGGCGCGGTGCGGACCTCGCACACCGCGCCGGAGTCGTCCCTGACCAGTTCGGGCCGGGCGCGGGCGGCCAGGTCGGCGCGGCGTGCGGCCCGTTTCAGATCCTTGCGTACGCCCATGACGGCTCCTGCTCGTGGCGGTCGCTTACTTACCGACGAGTCAACTTACCCGCGCGTAAGAAAGTCAAGGGGTCAGGCCGGCTCGGGCCGCGCCTGGTCAGGCCGGACCAGCCGGGCCGCCGCCTCGATCGCCTCCGCCAGTTCCCGTACGTCCTCGTCCTCGGCGCGGGCCGCCAGGTCCCCGGCGCGCTCGGCGAGGTCGCCCAGGCCCGGGGCGCCGGGCAGGGACGGGTCCTGCGCGCCGGTGCGCAGGGCGTCCGCGAAGTAGGCGGCGGTCGCGGCGGTGCGCAGGCCGCGGTCCGCGGTCCACACCGAGCCGTCGAGGGCGCCGGCGCTCATCTCGCCGGACGCCTCGTGCGGGGCGCGGGTGTCCGGGTCGAGCCAGCGGACGGTGGCGGTGGCGAGGTGCCCCTCGGCGCCGGGCGCGGTGCGGACGGCGTACAGGGCGGTGACCGTGTGGCCGGGGCCGGTCTCGCCGCCGTCCACACGGTCGTCGCGGAAGCCGTCGTCGGCGACGCGGCGGTTCTCGTAGCCGACGAGGCGGTACTCCTCGACGGTGCCGGGGTCGAAGGCGACCTGGGCCTTGGCGTCGCGGGCGGTCAGGCCGAGGTGGCGGGGCAGTCGCTCGCTGAAGACCTCGCGGGCCTCCGCCTCGCTCGACACGTAGGCGGTGTGGCCGTCGCCCCGGTCGGCGAGGCGTTCCATCAGGGCGTCGCCGTAGTCGCCGCCGACGCCGACGCCGAAGAGGGTGACGCCGTGCTCGCGGCGCTCGTGCGCGACGCGTTCGAGGATGGTGTCGGCGTCGGTGTCGCCGTCGTTGGCGAGGGCGTCGGAGACCAGGACGACCCGGTTCACGGCGCCCTCGCGCAGGCCCTCGACGGCCGTCTCGTAGCCGGCCTCGACGCCCGCGCCGAGGTCGGTGGAGTCGGCCGGCTCCAGGTCCTCGATCGCGGCGTGGACCTCGTCGCGGCCCTCGCCCAGGCGGGTCATCGGCAGGACGGTCTCGGCCTCGTCGCTGAAGGTGACGATCGCCACCGAGTCGTCGTCGCGCAGCCGGTCCGTCATGACGCCGAGGGAGTGCCGGGCGAGGTCGAGGCGGCCGGGTCCGGCCATGGAGCCGGAGACGTCGATGACGAAGGTGAGGGCGGCGGGCGGGCGGTCGCCCTCCCGGTCGGCGGCGCGGGTGGCCAGGCCCACCCGGACCAGGGACCAGTCCGCGTCGTCGGTGCGGGCGCCGTCGACGGTGACCGTGAAGCCGTCGCCGCCGGGACGGTCGTAGTCCTGGCGGAAGCTGTTGACGAACTCCTCCGGGCGGACCGTCGACGGGTCGGGCAGCCTGCCCTCGGCGAGGGTGCGGCGGGCGAAGTCCCAGGAGGCGGTGTCGACGTCCAGGGCGAAGGTGGAGAGGTGGCCGTGGTCGTCGGGGACGGCCGGGGCGGTGGCGGGAGCCGCACGGGCCTCGTCCGCCGCCCGGTGGCCGCCGTCGGTCCCGCCCACGGTGCAGCCGGTGAGCAGCAGGCCGGCCGCCGGGATCAGGAGGAACGGGCTCTGGTGTCGTCGTCGCATGTGACGGTGACGCCGGAGCCCGGTGGAGCGTTCGGTGCCCGGTCGGCTAGGACACGACGTCCTTGCGGGCGAAGCCCCGGAAGGCCAGGGCGAACAGGACCAGGGCGTACGTCACCGACAGCGAGGTGCCCTGGATCATGCGGGTGAGGTCCAGTTGCGGCTGGACGGCGTCCAGCCAGGCGTACTGCCAGTGCGCGGGCAGGAAGGAGCGCCAGTCGCCGAGCGCCGTCACCTCGTCCAGGACGCTGCCGATGATGGTCAGGCCCACCGCGCCGCCGACCGCGCCGAGCGGGGCGTCGGTCCAGGTGGAGAGCCAGAACGCCAGGGCGGCGGTGACCAGTTGGGAGACGAAGACGTACGCCACCGTCAGGGCGAGGCGGGCCGTGGCGGTGTCCGTGGCCAGGGTGGAGCCGGTGGGCAGCTCCAGCGGGCCCCAGCCGTAGGCGGCCGTGCCGACGGCGAGGGCGACCAGGGGCAGCAGCACGATCGCGGCGAGGGAGAGGCCGAGGCCCACGGTCAGCTTGGACAGCAGCAGCCGGGCGCGCGGGACGGGTGCCGCCAGCAGATAGCGCAGGGAGGACCAGCTCGCCTCCGAGGCGACCGTGTCGCCGCAGAACAGGGCGACGGGGACGACCAGGAGGAAGCCCGCGGACGCGAACAGCGTGACGGCGGCGAAGTTGGCGCCGGACGCGGTGGCCGAGTCCATCAGGGAGACCTGGCCGGCCCGGCCCTCCGGTTCGCCGCCGACCGCGAAGGCGACCAGCAGCACGAAGGGCAGGGCGAACAGGATGCCGCCCATCACCATCGTGCGGCGCCGCTTGAGCTGGCGGACCAGTTCGACCCGTACGGGCAGGGTGCGGCCCGCGCGGTAGCCCTCGGCGACCTCGGCTCGCTCCATCAGCGTGGGCATGCGTCAGTCTCCGATCAGGGTGAGGAAGGCGTCTTCGAGGCGGCGGTGCGGGCCGACCGACGCGACGGGGACGTCCAGGCGCACCAGGTCGGCGACGAGCCGGCGGGCGGTGGCGCCGGAGTCCAGGCGGACCAGCAGGCCGTCGTCGACCGGTACGGCGGAGGCCACGCCGGGCAGGGCGGCGACCTTCTCCAGCACCGGTTCCTGGAGGGGGCCGTCGGTGCCGACCAGCAGGGTGTCGCCGGAGCCGATGATCTCCTGGACCGGGCCGGCCTGGACGAGGCGGCCGTGGTCCATCACCACCAGGTGGGTGCAGGACTGTTCGACCTCGGCGAGGAGATGGCTGGAGACGATGACCGTGCGGCCGGCCGCCGCGTAGCGGATCATCACCTCGCGCATCTCGCGGATCTGCGGCGGGTCCAGGCCGTTGGTCGGCTCGTCCAGGATGAGCAGGTCCGGCAGGCCCAGCATGGCCTGGGCGATGGCCAGGCGCTGGCGCATGCCCTGGGAGTACGTGCGCACCGCGCGGGCGAGCGCCTCGCCGAGGCCGGCGATCTCCAGGGCCTCGTCCAGGTGGGCGTCCTCGGGCGGGCGGCCGGTGGCCTTCCAGTACAGCTCCAGGTTCTCCCGCCCGGACAGGTGCGGCAGGAAGCCCGCGCCCTCGACGAACGCGCCGACCCGGGAGAGGACGGAGGCGCCGGGCGCGATGGCGTGTCCGAAGACCCGGATCTCGCCGCCGTCCGGGGTGATCAGGCCCATCAGCATGCGCAGGGTGGTGGTCTTGCCGGCGCCGTTGGGGCCGAGCAGGCCGAGGACCTGGCCCTGCTCGACCCGGAAGGAGAGGTCGCGGACGGCGTACCGGTCGCTGTTCCTGGCGTACTTCTTGGTGAGGCCGGTGATCTGGAGGGGGACCTCGGCGAGAGCGGGGTCGGGCGGCGGGGCCGCGGTGCGGCGGCGGGCCGTCAGCAGCAGCGCGGCGGCGACGGCCGCGCCGGCCAGCGGCGCCCACCAGACCCAGGCGGGCAGCCCGGCCGCCTGGCCGGTGGCCCCGAGGGCGGTCGGCACCTTCAGGGCGCTCTTCACGGAGACCGTGTACGTGGCGGGGGACGCCGGGGAGGCGTAGCCGAGGTCGGTGGAGGAGAACACCACCCGCAGGCGGTGACCGTCGGCCAGGTCGTGGTCGATCGCCGGGAGGGTGACCGTGACGTCCTCGCCGTCCTCGGCTGTCAGCGGGGTGACCAGCTGGGAGGGGAGGACCTGCGCGCCGCCGCCGGGGGCGACGTCGTACATCTTGGCGAAGAGGACGGCCTCGTCGGAGGTGGACTCGACGTGGACGGTGACGGTGGGTGAGCCGGTGATCTGGAGGTCGCCGCGCACCGGCCGGGACTCGAACGCCGCGTACTGGCCGGGGAAGTCCAGGGAGATGCCGATGCCGAGGGAGGAGAGCTGGGAGAGACCGCCGGCGCCGCCGAGGCCGGGGAGGGCGGAGACGGAGGGCGGGTTGGCGCCGGCCGGGTTCTCGAAGGACTGCTCGCGTCCGGAGAGTTCGATGGAGCGGGGGTCGGCGGTCAGACCGGGGTAGGTGTCGGAGTCGACGCCGCTGAGGCGGGGTTCGCCGTCGCCGCTGCCGGTGCCGATGGTGCGGGTGACACGGAAGGCGGGGCCGGTGGCGGCGCTCTCGTCGTCCTTCAGGTAGCGGTCGAACCACGCCTTCGTACGGGCCTGGAGGCGGTCGCCCTCCAGGTCGCCGCCGTCGTGTCCGCCGGAGATCCAGTCGACGTCGACGGGGGCGCCGTTCGCCTTGATCGCCTCGGCGGCGGCGTCGGCCTGGCCGAGCGGGAAGAGCGAGTCGGTCTGGCCCTGCATGAGGAGGGTGGGCACGTCGATGCGGTCGCCGACCGCCTGCGGGCTGCGTTCTTCCAGCAGTTCGCGGGCCTTGGTGTCCGGCTTTCCGGACTCGGCGACGCGCTCGTACATCGCGCAGAGGGTGTCCTCGAAACGGGCGCAGCCGCCGCCGGAGTTGACGAAGATGCCGGCCCACAGCTTCTTGAAGACGCCGTTCGGGAACAGGGCGTCCGCGAGGTTCCAGTAGGTGATGGCGGGGGCGATCGCGTCGACGCGGTCGTCGTGCCCGGCGGTCAGCAGGGCGATGGCGCCGCCGTAGGAGGCGCCTGCCATGCCGACGCGGGGGTCACCGGCCTTGTCCAACTGCACCTGCGGCTGCTTCGCGAGCCAGTCGATGAGCTTGGAGACGTCGGCGACCTCGGCGTCGGGGGCGTTCAGGGCGATCTTGCCGGTGGACTCGCCGAAGCCGCGGGCGGACCAGGTGAGGACGGCGTAGCCGTCCTGGGCCAGTTGCTCGGCCTGGTCGCGGACGTCGTCCTTGGAGCCGCCGAAGCCGTGGCCGAGGAGGACGGCGGGGCGGTCGCCGTCGCCGGCGGCATCCGCGGTGAAGTACGAGGTGTCGACGCGGATGCCGGGGGCGGTGGTGAGGGTGGTGTCGGTGCGGGTCACCCGCGGTGGGTCGTCGTCGGCCGCGGCGGTCCAGGTGCCGGCGCCGGCCAGCACCGCCACGGTGGCCGTGGCGGCCAGCCAACGGCGCTTGCCGCGCAGTCGAAGATCCATGCGGTAACGGTACGGGGTGAAGCTGTCGGGTTGTTATCGACCGGGGGGTGAGACGGGCCCCCTCCGCTGGGGGTACGCGGAGGGGGCGGGTACTGCGGGTGCGGTAGGCGGGTGCGGGCTGTATGCGGCTGGTCGCGCCCGCGCGGCGGAGCCGCGGATCTGTACGGCCCCGCGCCCCTAAGCGTTGGTCTCCGCGTCCTCGGGGATCGAGACCAGCCAGCGGGTCTCGCGTCGCGGGCGGAGGTAGAAGGCCCAGTAGAGCGTCGCCGCTGCCGTGATGCCGCCCGTCCACAGCAGGTACTCCGTCTCCTGCCGGGTCAGGATGTACGCGAGTACGGCGATGAGCAGGACCGGGACCGCCGGCCACAGGGGCATGCGCCAGGCGGGCGTCTCCCGGTGGCCGCCCCGCCGGGCGAACAGGGCGGCGATCGCGACCAGCAGATACATGCCGGTGACGGACACGCCCGTCACGCCGTACAGGGTGTCCAGGTCGACGAAGCACAGGACCGCGCCGGGGACGCCGACGGCGAGGGTGGCGACCCAGGGGGAGCCGAAGCGGCCGAGCTTGGCGAGGACGGTGTTGACCGGGCCGGGCCACGCCTTGTCGCGGGCGGAGGCGAACAGGACGCGGGAGTTCTGGATGACCATCACGATGCCGGCGTTGATGATCGCCAGGGCGACGCAGAGGCTGACGAAGGTGCCGGTGGCGGAGTTGGACCAGGCGGTGACCATGGCGCCGAGGTCGCCGCCGGTCAGCTCGGCCAGGTCGGCGGCGCCCAGGGTGATGGCGACGACCGGGACCAGGATGACCGCGGTGGAGAGGGCGAGGGTGGCCAGGACCGTCCGGGCGACGTTGCGGCGCGGGTTCTCCAGTTCCTCGGAGAGGTAGACGGCCGTGGAGAAGCCCTGGGTGACGAAGAGGGCGATGGCGAGGCCGGAGACGACCAGCAGGGCGGTGACGGGGTCCGCGTGGCCGTCCGCGCCGGCCACCTCCATCGAGGCGAGGGCGCCGGGGCCGCGCTCGGCGTGGGCGAAGCCCAGCACCGCGACCAGGGCCGCCGCGATGACCTCCAGGACCAGGAAGACGCCGGTGATCCAGGCGTTGGCCCGCAGGTCGAGCAGGCCGGCCAGGGTGGCGAGCAGCATGACGCCGGCGCCCGCGACCGACGGGTCGAGGTCGACGACGGGGGCGAGGTAGTCGGCGGTGCCCATCGCGATGACCGGCGGGACGATCACGACGACCAGCAGGGAGAGGACGAACACCAGCCAGCCGGCCAGCCGTCCGGCCATCGTCGAGACCATGGCGTACTCGCCGCCCGCGCTGGGGATGAGGGTGCCCAGCTCGGCGTAGCAGAACGCCACGGCGATACAGAGCAGCGAGCCGACGGCGATGGTGAGGGCGGTGGCGGTGCCCAGGGAGCCGAACAGGTCGGGGACGACGACGAAGAGGGTGGAGGCGGGGGTCACGCAGGAGAGCGTCAGCAGGGTGCCGCCGACGACGCCTATGGAGCGCTTCAGGGTCCGGGGGCTGCCGGTGCCGGCATCCGGTGCCGGGGGGACGAGGGGTTCGGCAGGGCGGAGCGTGTCGGTCATGCGGCGGTCCGATCGACTCGTGCGGCAGAGGGTGACGGACGGGAGCGCTATCGCCTCCGGCGGCTCAGGTGGTTCTCCTCGTGGTCCGCTCCCGGTTGCGCAGCATTAACCCCGACGAAAAGCGTGTCGTCAATGGGTGATCACCTACGGAATCCGCAGCTCAAATGGGTAACGGATGGCCATCAGGACACAACAGGGCCGTGGGGAGCGCGCATTGCCGCACTGCGGGAACCGCAGCGGCCGGGCGTGAAAAAAGGGCCCGTCCGCGGTGCGGAAGGGCCCCGGAGCCCGCTGTCAGTGGTGGCGCGGGAAGCCCAGGTCGACCCCGGACGGGGCCTCGGACGGGTCCGGCCAGCGGGTGGTGACGACCTTGCCTCGGGTGTAGAAGTGGGTGCCGTCGTTGCCGTAGACGTGGTGGTCGCCGAAGAGGGAGTCCTTCCAGCCGCCGAAGGAGTGGTAGCCGACGGGGACCGGGATCGGCACGTTGACGCCGACCATGCCGGCCTCCGCCTCCAGCTGGAAGCGGCGGGCGGCGCCGCCGTCCCGGGTGAAGATCGCGGTGCCGTTGCCGAACGGGGAGGCGTTGATGAGGGCCACGCCCTCCTCGTAGGTCTCCGCGCGCAGCACGCACAGCACCGGGCCGAAGATCTCGTCCTGGTACGCCTTCGCCGAGGTGGGCACCTTGTCGAGCAGGGAGATGCCGATCCAGTGGCCGTCCTCGTGGCCGTCGACGGTGAAGCCGGTGCCGTCGAGGACGACCTCGCAGCCCTCGGCCGCCGCGCCCGCGACGTAGGAGGCGACCTTGTCGCGGTGGGCCTTGGTGATGAGCGGGCCCATCTCGCTCGTCGGGTCGTCGCCGGGGCCGATCTTGATCTTCTCGGCGCGTTCGCGGATCTTGTCGACGAGTACGTCGCCGGTGGCGCCGACGGCGACGACCGCGGAGACGGCCATGCAGCGCTCGCCGGCGGAGCCGTAGGCGGCGCTCACGGCCGCGTCGGCCGCCGCGTCCAGGTCGGCGTCGGGCAGCACGAGCATGTGGTTCTTGGCGCCGCCGAGCGCCTGCACGCGCTTGCCGTGGGCGGAGGCGGTGGTGTGGATGTGGCGGGCGATCGGCGTCGAGCCGACGAACGACACCGCCTTGACGTCGGGGTGCTCCAGCAGCCGGTCGACGGCCGTGCGGTCGCCGTGGACGACGTTGAGGACGCCGTCGGGCAGGCCGGCCTCGGTGAGCAGTCCGGCGAGCTTGAGCGAGGCCGAGGGGTCCTTCTCGCTCGGCTTGAGCACGAAGGTGTTGCCGCAGGCGATGGCGACGGGGAACATCCACATCGGCACCATCGCCGGGAAGTTGAACGGCGTGATGCCCGCGACCACGCCCAGCGGCTGCCGGATGGCGGCCACGTCGACGCGGGTGGCGACCTGGGTGGACAGCTCGCCCTTCAGCTGCACGGTGATGCCGCAGGCCAGGTCGACGATCTCCAGGCCGCGGGCGACCTCGCCGAGGGCGTCGGAGTGCACCTTGCCGTGCTCGGCGGTGATCAGCGCGGCCAGTTCGTCGCGGTGGGCGTCGAGCAGGGCGCGGAAGCGGAAGAGGATCTCCGTGCGCTGGGCGAGCGAGGACCGGCCCCAGGTCGCGTACGCCTCCTTGGCGGCGGCGACCGCGGCGTCCACCTCCTCGGCCGAGGCGAAGGCGACGTGGGCGGTGACCGCGCCGGTGGCCGGGTCGGTCACCGGGCCGGACCTGCCGGAGGCGCCTTCGACGGTCCTGCCGCCGATCCAGTGGTTGACGATGTCCGTCATGGCCGTGAACTCCTTCGCAGACCAGGGGGCGGGGTCGGGGGTCGGTACGGAGGACATCCCATCAGGCGGGGACCCGGCAGCGGGCCCGACACAGTGTCTGCGGTTGCGGACCCGGCGTAGACAGGTGCGGGGGTGCCGCCGCGCCGGCGGCGTTCCCAGGCCGGCGCGGCGCGGTCACCGTACGGCCCCCGCCGCGAGCGCCGCCGCCACCTCGTCGGCGGTCGGCATGGCGGAGGAGCACTCCAGGCGGGAGGCGACGATGGCGCCCGCGGCGTTGGCGTACCGCATGGTCCGCTCCAGCTCCCAGCCGGCCAGCAGGCCGTGGCAGAGGGAGCCGCCGAAGGCGTCGCCCGCGCCGAGGCCGTTGAGGACGTCGACCGGCAGCGGCGGGACCTGGACGCCGACGCCCCGGTCGTCGACGGCGAGGACGCCCCGGGGGCCCTGTTTGACGACCGCGAGCCGCACGCCCGCGTCGAGGAGGGCGCGGGCGGCGGCGCGCGGTTCGCGGACGCCGGTGGCGACCTCCACCTCGTCGAGGTTGCCGACGGCGACGGTGGCGTGCCGCAGTGCCTCCCGGTAGAAGGGGCGGGCCGCGTCCGGCGCGTCCCAGAACATGGGGCGCCAGTCCAGGTCGAAGACGGTCGCGCCGGTCCCGGCGCGGTGCGCGAGGGCGGCGAGGGTCGCCGTGCGGCTGGGTTCCGCGCACAGGCCGGTGCCGGTCACCCAGAAGACGCGGGCGTCGCGGACGGCGTCCAGGTCGAGGTCGTGGGCGTCCAGCTCCAGGTCGGGGGCCTTGGGCTGCCGGTAGAAGTAGAGCGGGAAGTGGTCCGGCGGGAAGACCTCGCAGAAGGTGACCGGGGTGGGCAGTCCGGGCACCGGGGTGACCCAGCGGTCGTCGACGCCGAAGTCGCGCAGGGCCTGGTGGAGGTAGGCGCCGAAGGGGTCGTCGCCGGTACGGGTGATCACCGCAGTACGGCGGCCGAGGCGGGCGGCGGCGACCGCGACGTTGCTGGCCGAGCCGCCGAGGAACTTCCCGAAGGACGTGACCCGCGCCAGCGGGACGCCCGTCTGCAGCGGGTAGAGGTCCACCCCGATCCGTCCCATGGTGATCACGTCGTACGCCATGCGCGGCCCCTCGGTGTCGGTCGGTCCCGGCCCTGCCGTACCTGAACCCTTCCCCCGGCGTCAACGCGCCACGCCCGCCGTCCGCCCCGCTCCCGTGCGGCACTTCTGTCACGAACGCCTCGGTCGTGTCACGGCTGTCGCGGGTACGCCGGTATTCCGTCACACCCGTGTACGTCCCCCCCTTCCCTCCTCACGCCCGGTCGTTGAACGGTCACAGGTTGATGATCGCCAGCGCGGCGCCCGGCTCCCCCGACGGCCGTTTCCGGCCGCCCCCGAGGCGCGCGCGGGGAGGTGTGACGTATGACCGACCGAACCCTCTGGTCCTACAAGGACATCGCGGCCCACATCAGGGTGCAGCCGGACACCGTACGGTCGTACCGCAAGCACGGGCTGCTGCCCCCGCCCGACCACGTGGAGGCCGGCAAGCCCTACTGGTACGCCGACACGGTCCGCGCCTGGGTGGCGGCCCGGCCGGGCAAAGGGGGGCGCCGGCAGCGCTGACCCCGGCGGCCCGCACCCGACACGCGACACCCGTACCCCCTAGGGGTATGGTGGAGGTAGGTGACCCCACCACGGGTCACGGGTACCCCACCCACACACCCCGACGAGGAGTAGACATGACCGCCCCTACCGGCACCTCGGATTCCGTCACCACCGTCACCACCGTCTACAAGGTCAGCGGGATGAGCTGCGGACACTGCGAGGGCGCCGTCTCCGGCGAGATCGGCGAGATCCCCGGCGTCAGCTCGGTGAAGGCCGTCGCCTCCACCGGCGAGGTCACCGTCGTCTCCGAGGCGGCGCTGGACGAGGACGCGGTGCGCGCCGCCGTGGACGAGGCGGGCTTCGAGCTCGTCGGCCGCGCCTGAGCGGCCCGCCCGCCCCTCCTCCTGGCGCGCGCCTGCGCGCGCGCCGCACACGGAGCCCACCCCTCGCGACCGGGCCGCGTCGCATGCCGCCCGGTCGGCCGTCTGGAGCCGGAGCATGACCACCACCACCGCCCGCACCCCGTCCGCGCCACGCCCGTCCGCGCCGTCCCCTTCCGCGCCGTCCCCGGCGGACGACGCGCCCGGCCGCTCGCGGACCGAACTGCGCATCGGGGGCATGACCTGTGCCTCCTGCGCGGCCCGCGTCGAGAAGAAGCTCAACCGCATGGACGGCGTCACCGCCACGGTGAACTACGCGACCGAGAAGGCCCGGATCTCCTACCCGCCGGGCATCGAGGTCGCCGACCTGATCGCCACCGTGGAGCGCACCGGCTACACGGCGGAGGAACCGCCCCCGCCCGAGCCCGCGCCGGCCTCCGCGGCCGAGGAGGCCCGGCCGGCGGACCACGACCCGGAACTGTCGGCGCTGGGCCGCCGCCTGTCCGTCGCCGCGCTGCTCGCCCTCCCCGTCGTGCTGCTGGCCATGGTCCCGGCCGCGCAGTTCGACAACTGGCAGTGGCTCTCCCTGACCCTGGCCGCGCCCGTCGTCGTCTGGGGCGGCCTCCCCTTCCACCGCGCCACCTGGACCAACCTGCGGCACGGCGCCGCCACCATGGACACCCTGGTGACGCTCGGCACCCTCGCGGCGTTCGGCTGGTCGCTGTGGGCCCTGTTCTTCGGCGACGCGGGCATGCCGGGCATGCGCCACCCCTTCGACCTGACCGCCTCCCCCGCCGACGGCTCCTCGGCCATCTACCTGGAGGTGGCCGCCGGCGTCACCGTCTTCCTGCTCCTCGGCCGCTATCTGGAGGCCCGCTCCAAGCGGCGCGCGGGCGCGGCGCTCAGGGCCCTGATGGAACTGGGCGCCAAGGACGTCACCGTCCTGCGCGACGGGCGCGAGGTGCGCGTCCCGGCGGACCGGCTGGCGGCCGGCGACCTGTTCGTCGTCCGCCCCGGCGAGAAGATCGCCACCGACGGCACGGTGGTCGAGGGCAGCTCGGCGGTGGACGCCTCGCTGCTGACCGGCGAGTCCGTACCGGTGGACGTCACGCCCGGGGACACCGTCACCGGCGCCACGGTCAACGCCGGCGGCCGGCTGGTGATCGAGGCCACCCGGGTCGGCGCCGACACCCGGCTCGCCCGGATGGCCCGCATGGTGGAGGACGCCCAGAACGGCAAGGCCCGCGTCCAGCGCCTCGCCGACCGGGTCTCCGGGATATTCGTGCCCGTGGTGCTGCTGATCGCGGTGGGCACCTTCGGGGGGTGGCTGGGCGCGACCGGCGACACGGTGGCCGCGTTCACCGCGGCCGTCGCGGTCCTGATCATCGCCTGCCCCTGCGCGCTGGGCCTGGCCACCCCCACCGCCCTTCTGGTCGGCACCGGGCGCGGCGCCCAGCTCGGCATCCTCATCAAGGGCCCCGAGGTCCTGGAGTCCACCCGCCGCGTCGACACCGTCGTCCTGGACAAGACCGGCACTGTCACCACCGGCCGCATGACCCTGCACACCGTCCACGCCGCCCAGGGCACCGACGAGCGGGAACTGCTGCGCCTCGCCGGTGCCGTGGAGCACGCCTCCGAGCACCCCGTCGGCCGGGCCGTCGCCGCGGGCGCCGAGGAGCGCGTCGGCACACTGCCCCCGGTCGAGGGCTTCACGAACGTGCCCGGACGGGGCGTACGCGGGCGCGTGGAGGGCCGCGAGGTCACCGTGGGGCGCCTCTTCGAGCGGGTCCCGGACGAGATCGCGGGGGCCGCCGAGGAGGCCGAGCGGGAGGGCCGTACGGCCGTCCTGGTCGGCTGGGACGGCGCGGTGCGCGGGATGGTCGCCGTGGCCGACGCGGTGAAGGAGACCAGCGCCGAAGCGGTCACCCGGCTACGGGCGCTCGGGCTGCGCCCGGTCCTGCTCACCGGCGACAACCGCACCGTCGCCGAGTCCGTCGCCCGCGAGGTCGGCATCGACGAGGTGATCGCCGACGTGCTGCCCGAGGACAAGGTCGCCGTCGTCGAACGCCTCCGCGCCGAGGGCCGTACGGTCGCCATGGTCGGCGACGGGGTCAACGACGCCGCCGCGCTCGCCACCGCCGACCTGGGGCTGGCGATGGGGACCGGCACCGACGTCGCCATCGAGGCGAGCGATCTGACCCTGGTCCGCGGTGACCTGCGGGTCGCCGCCGACGCCATCCGGCTCTCCCGCCGCACCCTCGCGACGATCAAGGGGAACCTCGTCTGGGCCTTCGGCTACAACGTCGCCGCCCTCCCGCTCGCCGCCGCCGGACTGCTCAACCCGATGATCGCGGGCGCGGCGATGGCCTTCTCCTCCGTCTTCGTCGTCACCAACAGCCTCCGGCTCCGCACATTTCACTGAGGTCTCGAACCTCTGGCGCCTCTGGAGTCCGGCACCTCTCTCCCATAAGCTCTTCACAAGGCTCGCGCATCTTCCTTACGCTGGGGTCTCGTTCGGCATACCGGTCTCCCGCCCACCTGGCGGACAGGGGAGGAGACGCAGCTCACAGTGATCCGAACGTAACCATCGAAGGGATTCGAAGGTCTAAGTTGACAATGTCAGGGAGCGTCTTGGGGGGCGCGAACTGGCATCCGGGGATGTCTTGGGGGACTTTCCCGGGTGGGGGTACCTCCCGGCTCGAACGCAGGTGAGAGCTGGGGGAGCGTTGCCGGGGCAGTACGTACACCGGGAAGCTTTGAGCGGCCCTCCCGGAGGTGCACTGTCCCGGCAGACCGCAGCAGTACGCCAGACGGCACAGCCAGACGGCACAGCAGTACAGCGATTCAGGCGCTGTTCTCTCAGACGCCCGGCCGGATCCCGTGGGGGGAATCCGCACCGGGACATGGGAAGGCGCCCTGGTCGTCGGCCCGTGGGGGGACCGGCGCCGGGGCGCCTTTCGCTTGTCCGGATACGCGTGGGTCCCGTACCGCCGGGCGGTACGGGACCGTTCGTGAACCCTCAGCGCTCCTCGACGGGGACGAAGTCGCGCTCGACCACGCCGGTGTAGATCTGGCGCGGGCGGCCGATGCGGGAGCCCGGCTCCTTGATCATCTCGTGCCACTGGGCGATCCAGCCCGGCAGCCGGCCCAGCGCGAACAGGACCGTGAACATCTCGGTCGGGAAGCCCATGGCCCGGTAGATCAGACCGGTGTAGAAGTCGACGTTCGGGTAGAGGCTGCGCGAGACGAAGTAGTCGTCGGAGAGCGCGTGCTCCTCCAGCTTCAGGGCGATGTCCAGCAGCTCGTCGGACTTGCCGAGGGCGGAGAGGACGTCGTGCGCGGCGGCCTTGATGATTTTGGCGCGCGGGTCGAAGTTCTTGTAGACCCGGTGGCCGAAGCCCATCAGGCGGACGCCGTCCTCCTTGTTCTTCACCTTGCGGATGAAGGAGTCGACGTCGCCGCCGGCGTCACGGATGCCTTCCAGCATCTCCAGCACCGACTGGTTGGCGCCGCCGTGCAGCGGGCCCCACAGCGCGTTGATGCCGGCCGAGATCGACGCGAACATGTTGGCCTGGGACGAACCCACCAGGCGGACCGTGGAGGTCGAACAGTTCTGCTCGTGGTCCGCGTGCAGGATCAGCAGCTTGTCCAGGGCCGCGACGACCGTCGGGTCCAGGTCGTACTCCTGGGCCGGCACCGAGAACGTCATGCGCAGGAAGTTCTCGACGTAGCCGAGGTCGTTGCGCGGGTAGACGAAGGGGTGGCCGACCGACTTCTTGTACGCGTACGCCGCGATCGTCGGGAGCTTGGCGAGCAGCCGGATCGTGGAGAGGTTGCGCTGCTGCTCGTCGAACGGGTTGTGGCTGTCCTGGTAGAACGTCGACAGCGCCGAGACCACCGACGACAGCATGGCCATCGGGTGGGCGTCGCGCGGGAAGCCCTTGTAGAAGTTCTTGACGTCCTCGTGCAGCAGGGTGTGCTGCGTGATCTCGTTCTGGAACGCCGTGAGTTCGTCGACCGTCGGCAGCTCGCCGTTGATCAGCAGGTAGGCGACCTCCAGGAAGGTGGAGCGCTCGGCCAGCTGCTCGATCGGGTAGCCGCGGTAGCGGAGGATGCCCGCTTCGCCGTCCAGATAGGTGATGGCGGATTTGTAGGCGGCGGTGTTGCCGTAACCACTGTCCAGCGTGACCAGACCGGTCTGGGCGCGGAGCTTCCCGATGTCGAAGCCCTTGTCGCCGACGGTGCTGTCGATCACCGGGTAGGTGTACTCGCCGTCGCCGTACCGCAGTACTACTGAGTTGTCGCTCACGTCTTCCCTCACCGACGTAGTGCCTCATCTTCGAGGTGCCCTGACTGTCTCTACCATCCCCCACTTGGCTCAGGAGAGTGCACTCGGGGTCGACCATCGGGCCTATCGGCGGCACTGAGTGCCGCCAACTTGCTCATACTGCCCCCTCCGCTCCCCTTCGGGAAGTGGTCTGTGACCTTCGCGACTCATTTGATCGATCATTTGTTACGCGGTGGGGGCCCCGAGCCGGAAATCCAGCGCCGTACAGCGCCGTCCGGCGGAGACCGTGCGGACCGCCTGACCGATCGCCTTGCGCGAACCGACCAGGACGACCAGCCGCTTCGCCCGGGTGACCGCCGTATACAACAGGTTTCGCTGGAGCATCATCCAGGCCCCCGTGGTCACCGGGATCACCACCGCCGGGTACTCACTGCCCTGCGAGCGGTGAATGGTGACGGCATAGGCGTGGGCGAGTTCGTCCAGTTCGTCGAATTCGTACGGGACCTCCTCGTCCTCGTCGGTCAGTACGGTCAGCCGCTGCTCCACCGGGTCGAGGGAGGTGACGACCCCCACCGTGCCGTTGAAGACGCCGTTCTCCCCTTTCTCGTAGTTGTTCCTGATCTGGGTGACCTTGTCGCCGACTCTGAAAACGCGTCCGCCGAACCGCTTCTCGGGGACGTCGGGGCGGCCCGGGGTGACGGCCTGCTGGAGGAGCCCGTTCAGCGTGCCCGCGCCGGCCGGTCCCCGGTGCATCGGCGCGAGGACCTGCACGTCCCGGCGCGGGTCGAGTCCGAAGCGGGCCGGGATGCGCCGCGCCGCCACGTCGACGGTGAGCCGGCCCGCCTCCTCCGTGTCGTCCTCGACGAAGAGGAAGAAGTCCTTCATGCCGTCGGTGACCGGGTGCTGACCGGAGTTGATCCGGTGCGCGTTGGTCACCACGCCCGACTGCTGGGCCTGGCGGAAGACCCGGGTGAGGCGGACGGCGGGGACGGGACTGCCGTCGGCGAGGAGGTCACGCAGCACCTCGCCGGCGCCGACGGACGGCAGCTGGTCCACGTCCCCGACGAACAGCAGATGCGCACCCGGCGGTACGGCCTTCACCAGCTTGTTGGCGAGCAGCAGGTCCAGCATCGACGCCTCGTCGACCACCACCAGGTCGGCGTCGAGCGGCCGGTCCCGGTCGTAGGCAGCGTCGCCGCCCGGCTTCAGTTCGAGGAGCCGGTGGACGGTGGACGCCTCGGCGCCGGTCAGCTCCGCCAGCCGCTTGGCGGCCCGCCCGGTCGGCGCGGCGAGCACGACCTTGGCCTTCTTCGCGCGGGCCAGCTCCACGACCGACCGCACCGTGAACGACTTGCCGCACCCCGGCCCGCCGGTGAGCACGGCGACCTTCTCGGTGAGCGCCAGCTTCACGGCGGCCTCCTGCTCGGGCGCCAGCTCGGTCCCCGTGCGCCCCTTCAGCCACCCGAGCGCCTTGTCCCACGGGACGTCCTGGAAGCCCGGCATCCGGTCCTCGTCGGCCCGCAGCAGCCGCCGCAACTGCCCCGCCAGCGACAGCTCGGCCCGGTGGAAGGGCACCAGATACACGGCGGTGACGGGCTCCCCGCCCTCCGGGTCGGGCACCTTCTCCCGTACGACGCCGGGGTCCGCGCCGTCCTCCTCCGGCTCGGCGGCCAGTTCGGCGAGGCACTCGATGACGAGCCCGGTGTCGACCTGGAGCAGCTTCACCGCGTCGGCGATCAGCTTCTCCTCCGGGAGATAGCAGTGCCCCTGGTCGGTGGCCTGGCTGAGCGCGTACTGCAGCCCCGCCTTCACCCGGTCCGGGCTGTCGTGCGGGATGCCGACGGACTGGGCGATCTTGTCGGCGGTGAGGAAGCCGATGCCCCAGACGTCGGCGGCGAGCCGGTACGGCTGGTTCTTGACGACGGAGATCGAGGCGTCGCCGTACTTCTTGTAGATGCGGACGGCGATGGAGGTGGACACCTCCACCGTCTGGAGGAAGAGCATGACCTCCTTGATCGCCTTCTGCTCCTCCCAGGCGTCGGCGATCTTCCTGGTGCGTTTGGGGCCCAGGCCCGGGACCTCGATCAGCCGCTTGGGCTCCTCCTCGATGACGGTGAGGGTGTCGAGGCCGAAGTGCTGGGTGATGCGGTCGGCGAAGACCGGCCCGATGCCCTTGACCAGACCGGAACCGAGGTAGCGCCGGATGCCCTGGACGGTGGCGGGCAGGACGGTGGTGTAGTTCTCGACGTGGAACTGCTTGCCGTACTGGGGGTGGCTCCCCCAGCGGCCCTCCATCCGCAGCGACTCCCCCACCTGCGCGCCGAGCAGCGCGCCGACGACGGTGAGCAGGTCGCCGGCGCCTCTGCCGGTGTCGACGCGGGCGACCGTGTAGCCGTTCTCCTCATTGGCGTACGTGATGCGCTCCAGGACGCCTTCGAGCACGGCGAGCCGCCGTTCGCCGGGGGCCGCTGCGGACTGGTCGGTCATGATCCGACGGTACCGGGGGGCTGTGACAGCGGGCGGTCCGGCAGGGAGTCGCTCAGTAGTCTTGACACATGGAGGCACGGTCCGACGCATCTGCAAGCAACTGGACACACAACTCCTCGACACCCACCCCGGTCACATCTGCGCGAACGGCCCCGAGATCGAGCATCCGGCGCTGGGCCGTATGCGCCGGCCCGACGCCGTCGTCATCCCCGAGGAAGTCCTCGACGAGGAGGGGCTCGCCGTCGACGCGACGCGCGTACTGGCCGCCATCGAGATCGTCTCCCCGTCCAACCCGGGCAACGACCACGACGCGAAGCTCGCGGACTGTCCCGCCATGGGCATCCCGCTCCACCTGATCGTCGACCCGCGCACCGGCACGATCGAAGTGCACTCCGAGCCCTGCAAGGGCCGTTACAGCAACAAGGAGCCGTACATCTTCGGTGACTCGGTGCCGTTCGGGCCGTGGACCGTGGAGACGTCGGAGTTCCGGCGGTACGGGAAGGACAGCAGGTCTTGAGGAGGCCCTGGGGACGGGGTGCGGGGCGGCTGTTACACGGACGTTGATCTTTCAGGTAACCGTTCGGGCCTGTTGATCGTCTTGTCCTGCACCAAGAGTCTTCCGGAATGGTGTGCCCTTATGAGATCCGCGCGTCCCGCCCTGTTCGACCGTCTGCCCGGCCGGCCCATCGCCGCGGTCCTGGCCGCCGCCGGGGTGCTCGCCGGGGTCATGGTCGGCCAGGGCGGCCTGGACACCGTGGTCGGGTGCGGGATCCCGCAGGACGCGTACGCGTCGCAGACCGCGTCGGACTGGGTCACCAACGCCGACCACGTCGTCGTGGCGACGCCCACCGGGGAGAAGGAGATCAACCGGGAGGACTTCACCGAGGGTTCGGTGAAGTACACGGCGGACCGGGACGTGACCTTCCGGGCGGACGACGTCCTGTGGTCCGCGGGGTCGCCCCGGCGGGAACTGGGCGACAGCTTCGACATGGTCGCCCCCGGGTGGCGGGTCTACGAGAGCGGTACGCGCATCAAGCGGACGGCCGCGGCGGCGCCCCGGCTGGAGACCGGGCACACCTATCTGCTCGCGCTGCGCTGGGTCGACGACGCGTGGGTCGTGCTCGGGGAGGGCGCGGCCGTGCCGTTCGACGACCATGTCGCCGGGCAGGGTGAGTGGTGCGGGCGGGTGCTGAGCAAGGAGGACGTGTCGCTCGGGGAGCGGTTCTCACGGGAGGACGACAAGAGCCTGGAGAAGGCGGTCTTCGGCCGGAACGAGGAGGCGGTCGGCGCGGCGCTGCGCAAGGCGCGGAAGTCGTGAGCGGTTCGGTGGGGGTGGCGTCGGGAGGGCCTACGTTCCCGTCTCGCTCGCTGTCTGCTTGAGGAACTCGACGAAGGCGGAGAAGGAGGGGGACGGGAAGGTGAGGGTGGGGGCGTGGGGGGTCTTCGAGTCGCGGACGGCTATGCGGGGGGGTGCGTCCGCGACTTCCACGCAGTCGTTGCCGTCGCCTTCACCGGAGTAGGAGGACTTGCGCCAACGGTCCATATGAGACCTCACAGTTCTTTCGCCAGCCGGTTGATGACATCACGCGAGGGGACGGGGTCCAGTGACACGGCCCGCATCTTATGAAACCGGGTCCGGTAGGCGCCGAGCTGTGCCTCGGAGTCGAGGAGGACCGAGCCATGAGGCGCGTCGCGCAATACGGTGTCCAGCCTGGGCACGGGACCGCCCGCGTACGTCATCGTGCTCGACGCCCTGGCGAAGCCGTCCAGGTCGAACGGGATGACGCGCAAGGTGACATGGCTCGCTTCGGACAGGTCGAGAAGACGGGCCAGCTGGGCCCTGGAGGCGGCACGGTCGCTGACTCTGATCCGTAGCGCCGCCTCGTGGACCAACGCTTCGTACGGAGTGGTGGACCTCTGGCGCGCTTTTCGGTGTTCGATGCGCAACTCAAGTTCCTCAGCGGTCAGTTCCGGCAGCCTGGAGGAGAAGACCGCTCGCGAGTAGTCCTCCGTCTGCAACAGGCCCGGCACGTACAGGATCGCCACGTTACGCAGGAAGCGGGCGTGGTGTTCCAGCTCGGACAAGTCCAGGAACGACGTGGGCAGTCGCCCCCGGTACGCCTCCCACCAGCCGCGCGTCCGGTCCGTGGCCATGTCCACCAGCGCTTCGACGTACTCCGTGTCCGTGCAGGCGTAATGGGATACGAGTCGACGCAGGCGCTCCTCGCTCACGCCCGTGAGACCCAGTTCGATATGACTGATCTGCGCCCTGCTCGCGCCCAGGAGCGCCGCCGCCTGGACGACGGTCAGGCCGGCCGCCTCACGAAGCCTGCGCAGCTCGGCACCCAGCCGCACCTGACGCGCTGTCGGGTCGCGCCTTTGGACCATAGGTCACTCTCCTCTTTTGAGGGGCCGATCACGCGATCGGCTTGTCACGGGTAGCAGAATACCCATACCGTCTGTGACGAGGAGAACACAGTGCGGAAGCGCACCGCTCCGTCCTGTCGTGACGGCTGCGGCACTGCCACCGTGCGCGGCGTCCTCCCTCTCATTCATCCATCCGCTCCCTCTCCTCGCTCGCCACCGATCGGAGTCGATGACGTATGCCCGAAGCCTGGAACTACACCCTCCACATCCCGAACGACCTCAGAGCGGTCACTGTCTGCCGCCGCACCCTGCGCCTCATCCTCACCATGCACGGCCTCATCAGCCTCGTGGACACAGCGGAGTTGCTCGCCACCGAGCTGGTATCCAACGCCGTACGGCACACGAAAGGCCCCGCCGCCTTGCGGGTGCGGTGGACTCCGCCCGGACCGTTGCGGATCGGGGCCTGGGACACCGATCCGGAGCCACCGGAACCGCCGGCGTCATGCGACCGCACGACCGATGCGGAGGAAGGCCGAGGGCTGACCCTCGTACGGGCGTGCGCCGACGCGTGGGGATGGTATCCGCTGCCCAGGGAGGGGAGTCGGGGGAAGTACGTGTGGTGCGAGGTGGGGGTGGCTCAGGGGGTGGGAGGCGTGGGGAAACGGTGACCCGGCCGGCGTTGGCGGGTGGCGGTCCGGGGGGGGCGGCACCCCGGACATCTGTCGCAACGCCGATGGCGCGTCCGCCTCTTGAATCCCACTCGCACCACAGCGCGTGAGTTGCCCCGGTGCTCTGGCATGCCCTCACCGGTCCGGCTACTTTCGACGTACGAGATGCCCATACCGGGGCATCCCGACATAGGGGGAACATTGCGCAAGCTCGCTGCAACGGTCGCCGGCATGACTCTCGCCCTGGGTGCCCTCGGGGTCACCCTGGCGCCGAGCGCCTCGGCCGCAACGCCCTGCCCGTCCGGCGCGGTCTGCATCCGCGAGGCGAACGGCAGCATCCTGAGCAAGAACATCTTCTACAGCTACGGCGCCCACAACCTGTCCAACGTGACTGGCACCCGGGTGATCGTGAACAACCAGACGGGTGGCGCCGGCTTCCAGATCTGCAAGGGGTACAACGGCGCCGACTGCTACCCCGTGCAGCGCGCCACCGGCGCCTACGCGCCGTACGACTTCACGCCGATCAACTCGGTCGTGCTCGTACGGTAAGGGCAGTGGCGTGCCGTGCGCCCGGCGCTTCGGCCGGTCGCACGGCACCGCCGTCTCATCGGCGGTCGGTGGCGGTGTCGGTGGCGGTGTCGAGGAGTTCGCGGGCGGCGGAGACGAAGTCGGTGCGGGCCGCGTCGAACTGCCGGATGGCTTCGGCGTGTTCGCTGCCCATGCGCAGGGCCGCCTCCCATGAGGGGTCGGCCAGCAGGGCGTGCCGCTGCTCGGCCGTGAACAGGCCGGACGCGTCCAGGGCCTCGGCCGCGCGGTGGCGCGCGGATTCGTAGGCGGACCGGTCCGCTCGGCCGGTTTCGTGGCGGAAGGCGGCTTCGCGCAGTTGCGTCAGTGCCCGGTGGGCCGCACGTGCGAGGGCGGACGGGGAGCCGCTGTCGGCCTGGTCCGTCGCGGCACTGGTCGCCGTACTCAGGACGCGCATGGCGGTGGCGCGGGGTGCCAGCCGCCGGGCGTGCTCGTCGGCCGCGAGGCAACGCCGGTGTGCCGTCCGCGCCAGGGCCGTGAGAGAGGGCGGGCCTTCCAGCTCCACCACCGCGAAGGCCGCCGTCACCGCGCGGAAGGCGGCCGACAGGGCGTCGGCAGCGAGGAGTTCGGGGCGGGCGACCAGTTCCTTGACCTCGTCGAGCGCGGTGACGAACGCCGCGTAGGCGTCCCGTCTGATCTCCCGGCGCCACTGCTCATGCGCGGCGCGTTGCGCGGCGTGCGTCTGGTCGAGGGCCGCCCGGTACGTCATGTCGGCCTGCGCCAGCACCGCGTCCGCCTGCGCGATCGCCCCGCGCAACTGCACCCGGGCGGCGGCCAGGGCGCCCAGGGCGCCGACCGCCACCCCCAGGAGCGTGCACACGGCTCCCACGATCGTGGACAGCCCGTCGGAGCCCATGGCCACGTAGGGGGTGCGGATGAGTTCGCTGTGCATCCGGCGATCCTGTCATCGGCCGTCCGGTGTCCGGGGCGTGATCGTCGATGACGGCTGCTGTTCCAGCCACTTCCCGTCGCGCATGACGACCCTTCCGCGCAGCTCCGGTTCGCCACGCCAGGCGCGCACGGTTCTCGGGGTGACGCGCAGGTACAGGAAGGAGCCCTCTTCCCCGCGGGGGTCCCAGCCGAACTTGCCGGCGAACGCCTCCGCGGCGGGTCCGGGCACCTCGTGTTCGGTGAAGTACTCCGCCTCGCCCTGGACGAGCACCACGTCGAAGGTGTCCGGCAGCGACAGGCGTACCCGCGGCTCCGCGCGGACGTTGCGCGCGGTCACGGACGTGGCGCTGGTGCACATCCACACGGCCCGCCCGTCCCACAGGAACCACAGCGGCACCTGGTGGGGTCCGTGATCCGGGTGAGCCGTCGACACCCACGCGTCCCGCTCGGTGGTGAGCCGCCGCAGGGTGTCGCGCGTACGTTCCGGCAGCGTCCGGCGACCGGCGGTTCCCGTGGTGTCCATGAGGAACGACCCTAGCCAGGCGGGGCGCGGCGCGCCTGGGGCGCGGGACCTACGACCGGCGGCCGAGGGACCGGGGCCAGGGTCTCAGGCGGCGGGCCAGCCGCCCAGTGCCATGTCGGCCACCCGCTGGAGGTCGTCGCGGGTCGCGCCGCTCGACGCCTGGACGGCGATGCCGTTGGCGACGGTCATGAGGTAGCGGGCGAGGGCTCCGGGGTCGGCGTCGGCGGGGAGGTCGCCTTCGTCGACCGCCCGCTGGAGCCGGAGGCGGAGGTGCTCCGTGCCCTCGTTGCGCCAGGCGACGAGCGCGTCCCGCGTGGTGCGGCCGGCCTCGCCGGCGGCGAGGGACGCCTGGACACCCAGGCAGCCGGCGGGGCAGTCGGGCTGGGTGGTGGCGCGGACGGAGCCGTTCAGGAACGCGGTGGCCACCGCGCGGGCGGTCGGCTCCCGCAGGGCACGGGCGACGTACGAGGCGGGGCCCTCGGCGTAGCGCTCCAGCGCCTTGCGGAACAGGTCCTCCTTGTTGCCGAAGGCCGCGTACATGCTGGTGCGGGTGATGCCCATCGCGGCGGTCAGGTCGGTGAGGCTGGCGCCTTCGTAGCCCTGTTCCCAGAAGACCCGCATGGCGCGCTCCAGGGCCTCCTCGGCGTCGAAGCCCCTCGGCCGGCCGAGCTGGCCTCTCCCCTTCGGTCGCGTCTCCATGCCCCCACCCTACCTCTTCCGTACCGGTCGGTGCAGATGTGTTACGGTCCACTTCAGTACCGGTCGGTACACAAACAGGCGAGCCAGGAAGTGGGCATGCACATGGGGCAGTTCGAGGGCAAGACCGCCGTCGTCACCGGCGGCCACACCGGGATCGGCCGCGCCACCGCCGTACGGCTGGCGGACGAGGGCGCGCACGTGTTCGTCATCGGACGGCGCGAGGCGGCGCTGAAGGCGACCGCCGGGATCATCGGCGAGGGGCGCGTCACCGCCGTGCCGGGCGACATCACCGACCTCGCCGACCTGGACCGGCTCTACGACGCGGTCCGCGCCCGCGGCCGGGGCCTGGACATCGTCTTCGCCAACGCGGCGACCGCGTCGTTCGCGGCACTGGAACAGGTCACCGAGGAGCACTTCGACCAGACCTTCGCCGTCAACGTGCGCGGCACCCTGTTCACCGTCCAGAAGGCGCTGCCGCTGCTCAACGACGGCGCCTCGGTGATACTCAACGCCTCCACCGCCGCCGGCAACGGCACCGAGGCGTTCGGCGTGTACGCGGCCTCCAAGGCCGCCGTCCGGTCGTTCGCCAGGACCTGGGCCAACGAGCTCACGGGCCGCGGCGTCCGGGTCAACGCCGTCTCACCGGGACCGGTCGACACCACCGGGATCACGGAACTCTTCGGCGAGGAGAGCGCCCCGGCCGCGCGGGAGAAGCTCGCCGCGGGGGTGGCGATGGGACGGATGGGACGCCCGGAGGAGATCGCCGCGGCCGTGGCCTTCCTCGCCTCCGCGGAGAGCAGCTACATGCTCGGCGCCAACCTCTACGTGGACGGCGGTGAGAACCAGATCTGACCGCACCACCGGTCACGATCCGGTCTCGGCCGCGCCCACCCCCTTGCCAGGCCGTCGTGTAATCGATTCCAATCCTCCTCGTGTAATCGATTCCACGAGGAGGTGGAACGCGATGGCGAGCATCAAGGACGTCGCCGCCGAGGCCGGCGTCTCCGTCGCCACGGTGTCGCGGGTGCTCAACGGGCACCCGTCCGTCAGCGAGGGCGCGCGCGACCGGGTGCTGGCGGCCGTCGAGGCCCTCGGCTACCGGCCCAACGCCGTCGCCCGGTCCCTGCGCACCGACCAGACCCGCACGCTCGGCCTGGTCATCAGCGACGTACTGAACCCGTACTTCACCGAACTGGCCCGCTCCGTCGAGGAGGAGGCCCGCGCGCTCGGGTACAGCGTCATCATCGGCAACGCCGACGAGCGGCCCGAGTTGCAGGATCATCATGTGACGACGCTGCTGGACCGGCGGATCGACGGGCTGCTCGTGTCCCCGACCGACGGCGGCTCGCCCCGGATGCTGGAGGCGGCGCGGGCCGGGACGCCGATGGTGTTCGTGGACCGGTGGATACCGGGGGTCGACGTGCCCGTGGTGCGGTCGGACGGGCGGGCCGCCGTACGGGACCTGGTGGCGCATCTGCACGGGCTCGGGCACCGGCGGCTCGCCATCATCGCGGGTCCCGCGGCCACCACCACCGGACAGGAGCGGGTGGACGCCTTCCGGGAGGCGCTCGGCGCGTACGGGCTTCCGCTGCCCGGCCACTACATCGGGCAGGGCGACTTCCAGGCGGAGAGCGGGCGGCGGGTCACCGAGGGGTTCCTCGACCTGCCCGAGCCGCCCGACGTCGTCTTCGCCGCCGACAACCTGATGGCGCTCGGCGCCCTGGACGCCGTACGGGCGCGCGGTCTGCGGGTGCCCGAGGACATCGCGCTCGCCGCGTTCGACGACATCCGCTGGTTCGTGCACACCGATCCGCCGGTCACCGCGATCGCCCAGCCGACGGGGGAACTGGGGCGGGCCGCCGTGCGCGCGCTGGTCGACCGGGTCGAGGGGCGGGCCGGCGCGTCCGTGACCCTGCCCGCGCGGCTCGTCGTGCGGCGGTCGTGCGGCGAGCCCGGCCCCGGCCGGACCCCGAATTCCGTACGAAGGAGTACGACGTGAGCAGCCAGGACGTGCGGGACGACGAGTTGCTGCGCATCGAGGGCATCCGCAAGACCTTCCCCGGCGTGGTGGCGCTGGACGGTGTGGACTTCGATCTGCGCCGGGGCGAGGTGCATGTGCTGCTCGGTGAGAACGGCGCCGGCAAGAGCACCCTCATCAAGACGCTCTCCGGCGCGCACACGCCCGACGCCGGGCGGATTCTCGTCGGCGGCAAGGAGGTGCGGATCAACGGGGCGCAGGACAGCGAGCGGCTCGGGATCGCCACCATCTACCAGGAGTTCAACCTCGTTCCCGACCTGACCGTCGCCGAGAACATCTTCCTCGGGCGGCAGCCGCGGCGGCTCGGCATGATCGACCGGAAGCGGATGGACGCCGACGCCGCCGTGCTGCTGGAGCGGGTGGGGGTCGACGTGTCGCCGCGCACCCGGGTGCGTGAACTGGGGATCGCGCGGCTCCAGATGGTCGAGATCGCCAAGGCGCTGAGCCTCGACGCGCGGGTACTGATCATGGACGAGCCGACCGCCGTGCTCACCTCCGAGGAGGTGGAGAAGCTCTTCGCCATCGTGCGGCGGCTGCGGGCGGACGGGGTCGGGATCGTCTTCATCACCCACCACCTGGAGGAGATCGCCGCCCTCGGGGACCGGGTCACCGTCATCCGGGACGGTGCGAGCGTCGGGCAGGTGCCCGCCTCCACCGCCGAGGACGAACTCGTACGGCTCATGGTCGGGCGCTCCATCGAGCAGCAGTACCCGCGGGAGCGGGCGGCCGCCGGTGAGGCGCTGCTCAGGGTGGAAGGGCTCACCCGGGGCGGGGTGTTCCACGACGTGAGTTTCGAGGTGCGGGCCGGGGAGGTCGTCGGGATCGCGGGGCTGGTCGGGGCCGGGCGGACCGAGGTCGTACGGGCCGTCTTCGGGGCCGACCCCTATGACCGGGGCAGTGTCCTGGTCGGGGGCGCCCGGCTGCGGGGGCACGACGTCAACGCCGCGATGGCCGCCGGGATCGGGCTGGTGCCCGAGGACCGCAAGGGGCAGGGGCTGGTGCTCGACGCCTCCGTCGAGGAGAACCTCGGGCTGGTCACGCTCAGGTCCACCTCCCGCGCGGGGCTCGTCGATCTGAAGGGGCAGCGCGCCGCCGCGGCCCGGATCGCCGAGCAGCTCGGCGTGCGGATGGCGGGCCTCGGGCAGCGGGTGCGCACGCTCTCCGGCGGCAACCAGCAGAAAGTCGTCATCGGCAAGTGGCTGCTCGCCGACACCAAGGTGCTGATCCTCGACGAGCCGACGCGCGGGATCGACGTCGGCGCCAAGGTCGAGATCTACCAGCTGATCAACGAACTGACGGCCGCCGGCGCCGCCGTCCTGATGATCTCCAGTGACCTGCCCGAGGTGCTCGGCATGAGCGACCGGGTGCTGGTCATGGCGCAGGGCCGGATCGCCGGCGAACTCGCCGCCGGGGAGGCCACCCAGGACGCCGTGATGGCGCTCGCCGTCAGCAACCCGCAGAGCGCCCAGAGTGCTCAGAACGCTCAGAACACTCAGAACGCGCAGAACCATGGAACGGAGGCCGACGGTGGCCGCTGACACCCTCAAGAACACGTCCGGCGGCGGTCTGCGCCGGCTGCTGCTCGACAACGGCGCGCTGACCGCGCTGATCGTCCTCGTCGTCGCCATGTCGGCGCTGTCGGGGGACTTCCTGACGACGGACAACCTGCTCAACGTGGGAGTGCAGGCGGCCGTCACCGCCATCCTCGCCTTCGGTGTCACCTTCGTGATCGTCGCGGCCGGCATCGACCTGTCGGTCGGTTCGGTCGCCGCGCTGTCGGCCACCGTGCTGGCGTGGAGCGCCGCCGAGGGCGGGGTGCCGGTGCCGATAGCGGTGGTGCTGGCGGTCGCGACCGGCGTCGCGTGCGGACTCGTCAACGGTTTCCTCGTCTCGTACGGGAAACTCCCGCCGTTCATCGCGACGCTGGCCATGCTGTCGGTGGGGCGCGGGCTGTCGCTGGTCATCTCGCAGGGGTCGCCGATCCCGTTCCCGGACTCCGTCTCGCACCTCGGCGACACGCTCGGCGGCTGGCTGCCGGTGCCCGTGCTGGTGATGGTCGTGATGGGGCTGATCACGGCCTTCGTGCTGGGTCGGACGTACATCGGGCGGTCCATGTACGCCATCGGCGGCAACGAGGAGGCCGCGCGGCTGTCCGGGCTGCGGGTCAAGCGGCAGAAGCTCGCCATCTACGCCTTCTCCGGGCTGTTCGCCGCCGCGGCCGGCATCGTGCTGGCCTCCCGGCTCTCCTCCGCGCAGCCGCAGGCCGCGCAGGGGTACGAGCTGGACGCCATCGCGGCCGTGGTGATCGGCGGGGCCTCGCTGGCCGGCGGCACCGGCAAGGCGTCGGGGACGCTCATCGGCGCGCTGATCCTCGCGGTGCTGCGCAACGGGCTCAACCTGCTGTCGGTGTCGGCGTTCTGGCAGCAGGTCGTCATCGGTGTCGTCATCGCGCTGGCGGTACTGCTCGACACCGTGCGGCGCAAGGCGGGGGCGACCCCGGCGCCTGCGGGGGCCGGTACGCCCGGCGGCAAGGGCAGGCAGGCCGTCACCTATCTGATCGCGGCGGTCGTCGCGGTGGCCGTCGTCGGCGCGACCTCGCTGCTGCACGGCGGGTCCGACGCGGGCGGCAAGCGGAAGATCGGGCTGTCGCTGTCGACGCTGAACAACCCCTTCTTCGTACAGATCCGGGCGGGCGCCGAGGAGGAGGCCAAGAAACTGGGCGTCGAACTCACCGTCACCGACGCGCAGAACGACGCCTCGCAGCAGGCCAACCAGGTGCAGAACTTCACCAGTGAGGGGCTGTCGTCGGTCATCGTCAACCCCGTCGACTCCGACGCGGCCGGTCCCTCCGTGCGCTCGGCCGGCAAGGCCGGCATCCCCGTCGTCGCCGTGGACCGCGGCGTCAACAAGGCGGACACCGCCGCGCTGGTCGCCTCCGACAACGTCGAGGGCGGCGCGCTGGGCGCGAAGGCGCTGGCCGAGAAGCTCGGCGGCGAGGGCACCATTGTCATCCTCCAGGGGCAGGCCGGCACCTCCGCCAGCCGGGAGCGCGGCGCCGGGTTCGCCGAGGGACTGAAGGCGTACCCGGGCATCAAGGTGGTCGCCGAGCAGCCCGCCGACTTCGACCGCACCAAGGGGCTGGACGTGATGACGAACCTGCTCCAGGCCCACCCCGACATCAAGGGTGTCTTCGCGGAGAACGACGAGATGGCGCTCGGCGCGATCAAGGCGCTGGGCGCGAAGGCCGGGACGTCGGTGCAGGTCGTCGGGTTCGACGGCACGCCGGACGGGCTGAAGGCGGTCCAGGACGGCACGCTGTACGCGTCGGTGGCGCAGCAGCCCAGGCAGCTCGGCCGGATCGCCGTGGACAACGCGCTGCGGGCGGCCGAGGGGAAGAAGACCGAGGAGACGGTCAAGGTGCCGGTGAAGGTGGTCACCGAGGAGAATGTGGCCGGCTTCGACGGCTGACGGCTGACGGCTGACCGACGGCGGCACAGGCTCACGGACGCGGACGCGGATGCGGGGAGATGGACCATGTACGACTACGACCTGCTGGTCGTGGGGTCGGCCAACGCCGACCTGGTGATCGGTGTCGAGCGGCGGCCGGGGCCCGGGGAGACGGTGCTCGGCTCCGACCTGGCCGTCCACCCGGGCGGCAAGGGTGCCAACCAGGCGGTGGCCGCCGCCCGGCTCGGGGCCCGTACGGCCCTGCTGGCCAAGGTCGGTGACGACGGGCACGGCCGGCTGCTGCTGGACGCGCAGCGGGCGGCCGGCGTCGACACGGTGGGCGTCCTGGTGGGCGACGTGCCGACCGGCGTCGCGCTGATCACCGTGGACCCGTCCGGGGACAACAGCATCGTCGTCTCGCCGGGCGCCAACGGCCGGCTCACCCCGGGTGACGTGCGGGCCGCCAACAGTCTCTTCCACGCCTCCCGGGTGGTCTCGGTGATGCTGGAGATCCCACTGGAGACGGTGGTGGAGGTGGTGCGGAGTCTGACGCCGGACAGCCGTTTCGTCCTCAACCCGTCGCCGCCGCGCCCGCTGCCGCGCGAGGTGCTGGACGCCTGCGACCCGCTGATCGTCAACGAGCACGAGGCGAAGGTGATCCTGGGAGCCGCCTGTGTGAGCGACGACCCCGAGGACTGGGCCCGCATCCTGCTGGCGAAGGGGCCGCGCTCGGTGGTGGTGACCCTGGGGGCGAAGGGCGCGCTGGTGGCCTCGAAGGAGGGCGTGGCGCGGGTGCCGTCGGTGGCGGTGGACGTCGTGGACACCACGGGCGCGGGCGACGCGTTCACCGCGGCGCTGGCCTGCCGGCTCGGCGCGGGCGCCCCGCTGGCCGAGGCGGCGGCGTACGCGGCCCGGGTCGGCGCGGCGGCCGTGACCAGGGCGGGGGCGCAGGAGTCGTACCCGACCGCCGAGGAGGTGGCGGCGCTGTGAAGAAGGCCGGGATCCTCAACCGGCATCTCGCCGGCGCGCTGGCCGAGCTGGGCCACGGCGACGGCGTGCTGGTGTGCGACGCGGGGATGCCGGTCCCCGACGGGCCGCGCGTCGTCGACCTGGCGTTCCGGGCCGGGGTGCCGTCCTTCGCCGAGGTGCTGGACGGGCTGCTGGCGGAGCTGGTGGTGGAGGGCGCCACGGGGGCGCAGGAGGTACGGGCGGCCAACCCCGAGGCGGCCCGGCTCCTGGACACGCTGCCCGCCCTCGCGCTCGTCCCGCACGAACGGCTGAAGGAGCTGTCCGCGGGGGCCCGGCTGGTGGTGCGGACCGGGGAGGCGCGGCCGTACGCCAATGTGCTGCTGCGCTGCGGGGTCTTCTTCTGACCCTGACCCGCCTGCCCCGAGCGACACTTCGGGGGCCCGGTTCACCGACCGGGCCCCCTCGCGTCTCCCCTCCCTCAGGACTCCGCGATCCCCCCAGATCTCCCCCTGCGGGTGTCCTGACGCCTTGTACGACACACCGGGTGGGCGGAGGGTTGCACGGGGACACGAAGATTTTCCCGCGGCGGTGCGCGGGGGCACGGGCCGTCAGAGCGCGTGCTGCGCGAACCGCCGGGCCGTCTCCGCCAGCACCTCCCGGCCGTCGCGGGCCCACAGCCCCTCGTTGAACAGTTCCACCTCGATGGGGCCGGTGTACCCGGCCGCCTCGACGTGGCCCTTCCACTCCCGCATGTCGACCGAGCCGTCCCCGAGCTGGCCGCGGCCGTTGAGGACGCCCTCGGGCAGCGGGGTGGTCCAGTCGGCGAGCTGGAAGGTGTGGACACGGCCGCCCGCGCCCGCCCGCGCGATCTGCTCGGGCGCCCGGTCGTCCCACCAGATGTGGTACGTGTCCACCGTGACGCCGACCTGGTGGGCGGGGAAGCGTTCGGCGAGGTCCAGGGCCTGGGCGAGGGTGGAGACCACGCAGCGGTCGGCCGCGTACATCGGGTGCAGCGGCTCGATGGCGAGGCGGACGCCGTGCTCCTCGGCGTAGGGGCCGAGTTCGGCGAGGGCGTCCGCGATGCGCTCGCGGGCGGCGGTGAGGTCCTTGTCGCCGGGCGGCAGGCCGCCGGAGACGAGCACCAGGGTGTCGGTGCCGAGGGCGGCGGCCTCGTCGACGGCGCGGCGGTTGTCGGCCAGGGCGGCCCGCCGGGCGTCCGGGTCGGTCGCGGTGAGGAAGCCGCCGCGGCACAGGGTGGTGACGCGCAGGCCCGCGTCCCGGACCAGCTTGGCGGCGGCCTCGACGCCGTACTCCTGGACCGGTTCGCGCCACAGGCCGACGTTGCCGACGCCCAGGTCGCGGCAGGCGGCGGTCAGTTCGGGCAGCGTGAGCTGCCTGACGGTCATCTGGTTGATGGAGAAGCGGGAGAGGTCGTCGCTCACTGGGTGACTCCGTACAGGGAGAGCAGGGTCCGCATCCGTTCCTCGGCCGGCTTCGGGTCGGGGAACAGGCCGATCCCGTCGGCGAGTTCGTAGGCGCGGGCGAGATGGGGCAGGGAGCGGGCCGACTGGAGGCCGCCGACCATGGTGAAGTGCGACTGGTGGCCGGCCAGCCAGGCCAGGAACACCACGCCCGTCTTGTAGTAGCGGGTCGGGGCCTGGAAGAGGTGGCGGGAGAGGTCGACGGTCGGGTCGAGCAGGGCGCGGAAGCCGTCCGTGTCCCCGGTGTCCAGGACGTGGACCGCCTCGGCCGCCAGCGGTCCCAGCGGGTCGAAGATGCCGAGCAGGGCGTGGCTGAAGCCCTGGTCGTCGCCGGCGATCAGCTCGGGGTAATGGAAGTCGTCGCCGGTGTAGCAGCGCACGCCCTGCGGGAGGCGGCGGCGCAGGTCGATCTCGCGCTGGGCGTCGAGGAGGGAGACCTTGATGCCGTCGACCTTGTCGGGGTGGGCGGCGATGACCTCCAGGAAGGTGCCGGTCGCCGTGTCGAGGTCGGACGAGCCCCAGTAGCCCTCCAGGGCCGGGTCGAACATCGGGCCGAGCCAGTGCAGGATCACCGGTTCGGCGGCCTGGCGGAGCAGGTGGCCGTAGACCTCCAGATAGTCCTCCGGGCCCCGCGCCGTCGCGGCCAGGGCGCGGGAGGCCATCAGGATGGCCTGGGCGCCCGCTTCCTCGGTGACGGCGAGCTGCTCCTCGTAGGCGGCCCGGATGTCCGCCAGGGTCCCGGAGGTGAGCTGGTCGGTGCCGACGCCGCAGGCGATCCGGCCGCCGCACGCCTTCGCCTCGGCGGCGGAGCGGCGGATCAGTTCGGCGGCGCCCGCCCAGTCCAGGCCCATGCCGCGCTGGGCGGTGTCCATCGCCTCGGCGACGCCGAGCCCGTGGGACCACAGGTGGCGGCGGAAGGCGAGGGTGGCGTCCCAGTCGACGGCGGCGGGGCCGTCGGGCGTGGTGTCGGCGTACGGGTCGGCGACGACGTGCGCGGCCGAGAAGACCGTACGGGAGGTGAAAGCGCTTCCCGGCGTCGTCCGCGCGGCCGGCCCGGTGCGGGGCGTGTAGGCGCGCAGGGTGCCGTCGGCCTGCGGGAGGTGGAGGGTCACAGCGCGATCTCCGGTACGTCCAGGCGGCGGCCCTCGGCGGAGGACTTCAGGCCCAGCTCGGCGAGCTGGACGCCGCGGGCGCCGGCCAGCAGGTCCCAGTGGTAGGGGGCGTCGGCGTACACGTGGCGCAGGAACAGCTCCCACTGCGCCTTGAAGCCGTTGTCGAACTCTCCGTTGTCGGGGACCTCCTGCCACTGGTCACGGAAGGCGTAGGTGGCGGGGATGTCGGGGTTCCAGACCGGCTTGGGGGTGGCGGAGCGGTGCTGGACGCGGCAGTCGCGCAGGCCGGCGACGGCCGAGCCCTCGGTGCCGTCGACCTGGAACTCGACCAGTTCGTCGCGGTTGACGCGGACCGCCCAGGAGGAGTTGATCTGCGCGATGGCGCCGCCGTCGAGTTCGAAGACGCCGTAGGCGGCGTCGTCGGCGGTGGCGTCGTAGGGCTTGCCGTTCTCGTCCCAGCGCTGCGGGATGTGGGTGGCGGTGAGCGCCTGGACGGACGTCACCCGGCCGAACAGCTCGTGCAGGACGTACTCCCAGTGCGGGAACATGTCGACGACGATGCCGCCGCCGTCCTCCGCGCGGTAGTTCCAGGACGGGCGCTGGGCCTCCTGCCAGTCGCCCTCGAAGACCCAGTAGCCGAACTCGCCGCGCACCGAGAGGATCCGGCCGAAGAAGCCGCCGTCGATGAGGCGCTTGAGCTTGAGCAGGCCCGGGAGGAACAGCTTGTCCTGGACGACGCCGTGCTTGACGCCGGCCGCCCGGGCCAGGCGGGCCAGTTCCAGGGCGCCGTCGAGGCCGGTGGCGGTGGGCTTCTCGGTGTAGACGTGCTTGCCGGCGGCGATCGCCTTCCTGATCGCCTCCTCGCGGGCCGAGGTCACCTGCGCGTCGAAGTAGATGTCGACGCTGTCGTCGGCGAGGACGGCGTCCAGGTCCGTGGAGACGTGCTCCAGGCCGTGCCGTTCGGCCAGCGCCGTGAGCGCGTGCTCGCGGCGGCCGACCAGGACCGGCTCCGGCCACAGCGTGGTGCCGTCGCCCAGGTCGAGGCCGCCCTGTTCGCGCAGGGCCAGGATGGAGCGGACGAGGTGCTGGCGGTAGCCCATGCGCCCGGTCACACCGTTCATGGCGATACGCACCGTCTTGCGTGTCACGTCATTCCCTTCGTACGCGGTTCGCGCGCCGCTTCCGCCGGGACGGGCGTGATAGCAAGCGCTTTCTATCTGATACGAAGCTAGCCTGTGGACGGTGGTCCGGACAAGACCACGGCCGGGCGAGTGTGGGGGACGCGCCCGCCGGGTCTCCGGGCGCGACGATGCGGAGGACGAGGACATGACGGTGACCCTGGCGGACGTGGCGGCCCGCGCGCAGGTCTCCCCCGCGACGGTGTCGCGCGTGCTGAACGGGAACTATCCCGTCGCCGCGTCCACCCGGGAGCGGGTGCTCAAGGCGGTCGACGAACTGGACTACGTACTGAACGGTCCCGCGAGCGCGCTCGCCGCCGCCACCTCCGACCTGGTCGGCATCCTGGTGAACGACATCGCCGACCCGTTCTTCGGGATCATGGCGAGCGCGATCCAGTCCGAGATCGGCGGGCCGGGCGGCCGGGCGGGCGGCGAGCGGCTCGCCGTGGTCTGCAACACCGGCGGCTCCCCGGAGCGCGAGCTGACCTACCTCACGCTGCTGCAACGGCAGCGGGCGGCGGCCGTGGTGCTGACCGGCGGGGCGGTGGAGGACGCGCCGCACCAGGCGGCGGTGGCGGCGAAGCTGCGCAGGCTCGCGGAGGCGGGGACCCGGGTGGTGCTGTGCGGACGCCCGCCGGCGCCGGACACCGGGGCGATCGCGCTGACCTTCGACAACCGGGGCGGGGGACGGGAGCTGACCGAGCACCTGATCGGGCTCGGCCACCGGCGCGTCGGCTACATCGCGGGCCCCGTGGAACGGACGACCACCCGGCACCGGCTGGAGGGCCACCGGGCCGCGCTCGCCGCGCACGGCATCGCGGAGGACCCGCGCTGGACGGTCCACGGACGCTATGACCGCCGGTCCGGTTACGAGGCCACGCTGGAGCTGCTGCGCAGGGACCCGTCCCTGACCGCGGTGGTCGCCGCGAACGACTCCGTCGCGCTGGGCGCGTGCGCGGCACTGCGGGAGTCGGGGCTGCGCATCCCGGCGGACGTGTCGGTGGCGGGCTTCGACGACCTGCCGTTCAGTATCGACGCGGTGCCCGCGCTGACGACGGTGCGGCTGCCGCTGGCGGAGGCGGGGGCGCGGGCCGGGCGCATCGCGATGGGGCGCGAGGAGGCGCCGCCCGGGGGGATCGCCACGGTGCGGGGGGAGCTGATGGTCCGGGGGTCCACCGGACGGCCTCGGGGGTGACGTGACGTGGGGGCGGCGCGGGTGACGCGCTGTCGACACGGGTGATCTGCCGTCGGCGGGAGTGGCTCGCCGTCCGCCCGGGTGGAGCGCCGTCCGCCGGGTGACGCGCTGGTGGTCTGCCGTCCGCCGGGTCATCGCCCGCCGGGGAGGTGTGCCGTCGGCGCGAGTGGCCTGTCGTGTCGAAGCGGGGTCCGGGGCGGCGGCTGCGGGATCGGTCGGTGACCCTCGGGCAGCGCGTACCGATGCGTGCCGCACCGATGAGTTCCGTACGCTCCGTCGGTCTGTCTGACCGTACCCACCCGGCACGACCCTTCCAGGAACGGACCCCATGCGTATCGTGATCAGCGAGTTCATCAGTCTCGACGGCGTCGTGCAGGCGCCCGGCGGGCCGGAGGAGGACACCGACGGCGGGTTCGCGCACGGCGGCTGGTCGGGGCCGTACTTCGACCCGGAGGTGGTCGGCGGGGCGTTCGACGCGGCGCTGGCGGACGCGGAGGCGCTGCTGTACGGGCGGCGGACCTGGGAGGTGATGGCGAGGGCGTGGCCCGCGCAGGCCGGGGACCCCTTCGCCGACCGGCTCAACGCCCTGCCGAAGTACGTCGTCTCCGACCGCCTCACCGACGCCGACATGACCTGGAACACCACCCGCGTCCCCGGCACCGGAGCCCTCCCCCGCCTGCGCGCGCTGCGCTCGGGAGCCGGCGGCGGGCTGCTGGTGATGGGCAGTCCCTCGCTCGTCCGGCTGCTGCTGGGCGAGGGCCTGGTCGACGAACTGCGGCTCATCGTGATGCCCGTGATCCTGGGCGGCGGCAAGTCGATCTTCCCGCGCGACGGCGCGCTGCGGGGCTTCGAGCTGGTCTCCACGACCGCCGCGCCCACCGGCGCCCAGGTCTGCGTCTACCGCGCGGCCACCGGGACCTGACCGCGGCCCCGCCGGACGCGGGGTGCCCCGGCCGCGGCCCGGCCGGCGAGGACGTGCGTACGCGACACCGGAGTGAGGCGCGCCGCAGCGGGTACTGTCCAAGGTCATGAAACTGGCGTTCTCCACCCTCGGCGTCCCCGGAATGCCCGTGACCGACGTGCTGCGGCTCGCCACCGAGCACGGCTGGCACGGGGTCGAACTGCGCGCCCACCCCGAGGAACCGGTGCATCCCGGCCTGTCCCCCGCCGAACGCGCCGCGGTCGCGGCCGAGTTCGAGGCGGCCGGCGTCGAGATCCTCTGTACGGCGGGCTACGTGCGGGTCGCGGCCCCCGGCGACGACGCCCCCGTCCTCGCGGAGCTCCGCGCCCTCCTCGGCCTCGCCCGCGACCTGGGCGCCCCGTACGTGCGGGTCTTCCCCGGCGGCGGCACCGGGCAGAGCCCCGAGGAGGCGGACGCGACGGCCGCCCGGCGGCTGGGCACGGCCGCCGAGTACGCCACCGAGGCCGGGGTGCGGATCCTCCTGGAGACCCACGACTCGCACCGCACGGGCGCCGACGCGATCCGCGTCCTCGGCCTGGTCGGGCACCGCCGGGCCGGTGCGCTGTGGGACGTGATGCACACCTGGCTGGGCGGTGAGCAGCCGGCGGAGTCCTACGCCGCGCTCTCCCCGCACCTCGGCTACGTACAGGTCAAGGACATCGCCTCGGCGGACGACACCACGCCGCTGCCGCTCGGTCAGGGCGTGCTGCCGCTCTCCGACTGCGTGGACCTGCTGTCCCGGCACGGCTGGGACGGCTGGCTGTGCTGGGAGTACGAGAAGCGGTGGTACGAGGACGCCGCCCCGCTGCCCGGGATCCTGGGCGCGGGACGGCGGCATCTGGCCCGGCTGCTCAACGAGTCGGCCTGAACCGGGCGGGCTGTGCGGTCAGCCGGTCCGCGGGGCCGGGAAGGACCGGGGCTGACCGGTCTGCCGGGTCCGCAGCGGGCGGCCGTTGCTGATCACGTACGTGGTGACGGGGGGCTCCGGCGTCCGGGGCGGCGGCGCGGGCGCGGGCGCGGGACGGCGGGGTTCCCGGCGGGTGTCGTACCGGGCGCCGGCGGGGGCGGCCGGAGCGGGGGTCCGGGCCGGGGCGGAAGCGGTGGCGGGGGCCGGCGCGGCCGGCGCGGGGGCGTCCGTCGGCGCGTCGGGCGTCCCGCCCGTCCCGGTCTTCCGGTCCGGCTCGGCCTGCTGCCGGGGCTCGGGGCGTACGCGGTGGCGCGGTGCGCGGCGCCTGGGCGGCCGGGTCAGGGTGATCTGGCGTACCAGCTGCTGGAAACAGGCGAGGGAGGCCAGGCCGGGCAGGGCGGCGGCGGCCACGTCGACGACGGTGCCGGGCGCCTGGAGCACGCACAGGAAGACCGCGATGAGCGAGAACCCCAGGACGACGCACCAGGCGTGCAGGGCCCGGCGCTGGTGCAGCGCCGCCCGCAGGACGGAGAGCGACGCCACCAGCCAGGGGCCGAAGACCAGCAGGGGCCACCAGGCGACCACGCCGGACTCCAGCCGGGTCACGGCGACGACCCGGAGCGGGTCGTAGGCCACGATGCCGCTCAGCAGGCTCACCGCGGAGGCGATGACGGTGGCGAGCGCGGCGGTGACGTAACTGACGGCCTCGACCCCACGGGGGCCGCGGGGCGGACGGGGCGGACGGGCCCGGCGGTGGCTGCGGCCGGGCCGGGTCTCCTTCAGCGCGGGCAGTTCCTCCGTGATGTCCCGCAGGTTCCCCAGCGGGCTGCCCGGTGCCGGGGCGGCGGCCGGTGTCTCGTCGAGGCCGTCGTGACCGTCGAGACCGTCGAGGCCGTCCCGCCGCCGGTCCGGGTGCGGTGGCCCGCCGGGAAGCTGTTCCTCCAGGGCGTCCTGGAGCATGACGGCCAGTTCCTCGTCCCAGGCCATGTCCGGTACGAGGGGTTCCGCGTCGTCGACGGGAGCGCGGTGCCGGCCGTGGCCCGCCTCGTCGTACACGCCGGTGGTCCGGTTCGGGTAAGGATTCGGATAAGAAGCCGCGTAAGGTCCCGGGAATCCGCGGCCGTAAACGAGTTCGTCGTCATACACGATAAATAGGGCCCGATCATTCAGCTCGCGACAGTACTGGCCATTCTTTGATCGCGCCCAAGCGGCGGGTGAAATCGTCCTGCAGCTCACCCAGCACGTCCAGGAAATCCCGCAGAATCGGCTCCGTCTCCCTGAGGGGCACAGGGAATCCGCCTTTCGACAGAGCACCGTTCGGCGCGGCTGTGCACCCAGTCACCTTGCTCATGTTCCGACTAACGCCGGGTCACTCCGCTGGATGCGCGGCACACGAGTGAACAATTAGCCGGACAAGTCATTTATTCGCAGCGTGCCGACGGAACGAAAAGAGGCTTTGTTTCATAGTCGTACCGCCGCGCTGTCCGCGACCTTCCGGGCCGGCCGATCGCGCCACTCGGGCCACTCCGCCGCCGTGATCGAGTAGACGGCGGAGTCCCGGTTCGGCCTCGGCGTCCAGGGCGTCCTGCGTCCGCCAGGACCGGGGCTCCCAGTAGGCCGTGGCGCCGACGGCCCGGCCGGGGGCGCGGGAGATCTGGGCGTAGGGGGCGAGGCGCCCGGACTCGGCGCGGGCGAGCTGCGTGTCGAGGCAGGCGTCGACCTCGTCGGCCCTCGTCGGCCCTCGGCACCCAGGCGCAGCCGTAGCCGGAGCGGTCCTCCTCGGCCGCCTCGGCGAGGTCAGCCGCGTGCCGCCGGGCCGGCGGCTCCAGCCGTACCAGCGTGCCGTCGAGGGCCGGCGCCCGCGTCATGAAGGTCACCGGCCGCGTTGTCCCCACCGCCGACGGGACCGTCGAACGGCTTTCCGGCCGGCCGGCGCCGGGACGGCAACGAGGTCAGTGCCACCCCGCCCACCAGCAGCGCCGCCGCGCACCAGCGGGCCGGGGAGACCGGCTCGCCCAGGAACAGCGCCGCCGACGACATCCCGAAGACCGGCACCAGCAGCGAGAACGGCGCGACCGCCGAGGCCGGGTGACGGCGCAGCAGCCAGCCCCACGCGCCGAAGCCGAAGACGGTGGTGACCCAGGCGACGTAGACCACCGTGCCCGCGCCCCGCCAGTCCAGCGCGCGCAGGGCGGCCCAGTCGGCGGAGGGGCCCTCGGTGAGCAGGGACAGGGCGAGCAGGGGCAGTACCGGGACGGTGCTCACCCACGCCATGAAGTTCAGCGAGTCGGGCGGGGACGCCTTGCGGGTCAGGACGTTGGACACGCCCCAGCAGGCCGCCGCCGCGATCACCAGGGCGAAGGCGCCCAGCGGGCCGGAGGTGCCCTCGTCCCAGGCCGCGACGCCGATGCCGGCCAGGGCCACCGCCATGCCCGCCGCCCGCACGCGTGTGGGCCGCTCCCCCAGGACCGCCCCGGCGATCACGGCCGTGAACACCGCCTGGATCTGGAGCACCAGGGAGGACAGCCCGGCCGGCATGCCCGCGTCCATGCCCACGAACAGCAGGCCGAACTTGGCCACGCCCAGCACCAGCCCCACCGCCACGATCCACTTCCACGCCACCTTGGGGCGGCCCACGAGGAACACCGCGGGGAGTGCGGCGACCAGGAAGCGCAGGGCGGAGAAGAGCAGCGGCGGGAAGTGGGCGAGGCCGATCTCTATGACGGTGAAGTTGACGCCCCATACGGCGGCGACGAGGACGGCGAGGAAGAGGTGGGACGGTCGCATACGCCGAGGATGACCGGCGAGGACCGTGAAGCACCAGCGATGAATACTGCATGGTTGGATGAAGCGACTCTGATGAAAGGGGCGGGCCTGTGCTCGATCTCCAGCGGCTGCGCGCCCTGCACGCGGTCTCGGTGCACGGCACGGTCGGCGCCGCCGCCACCGCGCTGGGCTACACGCCGTCCGCCGTCTCCCAGCAGATCGCCAAGCTGGAGCGGGAGACCCGGACGGTGCTCCTCGAACGGGAGGGGCGAGGCGTACGGCTCACCGCCGAGGCGCGTCGACTGGCCGACACCGCACGCGAGTTGATGGCCATCGTGGAGCGGGCCGAGACGGAACTGGAGGAGCGGCGGGGGCGGCCGGCCGGGCGGCTGGCCATCGCCGCGTTCGCGTCGGCGGCGCGCGGGCTGCTGCCCGGCGTCCTGGCGGAGCTGGCCCGGGAGCACCCCGCGCTGGACGCCCGCCTGACCGAGGTCGACCCGCATCTGTCGGTGGGGCTGGTGGCCAAGGGGGCGGTCGACCTGGTGGTGGCGCACGACTGGGACATCGCGCCGCTGCCCGCGCCGGCCGGGGTGGAGCAGGCGGTCATCGGGGACGACCTGTGCGATCTGCTCGTCCCCGAGGGGCATCCCTTCGCCGGGCGGGACGCGGTACGGCGGGAGGAGCTGGGCGGCGAGCGGTGGATCTGCCAGCCGCCGGGCCGGGTCTGCCACGACTGGCTGGTGCGGACGCTGCGCGCCGCCGGGCACGAGCCCGACCTCGTGCACCAGGCCGACGAGAACCCGACGCTGGTCGCGCTGGTCGCCGCCGGGCTCGGCGTCGCGCTCATCCCCCGCCTCGGGCGCGGGCCGCTGCCCGCCGGGGTGGTGGAGGTGCCGCTCGACCCGATGCCGGTACGGCGGCTGTACGCGCTGTGGCGGACGGGGGCGGCCCGGCGTCCGGCGATCGCGGAGACGGTACGGGCGCTGCGCGCGCACTGGCCGGCGGTCTCGGCCCACGCGCGGGACTGACCCCGCCGGCGTCGGCCGCGGGTCGGGCCGCCGACGCCGGGCGGGCCCCGCCCCCTGCCCCTTCGGAGCGGTCCGACGCGCCGGACCCGAGGTGTCGCCCGGAACGGATGACACATAAGGCCGAAGTGTCATCGGGTTTCCGCGTGTACGTCCCCCTCGGCGGCCGGAGCGGTCCGGGCCCGTCGGCCCCCTCGTGCACACCGGCACCAACCCGGCCCGGACGGGAACCCGGGGCCGGGCCCGCCCGTCCAATGCCCGCGTTGCCGGACGAGTCTCCGTGGTGCGGTGTCGGCCCTCGCTGCTGGCTGCGATCGCTGACCCACCCTCTCCGCCGCACCCCGGCCGGCACCGCGCCGCCGCCGGCGCCCTCCCTCCCAGCGCCGGCGGCGGCCCCGCCCCGCCGCGCCCGTGCGCTCCCTTGACCGGCGGAAACTTCCCGGATATTGCTGACTTCCCGGAAGTTTCCGTCAGCCGTCCCCGGTCCGCAAAGGAGCGCACGTGCCCGACAGCAGCACGGAAAGCGCCGCACAGTCCGCCGCACAGCCCTCCAGACGCACCCTCCTCGCCGCCGGCGCCGGCGTCACCGCGGCCCTCGCGGCCGCCGGCCCCGCGTCCGCGCGGACCGCCGTACCCGACGGCGACGGGCTCCGCGCCCTCGTCGCCCGGATGTCCCTGGCGGAGAAGGTCGGCCAGCTCTTCGTCTCCCGGGTCTACGGCCACTCCGCCACCGCCCCCGACCAGGCCGACATCGACGCCAACCTGAAGGAACTGGGCGTGCGCACCGCCGCCGAACTGGTCGCCAGGTACCGGGTCGGCGGCGTCCTCTACTTCACCTGGGCGCACAACACCCGCGACCCGCACCAGATCGCCGAGCTGTCCGACGGCATCCAGCGGGCCTCCCTGGAGCTGGAACGCGGGCTGCCCGTGCTCGTCTCCACCGACCAGGAGCACGGCGCGGTGGCCCGGGTGGGAGCGCCGGCCACGCTCTTCCCGGGGGCGATGGCGATCGGGGCCGGCGGTTCGCGGTCCGACGCCCGCACCCTGGGCCGGATCGCCGGCGCCGAGCTGCGCGCGATGGGCATCCGGCAGGACTACGCGCCCGTCGCCGACGTCAACGTCGACCCGGCCAACCCGGTGATCGGCGTCCGCTCCTTCGGTTCGGGACCGGAGGCGGTGGCCCGGCTGGTCGCCGCCGAGGTCGCCGGGTACCAGGGGTCGGGCGTCGCCGCCTGCGCCAAGCACTTCCCGGGGCACGGGGACACCTCCGTCGACAGCCACACCGGCTTCCCGGTCATCACGCACAGCCGCGAGGAGTGGGAGAAGCTGGACGCGCCGCCGTTCCGGGCCGCCATCGCGGCCGGCATCGACGCGATCATGACCGCTCACCTCATGGTCCCGGCGCTCGACGACTCCGGTGACCCGGCGACCCTCTCCCGCCCGATCCTCACCGGCCTGCTCCGCGACGAGCTGGGCTACGACGGGGTCGTCGTCACCGACTCCCTCGCCATGGAGGGCGTACGGACCAAGTACGGCGACGCGCGGGTGCCGGTGCTGGCGCTGAAGGCGGGCGTCGACCAGCTCCTCAACCCGCCCGACCTGGACCTGGCCTGGAACGCGGTGCTGACCGCCGTACGGGAGGGGGAACTCACCGAGGCACGGCTCGAAGAATCGGTCCTGCGCGTGCTGCGGCTGAAACGGAAGCTGGGGCTGTTCCGGGACCCGTACACCTCGCGGCGGGAGGTGGACCGCACGGTCGGGGTCCGCGCGCACCGCGCGGCGGCCGACCGGATCGCCGAGCGGACGACCACCCTGCTGGTCAACGAGGGGGAGCTGCTGCCGCTGGAGCGGCGCCGCACCCCGAGGCTCCTGGTCGTCGGCGCGGACCCGGCCTCCCCCACGGGCACGACCGGCCCGCCGACCGGCGTGCTCGCGGACGCGCTCACCGGACTGGGCTTCACGGCAACCGCCCTGTCCACCGGCACCTCCCCGTCCGCGGCCGTCGTCGCGCGGGCGGTCGCGGCGGCCGGGGACGCCGACGCGGTGGTCGCCGTCACCTACAACGTCACCGCGGGCAGCCGGCAGGCGGTCCTGGTGCGGGAGGTGGCGGCGGCCGGGAAGCCGGTGGCGGTGGTCGCCGTCCGCAACCCGTACGACGTCGCCCATCTGCCCGGCGCGGCGGCCGTGCTGGCCGCCTACGGCTGGACCGACGTCGAGGTGCGCGCGGCGGCCCGGGTCCTCGCCGGGCGGGTACGGCCCCGGGGCAGGCTGCCGGTGCCGGTGCCACGGGCGGACGACCCGACGGCGGTGCTCCTGCCGGCCGGGCACGGGCTGTCGTACCGGGCGTAGCGCGTGCTGTCGTACCGGGCGTAGCGCGCGTACGACACGCGCCGGTCGCGGGCCCCGCACGCGGCGCAATACACCCCCGCGCGTCTGGCGTGCGCCCGCCGCGGCGGGTCACGCTGGACGGTGGTCCCGGAGAACGCGGGGCCGTACGGGGGGAATGCGGGGGCGGCGATGCGTCGGAGTGGGTCCGCGGGGGCGCCGGTGACGCTCTCCGCGCTGTGCGCCGTGCTGCTGAGCGCCGTGCTGCTGAGCGCCTGCCAGAGCACGCCCGGCGCGACGACCGCGGCGGACGGGCGGCTGGGCGGCGGCACGGCGGGGGCCGCGACGACGGTCCGGCCGTCCGGGTACGGGGCGGTGTTCCTCGCGGTCGACGAGTGCAGTTCGTTCGGCACGACCAGCTTCACCGAGGTGGCGTGCGCCAGTGAGCGGGCGGCGGCGCGGGTCGTGGCCCGGCACGACGGCCGGGAGGAGGGCGGTCCGCCGTGCCCGGCGACCACCGACTTCGTGCTGCACATCAGCGAGCAGCGGCCCTCCTCCGACGAGGACGGCGACGGGGCGGTGCCCCGGGGCTACGCCTGCATGCGCAACCTCCAGCCGCCGCACCCCGGCGATCCCGGCGGCGGGGGCGGCCCGCGCACTATCGTCGGGGACTGCGTCTACGAGGCCGGCGGCGACGAGGTCCGGGAGACCGCCTGCGCCGGCACGGGCGAGCGGGCCCCGCAGTACAAGGTGGTCGACGCGGTGACCGAACGGTCCCGCTGCCCCGCCGCGACGGCGCTGTACGTCCGTCTCGGCGGGGAGCGTCCGGTGGGCTGCGCCCGGCCGGTGTGAGCCGTGCCGCCCTACCGCGTCACGGGCGCAGTGCGGGCTCGCGTTCGACGTCCCGGCGGTCGAGGCGGGCGTCGAACGTCGCCAGCGGCTTCGCCACCGACGGGTCGGCCCGCACGGACGCCGGGGCGACACCGGCCCAGTCGAGGATGCGGGCCGTGGCCGCCGCCTTCTCCCCGGCGACCAGCCCGGCGACGTTGGCGCCGTGGTTCATGCCGGGGGCCGTGTAGACGTACGAGTCACGCGCGCCGCGGCCCAGCCGGAACGGCTCGGCACCCCACGGGTCGTTCTCGCCGTACACGAACAGCATCTGGTCGGCGTTGCGCTTCACCCACGCGTCCACGTCGTCCATCACGAACGGCTGGAACCGCATCGGGATGTCCCGCGGCACGAAGTTGCGCGGCGGCTGGTAGCCGTAGCGGATGTACTTCTTCTCGATGTGCGGGAAGTGGATGGTGGGCGCGCCGAGCTGGGTGCCCGCCTGGTAGTAGTACGGCGTGTACGGGGCCAGGCCCTGGTCGGTGTAGAAGGAGAAGCCGGAGATCGTGTCGACGGAGGTCCAGATCTCGTCGTCGGTGGCGTTCGCCGCGTCCGCCGGGATGTCCGCGCAGTCGGCGAGGGTGCTGTACTGCCAGAATCCCCAGACGTAGTCCAGGACGACCGCCTCGTAGGCCCGGTCCAGGCTGCCGATGGTGTCGAAGGTGTAGCCGTTCTCGGCGGCGTACGCCTCGTACTTCTCCTCCAGCGGGGCCCGGCGCACCAGTGCCTCGCGCTGTACGCCGTTCAGCCGGGCCCGGCACTCCGCCGTGCCGACCGTCTCGAAGAACCGGTCGTACGCCGAATCCTCGCCGTTCACCACGTCGTTGGGGGCGACGTAGGCGACGACGCCGTCCATGTCGCGCGGGTAGAAACGCTCGTAGTAGGTGGCGGTCATGCCGCCCTTGGAGCCGCCCGTGGAGATCCAGTTCCGGGAGTAGATCTTCTTCAGGGCCTTGAAGACGCGGTGCTGGTCGCTGGCGGCCTGCCAGATGTCCAGCTTCGACCAGTCGGCCGGCTCGGGCCGGGACGGGGTGAAGTAGCGGTACTCCATGGAGACCTGGTTGCCGTCCACGATCTGGGTCGGCTCGCGGCGGCTGGGCGTGGTGGAGACGCTGTAGCCGCCGGTGTAGAAGACCGTCGGACGGGCGGTGTCCTTGTGCAGCACGGTGATCCGCTGCTGGAAGGTGCCCCGGGACGGACGCCGGTGGTCGACCGGCTGGGTGTAGTTCAGGACGAAGAAGCGGTAACCGGGGTACGGCTTCTCCTCGATCAGGCTCATCCCCGGTACGGAGAGAAGCCGGTCCTTGATGTCGGCGGAGGCCGTGGCTCCCGGCTGGGCGGCGGCCGCCTGGGCCGTGCTGACGGTGCCTATGAGCACCGCCAGCGCCAGCAGCCATCTGAGCGCCTTGCGCATGCACCCTCCCCTGGGTAACTGACGTCCGCCGGAAGCTAGCAGAAGCCTGTGTGTCAGCACAGGATCCAGCCCGAGCTGACCGACTTGGACCCCACCTTGCCCTTCACCCACACACAGCGCTGCCCGGCGTACACCGTCACGGGCCCGGCCCGGTAGGCGTACCGCCCCTCGTCGACGACCGGCCGGCCGCCGCGCGCCCGCAGGCTCACCGACATCGCGCGCTTGGTGCCGGGTTTCTTCGGGAGGGTGACGGCGCAGACATATCCGCCGCGCTTGTAGACGACGGCGGAGCCGGTGGCGAACGGGAGCGTGCGGACCTTGCGGCCCGGACAGGAGGCCGCCGCCCGGGCCTCCTGCGGTGCGGCGACGGTGAGCAGCCCGGCCGCGGTCAGTACCGCCGTGCCGAGCGCCAGCCGTCTGCGTATACCAGGGCCCTTGCCCATGGCCGTCCCCTCTGTACGACTCTGTACGACTCTGTGCGACCTTCTACGACTCCGTATGACCCTCACTGACGTACGGGTGTACGACGTTCAGGCGACCCCGACCGGTTCCTCCGGCTCGGCGGCGCCGACGAAGGCCCGCCACAGCCGGGCGTACCGCCCGCCGCGGGCGAGGAGTTCCTCGTGGGTGCCGTCCTCGGCGACCCGGCCGCCGTCCATCACCACGACCCGGTCGGCGCGGGCGGCCGTGGTCAGCCGGTGGGCGACGACGAGGGTCGTGCGCCGTCCGGCGATCCGGTCGGCGGCCTGGTCGACCTGGGCCTCGGTGGCCAGGTCGAGGGCGGCGGTCGCCTCGTCGAGGAGCAGGATGTCGGGGTCGACGAGTTCGGCGCGGGCCAGCGCGATCAGCTGACGCTGCCCGGCGGAGAGGTTGCGGCCGCGTTCGGCGACCTCGTGGAGGTAGCCGCCGTCGAGGGTGGCGATCATCTCGTGGGCGCCGACCGCGCGGGCCGCCGCCTCCACCTCGGCGTCGGTGGCGTCGGGACGGCCGTAGGCGATGGCGTCCCGGACGGTGCCCGGGAAGAGGTACGCCTCCTGCGGGACGACGCCGAGGCGGTGCCGGTAGGCGGCCAGGTCGAGGGCGCGCAGGTCGTGCCCGTCGACGGTGACCCGTCCTTCGGTCGGGTCGTAGAACCGGGCGACCAGCTTGACCAGCGTCGACTTGCCGGCGCCGGTCTCGCCGACGAAGGCGACGGTCTGCCCGGCCGGGATGCGCAGGTCCACGCCGCTGATGGCCTCTTCCTCCGCGCCGTACGCGAAGCGCACCCCCTCGAAGGCGATCTCGCCCCGCAGGGACGGCACGTCCAGAGGCTGCTCGGCGGCCTTCGTCGAGGTCGGGACGCGCAGCAGTTCCTGGATGCGGCCGAGCGAGACCGACGCCTGCTGGTAGCCGTCGAAGACCTGGGAGAGCTGCTGCACGGGCGCGAAGAACAGGTCGATGTAGAGCAGGTACGCCACCAGCGCGCCGGTGGTCAGGGTCGCGTCGTCGATCCGTCCGCCGCCGACGACGAGCACGGCCGCCGCGGCGGCCGACGCCAGCAGCTGGACGAACGGGAAGTAGACGGAGATCAGCAACTGCCCCCGCACCCGCGCCTGACGATAGCTGCGGCTGCGCTCGGCGAACCGCCGCCCGCCGTCCCGCTCCCGCCCGAACGCCTGCACGATCCGCAGCCCCGCCACCGTCTCCTGCAGATCGGCGTTGACCACCGAGACCCGCTCGCGGGCCAGCTCGTACGCCTTCACACTCGCCCGGCGGAAGAAGTACGTGCCGACGACCAGCAGGGGCAGGGTCGCGAAGACGACGAGGGCGAGCTGGAGGTCGAGTGCCAGCAGCACGACCATGATGCCGAAGAAGGTGACGACGGACACGAACGCCGTGACCAGCCCCGTCTGGAGGAACGTCGACAGCGCGTCCACGTCCGTCGTCATCCGGGTCATGATCCGCCCGGTCAGCTCACGCTCGTAGTAGTCGAGGCCGAGGCGCTGGAGCTGGGCGAAGATCTTCAGGCGCAGCGCGTACAGGACCCGCTCCCCCGTCCGTCCGGTCATCCGGATCTCGGCGCTCTGCGCGCACCACTGCGCCAGCACGGCGAGCAGGCCGAGCAGCGAGGCGGCCCAGACCGCGCCGAGGGCGAGCCGGGTGACGCCGTCGTCGATGCCGTGCCGGATGAGGACCGGCAGCAGCAGGCCCATGCCGGCGTCGACGGCGACCAGGGCGAGGCTGACCAGGAGGGGGCGGCCGAAGCCGCGCAGCAGGCGGCGCAGCCCGTAGGACTCCTCGGGCCGCACCGCCTGCTTCTCGTCGATGTCCGGGGTGCCGGTGGCGGGCGGGAGCGCCTCGACCTGGGCGAGCAGTTCGGGGGTGGCCGGGGTGCCGGCGAGGGCGGCGTCGCGCGGCTCGCGCTCCCCCGTCCACAGGCGGGGGGTGATGCCGCGTTCGGCGTCGAACTCGGCGTCCAGTTCGTCCCGTACGGAGGTGTCCTCGACCGGCCCGGCGGCGCGGACGGTGTGGCCGGGAGAGACGGCGCCCAGCTCGTCGGGGTCGGTCAGCAGCCGCCGGTAGAGGGCGCAGCGCTCCTGGAGCTCCTCGTGGGTGCCGATGTCGGCGAGGCGGCCGGCGTCGAGGACGGCGATGCGGTCGGCGAGGTTCAGGGTGGAGCGGCGGTGCGCGATCAGCAGCGTGGTCCGGCCGCGCATCGCCTCCCGCAGCGCCTCGTGGATCTCGTGCTCCACGCGGGCGTCGACGGCGGAGGTGGCGTCGTCCAGGACCAGCAGCCGGGGGTCGGTGAGCAGCGCGCGGGCGAGCGCGACGCGCTGGCGCTGGCCGCCGGAGAGGGTCAGGCCGTGTTCGCCGACGGTGGTGTCGTACCCGTCGGGCAGCTCCCGGATGAACCCGTCGGCCTGCGCGGCGCGGGCCGCGGCCTCGACCTCCTCGTCGGTCGCGTCGGGGCGGCCGTAGGCGATGTTGGCGCGGACGGTGTCGGAGAAGAGGAACGAGTCCTCCGGGACCGGCGCGATCGCGGCCCGCAGCGACCGCAGGGTCAGCTCGCGCACGTCGTGCCCGCCGACGAGGACGGCGCCGCGGGTCACGTCGTAGAAGCGCGGCAGGAGGAGGGAGACGGTGGACTTGCCGGAGCCGGAGGCGCCGACGACGGCGAGGGTCTCGCCGGCCCGGATCTCGAAGGAGAGCCCGTCGAGCACGGGCCGCTCCGGGGCATACCCGAAGGACACGCCGTCGAACTCGACGGTCGCCGGCGCGTCGGCCGGCAGCTCCAGGGTGCCGTCCTCGATCACCGGCTCGGTGTCGATCAGCTCCAGCACGCGTTCGGTGCCGGCGCGGGCCTGCTGGGCGACGGTGAGGACCATCGCGAGCATCCGGACCGGGCCGACGAGCTGGGCGAGGTAGGTGGAGAAGGCGACGAAGGTGCCCAGCGTGATGTGCCCGTGCACGGCCAGCCAGCCGCCGAGGGCCAGCATGGCGACCTGGCCGAGGGCGGGCACCGCCTGGAGGGCCGGGGTGTAGGCGGCGTTCAGCCGGACGGTCCGCAGCCGCGCCGCGAACAGCTTCCGCCCGATCCGCCGCAGCTTCCCGGTCTCCTGCTCCTCCTGCCCGAACCCCTTCACCACGCGTACGCCGCTGACGGCGCCGTCGACCACGCCCGCGACGGCCGCCGCCTGGGCCTGCGCGTACCAGGTGGCCGGGTGCAGCCGGGAGCGGCTGCGGCGGGCGATGAACCACAGCGCCGGCGCCACCGCGAGCGCGACCAGGGTGAGCGGCGGCGACAGCCACGCCATGATCACCAGGGAGATCAGGAACAGCAGCACGTTCCCGATGGTCATCGGCAGCATGAACAGCAGGCTCTGGATCAGCTGGAGGTCACTGGTCGCCCGCCCGACCACCTGCCCGGTGGACAGCTCGTCCTGCCGCCGCCCGTCCAGCCGGGTGATGGCGTCGTACATGTCCGTCCGCAGGTCGTGCTGGACGTCCAGGGCGAGCCGCCCGCCGTAGTAGCGCCGCAGGAAGGTCAGCCCGTAGACGACGACCGCCGCGCCGACCAGCAGCCCGGCCCAGGTGGCCATGGACCTGCTCTTGTCCCCGATGACGTCATCGATGATCACCTTGGTGATCAGCGGGACCAGTGCCATGACGGCCATGCCGCCCAGTGAGGCACCGAGGGCCAGCACGACGTCCTTGGGGTAGCGCCAGGCATAGCCCGCCAGTCGTCGTGCCCATCCCCGTCGCGCGTCCACGCCGTGCCTTCCGGTTGTCCTGATCTGCCGGAAGGCACCAACGCGGACCGGGCGGGATTTCATCCCGCCGTAACAATTCCGTGCCGGTCAGGCCCGCACGCGCAGCCGGTAGAAGCGGGTGGTCTGGGTGGCGTTCTGGTTGTCGTCGCTGACCAGGAGCACGTCGAGACGGCCCTTGGTGCGGCCGGTGACCGCCATGCCCTCGATGTTGTCGAGGAGCGGGTTGGGCTGGGGCTGCTTGGCGGTGGCGCCGAGGGAGGGGCAGGCGGCGATGTCGGCCAGCAGGGTCTTCCTCACCGTCCGCAGGCCGCGCTGCCCGGCGGTCAGCGTCTCGGTCCCGCCGACGTCCGTGGCGCGGCGCGCGTCCGCCAGGTAGAGGCGGACGGTGTTGCCGACCCCGGAGGTGAAGCCGCGCTCCAGCACCAGCAGCCGCCCGTCCGGCACCGCGGTCACCTCGGGCACGCCGAGACCGGCGTCGGCCTGGTAGGCGTACTGCGCGCCCAGCCGGAAACCGCCGTCCTTCTTCCGCTGCCAGGTCTGGACCCGGACCAGCCTCGTGTCGTCACCGGAGAGGGCGTACTCCATCGACGCGACCAGGGTCCGGCCGTCGGGCAGCAGGGTGAGGGCCTCGAACGTCCCGTTGGACTGCCCCCGCCCCGCCGGCGTCGTGCGCAGCGCGTCCGGCACGGGGAGGGTGTCGAGGATCTCGCCGGTACGGGAGTAGCGGCGGATCGACGGCTCCGTCTCGGAGGAGACGAGGTACGTGCCGTCCCTGTCGACGACGAGTCCCTCGCTGTCCAGCGCGGCGCCGCTCTCGTCCGCGAGCGCGACGACGGACTCCGGCCGGAGGGTGTCCGCGTCCAGCCGGAAGAGGGAGGAACGGTCGGACAGCGCGGCGACCGTGCCGTGGCGGTCGGTGGCCAGCGCGGAGAAGTTGCCGACGTAGGTGCCCTCGTAGGTCGTCTTGTCGAGGGCGTCGGAGAAGCCTGTGAGGGACACGGAGGACGAGCAGGCGTTGCGTGCCGCGACGCCGGACGCCGCGGGTGATGCGGCCGCGGGTCCGGCGGCCGTGAGACAGGTGGCGGCGGCCAGGCCGGCGGTGACGGTGGCGAGCGCGGTGCGCAGAGTCTTCGAGTGCATGGCGGCACGGTACGGCGATCGGGCGACGTCGGGTGATCGGGTGACGTCGGGTGTGCGCGAAAAGAAACGTGTGGGCCGTTGTCGATCCGGTGCGCCGCCGTTCGACGTACGGGTGGTGGCACCAGGGCGCGCGTACGGGCGCGGAACCGGAGGAGAACAGATGAGCCAACTGCTGAGAGTCATGAACTTCAACGTCTCGGCCGACGGGATCGCCGCCGGGGAGCGGCAGAGCCTGGAGAATCCGTTCGGGCTGCCCGGGGCCGAGCGGCTGTTCTCCTGGGCCGGCGCCACGGCGAGCTGGCCGATGCGTACCGACTCCGGGGGCAGCCGCGGACTGGACGACTGCTTCACCCGGGACTTCGCGCGGAACATCGGCGCCGAGATCATGGGCCGCAACAAGTTCGGCCCCCAGCGCGGGCCGTGGACCGACCTGGACTGGCGGGGCTGGTGGGGCGACGAGCCGCCGTTCCACACCCCGGTGTTCGTCCTCACCCACCACGAACGCCCCTCGATCACCCTCTCCGACACCACGTTCCACTTCGTGGCCGGCGACCCGGCCGCGATCCTCGAACGGGCACGAGAGGCCGCGCGGGGCCAGGACGTCCGGCTCGGCGGCGGGGTCACCACCGTGCGGGAGTTCCTCGCGGCCGGTCTCGTCGACACGCTGCACGTGGCCGTCTCACCGGTGGAATTCGGCTCCGGCCTGCGGCTGTGGGACTCCCCCGAGGACCTGCTCGACCGGTACCACCTGGAGGTGGTGCCGAGTCCGAGCGGCGTGACGCACCACCTGTTCTGGCGGAGGTGAGGTCAGCGGTCCGCTGCGTGCCGGTTCTCCGCGATGCGGTGTACGTCGGTCAGCGCGTCGTACATGCACGTCAGCAGGTAGCGGAGCTGGTCGGAGGTCGTGTCCGCGTCGTCCAAGAGGTCGGCGGCGTGGCCGAGCAACCGCCCCGCCATGTCCAGTTGCTGCGCGTCGACGGCATCGACGAGCCGGGACAGGGGGCCGGTCCCGTCGGTCAGCAGGTAGGCGGGCTTGCCGTCGGGGCCGGTCCAGGGCAGTCGGCGGGGCGTAGGCATGGTGCCAGTCATCGCAGCGCCTCCAGGTAGGGGCGGACCAGGGCGTTGTCCTCGCCGCGCAGGAGCGGTTCCGCGGGGCGGGGTCGGGGTGGGGTGGGGGCGGGGGCGTACTTCGCGGGTGCGGGGCGTCGGCGGCGGCGCCGTCCCGTGGCGGGGAGGAGGAGGTCGAGCAGCAGAAGCAGGGGCAGCCAGGCCCGGCGGGCGGTTCGGTGACGCACGTTGATCGGCTCCGTGAGCGGTCGCAGGGGTTCGCTTTGTGTAGCGAAGCCCTCACAGAGTGGAGCGGGGGCGGCTAGGCTCGCCAGGGGTACGGATGTGCCGGTTCCTTTGTCACACGGGGGTCGCACGGATGAGCAACACCTACGGCAACTGGCTCAGGCAGCAGCGGGAGGCGGCCGGGCTGACGCAGCAGCAACTGGCCGATCTGGCCCTGATGACGCGGTCGCACATCGCGCATATCGAGGCGGGCCGTCGCATGCCCTCACTGCAGGACGCGCGGCGCCTTGACGCGGTCCTCAACACGGGGGATGTGCTGAGTACGTTTCTGCCCGGTGAGGAGCCGCCGGTCGCCGAATATTTCGAGGCGGTGCGCGTGCTCGAACAACAAGCGGTGATCATTCGCGAGTTCGCCCTGTCGTACGTCCCGGGCATCCTCCAGACCGAGAGGTACGCGCGTGCGGTTCTGACACCGGAGTACCCCCGCGTGAGCAAGGAGAAGCGTGACAGGAACGTAGTCACACGCCTTGAGCGCGCGAAGGTCCTTGATGACCCCGTCACTCCCGCAGTATGGGCCCTGCTCGACGAAGCCGTGCTACGCCGTCATATCGGCGGTCCGGACGTCATGGCAGAACAGGTCGAGCATCTAATCCGGCTCGCGGAGAGCGGACGGGTTCGGCTTCATGTGGTGCCGTTCGCCGGCGGCGGGCATCCGCTTCTGACCAACATGCTGACGCTGCTGTGGTTCGCGGACCAGCCTCCGGTGGCGTACGGCGAAGGCATGTTCATGAGCAGGCTGCACGACATCCCGTCCGTGGTACAGGTGTTGAAGCACCGCTACGATTGTGTACTCGGCAACGCTCTTCCGTTCAGAGAAACCCTGGCTCTGCTCAAGGCGACTGCAAAGGATTACGCACGCCATGACTGACAAGACGACGCGGAACGCAACGGCACTGAAGGGGTGGCGGAAGTCCTCCTACAGCGATTCCACCGCCGGGAGTTGCCTCGAAGTACTGGACGGCTGGGACGGCGGCGTCCCTGTGCGTGACTCCAAGGTGGCTGATGGCCCCGCCCTGGTGTTCCGGCCGTCGGAATGGACGGCGTTCGTCGGGGCCGTGACAGACGGGCGGTTGCCCAGGCCCCAGTAGCGCCGCAGGCACCGGCGTCAAGCGGATCGGAACCGGCGGGCAGGGACCTCGAAGACGAGTTCGCGGCCGTCCTCCTCGTCCCACTGTTCTCCGGTTTCGACGAAGCCGAAGCCCGCGATCGTGGCCAGGGAGGCCACGTTGTCGGGGCTGATCGTCGCCCGTACGGTCGTCACCGCCGGTTCGGCCGCCGCCCTGCGGAGCAGCTCGGTCAGCGTGGAACGGGCGTATCCCTGGCGGCGGAAGCGGGGAGCGATGGAGTAGCCGATCTCGACCATGCCGGAGCCGTCGGGCGGTCCGTGGAACCCGGCGTGGCCGACGACGAGGCCCCCGTCGCCGATGACCGCCTGCCGCACCATCCACCGCGCACGGCGCGGATCGGCGGCCATCTGGCCGAGCCGGTAGCGCCACAGCCACCGTGCCCTGTCGGTCACGAAGTACTCGGTCAGCGGGGCCCCGGCCAGCCTGCCCGCCTCGGACAGATCGCCGTCGAGCAGGGCGGACATCGCCTCGCCGGACAGCTCTGCGAAGCGGACACGTTTCGGGCTCCGTACGACCGGGCCACGGTCATCAGCGTCGTCTGTCACCCGCGGATGCTCGCCGACCGACCCGTAGGGCGTCCACCTATTTCGAGGCAGCCCGGCCCCCACCCCCGAAAAACGTGAGCACTTCCCACCCCGACCGACCGCGCCTACGGGTGCGTGTCCGTGATCGCGATGACCTCGTCGAGGCGGTCCAGGGCGGCCTGCAGGTCGTCGACCTTGGCCTGGATGCGGTCGCGCTCGGCGCGCAGCATGGCTCGTTGCTCGGCGTCGGTGTGCCCGGTGTCCCAGCAGGGAAGGAGTTCCGCGATCCTTCGACTGGTCAGACCGGCGGCGAACATCTGCTGGAAGAAGCGCACCAGGGTGACGGTGTCCTGCCGGTAGAGGCGCTGGCCGGACGGGCTGCGCTCCGCGATGAGCAGCCCCTGCTGCTCGTAGTAGCGCACGGCGCGTACCGAGACACCGGCGCCCCGCGCCACCTCGCCGATGCGGATCAGGCGCTCGGCCGCAGCCTCCGTGACGGTCATGGTGATTCCTCTCGCCCCGGTCCTGACGGCCAGCACTTGCCTCTGACGTCAGCGTCAGGTTCTAGCGTACCGGGCATGGACATCAACAACTCCGTCGCCCTTGTCACCGGAGCCAACCGCGGCCTGGGCCGCGCCTTCGCCCAGCGCCTGCTCGAACGGGGCGCCCACAAGGTCTACGCGACGGCCCGCCGACCGGAGACCGTAGACCTGCCCGGGGTCGAGGTGCTGCCCCTCGACATCGCCGATCCGGCATCCGTGAGGGCCGCCGCCGAGGCCGCCCCGGACGTCTCGCTACTCATCAACAACGCGGGCATCAATACGGGGACCGACCTGGTGACCGGTTCGCTGGACGCGGTGCGGCACGAGCTGGAGACCAACATGTTCGGCCACCTGGGAATGATCCGGGAGTTCGCGCCGGCGCTCGCCAGGAACGGCGGGGGCGCGATCGTCAATGTCCTCTCCGCCATGTCGTGGTTCGGGGGCGCGGGCGCCAATGCCTACCACCTGACCAAGGCCGCCGCCTGGGCCATGACGAACGGCGTCCGCCTGGAGCTCGCCGAGCAGGGCACGCTCGTCACGGCGGTACACCTCGGCCTGGCCGACACCGACATGGCGGCGGGCTGGCCCGTGGACAAGATCGCTCCGCCGGACCTGGCCGACGCGGCGCTCGACGGTGTCGAGGCGGGCTCCGCCGAGGTCCTTGCCGACCAATGGAGTCGGGACGTCAAGTCCCGGCTGCCGCTGACGCCGGAAGAGTTCAACGCCGCGATGGACCGCGCCCTGGCGGCGCTGATGGCGGCCTGAGGGGCCCTCGGGCCGCGCCGACTTCGGTGTATCGCTTCTCACGGGCGGTCGATCAATACTCCGTCCGCAGTCGCGGGCGCGGGCCCGGTGCCGGCGACGCCCTAGGGACCGGCGCAGGCGGTGGTCGCGCTGGTCGTTCGGGTATGCGGCGGGCAGGGCGAATACTCGCTGTATTTCGTTGCGGGTGAGGGGGACGAGTCCGGCGGGGGCGGGGTGTTCACGGTGCTCGTCGGCACGGATGACGGCCAGGAAGGCGTGGGCGAGCATCGCGAGGGTCACCCGGCGCGGCCAGGGAGTACGGCGGCGGACCTGGTGCTCGTCCACTCGACGGTCGCCGTCGCCTGCCACGCCCCCGGGCGCATGCCGGTCGCCCTCCGGAAGAACACCGAGAAGTTGGACGCGTCGGGGAAGCCGAGCGCGTGGGCGCAGGCGGCGGCGGTGAGGCGGTCGTGTGCGAGGAGGCGTTTGGCCTCCAGGACGATCCGGTCGACGATGTACGCCTTCGCGCTGCGGCCGGTGACCCGCTGCACCGCTCTGGAGAGGGTGCGGGGCGCGTATCCCAGTGCCCGGGCGTAGTAGCCGGCGTCGTGATGCTCCCGGAAGTGCGCTTCGACGCTGGTCCGGAACAGCCGGAACACCGGATCGACCGAGCGTTCCTCGGCGTGGGGAGGCCGGAGCCGGGCGATGAGCGCGGAGAGCAGGATCCCGGGCAGCTCCGGCGAGACGTCCCCGGGTGGGGCGGACGCTTCGAGGAGCAGATGGTCGCGCGCGGTGTCCACGAACGGCCAGTCGGCGTCGGGAACGCTCCAGTGGGCGACCGGGTCCGGGGACGCGACCAGTTCCCGGGTGGCGCGGGTGACCGGCGCGGTCGGCACGAACAGCACGACGTCACCGGCCACACCGGCGATGTCGTCCCAGCGGTGCACGGCTCCAGGAACGACCCACACGGCGGACCGCCGCTGGAGCGGGTGGCGGAGGAAGTCGACGGTGACGGATCCGTGCCCGGCGTCGACGACGGCGAGGACATGGAAGTCGGCGCGCTGTGTCCCGCCGTCGTTCAGCTCGCGAAGGCGGTCGAACGTCATGGTCTCGACCGTGGCGGCACGGCGCCCGACGGGCTGGTAGGTCATGTGCCGGATCACGGTCATGTGTCCAGTTTCCACCATCGGGCGACCAGTCGCGCCAATGCCCCGGCACGGCGGGGGAGGTTCGATGAACACACAGCACAACCGCCCCGGAACACCGACAGGGAGAGTCACGATGAACACGGCACAGCAGCAGTCGCTGCCCGCTTATGACCACCGGCCGGGGACCGGACCGACCCTGGTCTTCCTGCACTACTGGGGTGGATCGGCCCGCACGTGGGACCTCGTCGTCGACCGCCTCGCGGGACGCGACACGCTCACCGTCGACTTCCGCGGGTGGAGCCGCTCGCGCGACCTGGCGGGCCCCTGCACCCTGCGCCGGCTCGCCGACGACACGCTCGCCGTGATCGCCGACGCGGGCGTCACCGACCACGTCCTCGTCGGACATTCCATGGGCGGCAAGGTCGCGCAGCTCGTAGCGGCGACCCGGCCCGTCGGCCTCCGTGGGATCGTCCTCGTCGGTTCCGCTCCGGCGAAGCCCGCCGCGGGGGTCACTCCCGAGTACCGGGAAACCCTCTCCCACGCCTACGACTCCGACGAGTCCGTCGCCGGCGCGCGGGACCACGTCCTCACCGCGACCCAGCTGCCCGAAGCGATCAAGTCGCGGATCGCGGCCGACTCGCGGGCCGGCACCGACGCCGCCCGCGCGGAGTGGCCGCTGCGCGGCATCGCGGAGGACATCAGCGAGCACACCCGCAGGATCAGCGTCCCCGCCCTCGTCGTCGCCGGAGAGAACGACCGTGTCGAGCCCGTCGACGTGCTCGTCGGCAACCTGATGCCCTACCTGTCCGAAGGCGACTTCACGGTGATCCCGAACACGGGTCACCTGATCCCGCTGGAAGCTCCGGCCGACCTCGCCGACGCGATCACGGCCTTCGCACCAGCGACCTGAGCGTCGGCTTCCTTACTCCGGGCCAAAAAACGTGAACAAGTCCCTTCCCACCGTCCTCTCCTCACTCATTTGAGCGCCTTCCTGACATTCACCCGCGCTGCGGGCCGAACTGGCGCACGCCTTCACCGTGGCGGACCACACCCACCCCAGCGACGGCACTGCCCCGAGTATCGCCGGGCAGTTGTCGCAGGTCGTACGGCTCGTCCGCCGTCATCCGACGACGGCGGCGGTCGCCCGGTCCTCCCCCGCCGCGTTCGCGCGGGCGCACACCGCGACCGACGGTCCGCTGGTCCACGCGGCGACGGGTCTGGTCCGCGATCTGCTGTCTCCGCTGGTCCGGTACGGCGGGGTGGGCGGGGACCCCGCGCTGGAGTCCCGGGCCTGGAAGATTCTCTGGATCGCGCGTCCCGCAGCCCTCAGCCCCGCGGCCGCGGGGGACGAGGAGGCGGAGGGCGTCCTGGACGGAGCCTTCGGCGCACTGCTGCGCGACCTGCTCGCCCCGTGGGACACCACCGGGTGACCACCGCGGTCACGGCGCGATTCACAGACTGCTCCCAGGCGGGGGACAGTCCGCGCCCATCGCGTCCGTGGAGGGTGTTCTGGTGACATCTGCCACCGATCCACTCCACCCGGCCCCCACGCCCGCCCCCGCCTCGGTATCCGGCGACGGGCCCGCCGCGCCCCGTTGGCCGTTGCCCGCCCTCCTGGCGATCCTCGTCCTGGCGGCGGCGCTGTACTCCTGGAACCTGTCCTCCTCCGGCCTGAACAGCTTCTACAGCGCGGCCGTGCTCAGCGGCACGGAGAGCTGGAAGGCGTGGTTCTTCGGGTCGCTGGACGCGGGGAACTTCCTCACCGTCGACAAGCCACCCCTGGCCCTGATGGTCATGGGCCTGTCGTGCCGCGTCTTCGGATACGGCACCTGGCAGATGATGGCGCCGATGATCGTGGCCGCGCTGGCGACGGTCTGGATCCTGCACGCGTCCGTGAAGCGGGTGTGGGGCCACGGCGCGGCGACGGTCGCCGCGCTGGTGCTCGCCCTCACCCCGATCACCGTCGCCATCAACCGGGACAACAACCCGGACACGCTGCTGGTGTTCCTGATGGTGAGCGGCGCGGCCCTCGGGCTGCGGGCGACGCGTACCGACCGGCTGCCGCCCCTGCTGGGCGCCGCGGTCTGCTTCGGGCTCGCCTTCAACACCAAGATGCTCCAGGGCTACATCGCCCTGCCCGCCGTGTTCCTGGTGTACGTGTACGCCTCCCGGCTCGGCTGGGTGAAGCGGGCGCGGAACCTGGTGCTGGCCGCGGTCGCGCTCGCCGTCGCCAGTTTCTGGTGGGCGGCGGCCGTCTCGCTGGTGCCCGCCGGCGACCGGCCCTACATCGGCGGTTCGACGGACGGCACGGCCTGGGACCTGATCATGGGCTACAACGGCCTCGGCCGGGTCTTCGGCGGCGAGGGCAACGGCGGGGGCGGCGGGGGCGGGGGCAGTTTCGCCGGGACCGCCGGGATCGGACGGATGTTCAACGACGTGCTCGGCGGCCAGATCTCCTGGCTGCTGCCCTTCGCGGGCATCGCGCTCGTCGCCGGCCTGGTGCTGTGCGGACGGGCCCCGCGCACCGACCTCACGCGGGCCGCGCTGGTGCTGTGGGGCGGCTGGACGGTCCTGCACTTCCTGACCTTCAGCATGGCCGAGGGCACCATGCACCCGTACTACACGACCGCGCTCGCGCCCGGCATCGCGGCGCTGTGCGGGGGCGGCGGCGTGATGCTGCTGCGCGCCTTCCGCGCGGAGCGGAGGTGGGTGTGGGTGCTGCCGCTGGCCCTCGGGGTCACCGGAATCTGGGCGATCGTGCTGCTGCGCCGGGCCTCCGGCTGGAACACCTGGCTGTGGCCGGCGATCGCGGTGGTGATGGCGCTGGCCATCACCGGTCTGCTGGTCTTCCGCTCCGGCCGGCGGATCCGGCTGCTGGCGGTCTCCGTCGCCGCGGCCGTGATCGCCTCGGTGGCGGGTCCGGCGGCGTACGCCTGGTCGGTGCCGTCCGGTTCGGGCGGCGGCATGGGCGGCACCAACCCGACCGCCGGTCCGACGACGGGCAGCGGCATGGGCGGTCCGGGCGGTGGAGGCGGTGGAGGCGGCGGCCAGGGCGGCGGCCCCGGCGGTCAGCCGCCGGGCGGCTCCGAGCAGGGCGGCCGGGCGGCCGGCGGTTTCCCCGGCGGCGAGATACCGGGCGGCGGCGAGATGCCGCAGGCCGGCGGTACGGCTCCCGGCGGTACGGCGGATGCGGGCGGCACACCCCCGACCGGCAGGGGCGGCGGCATGGGCGGCAGTGCCAGTAGCGAGCTGATCTCCTACCTCAAGAAGCACCAGGACGGCGCCACATGGCTGCTCGCCGTCTCCAGCTCGCAGAGCGCCGCGCAGCTCATCCTCAGCAGCGGTGAGCCGGTCATCTCCATGTGGGGCTGGTCCGGCAGCGACAAGGCCATGACCCTCGCCAAGCTCAAGGAGCTGGTGAAGAGCGGGCAGTTGCACTACATCCAGATCTCCAGTGGTGGCATGGGCGGGGGCATGGGCGGCGACGCGTCGCTGAGCACCGAGGTCACGGAGTGGGTGCGGAAGAACGGCACCGAGGTCACGGCCGTCGACGACGCCTCGGGCGTCTACCGGCTGGACGCGTCCGACGTGAACTGACCGCCGCCGCGCAGCGGATGACCGTACGGCCCCCCGACCCCCAGGCCGGGGGGCCGTCGTCACGCGATCGACACGTCATGTACACCGCATGCACTACATGTCCATGCCACTCTCAGGGTATCCATCCATGCAACCCGCGTAGATCGGACACCCGCCATGCTCGCGATACGCCTTCCCGGACGCCGCCGCAAGGCCGTCGCCCTCGCCACGGCCGCCGTCCTCACCGCTCTCGCCGCCCCCGCCCTGACGGCGGCCGAGGCCACGGCCACGACGACGGACTACGACACGACGTACTACAAGAACGCGATCGGCAAGACGGGGACGAGCCTGAAGTCCTCGCTGCACACGATCATCAGCTCGCAGACGAAGCTCTCGTACTCGGCGGTCTGGGACGCGCTGAAGGCCACCGACCAGGACCCCGCCAACAGCGGCAACGTGATCCTGCTCTACTCCGGGGCCTCCCGCAGCAAGTCCCTCAACGGCGGGGACTCCGGCGACTGGAACCGCGAGCACGTGTGGGCCAAGTCCCACGGCGACTTCGGTACCGCCACCGGCCCCGGCACCGACCTGCACCACCTGCGCCCGGAGGACGTCCAGGTCAACAGCGTCCGGGGCAACAAGGACTTCGACAACGGCGGCAGCACCGTGTCGGGCGGCGGCGGCAGCCTCACCGACTCCGACTCCTTCGAGCCCCGCGACGCCGTCAAGGGCGACGTGGCCCGCATGATCTTCTACATGGCGGTCCGCTACGAGGGCGACGACAGCTGGCCCGACCTGGAGGTCAACAGCAGCGTCAACAACGGGAGCAACCCGTACATCGGCAAGCTCTCCGTCCTGAAGGCATGGAGCGACGAGGACCCGCCGGACGCCTTCGAGGAGCGCCGCAACGAGGTCATCTACGACTCCTACCAGCACAACCGGAACCCGTTCATCGACCACCCGGAGTGGGTCGAGGCGATCTGGTAGGAGCCTGACCGGTCCGTTCAGGCCAGGTCGGTCGGCGCGAACATCCGCAGGGCCGCCGGGAGGACGACCACCGACGGTCCGGGCGTCGCCAGGGCCCCGGCGAGGTCGGCCTCCAGCGTTCCGGGCGAGGTCCGTACGCCCGGGACGCCGAAGGACCCGGCCAGGGCCACGAAGTCGGCCGGGTACGCGCGCGGGATGCCGTGACCGCCGTCGTCGACGATCAGCCAGGTGACGTCCAGGCCGTACTGCCGGGCCGTGGCCAGTTCGGCGAGGGAGCGGAGCGCGCCGTCGTCGTCCGACACCGCCAGCACCGGGCGGGTCGGGTCGGCCGCCGCCGCGCCGAGGGCGGCGGGGAAGGCGTAGCCGAGGCCGCCGGCGCCCTGGGCGGAGTGCATGGCGCCCGGCGCCTTGGCGTCGAAGGCCGACCAGGCCCAGTGGGTGAGGGCCGTCCTGTCCCAGAAGGAGGGCGCGGCGGCGGGCAGGGCGCGGCGTACGGCGGCCAGGACGTCCTGTTCCAGGGTCAGTTCCTGGGCGGCGAGGCGGTCGTGGACCCGGGCGAGCAGGGCCCGTACCCGTGCGGGGGCGGTCGGGTCGGTGCGTTCGCCGGTCGTCTCCAGGAGGGCCTGGAGGGCGAGGCGGGCGTCGGCGTGGATGCCGAGGGCGGGGTGGCCGGACTCCAGTTTGGCGAGGTCGGCCTCGATCTGGACGACCCGGCCGCGGGGACGGAAGGTGTGGTGGTCGCAGGAGAGTCCGCCCAGGCCCGAGCCGACGACGAGCAGGACGTCGGCGTCCTCCAGGAAGTCGGTCGTGTGCCGGCCCGCCGGCCAGGACCGGAGGGACAGCGGGTGGGTCCAGGGGAAGGCGCCCTTGCCGCCGGGGGTGGTGACGACGGGGGCGTCGAGGCGTTCCGCGAGCCGGCGGAGCTTGCGCGCGGCGTCGGCGCGGACCACTCCCCCGCCCGCGACGACCGCCGGGCGTTCGGCGCGGGTCAGCAGGTCGGCGGCGACGGCCGTCAGCTCCACCCGGGGGACAAGTTCCTCGGGGGTGGCGTCGACGCCCGTCACCACCGGCAGCGGTGTCTCGGCGCTCAGCACGTCGGCCGGGATCTCCACCCAGACGGGACCGTGCGGGGCGGTCAGCGCCGACCGCCATGCCTCCGCGATCGCGGACGGGATCTGGGACTGGGCGCGCGCGGTGTGGACGGACTTCACCACGCCCCGGAAGGAGGCGGCCTGGCCAGGGAGTTCGCGCGGGTGGCCGAGGCGTCCGCCGCCCAGGCCGGCTGCCGGGACCTGGGCGCCGATCGCCAGGACGGGTGCGGAGGCCGCCCGCGCCTCCTGGAGCGCGGCCAGCGACAGCAGCGCGCCCGGGCCGGCGGGCAGCAGCAGCGGGGCGGCCTCACCGGTGATCCGGCCGTAGGCGTCGGCGGCGAAACCGGCGCTGTTCTCCACCCGCAGGCCGATGTGGCGCAGGCCGGAGCGGCGCAGCGCGTCGAGGACGCCGGGCGCCTGCCGGCCGGGCAGGCCGAAGACGGTGGTCGCGCCGAGCCCGGCGAGGGTCTCCAGGACCAGGTCCGAGCCGGTGCGGCCGGCGGGCGGGTGCAGCGCGGCCCGTGTCTGGGCGGGGGTCGGGCCGAGTACCACGTCGTGGTCGTGCGTCACTTGGAGCGGCCCTTCGCGATCCGGCGGGACATGAGCGTGGTCAGTTCGTACGCGGTGTGGGAGGCCGCCACCGACGTGATCTCCGCGTGGTCGTACGCGGGGGCCACCTCGACGACGTCCGCCGACACCAGGTCGCACGACGCCAGGCCGCGCAGGATCTCCAGCAGTTCGCGGGAGGTCATGCCGCCGGCCTCGGGGGTGCCGGTGCCGGGCGCGTGGGCCGGGTCGAGGCAGTCGATGTCGACGGAGACGTAGAGCGGGCGGTCGCCGACACGCCGGCGGAGCTGGTCGGCGACCTCGTCCACGCCGCGCCGCATGACGTCCGCCGACGTGACGATGCCGAAGCCCATCTTCTCGTCGTCGGTGAGGTCCTGCTTGCCGTAGAGCGGGCCGCGGGTGCCGACGTGGGAGAGGGCGGAGGTGTCGAGGATGCCTTCCTCGACGGCCCGGCGGAAAGGGGTGCCGTGGGTGTACTCGGCGCCGAAGTAGGTGTCCCAGGTGTCGAGGTGGGCGTCGAAGTGGAGCAGGGCGACGGGGCCGTGCTTCCGGGCGACGGCGCGCAGCAGGGGCAGCGCGATGGTGTGGTCGCCGCCGAGGGTCATCAGCCGGGCGCCGGTGGCGAGCAGGTCGTCGGCCGCCGCCTCGACGGTCTCCACGGCCTCATGGATGTCGAACGGGTTGACGGCTATGTCACCGGCGTCCGCGACCTGGGCGAGGGCGAAGGGCGAGGCGTCCTGCGCCGGGTTGTAGGGGCGCAGCAGCCGGGACGCCTCGCGGATGGCGTTGCCGCCGAACCGGGCGCCGGGACGGTAGGAGACGCCGGAGTCGAACGGCACGCCCACCACGGCGACGTCCGCGCGGCCGACCTCGTCCAGACGGGGCAGCCGGGCGAAGGTCGCGGGGCCCGCGTAGCGCGGGACGCGGGAGGAGTCGACGGGGCCGCGAGGGGTGTCGTTGTTGCTCATACCCAGACTGTAAGTGGCCGGAAAGCGACAGCGAAGTGCACGTCCGGTGCGCCCGGGTGCTCCGTCCCAGCGGGTGACATGGCGCAGACGCCCACAGACGGCTGCCCCACAATGGGAGTCATGCCGATACCCGGGACACCCAGCCGTGCCGAACTCGTCGATCACCTTGTCCGTACCCGTATCGCGGGCGATGTCGCCACCCCCCGCGAGAACAACCTCGCGCACTACCGGAAGCTCGCGAACGGCGACCGCCACTACTGGCTCGGCCTGGAGCTGGGCGACCGCTGGAGTGACGAGCAGGACGTGCTCGCGGTGATGGCGGAGCGGGTGGGCGTCGTCGACGACGCCGAGTTCCGCCACGGCCAGGACACCATCGACCCCGAGCTGACCGTGGCCGCGCTGGAGCGGCTGGCCGGGCGGCTGCGCAAGGCCGCCGACAGCGCGCAGCGGGTGCTGTTCGCCACCGGCCACCCCGGCGGCCTGCTGGACGTGCACCGGGCGACGGCCGCCGCGCTGCGCGCCGCCGGCTGCGAGATCGTCGTCATCCCGGAGGGGCTGCAGACGGACGAGGGGTACGTCATGCAGTTCGCGGACGTGGCGGTGCTGGAGCACGGCGCCACGCTGTGGCACACCCACTCGGGCGAACCGATGAAGGCGATCCTCACCGGCCTGGAGCGCGCGGGCCGCCCGCTGCCCGACCTGGTCGTCGCCGACCACGGCTGGGCGGGCTACGCCGGGCAGCACGGCGTCGACTCCTGCGGGTACGCCGACTGCAACGACCCGGCGCTGTTCCTCGCCGAGGCCGAGGGGACCGTACAGGTCACCGTCCCGCTCGACGACCACGTCCTCAGTCCGCGCTACTACGACCCGATGACGGCGTATCTGCTGGCGGAGGCGGGGCTGGCCTGAGGCTGCCCCGGGCTGCCCCAGGGCTTCCTCAGAGGGCTGCCCCAGGGCTTTCTCAGGGCTTGCGTGCGCCGGGCGTCGGGTCCAGATAGACCCGGCGCACCATCGGCAGCTCGGCCCGCAGCCGCCGCTCGGCCCGTTCGCAGGTCCACTCGATCCGGTCGGCGGTCGCCCCGTCCCGGAAGTCGACCTTGGCGGCGACCAGGGCCTCCCGCGGTCCCTGGACGAGGGTGGTCAGTTCCAGGACGGCCTCGATGTCGTCCTCGGCCAGCAGCTCGGCCCGGACGCGTTCCCGCACGGCCGGGGGCAGCGGGCGGCCGATGAGGAACTCCGCGTTGGAGCGGCCGAGCACCCAGGCGACGTAGAGCAGCAGGGCGCCGATGCACAGGGACGCGACGCCGTCGAAGACGCCGGAGCCGGTGAGCTGTCCGCCGAGCAGTCCGCCGGCGGCCAGGACGAGGCCGATCAGGGCGGCGGAGTCCTCCATGACGACGGCCTTCACGGCGGTGTCGGGGGTGCGGCGCAGGTACCGTCCGAACGGCACCCGGGCGCGGGCGGCCGCGCCACGGGCCTGCCGGAGGCCGGTGCGCAGGGAGTAGCCCTCCAGCAGGAAGGCGAGGGCCAGGACGATGTACGCGATGAGCGGGTCGCCGGGTTCCTCGCCGTGGGTGAGGGTGTGCAGGCCGTCGTAGAAGGAGAAGACGGCACCGCCGACGAAGGTGGCGACGGCGGCGAGCAGGGCCCAGATGTAGCGTTCGGGGCCGTGGCCGAGGGGGTGGTCCTCGTCGGCGGGGCGGACGCTGCGTTTCAGGGAGGTCAGCAGCAGCACCTCGGTGACGGTGTCGGCGAGCGAGTGCGCGGCCTCCGACAGCATCGCGCTGGAGCCGCTGATCACGCCGGCCACCGCCTTGGCGAGGGCGATGCCCAGATTGGCGAGGGCGGCGACGATCACCGTGAAGGTGCTCTCGCCGCCGCCCGTGGTCTCGTCCCGTTCCGGTCGCGCCATGCCTCTCAGTGTTCCCGAGGGACGCGGATCACGCCTTCCTGGATGACCGTCAGCGCGAGGTGCCCGTCCCGGGTGTAGATCCGGGCCTGGCCCAGGCCCCGGCCGCCGGAGGCCGACGGCGACTGCTGGTCGTAGAGCAGCCATTCGTCGGCGCGGAACGGGCGGTGGAACCACATGGCGTGGTCCAGGGAGGCGCCGACGACGTCACCGACGGCCCAGCCGCCCCGGCCGTGCGCGAGGAGCACGGAGTCGAGCAGGGTCATGTCGGAGACGTAGGTGGCGAGGACGACGTGCAGGAGGGGGTCGTCGGCGAGTTTGCCGTCGGTGCGGAACCAGACCTGGGAGTGCGGTTCGCGCGGGGTGCCGTAGTCGCCGTAGGGCGGGTCGTCGACGTGGCGCAGGTCGACGGCGGCGCGGGCTTCCAGGAACCGTTCGACGGTCTCGGCGGGCAGGTGCGGGTAGGAGCGCAGCCGGTCGGCGTGGGTGGGCAGCGTCGCCGGGTCCGGGGCGGGCGGCATCGGCGCCTGGTGGTCGAGGCCGTCCTCGTACGTCTGGAAGGACGCCGACAGGGTGAAGATCGGCTTGCCGTGCTGGACGGCGACGACGCGGCGGGTGGTGAAGGAGCGGCCGTCGCGGAGCCGGTCGACCTCGTAGACGATGGGGGCGTCCGGGTCGCCGGGGCGCAGGAAGTACGCGTGCAGGGAGTGCGCGTGCCGGTCGGCGGGGACCGTGCGCCCGGCGGCGACCATCGCCTGGGCGGCCACCTGCCCGCCGAAGACCCGGGGGACGACGGCGGACCGGGACCGGCCGCGGAAGATGTCCTGCTCGATCCGCTCCAGGTCGAGCAGATCGAGCAGGCTCTGGAGTGCCTCGCTCATGTCGGTGGCTGCTACAGGCCCATGTCCTTCGCGATGATCATCTTCATGACCTCGCTGGTGCCGCCGTAGATGCGGTTGACACGGTTGTCGGCGTACAGGCGGGCGATCGGGTACTCGTTCATGTAGCCGTAGCCGCCGTGCAACTGGAGGCAGCGGTCGATGACGCGGTGGGCGACCTCGGTGCAGAACAGCTTGGCGCCGGCGGCCTCGGCGGCGGTCAGCTCACCGGCGTCCAGGGCCTCCAGGGCGCGGTCGGCGACCGCCTCGGCGGCGTCCACCTCGGCCTGGCAGGCGGCCAGTTCGAACTTGGTGTTCTGGAAGGACGCGACGGTCTTGCCGAAGACGGTCCGGTCCTGGACGTACTCCTTGGCGAACCGCACCGCCGCCTTGGCCTGCGCGTACGCGCCGTAGGCGATGCCCCAGCGCTCGGAGGGCAGGTTGGCGCCGAGGTAGGAGAAGCCCTTGTTCTCCTCGCCGAGGAGGTCTTCCACCGGCACCTTGACGTCGACGAAGGCCAGCTCGGCGGTGTCGGAGGTCTTCAGGCCGAGCTTGTCGAGCTTGCGGCCGACCGAGTAGCCCTCGGACTTGGTGTCGACGGCGAAGAGGGAGATGCCGTGGCGGCGGTCCTCGGGCGTCGGGGCGGCGGTGCGGGCGCAGACGATGACGCGGTCGGCGTGGACGCCGCCGGTGATGAAGGTCTTGGCGCCGTTGAGGACGTAGTGCGTGCCGTCCTCGCTCAGCCTGGCGGTGGACTTCATGCCCGCGAGGTCGGAGCCGGTGCCCGGCTCGGTCATCGCTATCGCCCACATCTCCTCGGCGGAGACGAACTTGGGCAGGAACCGCTTCTTCTGCTCCTCGGTGGCGAGCATCTTGATGTACGGCAGGGCGAGCAGCACGTGCACGCCGGAGCCGCCGAAGGTGACGCCGGCGCGGGCGGTCTCCTCGTACTGGACCGCCTCGAATTTGTGGGTCTCCAGCCCGGCGCCGCCGAACTCCTCCGGCACGTTGATGCCGAACAGGCCCAGCTCGGCGAGCTTGTAGTAGAACTCCCGGGGCACGATGCCCTCGGTGAACCACTTGTCGTACTCCGGCACGACCTCGGCCTCGATGAAGGCGCGCAGGGTCTCCCGGAACGCCTCGTGATCCTCGTTGAACACCGTACGGCGCACGGGCGCCCACCTCCACGGGTACGTACATCTAAGCGCTTGCTCAGACCCAACGGTACCGGCGGGTAGGGACGGGAGTCCAGAGACGTCCCTCAGTAACGCTCGTCACGCGGGGCCGCCCCCCGGGCACCCTCTCCCGCCGCCGCGAAGGCACCCCGCGCCATCCGGTGCAGCAACCCCGCCGCCACCGCCCGCGAGAACCTCCCCAGGTGCGGGGTCGAGTTGAGCAACCCGAACACCGCGTGCACCGCCGAGCGCGCGACGGGCTCGCCGGCCGCCGGGTACACCTCCCGGAGCACCCCCACCCACAGCTCCACGTACTGCCGCTGCAGCTGCCGCACCAGCTTGCGGTCGCTGTCCCGAAGGCGGTCCAGCTCGCGGTCGTGCAGGGTGATGAGCGGGCGGTCGTCGAGCGCGAAGTCGATGTGGCCCTCGATGAGCGAGTCGAGGACCGCCTCCGGGGCGCCGTCACCGGCCTCGGCCAGCCGCCGTTTCGCACCCGTCAGGAGCTGACCGCTGATGCCGACCAGCAGCTCGGCGAGCATCGCGTCCTTGCCGGCGAAGTGCCGGTACAGACCCGGCCCGCTGATGCCGACCGCCGCTCCTATCTCGTCCACGCCCACCCCGTGGAACCCGCGCTCGGCGAAGAGCCGCGCGGCCTCCTTGAGGATCTGCTCGCGGCGGGTGGGGGCGTCGGTTCTGGTGGCCATGCATCGATTCTAGACAGCGAGGTTAGCGCTCGTTAACCTGTGGAACATACGTGTTAACGGTCATTAACCAAGGGGCGTGAGATGCGCGACGAGGCGCCGGAGCTGACCACCGCGGCCGACCCCGCGTCGGAGGCGTTCCAGGCCAACGACGCGGCACAGCGCGCCCTCGTCGAGGAGCTGCGGAGCAGACTGGCGGCGGCCCGTCTCGGCGGCGGCGAGAAGGCCCGCGCCCGGCACACCGCGCGCGGCAAGCTGCTCCCGCGCGAGCGCGTGGACCGCCTCCTCGACGCCGGCTCCCCGTTCCTGGAGCTGGCGCCGCTGGCGGCGGAGGGGATGTACGACGGGCAGGCCCCGGCCGCCGGGGTGATCGCCGGGATCGGCCGGGTCAGCGGCCGGGAGTGCGTGATCGTCGCCAACGACGCCACGGTCAAGGGGGGCACGTACTACCCGATGACCGTGAAGAAGCACCTGCGCGCCCAGGAGGTGGCCCTGGAGAACCGGCTGCCGTGTCTCTACCTGGTGGACTCGGGCGGCGCCTTCCTGCCGATGCAGGACGAGGTCTTCCCGGACCGGGACCACTTCGGGCGGATCTTCTACAACCAGGCCCGGATGTCCGGCGCGGGCGTCCCGCAGATCGCCGCCGTCCTCGGGTCCTGCACGGCGGGCGGGGCGTACGTCCCGGCGATGAGCGACGAGGCGGTCATCGTGCGCGGCCAGGGCACGATCTTCCTGGGCGGTCCGCCGCTGGTGAAGGCGGCCACCGGCGAAGTGGTGACGGCGGAGGAACTGGGCGGCGGCGAGGTGCACGCGCGGGTGTCGGGTGTCGCCGACCACCTCGCGGAGGACGACGCGCACGCCCTGCGCATCGTGCGGACCATCGTGGACACGCTGCCCGCGCGCGGGGCGCCGCCCTGGGAGGTCCGGCCGGTCACCGAGCCCAAGGTGGACCCGTACGGGCTGTACGGGGTGGTGCCCGCCGACTCCCGCACGCCCTACGACGTACGCGAGGTCATCGCCCGGGTGGTGGACGGCTCGCGGTTCGCGGAGTTCAAGGCCGAGTTCGGGCAGACCCTGGTGACCGGGTTCGCCCACGTCCACGGCCATCCGGTCGGCGTCGTCGCCAACAACGGCATCCTGTTCTCCGAGTCCGCCCAGAAGGGCGCCCACTTCATCGAGCTGTGCGACCAGCGCGGCATCCCGCTCCTCTTCCTCCAGAACATCTCGGGGTTCATGGTCGGCAAGGACTACGAGGCGGGCGGCATCGCCAAGCACGGCGCCAAGATGGTCACGGCGGTGGCGTGCACGCGCGTGCCGAAGCTGACGGTGGTGATCGGCGGGTCGTACGGCGCCGGGAACTACTCGATGTGCGGCCGGGCCTACTCGCCCCGCTTCCTGTGGATGTGGCCCGGCGCCAAGATCTCCGTGATGGGCGGCGAGCAGGCCGCCTCCGTGCTGGCGACGGTCAAACGGGACCAGCTCCAGGCGCGCGGCGAACAGTGGCCGGCCGAGGAGGAAGAGGCGTTCAAGGCGCCGGTGCGCGCGCAGTACGAGCGGCAGGGCAACGCCTACTACGCCACCGCCCGGCTGTGGGACGACGGGGTCATCGACCCGCTGGAGACCCGGCAGGTGCTGGGGCTGGCCCTGACCGCGTGTGCCCGGGCGCCGCTGGGTGAACCCCGGTTCGGCGTCTTCCGGATGTGAGGATGTGAGGGGGAGAACGACGATGTTCGACACCGTGCTCGTGGCCAACCGGGGCGAGATCGCCGTCCGCGTGATCCGCACGCTGCGCGCGCTGGGCGTGCGCTCGGTGGCCGTCTTCTCCGACGCGGACGCGGGCGCCCGGCACGTCCGGGAGGCCGACGAGGCCGTACGGATCGGCCCGGCGCCGGCGGCGGAGAGCTATCTGTCCGTCGAGCGGCTGCTGGAGGCCGCCGAGCGGACGGGCGCGCAGGCCGTCCACCCGGGGTACGGCTTCCTGGCGGAGAACGCCGGTTTCGCCGGGGCCTGCACGGCGGCGGGGCTGGTCTTCATCGGGCCGCCCGCCGACGCGATCGCCCTGATGGGCGACAAGATCCGGGCCAAGGAGACGGTCGCGGCGGCCGGTGTCCCGGTGGTCCCGGGCGGACGGGACCCGTCCCTCACCGAGGCCGCCCGCGCGCTCGGCGCGCCCGTGCTGCTCAAGCCGTCGGCGGGCGGCGGCGGCAAGGGCATGCGGCTGGTGCGGGACCTGGCCGTGCTGGACGAGGAGATCGCCGCGGCCCGCCGGGAGGCCCGCGCCTCCTTCGGGGACGACACACTGCTGGTGGAGCGGTGGATCGACCGGCCCCGGCACATCGAGATCCAGGTGCTGGCCGACGGCCACGGCAACGTCGTCCATCTCGGCGAGCGGGAGTGCTCCCTCCAGCGCCGGCACCAGAAGATCGTCGAGGAGGCGCCCAGCGTGCTCCTCGACGAGGCGACACGGGCCGCGATGGGCGAGGCGGCCGTGCGGGCGGCCCGTTCCTGCGGCTACCGGGGCGCGGGCACGGTGGAGTTCATCGTCCCCGGCGCCGATCCGTCCGCGTACTGCTTCATGGAGATGAACACCCGCCTCCAGGTGGAGCACCCGGTCACCGAGTACGTCACCGGCCTGGACCTGGTGGAGTGGCAGCTCAGGGTCGCGGCCGGGGAGAAGCTCGGCTTCGGCCAGGCCGATGTCCGGCTCACCGGGCACGCGGTGGAGGCCCGGCTGAGCGCCGAGGACCCCGCGCGGGGCTTCCTGCCGACCGGCGGCACGGTGCTGCGGCTGCGCGAACCGCGCGGCGACGGCGTGCGCACCGACTCCGGGCTGAGCGAGGGCACCGAGGTCGGCAGCCGCTACGACCCGATGCTGGCGAAGGTGATCGCCCACGGCCCGGACCGGGAGACGGCCCTGCGCAAGCTGCGCGCCGCCCTCGCCGGGACGGTGACGCTGGGGGTGGCGACCAACGCCGGGTTCCTGCGGCGGCTGCTGGCGCACCCGGCGGTGGTGGCGGGCGAGCTGGACACCGGGCTGGTGGAGCGCGAGACGGCCGGCCTGACCCCTGACGGCGTACCGGAGGAGGTGTACGAGGCGGCGGCGGCCGTACGGCTGGACGCGCTGACGCCGGAGGGCGACGGCTGGACGGACCCGTTCTCGGTGCCGAGCGGGTGGCGGCTGGGTGGGGAGCCGAAGCCGCCCTCCTTCCACCTGCGGGTGACCGACCCGGTCGAGTACACCCCGCGCGGCACCCACACCGTCACCGACGACACCGTCACCGTCACCCTGGACGGCGTCCGGCACACCTTCCACCGGGCCGGCGACTGGCTCGGCCGCGACGGCGACGCCTGGCAGGTGCGCGACCACGACCCGGTCGCCGCCTCCCTCACCCGGGCGGCGCACGCGGGCGCCGACTCGCTCACCGCGCCCATGCCGGGGACGGTGACGGTGGTGAAGGCCGCCGTCGGCGACGAGGTGGCCGCCGGGCAGAGCCTGCTGGTGGTCGAGGCGATGAAGATGGAGCACGTCATCTCCGCCCCGCACGCCGGCACGGTCACCGAACTCGACGTCTCCCCCGGCGCCACGGTCGCCATGGACCAGGTACTGGCGGTCATCGCCCCCGCGGAGGACACCCCATGACGCTCCCCATGCCGCTCCCCATGACCGTCCCGGCGCCCGGCCTGCCCGCCCGGGTCCGCATCCACGAGGTCGGCCCCCGCGACGGCCTCCAGAACGAGAAGGCGACCGTCCCGACGGAGGTCAAGGCCGAGTTCGTGCGCCGCCTGGCCGCCACCGGCCTGACGACCATCGAGGCGACGAGCTTCGTCCACCCGAAGTGGGTGCCCCAACTGGCGGACGCGGAGGACCTGTTCGCGCAGGTCTCCGCCCTCCCGGCCGCCCTTCCCGTCCTGGTCCCCAACGAACGCGGCCTGGACCGGGCCCTCGCCCTCGGCGCCCGCCGGGTCGCCGTCTTCGCCAGCGCCACCGAGTCCTTCGCCCAGGCCAACCTCAACCGCTCGGTGGACGAGTCGCTGGCCATGTTCGCGCCGGTGGTGGCCCGCGCCAAGGCCGCCGGCGTGCACGTGCGCGGCTATCTGTCGATGTGTTTCGGCGACCCCTGGGAGGGCGCGGTCCCCGTCCCGGGGGTCGTCCGGGTCTGCCGGGCCCTGCTGGACCTCGGCTGCGACGAGCTGAGCCTCGGCGACACCATCGGCGTCGCGACACCCGGACACGTCACCGCCCTGCTGGACGAGCTGACCGGCCGGGGCGTCCCCGTGGAGGCGATCGGCGTCCACTTCCACGACACCTACGGCCAGGCACTGGCCAACACCCTCGCCGCGCTCCAGCACGGCGTCACCACGGTCGACGCCTCCGCCGGCGGCCTCGGCGGCTGCCCGTTCGCCAGGTCCGCCACCGGCAACCTGGCCACCGAGGACCTGGTGTGGATGCTGCGCGGCCTCGGCGTCGACACCGGCGTCGACCTCGACCGCCTGGTCGCCACCAGCGTCTGGATGGCCGCGCACCTCGACCGCCCCAGCCCGTCCCGCACCGTCCGCGCCCTCTCCCACAAGGACCAGTGATCAGGATGGACCACCGGCTCTCCCCCGAACTGGAAGAACTGCGCCGCACCGTCGAGGAGTTCGCGCACGACGTGGTGGCCCCCAAGATCGGCGACTTCTACGAGCGGCACGCGTTCCCGTACGAGATCGTCCGCGAGATGGCCCGGATGGGCCTGTTCGGCCTGCCCTTCCCCGAGGAGTACGGCGGGATGGGCGGCGACTACCTCGCCCTCGGCATCGCCCTGGAGGAACTGGCCCGGGTGGACTCCTCGGTGGCCATCACCCTGGAGGCCGGCGTCTCGCTGGGCGCGATGCCGGTCCACCTGTTCGGCACCGAGGAGCAGAAGCGGACCTGGCTGCCGAAGCTGTGCTCCGGCGAGATCCTCGGCGCCTTCGGGCTGACCGAGCCGGACGGCGGCTCGGACGCGGGCGCGACCCGGACGACGGCCCGGCTGGACGAGGCGTCCGGCGAGTGGGTGATCAACGGCACCAAGTGCTTCATCACCAACTCCGGCACCGACATCACCGGCCTGGTCACGGTCACGGCGGTCACCGGCCGCGCACCGGACGGCTCCCCGCGCATCTCCGCGCTCATCGTGCCGTCGGGCACCCCCGGCTTCACCGTCGCCCCGCCGTACTCCAAGGTCGGCTGGAACGCCTCGGACACCCGGGAGCTGTCCTTCGAGGACGTCCGGGTGCCGGCCGGCAACCTGCTGGGCGAACAGGGCCGGGGCTACGCCCAGTTCCTGCGCATCCTCGACGAGGGCCGGATCGCGATCGCCGCGCTGGCCACGGGCCTGGCCCAGGGCTGTGTGGACGAGTCGGTGAAGTACGCCAGGGAGCGGCACGCCTTCGGGCGGCCCATCGGGGCCAACCAGGCCATCCAGTTCAAGATCGCGGACATGGAGATGAAGGCGCACACCGCCCGGCTTGCCTGGCGGGACGCGGCGTCGCGGCTGGTGGCGGGCGAGCCGTTCAAGAAGGAGGCGGCACTGGCCAAGCTGTACTCGTCGACCGTCGCGGTGGACAACGCCCGGGACGCCACGCAGATCCACGGCGGGTACGGATTCATGAACGAGTACCCGGTCGCCCGGATGTGGCGGGACTCCAAGATCCTGGAGATCGGCGAGGGGACCAGTGAGGTGCAGCGGATGCTGATCGCGCGGGAGCTGGGCCTGGTGAGCTGAGGCTGGCCGCGGACGCGGAACGTGGAGCGGAACCCTGGACAAAACGATCTGAGGTTAGGCTAACCTACCTCCGAATTGTCCGGCGGACGCTCCGCCCCGTTCGAAACGAGCCACCCATGTCCAACGCCAGAGCCATCCATCTGACCCGTCGCGGCGTCCTCGCGGCCGGCGGCGCCCTCGGCCTCGGCGCCGCGCTCACGGCCTGCGGCGGCGACGAGAACGGTGGCTCGGCGGACGGGAAAGCCTCCGCGGCGTCCGGCCCCTGGTCCTTCGAGGACGACCGCGGCACCACGGTGGAGCTGGACCGGGTCCCCACGGGCATCGTCGCCTTCACCGGCGTCGCCGCCGCGCTGTGGGACTACGGCGTCCAGGTCGAGGGCGTCTTCGGGCCGACGACGACGAAGGACGGCAAGGCCGACGTCCAGGCCGGCGACATGGACGTCAGCAAGGTGACCGTCCTCGGCAACGCCTGGGGCAAGTTCAACGTCGAGAAGTACGCCGCCCTCGCCCCCGAGGTGCTGATCACCACGACGTTCGACGACGCGGGCACCCTGTGGTCGGTCCCGGAGGAGTCCAAGGACAAGATCGCCAAGCTGGCCCCGAGCGTCGCCGTCTCCGTCTTCGACCGTCAGCTCACCGAGCCGCTCCAGCGGATGTGGGAGCTGGCCGAGTCACTGGGCGCCGACATGAAGGCGGACAAGACCGTCCAGGCCAAGAAGGACTTCGAGGCCGCCGCCGAGCGGCTGCGCAAGGCGGCCAGGTCCCGCCCCGAGATCAAGGTGCTGGCGGGCTCCGCGAGCCCCGACCTGTTCTACGTCTCCGGCACCAACCTCTCGGTCGACCTGGAGTACTTCAAGGCCCTCGGCGTGAACTTCGTCGAGCCCTCCGAGGCCGCCAAGAAGGCGACCGGCGGCTGGTACGAGTCGCTGAGCTGGGAGAACGTCGACAAGTACGCGGCGGACGTCATCGTCATGGACGACCGCACCTCGGCGACCCAGCCGGCCGACATCGCCGAGGGCACCTGGAAGAAGCTGCCCGCGGTCAAGGCCGGCCAGGTCATCTCCCGCTCCCCCGAGCCGATCCTGTCCTACGACAAGTGCACGCCGCTGCTGACGAACCTCGCGGAAGCCATCGAGAAGGCCAAGAAGGTCAGCTGACCCGCCCCTCCTCCGTTCGAGCCGCCCGTCCCCCTGGACGTGGCGGCTCGGCGCGTTCCGGACGCCTGTTGCCACACTTCCGAGATTTAGTTAGGTTAGCCTTACCTAAGTAAATCGACCGGAGGAGGCTCCCGTGACCTTCACCTTCCGTCCCCTGGACCCGCTGAAGGACGCCGCGTTGGTGCACCGGTGGGTCACGCACCCGCAGGCCGCCTTCTGGCTGGCGCGGGACGCGAAACTGGTGGACGTCGAGCGCGCCTGCATGCGGATCGCCGCCGACGAGCGCCACCACGCCCTGCTGGGCCTGCGCCGCGGCGTGCCCGTCTTCCTCATGGAGACCTACGACCCGGCCGTACTGCACGAGTCCGAGCCCGGCGACATCGGCCTGCACCTCCTGGCCTCCCCGGCCTACAACCCCGTACCCGGTCTGCTGCTCAGGGCCGCCCTGACCCACCTGTTCGCGGACCCGGCCGTCCGCCGCGTCGTCCTCGCCCCGGACGCGGCCGGCCCGGCGACGGAGCACAAAGCCCCTCTCGCCTTCCGCACCCGGGAAGAGTTCTACGCGGCGGCCCCGGCTCCCGCGGTGTCCCCGAAGACCGCGAAGACCGCCACGACCACCACGACCCCGATGGCCGCGTGAGCGGGCGCCCTCCCCCGCGGGGCACGCGCCGGGGGACAATCCCCGCATGGCGGAAATCATCCAGAAGGACGGCACCTGGGCCTTCGACGGGGACGCCCTGCGCCTGACACCCGGCCGGGACCGGAGCGTCGGCCTGCTCCGCAGGGAGCTGGGCGAACTCGTCGTGCCGCTCGGCGCGTTGGCGGGCATCTCCTTCGAGAAGGGCAAGAAGGCCGGACGGCTGCGGCTGAGACTGCGCGACGGCGCCGACCCGCTGCTGCACGCCACCGGCGGCCGGCTCACCGAGCCGCACGACCCGTACCAGCTGATCGTCGAGGCCGACCGCTACGGCGTGGCCGAGTACTTCACCGAGGAGATCCGCACCGCGCTGCTCCTGGACGAGGTGCCGGCCGACCCGGTCCGCGAGTACCTGCTGCCGGGCCCGCCCGTCCCCCTCTCCGTCTCCGCCGGGGACGGCACCGCCGCCTTCGACGGCGAGCGGGTCCGCCTGGAGTGGAACTGGAAGACGGAGGACGCCAAGGCCGCCGCCGGCTCCCGCGTCCTGCCCCTGGCCGACATCACCGCCGTCGAATGGCTGCCGTCGGTCGGCCTGGAAAACGGCCACCTGCGGTTCACCGTCCGCGGGGCGCCGACCAAGGCCCCGCCCAAGTACGACCCGAACGCCGTCGAGCTGTGGGGGTTCAAGAAGGACCCGCTGATGGCCCTGGTCGCCGCGGCCGTGCAGGCCCGCCTCCCGCACCCCTCCGGCCGCCAGGCCGAGGCCGCGCCCGGCGTCCCGGCCCTCCCCGCCGCGGCGGCCCCGGCCCCCGTCGAGGACGACCACGACGCGCTGCTGCGGCGGCTGCGGGAGCTGGGCGAGCTGCACCGCGACGGGGTCCTGACCGACGACGAGTTCGCCCTGGCCAAGGCGGCCCTGCTCAAACGGATGTGACGCTCACCGGGACCGGCGGGCCACCGTGAAGTGGTCGACCTGCTCGCCGGTCTCGGCGATGCCCCGCACCTTCAGCGTGGCCGTGCGGCCCTTGGCGGCCGGGGTGACGTCGACGCGCAGGAAGGAGTAGTCGAGGTAGCGCACCCGGGACCAGGCGACGGTCTCGCTTCGCCTGCCGCCGTCGACGCAGACGAACGACGAGACGGACTCGTCGTCCTTGACGGCGCCCTCGTAGGACTCGTCGGCGCTGAAGGCGTACAGGCTCTTGCCGGCCGCGCCCGCGGTGACGTAGACGACGCCCTCGGTCTCGGGGTAGGCGGTGCCGCCGATGGGCAGTTCCTTGGCGACCTCGCCGCCCTTGAGGACGTCGGTGCGCTCGTAGACGTGGTTGTGGCCGTTGATGACCAGGTCGACGGTGTACTTCTCGAAGAGCGGCACCCACTCGTCACGCACCCCGCCCTCGGAGGCGTGGGCGGTGGCGGTGCAGTAGGCGCAGTGGTGGAAGAAGACGACGATGAAGTCGATGTCCTTGTCGGCCCGGTAGGCCTTCAGCCGCCGCTCCAGCCAGGTCGTCTGGGTGCCGCCGGAGATGCCGAGGTTGGCCGGGATCTCGAAGGAGATGTCGTTGGCGTCCAGCGAGACGACCGCCGTGTTGCCGTGCGTGAAGGAGTAGACGCCGGGGAGGCTGGCCTTGTCCGGGCCGTTGTCGGGCAGCTCCCAGCGGGCCTCCTCGCCGCCGTAGCCGTTGGGCGAGTACCAGGCCTCCATGTCGTGGTTGCCGTACGCGACCATCCACGGGACCGACTTGGCGACCGACTCGGTCTGGTGCAGGAACTGGTCCCACACCCGGGAGTCGAAGCCGGTGTCGGAGGTCTTGCCCTGCCCGGCCGGGTCGCCGTAGGCGATGTCGCCGGCGTGCAGGTGGAAGGCGGGGTTCTGGGCGAGGATCAGGGCGTCGTTGGCGAGGCCGTGGTAGCTGACGCCCTGGTCGCCGAAGGCGGTGAAGGTGAACGGCTCCGCCTTGGCGGGGGCCGTGGTGAAGGTGCCGAGGGTGCCGGCGAGGTGGGCCTCGGCCGGGTCGAAACCGGCGTGGCCGACACCGTAGTAGTAGGTGCGGCCCGGCTTGAGCCGGCTGAGCCTGGCGTGCAGGTAGTACTGGGTGTGGTCGCCGCTGGCGCCGACCCCGGCGGGCGTGTGGAGGGCGCGGACCTCGGCGTCGATCTTGCGGGAGAGGTCCCAGGGGTGGGCGCCGATCCGGATGAACGGCTTCCTGACGGCGACCGGGACCTGCCAGGAGACGGTCATCTCGGTGCGCGGGTCGTTGCCGTAGGCGAGGTGGCGGCCGAAGGGGGCGACCAGGGCGCCGTCGACGGTCTCGGTGGCCGGAGCCGTGTGCCGCGTCGGTACGGCGGCCTGGGCCGTGCCGCCCGCCACGAAGGTGCCGCCGGCCACGGCCCCGAGCGTGACCGCCCCGCCCCGCACCAGCGTGCGGCGCGAGAACCTGGCCCGCAGGTACTCGTGCTGCTCGGCCATGCTCATCCGCGCGGCCAGCCGCTCGGGAACGCCCATACGAGGAATATCCATGGCGCTTGAAACTGGTCTCCCGAGGCAACGAATTTCCGGCTGCGGGATGGACAGCCGGCAAACAGCCCCTCATGAGAGTTTCAACAGGTACGTGCCCGAAATCGGGCAGGATTCTTGCGCGGACGCCGACTGTCCCCCAGGATCTACCGGGTGCACGACGAACTCGTTGATCATCTGACGCGGTCCACGCCCCTCAACCGGGGCGAGGCGCTGCGCGTGGTCCAGGACGTGCTCGCCTACTTCGACGAGACGACCGAGGAATTCGTCCGTCGCCGCCACCGCGAACTCCAGGCCCAGGGCCTGGTGAACGCGACGATCTTCGAACGGATCAAGGCGGAACTCACTTACCGGGCGGTCGCACCGCCGGAGCTGACGCTCCGCCAGCTGCGCCGCATCGTCTACGGCTGAGGGACAGCGTTTCTATGTGCGGAATCGTCGGATACATCGGCAGGCGCGACGTGGCGCCCCTGCTCCTGGAGGGCCTCCAGCGCCTGGAGTACCGGGGCTACGACTCGGCGGGCATCGTGGTGACCTCGCCGAAGGCGGCCGGCCTGAAGATGGTCAAGGCCAAGGGCCGGGTCCGCGACCTGGAGGCCAAGGTCCCGGCGCGCTTCAAGGGCACCACCGGCATCGCCCACACCCGCTGGGCCACCCACGGCGCCCCCTCCGACGTCAACGCCCACCCGCACATGTCGGCCGACGACCGGGTCGCCGTCGTCCACAACGGCATCATCGACAACGCCGCCGAGCTGCGCCGCAAGCTGGAGGCAGAGGGCGTCGAGTTCCTCTCCGAGACCGACACCGAGGTCCTCGTCCACCTCATCGCCCGTTCGGGCGCCGAGGAGCTGGAGGACCGCGTCCGCGAGACCCTCCGCCTGATCGAGGGCACCTACGGCATCGCGGTGATGCACGCCGACTTCCCCGACCGCATCGTGGTCGCCCGCAACGGCTCCCCGGTCGTCCTCGGCATCGGCGAGAAGGAGATGTTCGTCGCCTCCGACATCGCCGCGCTGGTCACCCACACCCGGCAGATAGTCACCCTCGACGACGGCGAGATGGCCACCCTCAAGGCCGACGACTTCCGCACGTACACCACCGAGGGCACCCGCACCACCGCCGAGCCGACCACCGTGGAGTGGGAGGCCGCCTCCTACGACATGGGCGGCCACGACACCTACATGCACAAGGAGATCCACGAGCAGGCCGAGGCGGTCGACCGCGTCCTGCGCGGCCGGATCGACGACCGCTTCTCCACGGTGCACCTCGGCGGCCTCAACCTGGACGCCCGCGAGGCCCGCCGCATCCGCCGCGTGAAGATCCTCGGCTGCGGCACCTCGTACCACGCGGGCATGATCGGCGCCCAGATGATCGAGGAGCTGGCCCGCATCCCCGCCGACGCCGAGCCCGCCTCCGAGTTCCGCTACCGCAACGCCGTCGTCGACCCCGACACCCTCTACGTCGCCGTGTCCCAGTCCGGTGAGACGTACGACGTACTGGCCGCCGTACAGGAGCTGAAGCGCAAGGGCGCGCGGGTGCTCGGCATCGTCAACGTGGTCGGCTCGGCCATCGCCCGCGAGGCGGACGGCGGCATGTACGTGCACGCCGGGCCCGAGGTCTGCGTCGTCTCCACCAAGTGCTTCACCAACACGACGGTCGCCTTCGCGCTGCTCGCCCTGCACCTCGGCCGCACCCGTGACCTGTCCGTGCGGGACGGCAAGCGGATCATCGAGGGGCTGCGCAAGCTGCCCGCGCAGATCTCCGAGATGCTGGAGCAGGAGGAGGACATCAAGAAGCTGGCCGCGCAGTACGCCGACGCCCGCTCGATGCTCTTCATCGGCCGGGTGCGGGGCTACCCGGTGGCCCGCGAGGCGTCGTTGAAGCTCAAGGAGGTCTCGTACATCCACGCCGAGGCGTACCCGGCCTCCGAGCTGAAGCACGGCCCGCTCGCGCTGATCGAGCCGGCCCTGCCCACGGTGGCGATCGTCCCCGACGACGACCTGCTGGAGAAGAACCGCGCCGCGATGGAGGAGATCAAGGCCCGCAGCGGCCAGATCCTCGCGGTCGCCCACCAGGAGCAGGAGAAGGCCGACCACACGATCGTCGTCCCGAAGAACGAGGACGAACTCGACCCCATCCTGATGGGCATCCCCCTGCAACTCCTCGCCTACCACACCGCGTTGGCCCTGGGCCGGGACATCGACAAGCCGCGCAACCTGGCCAAGTCGGTGACGGTGGAGTAGGGCAGGAGCGGGGCCTCCCGCCCCCACGCGTCCCTACGCGCGGACTCCCGCACAGCAGACGGCCCCTCACGTGTGCCCACGGCACGCGGGGGGCCGTTCCGGGTCGCCGGGAAGCCGCCCGACTCCCGGCCGACGCTGCCGACCGGCGGCCGTCACTCCCCGGTCGATGCCCCCTTTATGCCCTTCACAAGGGCACGAACACCTCTACGCGGCGGTAGGTTCCGGCGGACTGGCGGACCGTCAGGGAATGACCACCACGGGCCGCTGGGCCCGCTTGGCGAGCCGCCCGGCGACCGAGCCGAAGAGACGCCCCACGAGGCCGTGGGTGGACCCCACGACGATGGCGTCGGCCTCGTACTCCCGCCCCACCTCTTCGAGTTCGTGGCAGATGTCGCCGCCGCGCTCGACCAGGATCCAGGGGACCTCGGTGAGATAGTCCGCGCAGGCCAGTTCCAGCCCGAGGACCTCGGTGCGGTGGTCGGGCACGTCCACGAAGACGGGCGGCTCACAGCCCGCCCAGACGGTGGTGGGCAGCCTGTTGGCCACATGGACGATGATCAGGCCCTGTGCCTGCCGCCGTGCCATGCCGATGGCGTAGGCGAGGGCGCGTTCACTGGACGTGGAGCCGTCGAAGCCCACGACGACACCGTGCTTGAAGGCGGGGTCGCACGCTTGACGCGGCTCGGACTCCGCCAGGGGATCGGCCGCCGTCGGATCGGCGACCGGCCGCTTGCGGTCCGCGGGTTCGAAGAATTCGTGACCGGCCATGGCTGTCTCGGCGTTTTGATCCTTTATGGGTGGACCGACAGGGTGCGGCGGAGCTGTGTCCGAATCAGTGTCCGGGAATCATCTTCCCAACCCCATACCCCCAAGGGTACGGCGGCACGCCTCCTTCGCCCAGTTCCCGGCGGGCTCCCCGACGGGGTTCCCCGGAGCATGCACGAGGGGGCGCCCGTTACGCAATGGTTGCTGCGCTGTACAGGCGGTTCGCACAGGATTCACGCGCGCGTACGCCTCTCGTACGGAAGCCCGGGTAGGCCGGCCCGACCTGGGGCGCCCGTCCGCCCGTACGGACATCGACCCCCGGTGAACCCCCTTCAGGGAGCACGCGCGTCCGGACCGGACCACCCTTCCCCCGCACCGGCCACCCGGACTCTCCCGGTTTCCCCGGCCCCGCCGGGGGGCCTCCGACCCCCGGCGGGGCCGAGACTTCCCCGCGGGTGCCGGCGGCGGGACGGGAGCGCGCGGGAGCGGACGGAGCACCGCCGGGGGCACACCGGTCGCCTGACCGGTTTCCGTACACGCGCCCGTTCCTTTTCGGCCAACTTCGGCGCATGGCGCATCCCTGCCGGGAACCACCCCCCAATCCCCGTTCCACCTGCACGGAAAGGGTCTCGAGGGCCCTGCGCACCCTACGGGGATTGGCCACTGCCACAAGGCGTACTTCCCTGCGGCGCCCCGGAGTGCAACGCTTCGTGATCGAATGCTTCACGCCAAGTTGCCATGTCGACAATGTCCCAAGTGCCGAACCGGCCACCCCGGCACGACGGGACGCAGTAGATTCGATCTTGATTGTCTACGGCGGGGGACAAGTGCAGGACCGAGGGGAAACGTGCTGGAGCGACAGGCCCGACAAGTTAGGGGCGCCGCGACCACCGAGGGGGGCTTAGCAGTATGAGCCACGACTCCGCTGCCGCGCCGGAAGCCGCGACCCGGAAGCTCTCCGGGCGACGCCGCAAGGAGATCGTCGCGGTGCTGCTGTTCAGCGGCGGCCCCATCTTCGAGAGTTCCATACCGCTGTCGGTGTTCGGCATCGACCGACAGGACGCCGGCGTGCCGCGCTACCGGCTGCTGGTGTGTGCCGGGGAGGACGGCCCGCTCAGGACCACGGGAGGTCTGGAGCTGACCGCGCCGCAGGGTCTTGAGGCGATCTCCCGGGCCGGCACCGTGGTGGTGCCCGCCTGGCGGTCGATCACCTCACCGCCCCCGGAGGAGGCGCTGGACGCGCTGCGCCGGGCGCACGAGGAGGGCGCGCGCATCGTCGGCCTGTGCACCGGCGCGTTCGTGCTGGCCGCGGCGGGGCTGCTGGACGGCCGTCCGGCCACCACCCACTGGATGTACGCGCCGACGCTCGCCAAGCGCTACCCGTCGGTGCACGTCGACCCGCGGGAGCTGTTCGTCGACGACGGCGACGTGCTGACCTCGGCGGGCACCGCCGCCGGGATCGATCTCTGCCTGCACATCGTGCGCACGGACCACGGCAACGAGGCGGCCGGCGCGCTCGCCCGGCGCCTGGTGGTGCCGCCGCGCCGCAGCGGCGGCCAGGAGCGCTACCTGGACCGCTCTTTACCGGAGGAGATCGGCGCCGACCCGCTCGCCGAGGTCGTCGCCTGGGCGCTGGAGCACCTCCACGAGCAGTTCGACGTGGAGACGCTCGCCGCGCGCGCGTACATGTCGCGCCGGACCTTCGACCGGCGCTTCCGCTCGCTGACGGGCTCGGCGCCGCTCCAGTGGCTGATCACCCAGCGGGTGCTCCAGGCGCAGCGGCTGCTGGAGACGTCGGACTACTCGGTGGACGAGGTCGCCGGCCGCTGCGGCTTCCGGTCGCCGGTGGCGCTGCGCGGCCACTTCCGCCGCCAGCTCGGCTCCTCCCCGGCCGCGTACCGCGCCGCCTACCGCGCCCGCCGGCCGCAGGGCGACCGCCCGGCGGAGGGCGGTGAGCGGGCCCCGGCCCCGGCCGAGGCGGCCGGTCAGCACCCGGCCCCGCTGCACCCGGAGGGCGGCGTCCCGTTCCAGACCCGCCGCCCCGCCCCGCACCTCGCCCCCGCGGAACCCGACCGCGAGGCCTACGCGGGCCCCCGCCCCAGCCTCCCGGGCCAGCGCAGCGCCCCCTGACGTCCCCCGCACGCCGGGCGGCTCCCAGGGCCCGCCCGGCGACCGAGGGGGCGGACGTCGGGGAGGGCGGCCCTGGGAGACCGAGACGACCGCACCGACGCCGGGGGCCGACGCGGCGGACGTCGCCCCTCCAGCCCGCCCGACGCTCGGGGACGAGGCCGTCCGGGCCGGAGGCGGGGGTCCGGGCCGAAGACAGGGGTCCGGGGGCGGCGGCCCCCGGTGGGGCCCTGGGGCCCGCACCGACGCCGGGGGCCTGAACGGGCGACGTCAGCCGTAGGGTGTTCGCATGAACGATCGCATGGTGTGGATCGACTGCGAGATGACCGGCCTCTCGCTGTCCGACGACGCGCTCATCGAGGTGGCCGCCCTCGTCACCGATTCCGAGCTGAACATCCTCGGCGACGGCGTGGACATCGTCGTCCGCCCCCCGGAGCAGGCCCTGGAGACCATGCCGGACGTGGTGCGCCAGATGCACACCGCCTCCGGCCTCCTCGCCGAACTGGAGCACGGCACGACGCTGGCCGACGCCGAGGAGCGGGTCCTGGCGTACGTGAAGGAGCACGTCAAGGAGCCCGGCAAGGCTCCGCTGTGCGGCAACTCCGTCGGCACCGACCGCGGCTTCCTGCTCCGTGACATGCCGACCCTGGAGGACTACCTCCACTACCGGATCGTCGATGTGTCCTCGATCAAGGAGCTGGCCCGCCGCTGGTACCCGAGGGCCTATTTCAACAGCCCCGAGAAGAACGGCAACCACCGCGCGCTCGCCGACATCCGCGAGTCCATCGCCGAGCTGCGCTACTACCGCGAAGCCGTCTTCGTACCGCAGCCCGGACCCGACTCCGAGACCGCCAAGGCCATCGCCGCGAAGCACATCGTGCGCGCCGAATAGGGGCGCCACGGAAGCGTGGCGCGAGCACCCCTTCGGACCCTGTACACTTTTTCTCGGCCGGTCGGGGAAACCAGACGGAATCCCAGCACCGGTCATGGTGGGTGTAGCTCAGCTGGTAGAGCACCTGGTTGTGGTCCAGGAAGTCGCGGGTTCAAGTCCCGTCACTCACCCTGACAGGGAAGCCCCTGGTACGCGGATGACGCGGACCAGGGGCTTCGTCGTCGTTCCGCCCCGGCCGCCCGGCCGCCCTCTCCCGGTCCTTTCTCGCCAACCCCGGGAACGAGAGAAGCAGTTCACCGGTTCGCATCTCGTACGCAACGAGTAGTGTCCAGAGTTGATCGAGTGAATGACCATCCTGGTGGGACTGGAGTGGGGTTCGGGTGCGTCGGACGGATCTGATGGGTGAGGCCTCGTGAGCCTCTGGAGCGGTCGCCGGGCCAGAAGGCGGTCGGCCGGGCCGGCGCCGGACCGGCGGACCGGGCACCCCGCCGGCCCCGGGAACGGCGAGCCCTCCGGACCGCGCGTGCTCGTCGAGGACCACGACGGTCTGCTCCTGCTCCGCCCGCCCACGGACGACACCCTGCTCGCCCCCGACGTCGCCGACCTCGCCCGCGCCCTGCGCGCCGCGGACCAGGACACCGTCACGATCGTCGCCGTCGCCGGGGAGGAGGCGGCGGCGTCGCTCTGGCCCCGGCTGAGCGAGACGCTCGACTCACTGCGGGAGTCCGGCACCCGGTCCGTGCGGCTGGTGATGTCCGGCGCCGGACTCGACCGTCCGGACCGTCCCGCCCCGGCCCGCCGGATCGCCGACGCCTGGGACCTGACGGTCGAGGCCCCCGACGGACCGGTGCTCGTGGTGCCGGGCGGCTCGGTCTTCGTACCGCCCGGCGACGGCGGCTGGTGGCGCTTCGCCCCCGGTGAGCCTCCCGAGGCGCTCGGGCCGCTCACCCCCGCCCCGCGCTGGCAGACCGCGCTGCGCCGGGCGCCGGAGCGGACCTCGGACGGCTGCGTCGTGGACCGGATACCGGCGGGCCTGCTGATCCGCCCCGCCGAGGCGACCGCGCCCAGGCCCGGTGACCTGTTCCACGCCGTCCCCGTCGACCCCCGGCGTCCCGCCGTGGTCGTCGGCGTGCCGTGGGGCGAGGACGTCCTGGCGAGCGAGGTCGCCGACGTGCTCGCGGCACTGCCGGCCGCCGTCCGCTCCGGCGTCCGGCTCTCCCCGGGCGGGCGGCGCGACCTGCTGCCGCTGGGCCGCGCCGTGGCCGCGCGGCTGAAGACGGAGGTGGAGGTCACCACCGGACTCCCGCTCTTCGCCGCCGACAGCCCGCTGGGCACGTACGGCGTACGGTCCGTGCTGGCCGGTCCGGACGGGGCGCCGCGCTGGCTGCCCTTCGTGGACGCCGTGCTGTGCCCGCCCCCGGAAGAGACCCGTCCCGGACCGGAGCCCGACGACCCGGCCGCCGCCGCGCCGGAACCCGCCGCCCCGGACCCCCGGCTGCTCCGCTGGACCTCACCGCTGCCGGACCCCCGGGGCCCCGAGGACGGCGTCCTCCTCCTCTCCGACACCTGGCGGGCCACGGTCACCCGGGCCGGGCTGTGGGTGGACCGCCGGGACGGTCCCCCGCCGCCCTGGAGCGCCCGCCCGGTGAGCATCGACGGCCCGACCATCGAGATCGGTCTCCCCGGCGACCGGCTCGACGCCTCGCTCTGGCCGGTGCTGTCCCGCCTCCTCGACCGCCTCCCGGCCGACCTGCGCACCCGCACCGCCCTCCACGTCCACGCCACCCCGCCCGACGGCGGCCTCGCCCTGCGCACCCTGGCGGCCGACCGCGCCCTGCGCGTCATCCGCTTCGCCACGGCGCCACGGACGCGACCGGCGCCCCGCAGCGGCACCGTCGGCACCGTGAGTGCCGCGGGTGCCGCGGGTGCCGCGGGTGCCCCGCGCGGCTCCGGCGCGGTGCCCACGGAGTCGAAGCCCCGGCCGTCTACCGCGACCGGGCCGACGGCCCCGGCCGCCGTGCCGCGACCGGCACCGGTGAACAGCGTCTCCGGGGCCACCCCGGCGGCCACCCCGACGACAGGTCCCACCGCGCTCACCACCGCCACCGCCGCCACGGCCATCACGGCCACGGCCACGGCCACGGCCACGGCGTCAGCGTCGGCGTCGGCGTCGGCGTCGGCCGTACCGAGCGCGCCACGCGGGCCGGACGTACGCGAGGGCCGCTCAGGCCCCGCCTCCCCGGCCGCCGCCCCGCGGGCACCGCTCCCGGACGTGCCGGTCTCCCCCCGGCACCGCAGCACCGTCCCGGAACGCACCGCCTTCCGCGCGCTGGCCGCACCCGTGTGGGAGCGGCAGAGCGCGGCGGTGGACCGGGCGCTGGCGGGCATGCCCGCGCCGCACGGGGAGCAGCAGGACGCGGCACGGGCCGACCTGACCGCGTTGCTGCTGTACCTCCAGGACGATGACGGACCGCTGGGCCACGCGGAACTGGCGCAGTCCCTGCGGTCGGGCGAGGAGCGCCTCGTCCCGTACGCCCGCTGTCTGGCGTCCGGGCTCGCGCGACTGCCGTCGTACCGCGGTGCCGTACTGCGCGGACGAGGCGGCGCGGCCGGGCTCGACGGGCTGCGGCCGGGGCAGGTGCTGCGGGACCCGGCGCCGTTGAGCGGGCTGCCGTTCGATCCGGACGGGAAGGAGCGGGTCGCGGGCGTGGGCTTCGCGATTTGGTCCCTCACCGGCCGCCGGGTCCGGCACCTGCCGGCAGCGGACGGCGACGAGGTCGTCTTCGCCCCGGGCACCGCCTTCAAGGTCCTCGGCGTACGGGCGGCCGACGACTCGGCTCCCCTGGTCCTGCTGCGCCAGCTGCCCGACGTCCCCACCGCGTCCACCGTGCTGGAGGACGCGGACGAGACCGCGCTCACCCGCCTGGACCACGCCCTGGCCGACCGCACGTCGCCCGGTGCGGGCGACTGGCCGGACCGCTGCGCCGGACCCGTCGGCGACCACTGAACCGCACCTCCCACCCCTCGACAAGGAGCAGCGTTCATGCCACGTCAGAACGAACCGCCCTCCTCCGACACGGCGTCCCCCGTCACCGTCCGGCGGGCGGTGGCCGTCCCGGGGCCGGCCCAGGACCCCGGCGCCGCCCTCGGCCCGCGCGTCCCCGCTCCGGAACCCGCTCCCGTCCCGGAACCCGCTCCCGTCCCGGAACCCGCTTCAGCCCCTGACCCCGCTCCCGTGGTCCCCGCGCCGACCGCCTCCGCTGGGAAACGTTTCGGCAAGCCCCGCTCGGCAGCCCGGGAGCGGCAGCCCGAGGCGGAGTCCAAGGCGGAGCCCGAAGCCAAGTCCAAGGCGGAGGCCAAGGCAGAGCCCAAGGCGGAGTCCAAGGCGGCCTCCGAGGCCAAGCCGAAGGCAGAACCCAAGGCCGAGCCCGAAGCGGAGGCCAAGGCAGAGCCCGCAGCCGTCCCGAGCCCGCTCGCCGCGGCCGCAGTCGCGACCGCCGCCGAAGCCGAAGCCACCGCCACCGCCGCCGGCGCGTCCGAGCCCGCCGACCAGCACCCCTCCCGCCCCCGCGGCCCCCTGCTCGCCGCCGCCGGCATAGCGGGCGCGCTGCTGATCTCCGTACCGTTCCTGGTGCTGGCCGCGATCGGGGACGACGACGAACGGTCGATCGCCACGGCGCCCGTCGGCGGTACGACGCTCGGCCCCGGCACGTCGGACGACGAGCTGCCCGCCGACTACGCGGCCGAGTCCCCGTCTCCCTCGCCGAGCCCGTCGAAGGCCTCCCCCTCGGCGAAGTCCCCCTCTCCCGCCGAGGTGAAGGCAGCGCCGCACGGGGCGGAGGAGAAGACGGGGGCGGAGGAGAAGAAGACGAAGGAGCCGGCCGCCGAGAAGACCACCAAGGCCGCGCGGACGGAGAAGAAGGCCACGACGAAGAAGGCGTCCGGGCCCACCGCCCGTGAGCTGGCCAACGCCGCCTCCAGCCAGTCGGCCGTCCTGCTGAAGAACACCGCGACGGGCAAGTGCGCCGATGTGCCCGGCTACGGGAACGGGTCCGTCGACGGTCCGGTGCGGCAGTACATCTGCCGGGACGGCGGCTCCGACAACCAGCAGTGGGACCTGAACGTCGTATCGGCGTCGGGCGGCCCCGGCGGGGCGAGCCTGTTCGTCATCAAGAACGTCAAGGACGGGCTCTGCTTCGACCTGCCCAAGTACGGCAGTGTCGGAAAGGGGACCCAGGTCACCGAGTACCCCTGCAACACCACCCGGTCGGACAACCACCTCTGGTACCTGGAACCCCGCGCGGGCGGCACGTACGCGCTGCGCAATCTCGTCGCCAACCTGTGCCTGGGCGTGAACGGCGGCAAGACCGCCGGCGACGACGCCGAGCTCCAGGTGATGACCTGCGGGGAGAACCAGTACACCGCGCAGCGCTGGGTCTTCTCCTGACCCTTCCGTGACGGTCCTGGCCCCGGCGGGCCGTGCCACGCCGGGGCCAGGAGGTGGTCAGGAGGACTTCCGCTCCACCAGCTGTGTCGCCAGTACCGCCTGCTGCCGCGCCGGCCCCCGGGACGCGGCCGGGCGGCGGTCGGCGATCTCGGTGAGCAGCAGGTCGATCATCGCGCGGCCCATCTCCACGATGGGCTGGCGGACGCTGGTCAGCGGCGGGTCCATGTGGCGGGCGATGGCCGAGTCGTCGTAGCCGACCAGCGCCACGTCCTCGGGGATGCGCAGGCCGGCCTCGCGCAGGACCTGGCGGGCGCCGGCCGCCATCACGTCGGAGCCGCAGAACACCGCGTCCAGGCGGGGGCGGCGGCGCAGCAGCTCGGCCATCGCGCGGCGCCCGCCCTCCTCGGTGAAGTCGCCCGGCTCGACGAGCCGCTCGTCCCCCTCCAGGCCGGCCTCGCGCAGGGCGTCGCGGTAGCCGTCGGCACGGCGCTGGGCGCCGTAGACGTCCAGGCGGCCGGTGATGTGGGCGATCCGGCGCCGGCCCCGGGCCAGCAGGTGCTCGACGGCCGAGCGGGCGCCGCCGTAGTTGTCGGAGTCGACGGAGGCGAGGGACTCGGTGGCGGAGCGCGGGCCGCTGATCACCGCGGGGATCTCCAGCTGGGCGAGCAGGTCGGGCAGCGGGTCGTCGGCGTGCACGGAGACCAGCAGGACACCGTCCACCCGGTGGGCGGCGAGGTACTGGGCGAGCCGCTGCCGCTCCCGGTCGCTGCCCGCGAAGATCAGCAGCAGCTGCATCTCGGTGTCGGCCAGCTCGGCGCCGACGCCGCGCAGGATGGCGGAGAAGTACGGTTCGGAGAAGAACCGGGTCTCCGGCTCGGGGACGACCAGGGCGATGGCGTCGGTGCGGTTGGCGGCCAGGGCACGGGCGGCCGTGTTCGGGACGTAGCCGAGTTCGGCGACCGCCGCCTCGACGGCCGCGCGGGTCGCGTCGCTCACCCGGGGGGAGCCGTTGATCACCCGGGAGACGGTGCCGCGGCCGACTCCGGCGCGGGCGGCGACCTCCTCCAGGGTCGGGCGCCGGACGCCCCGGCTCCGCCCACCGCTGACCACCATGGTCGCCGCCTTCCCTTTCGCCGCTGTCAGGCCAGGAATGTAACAGCCGCGGCCATGGTGGAACCCGGAGGTGTTATCCCTGCTCGCCGGCGGCCGGCAGGGCGTTGCGCCGGATCACGTCGGCGTACCAGTGGGCGCTCGCCTTGGGGATGCGGCGCTGGGTGGCGTAGTCGACGTACACGGTGCCGAAGCGCTTCGAGTAGCCGTAGGCCCATTCGAAGTTGTCCAGCAGGGACCACAGGAAGTAGCCCCGGACGTCCGCGCCGTCGGCGACGGCCCGCCGGACCGCCTCCAGGTGGGCGTGCAGGTAGGCGATCCGCTCCGGGTCGTTCACCACGCCCTCGGGGGAGACGTAGTCGTCGAAGGCGGCGCCGTTCTCGGTGACCATCAGCGGCAGACCGGGGTGGGCCTTGGCCAGGCCGGTCAGCAGGGTGTGCAGCCCGTCCGGGTCGATGGCCCAGTTCATCGCCGTGAGGTTGTCGTTGGCGAGGTGGAAGGAGACGTGGCCGGAGCCCGTCCACGGGGAGTGGTCGCTGGCGCCGTGGCCGTCGTTGCCGGTGCTGCCGGTGCCGTCGGCGGGCAGCGAGACCACGGTCGGCGCGTAGTAGTTGACGCCGAGCACGTCGATGGGGCGGGAGATCTCGGCCAGGTCGCCGTCGCGCACCAGCTGGCCCCAGTCGACGATGTGCGCGGTGTCGGCGAGCAGGTCCTCGGGGTAGGCGCCGTCGAGGAGGGGGCCGGTGAAGACGCGGTTGCCGACCGCGTCGATGCGGCGGGCCGCCTCGGCGTCCTCGGGGCTGTCGGTGAGGGGGCGCACCTGGTGGAGGTTGAGGGTGATGGAGGTCTGCGCGGTCGTCGGCAGCGACGCGCGCAGCGCTCCGATCGCCTTGCCGTGCGCCAGGTTGAGGTGGTGGGCGGCGCGCAGGGTGGCGGCCGGGTCGGTGCGGCCCGGGGCGTGCACGCCGGAGCCGTAGCCGAGGAAGGCGCTGCACCAGGGCTCGTTGAGGGTGGTCCACACGCCGACGCGGTCGCCCAGGGCACGGGCCATGATGTCGGCGTACTCGGCGAACCGGTCGGCGGTGTCGCGCTGCGGCCAGCCACCCGCGTCCTCCAGCTCCTGGGGCAGGTCCCAGTGGTAGAGGGTGGCGACGGGGGTGATGCCCGCCTCCAGCAGTTCGTCGGTGAGCCGGCGGTAGAAGTCCAGGCCGCGTTCGACGGCGGGCCCGCGGCCGGTGGGCTGGACCCGGGACCAGGAGACCGAGAAGCGGTACGCCTTGAGACCGAGGTCCTTCATCAGGGCCACGTCGTCGCGGTACCGGTGGTAGTGGTCGGCGGCGATGTCACCGGTGTCCCCGTTGCGGACCTTGCCGGGGGTGTGGCTGAAGGTGTCCCAGATGGAGGGCGTGCGGCCGTCCTCGGCGGCGGCGCCCTCCACCTGGTACGCGGCGGTGGCGGTGCCCCAGACGAAGCCCGCCGGGAAGGAGGCGTCGGAGGCCGACCGGGCAGTGGTCTCGGGTCGTACGGCGGTCATGTGAGAGCGCTCCCAAGGGTGAGAAGGAGTCGGGTGGGGAGGTCCGGCAGCGAGGTGCGGCGGTGCGGGCGGACGAGTACGGGAAGCGAGTACGGCAGGCAGGGGCGGCCGAGGCGGGGAGGAGGGCCGGGGGCCGGCAGGGCCCGCTTACGGGGCGGGCTCTGCCGGCGGTTCGACGGCCGATGGCCGATGGCCGATGGCCGAGGCCTATGTCCAACGGCCGTCGAACCGACGGCCGTCGAGCCGGTGCCGCGGTCGGCCACTGTGGGTCGCGACGGGCCGCGACGGGCCGCGATGGGCCGCGGTCGACCGCTGTGGCCGCTGTGGCCGCTGTAGGTCAGCCCTTGACCGCGCCCGCCATGATGCCTCCGACGATCTGCTTGCCGAAGACCACGAAGACCACCAGCAGCGGCAGCGTGCTGATCAGCGCTCCCGCCATGACGATGCTCTGGTCGGGGGTGTAGGAGGCGCTGAGCTGGCCGAGCGCCACCTGGAGCGTCGGGTTCTCCGCGGACAGCGAGAGGAAGGGCCAGAAGAAGTCGTTCCAGGCCTGGACGAAGGTGAGCATGCCGAGCACCATCATCGCGGGCCGGGCTGCGGGCAGGACGATGCTCCACACGATGCGGAGGTTGTTCGCCCCGTCCACCTTGGCCGCCTCGATGAGTTCGTACGGCAGGGCCTCCAGCAGGTACTGGCGCATGAAGAAGACACCGAAGGCGCCGACCAGGGTCGGGAAGATCACCGACTCCAGCTTTCCGCCCCAGCCGATGTCCGCCATCATCATGAACAGCGGTACGACGCTGAGCTGCGGCGGGATCGTCAGCGTGGCGATGACCGCGGTCATCAGCACACCCCGGCCGCGGAAGCGCATCTTGGCGAAGGCGTAGCCGGCCAGGGTGCAGAAGAACAGCGTGGCCACGGTGATGCTGCCGGACACGATGACGCTGTTGACGATGGCCTTGCCGAGGTTGGCCTGTTCCCAGGCCGCCTCCAGGTTGTTCCACAGCCTGCCGCCGGGGATGAACGGCGGTGGGCTGTCGAGGACCCGCTGCTGGTCGTGCGAGGCGGCCACCAGCGTCCAGTACAACGGGAAGACGGACCCCAGGCCGACGATGATCAGCGCGAGGTAGGTGTACGGGCCGCCCTTGAGCTGCTCGCCGGCGCCGAGCTTGAGGCGGCGGCCCTTGCCGCCGGGGGCGGGGAGCGGAGCCGGGGGCACGCCCGGCGCGGTCTTGGTGGGACTACTGGTCGTGGTCATCGAAGTCGCTCCCGTCAGGCCGCGCTCTTGCGCACGAACCGGCTGACGATCCAGTTGATCAGGGCGATGAGCAGCAGCAGGACGAGCATGGCCCAGGCCACCGCCGCGGCCGGGCCGAGGTGTTGCAGCTTCCAGCCGTAGTTGTAGAGGTAGATGCTGAGCGTCTCGTACTGGTGCTCGCTGCCGCCGACGGCGCCGAGCGTGCCGCCCTGGAGCAGCAGCGGCTCACCGAACAGCTGCATGGAGCCGATCGTCGAGATGACGATGGTGAACAGGATCGTCGGCCGCAGCGAGGGGATGGTCACCTTGCGGAACTGCTGCCAGCGCGAGGCCCCGTCGATCGACGCCGCCTCGTACAGGTCGGACGGCACGGCCTGCATGGCCGCCAGGTAGATCAGGGCGTTGTAGCCGGTCCAGCGCCAGATCACGATGACCGAGATCGCGATCTTGGACGACCATTCGCCGTTGCCCCAGTTGATGTTGTCGACCCCGACGAAGCTCAGCAGCCAGTTGAGGAGGCCGCCGTCGGCCCGGAACACCAGGGCGAAGACGAGGGCGGCGGTCGCCACCGAGGTGGCGTACGGGGTGAGGATCACCGTGCGCCAGAAGGTGCTGGCGCGCAGCTTGTAGTTGAGCAGGTGGGCCAGGCCCAGCGCGACCAGCAGCTGCGGGACGGTCGACAGGACGCCGATGATGAAGGTGTTGGAGACGGACGTCCAGAACTCGGAGTCCTGGAGGATCGTGGAGAAGTTCTCGAAGCCCACCCACTCGGACTGGTCGAGACTCGTCATCTCCACCCGGTGCAGGGCGATCCAGCCGGTGTAGAGGAGCGGGTAGAGCCCGAAGGCACCGAAGACGAGGAAGAAGGGAGCGATGTACGCGTACGGCGACGCCTTGTCGTCGAAGCGCCACAGCCGCGTGCGCCACGCGCTGGGTGCTTTCGACGCGGCGCCGGAGCCGCCGGCGGACGGCTTGTCGGCACCCCGTGTGGGGGTTGTGGTTGCCACGGAGGGAGTCCTTCCCTGGGAGGTCTGGCCGGGTGGGGCGGGAGGCGGGTCGCCGGGCCGGGCCACCGTCCCGTCGTTCCCTCCCCGCGCGGACCGGCCCGGCGTCGGGCGGCCCGCGCGGCGGTCCTGAGGAGCGTGTGCCGGTCCGGCTGTGCAGCGGGTGCCGGTCCGAGGAGCGGGTGGCGGTCCGTGACGGGCGGGTTCGAGGAACGTGCGCCGGTCCGCGGGGGTCCGGTGCGAGAGACGTGCGCCGGTCCGGGACGGTCCGGTGCGAGAGACGTGCGCCGGTCCGTCAGGAGCCGGTTCGAAGGACGTGCGCCGGTCCGGGACGGTCCGGTTGGAGGAACGTGCGCCGGTCCGTCAAGAGCCGGTTGGAGGAGCGTGTGCCGGACGCCACGGAGCAGACCCGCCGCGTACGGCCGGATCTGCTGCGGACGCCCCCACGCCGACGGGCCCTGACCGCCGTACGGCTGCGGTGCGGTCCCGGCGTGGAAGGGGCGCGGGCGGCCGGTGGGGCCGCCCGCACCGCCGGGTCAGCCGATGGCCTTGTCGATCGTCTCGGTCGCCGCGTCCCACGCCTCGTCGGGGTCGGTACCGCGCTGTTCCATGTTGTTGATCTGCGTGGAGATCGTGTCCTTGATCACGCCGTCCTTCGGGCCGAGCACGGCCACCGGGATGCTCTGGGCCTCCTCGGCGTAGAGCTGGCCGATGGGGGCGTTGTTGAAGTACGGGAGCTTGGCGTTCTTCACGTCGGGCAGGTCATAGGCGCCCTGGTTGGACGGGAAGATGCCGACCGCCTTGAACACGGCGGCCTGCTGCTCGGGCGCGGTCAGCCACTTGACCAGCTCCTGGGCCTCCTTGACGTGCTTGCCGGTCTTCGGCACGGTCAGGAAGGAGCCGCCCCAGTTCGCCGCGGTCTCACCGGGCGCGCTGGTGATGTCCCACTTGCCCTTGTAGTCGTCACCGGAGTAGAGCGAGATCTGGTTGGCCATCCAGGCGGGGCACACCACCGTGGCCACGCTGCCCTTGCGCAGCGCCGCCTTCCAGGGGTCCTGGAACTGGGGCAGACCCTGGGTCAGCTTCTTGGCCGCGGCATCGGCGGCCAGGTCCCAGCCCTTCTGCACCGCCGGGTTGTCCTTGTAGATGGCGTTGCCCTCGGCGTCGTAGTACTGGCTCTCGGAGGAGCTGACGACACCGTTGAACATCGCGCTCGCGGAGTCCATGAAGAAGGTGCCGTCGGGCGCCTTCTTCTGGTACTGCTCGGCGAGCTTGAGGTAGTCCTCCCAGCCGCCCGAGACCGCCTTGGCGACGGCTTCGCGGTCGGTCGGCAGGCCCGCCTGCTCGAAGAGGTCGCGGCGGTAGCACAGCGACATCGGGCCGATGTCGGTGCCGGCGCCGATGACCTTGCCGTCCTCGGCGGTGGCCTGCTTGGCCTTCCAGTCGACCCACTGGCTGACGTCGATCGTGTCCTTCAGGTCGACGAACTTGTCCGCCTGGGTGTCGACGACCTCCTTGATGCGGGCGATCTCGACACCGACGACGTCACCCAGCCCACTGCCCGTGTTCAGCTGCTGAAGGAGCTTCGGGTAGTAGTCCTGCTCATTGGAGGTGGTCTCTTCCTCCACGTTGATGTTCGGGTGCAGCTTCTCGTACTTCGCGAACAGGTCGGCCTCCTTGTAGCCGAACTGTCCGTAGTCGGACACCTTGAGGGTGATCTTCCCGTCGGAGTCCGCGGCGTCCGAGTCGCTGTCGCTGCTGCATCCGGTCAACAGCAGGGCCGAGGCCGTCAGGACCGACGTGGTCAGGGCCGCTGCTCTGCGGCCTCGGCCGCCGACGGTACGGGTGATGCGCATTCCACTACTCCTTGTTCCAGTGGGAACGGGGACCTCAGGAATCAGACCGCCGGGATCGACGGTTTCGACCTGCCCTCTCGGTTCGAGCAGCGGCCAGCCCTGGGCAACGCGGTGTGCGGTGCGAAGATGCTGGTCAGAGGTGTGCCATGCCAAGCGGAGGGAAGGGCCGATGGTGCGTTGGTCCACACGGGAGGCGTCCCGGCTTTCCCGTGGGACCGCTCCCACGCGGCTTGCCCCGAAGACTCCTCGGTGCCGGGCCCAAGTGTCAAGAGTTGAAAACGGCGTTGTTGCTCAAGCGTGTTCCGGACGTCACGTGAATGTGTCGCGCCGCGGCCGTCGACCGACCACGGCCGTGTCGGCTTTGCCTGGGTTTCCGCCCTGTTTCCAACCGGTTTCATGCCAGTTCTTCCCCCATCTCCCCTGCGGTGACGGCCACTTGGGCCGCCCGCGGGCCCTCGCGGAACGACGGTCCGGCTTTCTGAGCCAGAATGAAGCAGTCCCCCAGCGAACGCCGGAAGGTGAACGATGAGCCCTGCCGAGCCGCCCAGGACCGCGGACGTCCGGCGTCCGACCCTGAACGCCGTGGCCGCCCGCGCCGGCGTCGGCCGCGGCACGGTCTCCCGGGTCATCAACGGTTCGCCCAAGGTGAGTCCCCATTCCCGCGCGGCGGTCGAGCAGGCGATCGCCGAGCTCGGCTACGTACCCAACCGGGCCGCCCGCTCCTTGGTCACCCGGCGCACCGACTCCGTGGCGCTGGTCGTCCCCGAGGCCGATACCCGGCTGTTCAGCGAGCCGTACTTCTCGGAGATCATCCGGGGCGTGTCCGCCGGACTGGCGAGCGCGGGAATGCAGTTGCTGCTGGTCCTGGTGCGCGACGAGAAGGAGTACGCGCGGCTCGCCCCGTACCTGGCGGCGCACCGCGTGGACGGGGTGCTGATGATCGCGGTGCACAGCGAGGACACCCTCCCCGACCAGCTGGACGAACTCGCCATCCCGACCGTGCTGGCCGGCCGGCGCGGCGACAAGGAGACGCTCGGGCACGTCCGCGCGGACAACAGCGGCGGCGCCCGGAGCGCGGTCCGGCATCTGCTGGCGCGGGGCCGCCGGACCATCGGCACCATCACCGGACCACTGGACATGGAGGCCGCGCAGGACCGGCTCGACGGCTACCGGGCTGCGCTCCGGGAGGCGGGCGTCCCCTTCGACGAGGAACTGGTCGCGTACGGCGACTTCACGGAAGAGGGGGGCCGCGCGGCCATGCGGGACCTTCTGCGCCGGCGTCCCGCCCTGGACGCCGTCTTCGTCGCCTCGGACGTGATGGCCGCCGGCGCGCTGCTGGAACTGCGCGCAGCGGAGCGGCGGACACCCGACGACGTGGCCGTCATCGGCTTCGACGACTCGATCGTGGCCCGGCACACCGATCCGCCGCTGACCAGCGTCCGGCAGCCGCTGGAGGAGATGGGCCGCACCATGGCACGCCTCCTGCTCGACGAGATCGCCGACCACGGCACCGGTCACCGCGAGGTGGTCCTGCCCACGGAACTGGTGATCCGGGCGTCGGCCTGAACGACGGTGCCCCCTTCCGGGCGGGAGTCGGCCCGGCCGACGGCGCCCCTTCCGCGCGGGAGTCGGCCCGGCCGACGGCACCCCTTCCGCGCGGGAGTCGGCCCGAAGCACGGCGCGCCCGCGGGCGGCGTACCGGTCGGTCTCAGTCCCGCCGCTCTCGGACTCCCCCTATGGGAGCGCTCCCATGCATAATGAGGTCCCCCGACCCGTGGGAGCGTTTTCATGCCGGAACCGACGTCCGCCGCCTTTCCCCCCGCCTTCCTCTGGGGCGCCGCCACCTCCGCCTACCAGATCGAAGGCGCGGTACGGGAGGACGGCCGCACCCCCTCCATCTGGGACACCTTCAGCCATACGCCGGGAAAGACCGCCGGCGGCGACACCGGTGACATCGCGGTCGACCACTACCACCGCTACCGCGACGACGTGGCGCTCATGGCGGACCTGGGCCTGAACGCCTACCGCTTCTCCGTCTCCTGGTCCCGGGTGCAGCCCACCGGCCGCGGCCCGGCCGTCCAGCGCGGTCTGGACTTCTACCGGCGCCTGGTCGACGAGCTGCTGGACAAGGGCATCAAGCCGGCCCTCACCCTCTACCACTGGGACCTGCCGCAGGAGCTGGAGGACGCGGGCGGCTGGCCCGAGCGGGAGACGGCCTACCGGTTCGCCGAGTACGCGCAGATCGTCGGCGAGGCGCTCGGGGACCGCGTGGAGCAGTGGATGACGCTCAACGAGCCCTGGTGCAGCGCCTTCCTGGGCTACGGCTCCGGCGTGCACGCCCCGGGCCGCACCGACCACGTGGCCGTCCTGCGCGCGGCCCACCACCTCAACCTGGCGCACGGCCTGGCCACGACCGCCCTGCGTTCGGTGATGCCGGCCCGCAACTCGATCGCGCTGAGCCTGAACACCTCCGTCGTCCGGCCGCTGTCCCGGCGCCCGGAGGACCTGCTGGCGGCGCGGAAGATCGACGACCTGTCCGGCGGGATCTTCCACGGCCCGGTGCTGCACGGCGCCTACCCCGAGCACCTCTTCGAGGCGACGGCGTCGGTCACCGACTGGTCCTACGTCCAGGACGGCGACCTCGCCCTGATCCACCAGCCGCTGGACGCGCTGGGCCTCAACTACTACACGCCGACCCTGGTGTCGGCCGCCGACCCGGACGCCCCCGGCCCGCGCGCCGACGGGCACGGGGGCGGCGACCTCTCGCCGTGGCCGGCCGCCGACGACGTGGCCTTCCACCAGTCGCCGGGCGAGCGGACGGAGATGGGCTGGACCGTCGACCCGACCGGTCTGTACGACCTGATCATGCGCTACTCCCGCGAGGCGCCCGGCCTCCAGCTGTTCATCACCGAGAACGGCGCCGCCTACGACGACAAGCCCGGCGCCGACGGCACGGTCCACGACCCCGAGCGCGTCGCCTACCTGCACGGCCACCTGTCCGCGGTCCGCCGGGCCATCGCCGACGGCGCGGACGTACGCGGCTACTACCTGTGGTCCCTGCTGGACAACTTCGAGTGGGCGTACGGCTACGAGAAGCGGTTCGGCGGGGTCTACGTCGACTACGTGACCCTGGAGCGCACGCCGAAGTCGAGCGCCCTGTGGTACGGCGAGGCGGCGCGAACGGGCACGCTCCCGCCGGTGGCGGCGGCCGAGTAGGCCACTGGCCCGAGAAGACCACTGGCCCAAGAAGGCCACTGGTCCGGGAAGACCACTGGTCCGGGAAGACCGCCTGTCACGGGGAGCGGGGAAGCGGGGCGCGGCGTCCGGCGGGGATGCCGCGCCCCACCGCCGTCACTGGTAGCGGGCGAACGCCTCGGCGAAGGCGCCGTCCGTCTGCTCGATGGAACTGCACGTGGCGTCGGCCTGCTGCTTGGGGCCGCCGGGACAGGCCTTGTCACGGGTCGCGGACCACATGGAGAGGCTCCCGAGCCCCTTGGCCTCGGCGAACTCGACCAGCTGACCGGCGTCGGCCACGGTGAACACCTCGGTGACGACGTCGTTGACGCCGATCATCGGCGTGACCCCGACCGCCTTCCACGCCGCGCTGTCGTCGAGGCCGAGGACACCCTTGATCTGGGCCTGGGTGGCGGTGGCGGCCTGTTCGGCGTAGGTGCCCATGTCGCCGCTGTAGGCGGCGCCGTAGTCCATCGCCATGATGTTGACGGTGTCGACCGTGACCCCGTTCTCCTCGGCGTCGGCGAGCAGGTCGACGCCGGGCTGGGTCAGGCCCTCCGGCATCACCGGGAGGGTGAAGGAGACGTCCAGGTCGGGGTGGTCGGCCTGGAGCCGGGCGATGGCCTGGGCGCGGCGCGTGTTCGCGGCCGTGTCGGGCAGCGCGCCGCCCTCCACGTCGAAGTCGACCTTGGTGAGGTCGTAGGCGGCCACGACCTTCTCGTACGCCGCCGCCAGCGCGTCGGCCGAGGAGCAGGTGGTGGCCAGCTCGGAGCCGGCCGCGCCGCCGAAGGAGACCCGGACGTCACCGCCGGCCGCGCGCAGGTCGCCTATCTGCGCGGCCACCGCGTCGCTCGCCAGGTCGGTGACGCCGCCCCACTTGGGGGTGCAGCTCCCGCCGTCGGTGACGAAGGCGAGGTTGTACTCCTTGACGCCCGTCGCCTCGGCGTTGGCCAGCAGGTCGTAGGCGGGGTAGAGCGAGGTGTCGACGTACGGGGCGAAGCCGGCGCTGTCGGTGGTCCCGCTGCCGGTGTCCCCGGTCGCGGTGACCGTGGGCGTGGGGGTGGCGCCTCCGGTCGGGGCGGTCGTCGGGGTGTCGGTGGGCCGGCCACTGGGCTCGGGGGTGGCGCCCGCGTCCGTGGAACAGGCGGCACCGTCGACGCGGCAGCCGAGCGGGTCGCCGGTGCCCTGGACGACGAAGCCGACGGTGACCGACTCGCCGGCCGCCAGCCCGTCGGTGTCCCACTTCGGCGCGGTCACGGTCACGTGCTGTCCGCTCACCCGGGACTCGCCGTTCCACAGCGAGCCGAGCTTCGTCCCCGAGGGCAGGTCGAACTCCAGTGTCCAGTCCGCCTTCATCTCCGCGCCGTCGTTGGTGACGACGTACTGCGCGGTGTATCCCGTCTCCCAGGCGCTGGTCCTGGTGTACGCGGCGCCGACTCCCGCCGCGTGGGCCGCGCTGGTGAACAGCAGCGCGCCGCCGCCCGCGACGGCCGCTGCCACGACCGCGCCGATCGCCTTGTTCCTGCCGCTGATCCTGCGCCGGTGGGTACTCATGGCGTGCCTGCTTTCCCTGCTTGCCGGAGGTGGGGGTGCGGCAGCACGCTAGCGACGCCGAACCGGGCAAAGAGCCTGATCCGGACGGCAGTCGGCGATCTTAGGGCGCGCTTAAGGAAGGGATCGGGACCGATTAAAGGTGCGGACGGTCCGCACGGCACCACGCAGCCGGCGCCTGCGTACGGCCCCCCGGTGCCCGCGCCGCACGGGCGCCGCCCGGCCGTCGAGCTGGAGCCAGATGCGCACCTCGGTCCCGCCGAGCACGGAGGAGCCGATCCGCACGTCCCCGCCCGTGGACTCCGCGAGCCGGCGCACGATGTCCAGCCCCAGGCCGGTCGACCCGTCGCTGCCCGACCCCCGGCCGCGCGCCATCGCCGCGCCGGGGTCGGGTATGCCGGGGCCCGCGTCCGAGACCAGCACGATCACCGCGTCCTCGGCGTTGTGCACGTCGACCGCGAAGGCGGTGCCCTCCGGGGTGTGCCGGAAGACGTTGCCGAGCAGCGCGTCGAGGGCGGCCGCCAGGTCGGCGCGGGCCACGGGTATTCGCACCGGCCGGTCGGCGCCGGCCACCCGCCACTTGCGGCCCTCGTCCTCGGCCAGCGCCGACCAGAACCCCATCCGCTCGCGCACCACCTCGGCGGCGTCGCACCCCGCGCCGGGACCCGCCGCCGTCTGCGGTCTGGCGTCGCGGGCGGTACGGATGATGGTGTCGACCTCGCGCTCCAACTGCTCGACGGCGGCCCGGGTCTGCTCGGCGGCCGGCCCCTCGCCGAGCGAGGCCGCGTTGAGGCGGAGCACGGTCAGCGGGGTGCGCAGCCGGTGGGAGAGGTCGGCGGCCAGTTCCCGTTCGTTGGCGAGGAGCTGGACGACCTGGTCGGCCATGGAGTTGAACGCGACGGCGGCGGAGCGCAGTTCCGGCGGGCCCTCCTCCGGCACCCGGGCGCCGAGCTTGCCCTCGCCCAGTTCCTGGGCCCCTTCGGCCAGGCGCTGCGCGGGCTGCACCATGCGTACGCCGAGGCGGTCGGCGACGGCGACCGAGCCGACGATCAGCGCGGCGCCGACGGCGGCGAGCACCGCCCAGGCCGTGCCCACGCCGTTGCTGACCTCGGACTCGGGGACGTAGACCTCGACGACGGCGATCGCGCCGGAGCTGAGCGCGACCGGCTGGAGCAGCACGGAACCGTCGGGCACCTGGGTGGTGGAGGCACGCCCCAGCCTCCGTACGGCGGCGATGTCCTCGGCGGCGGCCCGCTCCGGCCCGATGTCGAAGCCGCCGGTCGCTCCGCCTGTCGCTCCGCCGGTCGCGTCACCGGCCCCACCGTCCGTGGCGTCACCGGCCCCGTCACCCTCCGTGCCCTCCCCTTCCTCCGTACCCTCCCCACCGCCCGTACCGTCCGCGGCGCCCGTACCCTCCCCGCCGCCCGTACCGTCACCGGCCGCCGGGATGTGCACGGCGATCGCCGCGTCGTCCGAGCCGGCGGAGGCGACGACGCGCTCCAGTTGCTCGCGGTCGGTGGTGATGGACAGCGCGGGGGCGACCGCCGCGGCCTCCCGCTCGGCGTTGGAGAACGCCCGGTCGCGGGCCATCTCCCGGACGACCAGGCCGAGCGGGACGGCGAAGGCGACCACGACCATCGCGGTCACCGCCAGCGACACCTTGACCAGCGCCCACCTCATCGCGGCGGCTCCGGGTCGGCGGGCGGTTCCAGCTTCACGCCGACACCGCGCAGGGTGTGCAGATAGCGGGGCCGCGCGGCGGTCTCCCCCAGCTTCCGCCTCAACCAGGACAGATGGACGTCGATGGTCTGATCGTCGCCGTAGGACTGCTGCCAGACCTCGGCGAGGAGCTCCTTGCGGGGGACGACCACGCCGGGCCGTGCGGCGAGGAAGGCGAGCAGGTCGAACTCGCGCCGGGTCAGGTCGAGCCGTACGCCGTCCAGTTCGGCCTGGCGGCGCAGCGGGTCGACGGTGAGGCCGCCCACCCGGAGCACCGTGGACGGCGGCGCTTCCCCGGCGCCGGTGCGGGCGCGGCGCAGGACGGCGGCCATCCGGGCCGACAGGTGCTCCACGGAGAACGGCTTGGTGAGGTAGTCGTCCGCCCCGGCGTTGAGCAACCGGACGATCTCCGTCTCGTCGTCCCGGGCGGTGGCGACGATCACCGGGACGTCCGTGATGCCGCGCAGCATCTTCAGGGCCTCGGACCCGTCGAGGTCGGGGAGCCCGAGGTCCAGTATCACCACGTCGAACGGGAGTTGGGCGACCTCGCGCAGCGCTTCCAGCGCGGTGCCCACGCTGCGCACCGTGTGGGCGGCGTCGGTCAGATGCCGGATGAGCGCCGAGCGTACGAACTGGTCGTCCTCGACCACGAGCACACTTGCCATGGGCGGCACCGTACGCCATACGGGCGAGACCGGTTCGGGCCTGTGGACAACTTCGTGTGCGCGACACCCGTGGGGCGGGTGGGGCAGTATGGCCGCGATGCGCAGAGGACTCGTACACGTACTGGCCTGGCTGCTCGCGACGGGCGCGGCGGTCACCCTGTCGTGGTGGGGCGTGCACACGGTCATGGCGGGCACGGCGTACGACCCGCCCCGCGCCCTGCCCATCACGGCGGTCGAGGAGACGGCACAGGCGTCGCAGTCGCTGGCGTCCTCCACCAGCCGGCCCGCGCCGTCGGACAGCCCGGCACCGACCCCCGAGTCCACCGAGACGGCCCGGACCTCCCGGGAACCGAGCCCGGAACCCTCCGGAACCCCGGCCTCCACCACCCCGAAGTCCCCCGCACCGCCCCCCACTTCAGCCGGTGCCTCTTCCGGACAGGTCAAGAGCTACGACACCAAGGGCGGCCGCGCGGTCTTCGATCTGGGTCCCGCCTCGGCGTCGCTGGTGTCGGCGACTCCGGGCGCGGGCTGGTCGATGCAGGTGTGGAAGACCCAGTCGTGGATCCGGGTGGAGTTCACCTCGGGAGCGGACCGGGTGTCGGTGTTCTGCACCTGGCACGACGGTCCGCCACGGGTGGAGATCGGGACCTACTGAGCAGCGGACCGGCTGAGCCGCCGAGCGCCGGCCGGACAGGCCGGGTCAGCCGAAGACGGAGGGCGGCGGCGCCGGGGAGGCCACCGCCACGGCGTCCGTGACGGGGACGGCGCCACCGGTGAAGTCGGTGAGCGCCTTGCCGTGTTCGACCCGGGCGGGCTGGGGGTCGGAGGCGGCGCGGCGGGTCAGCTCGGCGAGCGGCAGCGGCCGGTCGGCGGCGACCAGGACCGCGTTGCCGAACCGTTTGCCCCGCAGGACGGCCGGGTCGGCCATGACGGCGAGGTGCGCGAACCGGGTGGCGGCGGTGGCGATCTGGCCACGCAGGTGGGCCAGGGGCGGGCCGTCGGCGAGGTTGGCGGTGTAGATCCCGTCGGGCGCGAGAGCGAGGCGGACCTCGTCCAGGAACTCGGCCGAGGTCAGGTGGGCCGGGGTACGGGCGCCGCTGAAGACGTCGGCGACGACCAGGTCGGCCTTGCCGTGCGGCATTCTGGCGAGTCCGGCGCGGGCGTCGGCGGACCGGACGCGGATGCGGGCGCCGGGGTCCAGCGGCAGTTCCCGCCGGACCAGTTGGACGAGGGCCGCGTCCCGCTCGACGACCTGCTGGGTGGACCGGGGCCGGGTGGCGGCGACGTACCGGGCGAGGGTGAGGGCTCCGCCCCCGAGGTGCACGGCGTTCAGGGGCCGTCCCGGCGGTGCGGCGAGGTCGACGACGTGCCCGAAGCGGCGCTGGTACTCGAAGGAGAGGCGGGCCGGGTCGTCCAGGTCGACGTGTGACTGCGGGGCGCCGTCGATCAGCAGGGTCCAGGCGCGGGGCCGCTCGCGGTCGGGGACCAGTTCGGCGCGTCCGCCGTCGACGTCCTCGACGACGGCTTCCCTGCCGGCCCGTCCGCGGCGGGGGTTCCTGGTCTTTCCCATACGGCCATTATCGCCGCAGCGACCGCCTGACCTGCGCCACCGTGCTACGGCGTCCCTGTACTACGGCGCCACCGCGCGCCGGAGTCCGTGTGCGGGCGCCGAGGCTCAGCGGCAGTTGTCCGCCGCCTCGATCAGCCGGGCCGCCTCGCCGAGCGCGGCGCGCAGGACGGCCGGGTCGGTCGCGGTGTCCGTCTCCTCCGGCGGCAGCAGCCAGCCGGGGCCGCGCACCGGGGTCCGCGGGCCCAGGGGCACGCCCCGCTCCTCCGTCCCCGTACAGGTGCTTCCGGGTACGTCCCAGGCGGCGGCGGTGCCCGGCGGCACCAGGAAGCCGAGGGTGTCGCGACCGTCGTCGTGCAGAACCGGACCCACCGCCTCCGCGGCTCCCCGTCTGAGAATGTCGACGGCTTCCAGCCCTTGCCGGGTCGGCACGGTCACGACGTCACAGGCGTCGCTCGGGGCCTGGGGGTCGCTGATCCGACTGGTCTCCATCCCGGTCTCCATCCCGGCCTCCACCACGGAACACTCCACGGAAAACTCCTCGGACGAGCAGACGGACCGGGAGGCAGGCCCCGGTCCACGGGGTTCAACGCGCCGGACCGGTATCGGCTACGGCGTGATTGCGCCACAAAGAATGGCACTTCATGGCAGATCGTGGAGGGCTTATCCGCTTTTGTACTCAAACGGTGCGTGGCGACCCTGTCACAGACGGTACTTTCATATCGCCGGACACGAGGCAGCCAAAGGGAACATTCCCGGCAAGTCACCCTGGGTCCGGCTGGGTTCGACGGTTCGTACGGGAGGACCGGCCATGACGTCGTCGACGGTGACCCCACCCCAGCCCGACCGGCCACCGCGGCCGAACCTGGTCTTCCGCCAGTTGCGCGGCCGGCGTTCACCGGCCGAGTTCGCGGCGGCGGTGCGGCGGGCCGCGCGCGAGATCGGCGAGCGGGTCAGCTGTGACGCGCGGTACGTCGGCCGGGTGGAGACGGGTGAGATCCGCTGCCCCAACTACGCGTACGAGCGGGTGTTCCTGCACATGTTCCCCGGCCGCACGCTCACCGACCTGGGGTTCGCGCCCCGTTCGTCGGTCCGCGGCCGGCACGCGCGTACCGGTGCGGCCACGGCTCCGGCGGGCCCGGCCCGGACAGCCGCGGCGCAGGCGGGCCGCGTGGACCCTGGCCGGGCGGACGCGGACCGTGCGGCGGCGGCGCCCGTCCGGCCGTACGACCCGGGAAACCCGTACACCCACGACGACCACGAGGAGAGCGACGTGCTGCGTCGCGCATTCATGAGGGGCGGGACCGTCACGGTGGCCGCCGCCTCGCTGGGCCCGCTGGGGCTCGCCCTGGACGCCGCGGCGGCCGAACGCCCGGTGCGCCGCTGCGGGGCGAGCGACGCCGGCGCCCTGGAGGAAGCCGTCCGCCGGATCCGGCTGCTCGACGACCGGCACGGCGCCGACGGACTCTACCGGCGCGCGGCGGCTCCGCTGCGTGCCGCGTACGCGCTGCTGGACGCCGGTGCGATGCGGCAGGCGACGGCGGACCGGCTCTACGCGGGCGCCGGTGAACTGGCGCTCTCCGTGGGCTGGCTGGCCCATGACTCGGGGCGCTTCGACGACGCCCGCTCCCACTACGCCGAGGCGCTGGCGACCGCCCGGATGACCGGGGACGCGGCCCTGGAGGCGCACGCCTTCTGCAACACGGCGTTCCTCGCGCGCGACGCGGGCCGGCCCCGGGAGGCGGTCCGGGCCGCGCAGGCCGCGCAGCGGGCCGCACGGGGGCTGGGCTCCGCCCGGCTGATGTCGCTGCTGGCTCTGCGGGAGGCGGGCGGCTGGGCGGGGCTGGCCGACCGGGTCGGCTGCGAGCAGGCGCTGGCCCGGGCCCAGGCCCTGTTCGACCGGGGTCCGTCCGACACCGACCCCGAGTGGATGAGCTTCTACGGCGAGGCCGAGGCGGAGGGGCTGGAGGCGCAGTGCTGGTCCGCGCTGGGCGACTGGCCGCGGGCCGCCCGGCACGCGCGCCGGGCGGTCGAGCTGCAGGATCCGCACTTCACCCGCAACATCGCCCTGTACTCGGCGGAACTCGCCGACGACCACGCCCGGGGCGGCCGCCCGGACGCGGCGGCCGCGGCCGGACTGCGGGTACTGGGCCTGCTCGGGGAGGTCCAGTCCACCCGGGTCCAGCGGATGCTGGCGGGCACGGCCCGGGTTCTGCTGCCGCATCGCCGGACGAGAGGAGTCGCCGCGTTCCTGGAACGCCACGCGGCGCTGCCCCGCACCGCGTGATCCGACGGCCCCGGGACCCGGCGGAACCCGTCACCCCGCCAGGTGGCCGATGTCGTTCCAGTTCTCGACGGCCGGTTCGCCGTAGGCCCAGCCGAGTACCGACAGGGACGTCGGGTTCAGGCGTATGCGGGCCCCGAACTCCAGCGGCAGGCCGAGCCAGCGGGCGCCGATCGACCGCAGGATGTGGCCGTGGGCGAAGACCAGGACGTCACGGTCGGCCTCCCGGGCCCAGGCGACGACCTCGTCCGCGCGCGCGGTGACGTCCGCCGTGCTCTCCCCCTCCGGGACACCGTCCCGCCAGATCAGCCAGCCCGGCCGGACCGCCTGGATCTCGGCCGGCGTCATTCCCTCGTAGGCCCCGTAGTCCCACTCCATGAGCGCGTCCCAGTGCCGCGCCCGGTCGCCGAAGCCGGCCAGTTCGCACGTCTCACGCGCGCGTACCAGCGGGCTGGTGCGCACCTCGGCCGCGGGCAGACCGTCGAACGGCATCCGGTGCAGCCGCTGTCCGAGCAGCTTGGCGCCGCGCCGGCCCTCCTCCAGGAGGGGCACATCGGTCCGGCCCGTGTGTCTGCCGGACAGCGACCACTCCGTCTGTCCGTGCCGGGCGAGCAGGATGCGCGGTGCCATGAAGCGGCCTTTCGGGGTGAATGGCGGGTGAATGCGAGGTGCAGCCCTTCCATCATCGCGTACGCCGCGCAGGGGCAACCCGGGGGGCGACCATGACGTCTTCCAGGGCCGGGGGTGCCCCGCGCCGCGGGTCCCCACCGCCGTAGAGTGACACGCCCGGAACCGGCTGGTGTCCGGGGCGGGACGCGAGGAAGAAGAAAAAGAAGAGGACGAAGGGGAGGGCGATCGGATGCCGCGCGCCGACGCACCAGGCACCGAGACGGCCCCCCGGGCCCGTCCGCGCTGGTGGACGGAGCTGCCGCTGATCCTCCTCGTCTACGCCTGCTACTCGGCCGGCCGGCTGCTGGTGCGGGGCGACGTCTCCGACGCCGTCGACCACGGCCTGGCCGTCCTGCGCGTGGAGAAGGTGCTCCACCTCAACGCGGAACACCCGCTGAACCGTCTCTTCACCCGCGAACCCTGGCTCGGCGTGCCCGCCGACTTCTGGTACGCGTCCCTGCACTACCTGGTGACGCCCCTGGTGCTGGTCTGGGTGTTCCGCTCCCGCGCGGTGCGCTACCGCGCCGCCCGGACCTGGCTGCTGACGTCCACGTCCATCGGTCTGATCGGCTTCACGGCGCTGCCGACCTGTCCGCCCCGGCTGCTCGCCCCGGCCCACGGTTTCGTGGACACGATGGCCCACTACAGCGCGTACGGCTGGTGGGGCGGTGAGGCGAGTGCGCCGCGCGGGCTGGGCGGGATGACCAACCAGTACGCCGCGATGCCGAGCCTGCACGTCGGCTGGGCGCTGTGGTGCGGGGTGCTGCTGTGGCGGTTCGGCTCCACGCGCGCGACGCGGGTGGCCGGCGTGGTCTACCCGCTGGTGACCACGGTCGTGGTGATGGGCACCGCCAACCACTACCTGCTCGACGCGGTCGCGGGCGCGGTGGTGATGGGCGCGGGACTGGTGCTCACGCCGTACGTCCTGCGCGGCGCGGAGCGGGCGCGCGACGCGCTCACCGCCGTACTCGCCCCGGTGGCCACCGCGTTCCCACGGCGCTCCGCGGGCTCGGACTCCCCTGTTGTCAGTGGGGGGTGCGAGACTTCCGCGGGTGAGCGATTTCCACGCCAGCGCGACGAGCGGCTCCGGCCCGGAGCCGGGCCGGACGCCTCCCCCGCGGACACGGGAGACGGCGCTCCGGCACCGGCTCGCTGAGCTGCGCGGCCCCGACGTACCGCCCAAGGCCCTGGACGCCCGCGCCCTGGCCGCCCTCGCGGCCAACCCCGGGTGCAGACGGCGCGCGATCCTGGACGGCGCCGGGGTGGACAAGACGAGCCTGGCGAGCGCGCTGGGCGCGCCGTCGGTCTTCGGCCAGTCCCAGTTCGCCTTCGTGCGGGGCAACGCGTTCGAGGCCCGGGTCAAGGCGGACGGCGGCGCGGAGCTGCTGCGGCTGGTGCACGAGAAGCTGGACCGGGGCGCCGAGCCGCCGCAGGACACCCGGGCGCCCGATCTGGCCGCCGACGGCCCCCGGGGGCGTACGGCGCGCACGGAGCTGGCGCTGCGGGAGGCCACCGGGGCCGCCGCGTGGACCCTCCTCGACCATCCGATGCTCGCCCTGGACGTGGCCGGTTCCCCCGCCTTCCTGGAGCCGGACGCGGTGGTGGTGCACCCGGACGGCAGCTGGACGGTCGTCGAGATCAAGTCGTTCCCGGTGCTGGACGGCTCGGCGGACCCGGCGAAGGTCGGCGCCGCCGCCCGGCAGGCCGCGGTGTACGTGCTGGCGCTGGAGGAGCTGGCGGCCCGGCTGCGGCCCGCCCCGCGCGTGCGCCACCGCGTCCTGCTCGTCTGCCCCAAGGACTTCTCCAACCTGCCCACCGCCGCCGCCGTCGACGTACGCAAGCAGCGCGCGGTGACCGGCCGGCAGCTGGCCCGGCTCACCCGGATCGAGGAGATCGCCGACGCCCTGCCGGAGGGCACGTGTTTCGCCCCGGACCGGCCGGCCGAGGAGCTGACGGCGGCGGTCGAGGCGGTCCCGGCGGCGTACGCGCCCGAGTGCCTGTCCGCGTGCGAGCTGGCGTTCCACTGCCGTGCCCGGTCCCGGGCGGCCGGCGCGGTGACCACCCTCGGCCGGCAGGCGCGGGCCGAGCTGGGCGGGCTGGCGACGGTGGACGACGTACTGGCGGCGGCCGACGGCGCGGCCGGGGACCCGGACGACCCGGCGGTGGCGGCGCTGCGCCGGGCGGCGCAGCTGCGGGCCGAGGCGCTGGGGACGCGGGCCGGGACCCTGGAGGCGGCATGTCGCTGATCGGCACGCTCGCCCGACTGGAGGCGGTGCATGCCGGCCGCGCGCAGCCGGCCGCCACCGTCCGGCACCGGCACCTGTCCGACCGGCCCCTGGTCCTCGTCCCGCTGGTCACGGCCGGCGAGGTCGGCGCCCCGCTCGGCGCCCTGGTCGGTACGGACCGCGACGCCCCGCGCCTGCTGGTCGTGCCGCAGCCCCGCGACCGCGACCTGCGGTTCGGGTTCCTGGCCGAGCTGGCCGACGTCGTCCTGCCGCACATCGACGCGTACGCCGACGCCGTCGAGGCCGCCGAGCGCACCGAGACCGACCCGGAGACCGGCAAGCGGGTCAAGGTGGAGGTCGAGCTGTGCGCGGACGCCGCGCAGCTGGTGGTGCCGAGCCGCGCGGGCATCGACCTGGTCCGCCTGCTCGGCCGCTCCATGCGGTTCCGGCGTACGGCCGACCAGGACCCGGAGTCCCCGCACCCCGCGCCGCCCCGGGTGCCGCTGCTCGGCCGCTGGCTGACCCACTACGGCGAACGCGCCCGCGTCCCCGGCTCCTCGCTCCTCCTGGCCATGACCGACCTGCTGGGCCGCCACTGGGCGACCGGTCAGTCCACCCTGGAGGACCAGCACCTCGGCGCCCTGCTGGCCTGGATCGACCCCCCGGAGGGCACCTCCGGTGCCGAGGCCGCGCTGCGGGCGGAGCTGGCCCGGGACGCGGACGGCCAGCTGCTGTGCCCGCCCGCGGGCCCGGCCACCGACCCGGCGTTCGACAACGGACTGCTCGCCCCCGCCATCGAGCGCTACGACCGGGCCCGCACCGCGCTCGCCGCCGCCGAGGACGGCCTGGAGGCCGACGAGCGGTACGGCGCGGTGAGCGCCGCCGAGCGGGAGATCCGCGACCTGGTGCTCAGCCGTACACGGCCCACCTGGGACGCGGTGTGGCACGGCCTGGACCTGCTGCGGCGGCTGCCCGCCGGGGCGCACGTCGAGGAGCGGTGGACCCGCGACCGCTGGTCGTTCACCGGGCACCGGGACCGGATCGTCTCCGGCGAGCCCCCGCAGCCGCGCCGCGACGACGCGGTGACGGCGGCGAACAAGCTGGCCACCCGGGAGCGCGAGCAGGCCCGCCTGGACGCCCAGGAGGCCCTGGACGACCCGCTGGTGATGGCGGGGCGGCGGCTGGCCGGGGAGGCGTTCACCGGGGAGGTCGTGGACGTGGTCATGGCCCACAGCGAGGGCAAGCGGCCGAGCCCGCGCCCGCTGGTCACCGTCCGCACCGACGACCGGCCGCAGCTCGCCGAGCGGGTCAAGGTGTACCGGTCGCTGGGCGGCAAACCGCAGGCCGCCGAGTACGTCGAGCAGGCCGGGGAGGGTGTCTTGGTACTGCGGATCGTCGACAAGATGGGCCGCGGCAAGGAACCCGAGGCCGGGTCCGTGCCCGAGAAGGGCGACCGGCTCTGCTTCACCCTCTTCGAGCACGAGCAGCGCGGCGGCGCGAAGCTGCCCGACGCGGAGGCGACGCCGTGGACCCACGGCGGGCCGCCGGGCGAAACGGCCGCCGTACCGGAAACCCCCGACCCGCTGACCGAGGAGGACCTCCTGTGACCACCGAGGCGCTCCCCGCCACCGGCGGTCCGGCCACCGGCGGTCCCGCCACCGGAAGTCCGGCCGCCCCCTTCGACCCGGGCGCCGCGGCCACCCGTGCCACCGACGCGATCCTCGCCGACACCCTGCACGGCACGCACCGCGGCGTGGTCGTCGACTCCCCGCCGGGCGCCGGCAAGTCGACGCTGGTCGTGCGGGCGGCGCTGGAGCTGGCCGAGGCGGGCCGCCCGCTGATGGTGGTCGCGCAGACCAACGCCCAGGTCGACGACCTCGTCCTCCGCCTCGCCGAGAAGAACCCCGAGCTGCCGGTGGGCCGCCTGCACAGCAGCGACGCCGACCCGTACGACAAGGCGCTGGACGGGCTGGACAACGTACGGAAGTCGGCGAAGGCCGCCGACCTGGCCGGGCTGGCGGTGGTGCTGTCGACGGCCGCGAAGTGGGCGCACGTGAAGGTGGACGAGCCGTGGCGGCACGCGATCGTCGACGAGGCGTACCAGATGCGCTCGGACTCGCTGCTCGCCGTCGCCGGCCTGTTCGAGCGGGCGCTGTTCGTGGGGGACCCCGGGCAGCTGGACCCGTTCTCGATCGTGGGCGGCGAGCAGTGGGCGGGCCTGTCCTACGACCCGTCGGCCTCCGCCGTCACCACGCTGCTCGCACACAACCCGGACCTCCCCCAGCACCGCCTCCCCGTCTCCTGGCGCCTCCCGGCGTCGGCGGCGCCCCTGGTCTCCGACGCGTTCTACCCCTACACGCCCTTCCGCAGCGGCACGGACCACGGCGACCGCGCCCTCTCCTTCGCCGTCCCCTCGGACGGTTCCGGCCCCGACCGGGTGATCGACGAGGCCGCCGCCTCGGGCTGGGGCCTGCTGGAGCTGCCCGCCCGGCACACCCCGCGCACGGACCCGGAGGCGGTGGGGGCGGTGGCGGCGGTCGTCCGGCGGCTCCTGGACCGGCAGGGCGCGGCGGTCTCCGAGCGCTCGGCGGACCCGGCGCCGCTCACCCCCGGCCGGATCGCGGTCGGCACCGCCCACCGCGACCAGGCGGCGGCGGTGCGCGCCGCGCTGGCCGGCCTCGGTGTCACCGGCGTCACCGTCGACACGGCCAACCGGCTCCAGGGCCGGGAGTACGACGTGACGGTCGTCCTGCACCCCCTCTCCGGCCGCCCCGACGCCACGGCGTTCCACCTGGAGACCGGCCGCCTGTGCGTCCTGGCCTCCCGGCACCGGCACGCGTGCGTGGTCGTCTGCCGCGCGGGCGTCGACGAACTCCTGGACGCGTATCCGTCCACGGAGCCGGTCCAGCTGGGCACGACCGTGAAGTTCCCCGATGGGTGGGAGGCGGTGATGTCCACCTGGGAGCACTGGTCCGGACACCGGGTGGCCTGGCGGCCCTGACACCGCCCGTGGCCGGCGCGAGGCACTCTTGCGTGGGCGCGGGACAATGGACGGTGGCCCACTCCCCACCGGGTCATGTGCGACGTACGAGGAGGAGAGACATGGCGGAGCCCACGCCGCGTCACCACGAACCGCGGCTACGCCCCGCGCCCCTGCTCTTCGAGCCCGCGGCGGCCGCCGCCGACCCGGAGCACTTCTTCGATCTGGAGTCGATCGACGACCCGCGGCACCTGCTGGAGCGGGCGACGGAGCTGACCCACGCGTTCCGCGCGGCGGCGGACCGGGCGGTGGAGTTCCAGGCGATGGCTGCGGCGCAGCTCGCGGACCCGCGGCGGTTCGACCGGCTGACCACCGCGGACATCGCGGAGCGGGCCGAGTGGACCGAGGACTACGCCAAGAAGATGGTGGAGTTCGGCCGGGACCTGATGCGGGGAGGGGAGAGCGGCCTGGGCCCCGCCGAGTCGGTCTGAAACGACGCACGACAACGACGAACGGGCGCACGGCACACGGCACACGGCACACGGCAGCCGAACGAGGCGAAGAGCGAGAGGCATATGCCAAGGGAGTGGGCAAGATACCTCCCCGGTCCGCCCCCTGTCCCGCGTTCCGGCAACCCAGGGAGACCGATCCCTCACAGCCGGTAGACATGTCCCCCATGAGCAGCCCTCCGCACATCTCCCATGTCACCCCGGCCGGTGCCGCCTGGCTGGCCTCCGCCGCCGCCCGTCCGCACGACACGCTCGCCTTCTGGGCCGAGCGGCCCCAGGCCCCGGTGGTCCTGCCGTGCGGCTCGGCGTTCGACGTCGTGAGCGCCCCGGCGATGTTCGGACGCCGGATGCTGGACCGGATGTGGGCCGAGGGCCCCGGCTCGGGGCCGGTGGCGGAGTGCCGCGGCCGGATACTGCTCTTCGCCGTGCCGGGCACCGCGCAGCGGCTGCCCTCGCTGCTGGCGTGGGAGGAGTGGGGGACACGCGGGCGGTCCGCCGGTGACAGCCGTACCGGTGCCGTGCCGCCCCTGCTCTGCCACGGCACCGGGGACACCGTGACCGTCCCCGCGCCGGCCGGTTCCGCCCGGTCGTCCGCCCGCTGGCTGGTCGCCCCGGACACCCGCCGGCCCTGGCTGCCCGGCCCCGAGGTGCTGCTCTGGGCGGCGGTGCGGGCGGCCCGCGCGGCCGTGCGGATATCGATTTTTCCTCCCGCCGAGGTGGGTGCTAATGTCTACGACGTCAGCAGGCGCCGCTAGCTCAGTTGGTTAGAGCAGCTGACTCTTAATCAGCGGGTCCGGGGTTCGAGTCCCTGGCGGCGCACAGACAGTGAAAAGGCCCTCCGCGCGAGCGGGGGGCCTTTTCATGTGCCCGCAAGCCTCTCGCGCGCCGGGGGCACCTCATCCGGGCGTGATCTTCACCGTCCAGGCCCCCGACACCGTCCGCCCCTCCACCTCCACCCGTACGCCCTCCCCCGGCACCGTGAAGCTCTCGCCGAGGGCGACCGGCGCGTCGGCGAGCGGCGGGTAGACCGAGTCCTCCCAGCAGGCCCCGCTGCGAGGGTGGGCGTCGATCACCTCGACCGGCCCGCCACCGGACTCCGCCCCGCTGCGCACCCGGTACACCAGCACCCCCGCCCGGCAGGCGGCGACGTCGTTGCCGACCGGACCGCGCGCCTCGAAGGCGAGGACCTCGTCGGCCCCGGTGCGGACGACCGCGAGCTTGGTGCCCCGGCCCAGACCGAAGGCCGGCGCACCCGCCGCCCCCGTCACCGGCACCCCGGGCCCCGCGCCCAGCGGCTCCAGGGTGAGCCGGACCGGTCCGGCGCCCCGCACACACGCCACCTGCCTGGGCTGCAACCACCCCAGCTTCCACTTGTGCCAGCCGAACAGGTCCGGCGCCAGCGCGAACTGGCTGCCCATCAGGTCCCAGTCACCGACATGGGTGTCCCAGTCCCCCTTGCCGTCCACGGGCCGGTGGTACAGGTCCGGCAGGTCGAAGACGTGTCCGGTCTCATGGGCGAGGACCAGCCGGTCCGGCGGATGGTTTTCGAACACCGTGACGACCCGCCGGATGTCGGTGCCGTCCGCGCGCAGCGGCGTCTCCAGGTTGACGACCTTCGTGGCGTCGGAGTCCACGCCGGGCGCGTCCGGGTCGGCGACGAAGTACACGACGTCGTAGCGGGAGAAGTCGACCCGGTCGTCGGCCGCGGCCAGCGCGTCGCGCAGATAGGCGGCGCGGTGCCCGGCACTCCAGTCCCGCTGTATGGCGTACGCCGTCGACGGGCGCGGCATCCGGACCCAGTTCCGCAGCGGGTGCGGGCGCAGCGTGAACGTGCCGTAGGAGGCGCGCTGGAAGAACCGGGTGGTGGCCGGGAAGTGGTCGGCGGCCAGCTCCCGGGGCGCGGCCAGGGGGCGGGAATCCGGGAAGGACAGGAACACCATCACCGCGTCCAGCGCGCGGGCCGGCCGCGGATAGGCGGCGTTCCAGGTGTCCACGCCCTCGGAGTGGTGCGCCTCGGTGCGTTGCAGGGCGCACGGCTCGGGCGAGAAGGGTTCGGCCACCGAGGGGGCGGTGATCAGGGAGGTCGCGGCCAGCGCCGAGAGGGTGGTGGCCACGGCCGCGGTACGGCGCAGTCTCGGCCAGGCTCCGCCGCCCGGCCGGCCGCCCGCGCCGAGACCCTTGAGGGCCTCACGGGGAAGTCGCCTCGGGCGGAGCGGGCGCGGCACATGGACCTCCGGGTGCGGTTCGCGGAACACCGCACCCAGCTTGTGCATATTTGTCGTACTGCGCCCTGTTCGCATGGGCCGGACGGGTGAGCCGTCGGGGAATTGCCGAAAGTGGCCCGTTCCCCCCACTCACGGAACGTCACAACTGGTCGGGGGTGTTTAGAACCCGGCCAGCTGCGAGCAGAAACGATCTGTCAGGAGGGTCCGGGGGAACCGGTGACCGCTGTGCGGCTGGAAGGGCCGGGAGCCACCCTCTATGATCGGCACACTTTCCTGCACGGACAGAGATCGAGGCACTGCGGGAGCTAGCGGTGAGCGGAACGTCCGAAGGGCCGGCGCCCGCGGCAGACCTCGACAGGTCGGCCGTCACGGAGCGTGACATCGAAGTGGCGCCCAGTGCTGCGCACGCGGGTCGCACGGAGCCCCCGGCCCGTGCGGAACCCCCGGCCTACCGCTCGGCGTTCACGGCGGCGCCGCTCGCCATGGCCGTCGTCGACCCCGACGGGATCGTCGTCAGCGCCAACGACACCCTCGGCGCCCTGTTCGGCGCCCCGCCCCAGGCGCTGGCCGGACGGTCGGCGGCGGACCTGGTGGACCTCGCCGGCGACCCCCGGGCCTGGCGCGCCTACCGCGAGGTGCTGTGCGGGCGCCGGCCCCGGCTGCGCTGCACCCGCCGGCTGAAGCGCCCCGACGGCGAGTTCCTGTGGGCGCAGATCACCGTGGAACCCCTCACCGGGGGCGCCGGGCTGCTGCTGTCGGTCGCCGACATCAGCGCCCGGCACGAACTCCAGGCCCGGCTGCGGCACTTGCAGATGCACGACCCGGTGACCCGGCTGCCCAACCGGACCCTGTTCTTCGAACGGCTCACCGCCGCCCTGGAACCGGAGTCCTACGAGGGCGGCACCGGCCGGATCGGGCTGTGCTACCTCGACCTGGACGGCTTCAAGGCCGTCAACGACACCCTCGGCCACCGCGCCGGTGACCGGCTGCTGGCAGCCGTCGCCGAGCGTCTGACGCACTGCGCCGAGCAGGCCGCGCAGCCCCGGACCGGTGCCGGTGCGCCGCTGGTGGCCCGGCTCGGCGGCGACGAGTTCGCCCTGCTGGTGGAGGGCTCCACGGGTACCGATCAGCTCGCCGACCTCGCCGAGTCGGCGCTGACCGCGCTGCGCGAGCCCGTCGACCTCTCCGGCCGTCTCGTCTCGGTCACGGCATCGGTCGGCGTCGTGGAACGCCACGCGGCCGGTACCGACCCCACCGCCCTGATGCAGGCCGCCGACACCACGCTGTACTGGGCCAAGGCCGACGGCAAGGCCCGCTGGACCCTCTTCGACCCCGAGCGCAACGCCCACCGCATGACCCGCCAGGCCCTGGCCGCCACGCTGCGCCCGGCGATCGAGCGCGGCGAGTTCGCCCTGGAGTACCAGCCGCTGGTCAGCATGGAGGACGGCCGGCTGCGGGGCGTCGAGGCGCTCATCCGCTGGAAACATCCTCAGTTCGGCGTACTGGCGCCGAATCGGTTCATCGCACTGGCGGAGGAGGACGGCTCGATCGTCCCGCTGGGCCGCTGGGTGCTGCGCACGGCGTGCGAGCAGGCGCGACGCTGGCAGCTCGACCACCCGGACGAGCCACCGATCTTCGTCAGCGTCAATGTGGCCGTCCGTCAGGTCTGGGACTCCGACCTGGTGGCGGACGTGGCCCGCACCCTGGCGGACACGGGGCTCGCCCCCGAGCTGCTGCAACTGGAGCTGACCGAGTCCGCGGTGATGGGCTCGGCCGGCCGGCCGCTGCAGGCCCTGAAGGCACTCAGCGACATGGGCGTGCAGATCGCCATCGACGACTTCGGCACGGGGTACTCGAACCTGGCGTATCTGAGCCGCCTGCCGGTCTCCGTCCTGAAGCTGGACGGCTCCTTCGTCCGCGGCTTCCAGTACGACGCCCGCGGCGCCGAGCGGGACGGGGACCCGGAGCGGGACGGTACGAGTCCGGCCGACGAGGTCATCGTCGAGGCGATGGTCCAGCTCGCCCACCGGCTCGGCCTGACGGTCACCGCGGAATGCGTGGAGACCTCCGACCAGGCCACCCGGCTGCGCCGGATCGGCTGCGACACGGGACAGGGCTGGCTGTACTCCCGCCCCGTGTCCCCCGACCGCATCTCCGAACTGCTGGTTCAGGCGGTCGCGGGCAAGCCGTAGGCGTCGGCGATCAGCTCGTAGCTGCGCAGGCGTACGTCGCCGCCGTGCGCGTTGGCGGTGATCATCAGCTCGTCGGCGCCGGTCCGCTTCTGGAGGTCGTCGAGGCCCGCGCGGACGGCGTCCGGGGTGCCGTGGATGACGTTGCTGTTCCAGGACGCGACGAACTCCCGCTCCATCGGACTGAAGTCGTACGCCTCGGCCTCCTCCGGCGTCGGCACGAGGCCCGGCCGGCCGGTGCGCAGCCGCACCATGTTCAGCGCGGCGGCGAGCACCTGGCGGCGGGCCTCCTTCTCGTCGTCGGTGGCGAGGGCGGAGACGCCGATCAGCGCGTAGGGCTCGTCGAGGACCTCGCTCGGCCGGAAGTTCTCCCGGTACAGGTCGAGCGCGGGGAGGGTGTTCTGCGCGGAGAAGTGGTGGGCGAAGGCGAACGGCAGGCCCAGGGTGGCGGCGAGGCGGGCGCTGAAGCCGGAGGAGCCGAGGAGCCAGACCGGAGGGCGGTGCGGGGACTGCACCCCGCCCGGCGAGGTCGCCTGCACGGGGCCGGGTACGGCGTGGATACGACCGTAGGGGTGCCCGTCGGGGAAGTCGTCGTCGAGGAACCGGGTCAGCTCGACGAGCTGCTGCGGGAAGTCGTCGGCGCCCTCGTGGAGGCGGTCGCTGCGGCGCAGGGCGGCGGCGGTGGCGCCGTCGGTGCCGGGGGCGCGGCCGAGGCCGAGGTCGACGCGGCCCGGGGCCATGGCTTCGAGGGTGCCGAACTGTTCCGCGATGACGAGCGGGGCGTGGTTGGGCAGCATGACACCGCCCGAACCGAGGCGTATCCGGTCGGTGTGCGCGGCGAGGTGGGCGAGGATCACGGCGGGCGAGGAGGAGGCGACGCCGGGCATGGAGTGGTGCTCGGCGACCCAGTACCGGTGGTAGCCGCGGGCCTCCGCGAGGCGGGCGATGTCCACGCTGGTGCGCAGGGCGTCGGAGGCGGTGCGGCCGGCGCCGACGGTGACCAGGTCCAGGACGGAGAGGGGGGTGGGGGCGGTGCCGTGCGTGGTGCCCCGGATTTCCCCCGCGGCGTCTGTGGACATGGACATGGTGGGGTGCCTCCTGCTGTTCGGGGTCGTTCACTCGCCCGGGGTTCAACGGGAGGGGGTGGCCGGGTATTCCCTACGGCGTCGGAGGCGTGGCCGTGGGGGCCGCCCGCTTCTTGTCAGTGTCGTGCTTCCACGGCCCGCCTCAAGGGCGCTCCGCTGACGCTCCGCGTCGGCTGCGCCGATGGGCCTGCGGCCCACCCTTGACCCGGCCCGCTCCAGCACGGGTCAGAAGCGAGCGAGCGGCCCAGAAAGCCGGTGGCCCCACCCGCGAGTCCCCCGACGCCGGTTACCTGGTACCCGACGTGGCGGGTGCGCGCTCGCGCCTCGCCGGCACGCCGGGCCGTCTCGGCGGCCATCCCTCCGTACGGGGTGCGGGCTGGGGGGGGCGTGGCGGCGGTGTGGCGGCGGTCCTCCGGGTACCTCTCCTGAAAATGGATGACACTTCGGGCCGAAGTGTCATCCATTTTCAGGAGAGGTACCCGGCACCCCCACCGGCTGTCCCCCCACCTCCCCGCACACCCCGTACGGGCCGGTGGTCGCCGAGACGGCCCGGCGTGCATGTGAGGTGCTGTCGCGCTTCCCTCACGCCGGGCGAGGGACAAGGGAGCGGCTGGGCCCGTTGCCGGGAGGGGGACCGCTTTCCCCGGGCCGCTCGCTCGCTTCTCACCCGTGGAAGCACGACACTGACCAAGAAGCGAGTGGCCCCGACGCCCACAACTCGATGTGCGGATCGGCCAGCGGTTCGGTACGATCATCACACGCTGGTCGACGGAGCAACTCCGAACAACCGGCACTGCGTTGGTGGTCCAAGGAAAGACGCCCCGCTTCCTGCGGGGAGATGCAGGTGCAAGGCCTGCCCGGCGCTCCAGAGCAAGACGACAGAACCCCGGTACCGCCTCGGCGGACCGGGGTTCTTCCGTGTCAGCCGAGCTTCGCGGCCTGCGCCTCGATGACCGCCGTAGGCTGGTCGAAGGCGTCACCCCGGGTGACGGCCGCGATGTTGAAGGACGAGAAGCCCGCGAGGGTGGAGCCCTGGCGGAAGACGGCGACCTTGGTCTCGATCTCCTCGCCGTCCACCTTCTCCTGGACCGTCCAGGCGACGGCGTCCTCGCCCGCGGAGATCTTGTCGGTGACGATCCCGGTGACCTGCTCCTTCTCGCCGTCGTCCGTCAGGGAGAAGCCCCCGGCGCACTTCTCGCCGGCCTCGCGGATCGCGGTGAGGGCCTGCTCGGCGCCGTCGGCGTCGTAGGACCACAGGGAGGTCATCGTCTTGGTGATGTCGAGGGAGTCGATCGTCGCCTCCTCGGCCTCCTTCTCGGACATCTGCGCGAGTTCCTCCATCGACGGCATGCCCTTCTTGGCCGCCGCGGACTCCAGGGTGACCAGCCGCTGCGTGCTCGCCGCGGGCTCCGCGACGGGCAGCGCCCTGAGCACCTTGGCGACGGGCTCGCACTCGGCCTTGTCGGCGGAGACCGCGTCAGGGTCGGCCACGTCGTCCTTGCCCGGCTTCGCGGCCGTCTCGCCCTTCAGGTCGGCCGTGGTGACCACCAGCTTGTCGAGTTCGGCGGCGGTCAGCGCCTTCGCGGCGGGCTTCTCGGACGCCGCGGCGGTCCCCTTCGCCTTCTTGTCCCCGTCCTCGCCGCCACCGCCACCGCAGGCGGTGACGAGCAGGGTCAGCGTGACCGCGGACGCGGACAGGACGGTACGGCGGACGGCGGTGGCTCGCATGGTGCACTCCCTGATCAATGCCCTGTGCACAGGTTCGGCACAGGGTTCACGCGGGCAAGACCGCCATGAACCGTTCAAGGTTGTACGGCGTGCGCATTCGACGTTCGTACGATACGATCATCATGCGCTGGTCGACGGAGCAACTCCGAACAACCGGCACTGCGTTGGTGGTCCAAGGAAAGACGCCCCGCTTCCTGCGGGGAGATGCAGGTGCAAGGCCTGCCCGGCGCTCCAGAGCAAGACGACAGAACCCCGGTACCGCCTCGGCGGACCGGGGTTCTTCCGTGTCACAGGGGCTGACGTGACCTCACGCCTGGACCAGCGGCTCCCGTGTGAACAGCGCGCCCAGTTCCGGCGCGTTCACCCTGCGGTCCGCCAGGCGCAGGGCCTCCCAGACCGTGACCTGGTTGGCGGTGAGGACCGGCTTGCCCAACTCCTCCTCCAGCGACGGGATGTACGCGGCCGTGCGCAGGGCCGTGCCGGGGAGGAGCAGTACCTCCGCGTCCGGATGGTCGGCCGAGCGGGCCAGCGCCAGCACCTCCGCCTCGCCCCACGCGGCGACCTCCGCCGCGGTCACGACGCCCGCGCCGCTGACGGCGACGACCTCCAGGCCGGCCGCGCGCAGGAAGTCCGCGAAGAGACCGGCCACGTCCTGCGGGTACGTCGCGCCGATCGCGACCCGGCGCGCCCGCAGTTCCCGTACCGCGTGGACGAAGGCGAAGGACGTGGAGGAGGCCGGCATGCCGGCCGTCGCCGCCAGGGCGCGGACCTGTTCGTGGGCGCCGTCCCAGCCGTGCCCGAAGCTGCCGCTGGTGCAGGCCCACACCACGGCCTCGGCGCCGGCGTGCCGCAGTTCCTGCACGCCCGCCGCGAGCCGCGCGGGCGAGCCCATCTCCAGCAGCGCGTCCACGCGGTGCGCGTCCTCTCCGATGTCGGTGTGCACCAGGTCGACCCGGATGTCGCTGCCCAGGAGCTGCTCGATGCGTGGGTAGTCGTCCTCGCCGGAGTGGCCCGGGTACAGGAATCCCAGTGCTGTCATGTCCACCCTTCCTGCTGTCGTTCCACCACGGGGGCCGGGCCGCGCCGCCGGATCGGCCGGCGCCTGACACGGCCCCACGGCACGGGTACCCAGTCGGCGCAGTGCCGCCCACATCGTCACTTGGTTGGCCGAGATCACCGGGAGGGGCGGCCGGCCCCCGGTCGCGGCGTCACGCCGAGTGACGAGCGGATAACGCGTCGCGCGCACGGCCGTGTTGACGAAGGTATGTTCCGGTGCGAGCGTGGTTGATCCGCCCGCGTCACCGCGAGGTCAACAGCTGATTGATCCCCCGATCCCGGAGGCACGCTGCCGATGGCCCGACCCGCCGTGCTCGTCCCCGACGCCTCGCCCCGGCCCGGCTCGGCCGGCTGGCCGGGCGCGCGAGCGTCGAGTACGTGGACGGGGCCGGGCTCGGCGCGCGGCTGCCGTCCGCCGATGTGCTGCCGGCGTGGGACTTCCGGTCGGACGCCGTGCGCCGGGCCTGGCCGGGCGAGGGTCCGCGCCCGCGCTGGGTGCACACCGCGAGCGCGGGCGTGGACCACCTGATGTGCCCGGTCAGCGGTGCCGCGGCCACCGCCCGGTCGGCACGGGCCGGCAGCCGGTCCAGATCCTCCGGTCCGCGCACCCCGGGGCGCGCGGACCGGCCGACCCGCGCCGTCCTGACACCGAGCGCCCCCACGTTGGTCAGCGCCGTGTCGGGGGCGGGCAGCGCCGCGGCGGCCGCGCTGGACGTGTTCGCGCACGAGCCGCTGTCCGACGACAGTCCGCTGGGGGACGTCCCCGGTCTGATCGTCTCCCCGCACACGAGCGGGGACACGGTGGGCCGGCGGGACGGACTCGGCGCTCAGGTCGTGAGGTTGTCCGTTCTGTGGGCGGCGGGGCGGCCGCTGCCGAACGTGGTCGACGAGGACCGCGGGTACGTACCCGGACACTGACTCCCGGGAGGGTGCATGACCGAGCACGAGCACGACCTCACCGCAGTGCGGCTTCTCGACGGCTACCGTACGGGTGCCCTCAGTCCCGTGGAGGTGACCCGGGCGGCCCTCGCGCGGGCCGAGCGGGCGCGGGCGGAGGTGAACGCGTTCGTGCGCATCACCGCCGAGGAGGCGCTGGCGCGGGCCCGGGAGTCGGAGGAGCGGTGGCGGCGCGGGGAGCCGCGCGGACGGCTGGACGGGGTGCCGGTCACGGTCAAGGACCTCCTGCTGATGCGCGGCCACCCGACGCTCAAGGGGTCCCGGACCGTCTCCGAGAAGGGTTCCTGGGACGAGGACGCGCCGTCGGTGGCCCGGCTGCGCGAGCACGGCGCCGTCTTCCTCGGCAAGACGACGACATCCGAGTACGGCTGGAAGGCCGTGACCGACTCGCCGCTCTCCGGCGTGACCCGCAACCCGCACGACCCCGCGCGTACCGCGGGCGGCTCCAGCGGGGGCGCGGCGGCGGCCGTGGCGCTCGGCGCGGGGCCGCTGGCGCTGGGCACGGACGGCGGCGGCAGTATCCGTGTCCCGGCGTCGTTCTGCGGGATCTTCGGGCTGAAACCGACGTACGGCAGGGTCCCGCTGTATCCGGCGAGCGCCTTCGGGACCCTCGCCCACGTGGGCCCGATGACCCGGGACGCGGCCGACGCGGCGCTGATGCTGGACGTCATCGGGGCGCCGGACGCCCGGGACTGGTCGGCGCTGGCGCCGCCCGGGCGGTCGTACACGGAGGCGCTCCGGGACGGGGTGCGCGGGCTGCGGGTGGCGTACTCCCCCACGCTCGGCGGGCAGGTGGCGGTGCGGCCGGCGGTGACGGCGGCGGTGCGGCGGGCGGTGGAGCGGCTGGCGGAGCTGGGCGCGTACGTGACGGAGGCGGACCCGGACGTCACCGACCCGGTGGACGCCTTCCACACGCTGTGGTTCAGCGGGGCGGCGCGGGTGGCGCAGCGGCTGGGGCCGCGGCGGCGGGAGCTGCTCGACCCGGGGCTGCGCGAGATCTGCGGGCAGGGCGCGCGGTACTCGGCGCTGGAGTATCTCGCCGCGGTGGACGTGCGGGTGGAGCTGGGCCGGCGGATGGGCCGCTTCCACGAGGTGTACGACCTGCTGCTCACCCCGACGCTGCCGATCACGGCGTTCGAGGCGGGCACGGAGGTGCCGAAGGGGTCGGGGCACCGGCGGTGGACGGGGTGGACGCCGTTCACCTACCCCTTCAACCTGACCCAGCAGCCGGCCGCCACGGTCCCGGTGGGCCGGGACGGCGACGGGCTGCCGGTCGGGATGCAGATCGTGGCCGCCCGGCACCGCGACGACCTGGTGCTGCGGGTGGCCCACGCCCTGTACGAGGCGGGCGCCGCCTCGTGACCGGGCGGAGAGCCGGGTGAGCGCGGAGACGGTCGTCGCGGTCGCCGCCACCGTCATCGCGCTCGGGTCGCTCTGGGTCAGCTGGGCGCAGACCAGGGCGACCCGGCTGCACAACCGGCAGTCGGTCCGGCCGCTGCTGCGGATCCGGCGGATACGGCAGGACGGCCTGGTCGGGCTGAAGCTGGTCAACGCCGGGCTGGGGCCGGCCGTCGTGACCCGCAGCGCGGTGCTGCTGGACGGCGTGGCGGCCGGGGAGTGGAACCGGGAGGTCAAGGAGGTCCTCTTCTCCCCCGGCCTGTGGCCGAAGACGTACTCCCTGCGGGCGGGTTCCGTCGTGCTCGCCGGGCAGGAGACGTTCCTGGTGCGCCTGGACGGGGACGACACCGGCCGGCTCCAGGAGTTCTGGAGCCTGATCGACCGGCGGCTCGTCATCGAGGCCGAGTACGAGTCGTTGTACGGCGGTGAGGGCTTCTTCGTGACGTCGGCCAGGCCCGCCGCCGGAAACTGAGCGCTTCCCCGTCCGGGGCCGGAAGGGCCCGGCGGCGGGGACGGGCCGGAAAAGACCGGCATAACTTTCCCGGAGTCGGGAAGGCGCGCGCCCATGGCTCCACCACACAGAACCCCGTCACGGGGACGAACGGACCGTAAGTCCGGGATATCCGGACCCAGTCGCCGAACGCTGCTCGCGGGGGTCGCGGCGCTCGGCGCAGTGGGTGCCGCCGGGTGCTCGCGGGTGGCCACCGCGTCGGACACCGAGGGCGGTGACCTCCTCGACCGGCTCCGGGCGCAGGGCGTGGCGCGGCTCGGTATCGCCGGTGAGATCCCCTTCGGGTACATCGACAAGGACGGTGAGCTGACCGGCGAGGCGCCGGAGCTGGCGAAGGTCGTCTTCAAGCGGCTCGGCGTGGACCGGGTGCAGCCGGTGCCGACGGAGTTCGGCTCGCTCATCCCGGGGCTGGCGTCGCAGCAGTTCGACGTCGTGGCGGCCGGGATGTACATCAACCCCGACCGCTGTGAGCAGGTCATCTTCTCCGACCCGGACTACCAGATGCTCGACTCCTTCATCGTGCGCAAGGGCAATCCGCTCGGCCTCCACGACTACCGGGACGTCGTCGAGAAGAAGGCCAGGTTCGCCACCGGCACGGGGTACGCGGAGATCGCCTACGCGGTGGAGGCTGGGTACGAGGAGAGCGAGATCCTCATCGTCCCCGACCAGGTGGCCGGACTGAACGCCGTCGAGGCCGGGCGCGTGGACGTGTTCGCGGGGACCGCGCTGACCACCCGCGAGGTGGTGAAGAAGTCCAGCAAGGCCGAGGTGACCGAGGCGTTCAAGCCGATCGTGGACGGCGAACCGCACGTCGACGGCGGCGGGTTCTGCTTCCGGCCCACCGAGACCAACCTCCGGGACGCCTTCAACGAGGAACTCCACAAGCTCAAGGACAGCGGTGAACTGCTCCGCATCCTCCGGCCGTTCGGGTTCACCGAGGACGAGATGACGGATCTGACCGCGAAGGAGCTGTGCGGCGGATGACCTCGGGACTGTGGGAACTGGTGCTCCAGGGCGTCTGGGTCACGGTCCAGCTGCTCGTCTGCTCGGCGCTGCTGGCGACGGCCGTGTCGTTCGTGGCCGGCGTCGCGCGCGTCCACCGGCTGTGGGTCGTCCGCTTCCTGGCGGGCTTCTACACCGAGGTGTTCCGCGGGACCTCGGCCCTGGTGATGATCTTCTGGGTGTTCTTCGTGCTGCCCCCGGCCTTCGGCTGGCAGCTGGTGCCGCTGTGGGCGGGCACGCTGGCGCTCGGTCTGACCTACGGGGCGTACGGCGCGGAGATCGTGCGCGGCGGGCTCGGTGCCGTCGATCCGGCGCAGCAGGAGGGCGGCATCGCGCTCAGCTTCACGCCCTGGCAGCGGATGCGGCTGATCCTGCTGCCGCAGGCGGTGCCGGAGATGATCCCGCCCTTCTCCAACCTGCTGGTCGAACTGCTCAAGGGCACCGCCCTGGTGTCGGTCATGGGCATGGGTGACCTGGCGTTCAGCGGGAACCTGGTGCGCCTCGCGCTCCAGGAGAGCGCGGAGATCTACACGTACGTCCTGCTGATCTACTTCGTGATCGCGTTCCTGCTGACGCGGGTGATGCGCGGGCTGGAGAAGAAGCTGAAGGCGGGTGTCGGCAAGGCGCCGCGGACGAGGAAGACGGTCGTGCCCGAGCCGGCCGGGATCGAGGCGGGCCTGCGATGAACTGGGACTGGAGCGCCGTCTCCGACTTCATGCCGCACTTCTGGGACGGTCTGCTGGTCACCTTGCAGATCCTGGTCCTGGGCTCGGTGATCTCGTTCGTGCTGGGCCTGGTGTGGGCGCTGCTGATGCGGACGCCCTCGCGCTGGGTGACCTGGCCGGTGGGGGTGGTGACGGAGTTCGTCCGCAACACCCCGCTACTGGTGCAGCTGTTCTTCCTCTTCTACGTGCTGCCCGAGTGGGGCGTCACCGCCTCGGCGATGACCACCGGTGTCATCGGCATCGGCCTGCACTACTCGACGTACACGATGCAGGTCTACCGGGCCGGCATCGAGGCGGTGCCCGTCGGCCAGTGGGAGGCCGCGACGGCGCTGAACCTGCCGCTGCGCCGGACCTGGACCGCGGTGATCCTGCCGCAGGCCGTGCGCCGGGTGGTGCCCGCCCTCGGCAACTACGTGATCTCCATGCTGAAGGACACGCCGATGCTGATGGCGATCACCGTGCTGGAGATGCTCGGCGAGGCACGGCTGTTCTCCCAGGAGACCTTCCGCTTCACCGAGCCCCTGACGGTGATCGGCATCGCCTTCATCGTCATCTCCTACCTGGCCTCCCTTGCCCTGCGAGCCCTGGAGCGACGCCTTGCCCACTGACACCCTCCCCCAGCCCGAGAAGAGCCCCGAGAAGAAGCCGGCCGGGTCCGGTGAACTCATCCGCCTGGAGAAGGTCACCAAGCGGTTCGGGACCAACACCGTCCTGGACGACCTCGACTTCTCCGTCGACGCCGGCAAGCACGTCACCCTGATCGGGCCGTCCGGGTCGGGCAAGACCACGATCCTGCGGCTGCTGATGACGCTGCTCAAGCCCGACGAGGGCACCATCACCGTGGACGGGCAGCATCTCTTCCCGGCGCCCGAGAAGCAGGTCCGCGAGGTCCGCAAGAAGATCGGGATGGTGTTCCAGCAGTTCAACCTGTTCCCGAACATGTCGGTGCTGCGCAACATCACCGAGGCGCCGGTCACCGTGCTCGGCATGTCCAAGGACGAGGCGGAGGTGCGGGCGCGGGAGCTGCTGGACCTGGTGGGCCTGGCCGACAAGTGCGACGCCCGCCCGACCCGGCTCTCCGGCGGCCAGCAGCAGCGCGTCGCGATCGCCCGGGCGCTGGCGATGCGCCCGCAGGTGCTGCTCCTGGACGAGGTGACCTCCGCGCTCGACCCGGAGCTGGTCGCGGGCGTGCTGGACGTGCTGCGGGACATCGCGCGCTCCACGGACATCACGATGCTCTGCGTGACCCACGAGATGAACTTCGCCCGGGACATCTCCGACCAGGTACTGATGTTCGACTCGGGGCGGGTCATCGAGGCCGGTCCCCCGGAGAAGATCTTCAGCGAACCGGAGCACGACCGCACCCGGGAATTCCTCAGCGCGGTCCTGTGACCACCCACCGTCACCTGCCCCGACGTCCGCGGCCGCGGGCGCCGGGGCTTCCCTTTGGCATATGCCGCAGGTCAGCCGCCCAGTTGGGAGCGGCGGACATCGACGACAACCGCCCCCTCCCGGCCGCCCGGCCGCTATCGTGAAGGGGTATTCGCCGTCCGGGCCACGGCCACAGGAGCGAGCGCATGGGGAGACCACCGTGGCGCTGCAACACGAGCCGACCGCGCCGCACCACTCGGTCCAGGACGCCCTGCGCGTGCTGGAGACGATGGCGCGGCGGACCACCCCGGTCACCGACACCGAGCTCGCCCGGCGCACGGGCCTCGGGCAGGAGCGACTGACCCCGCTCCTGCGGATGCTGTGCCGCGAGGGGTACGTCGAGCAGACCGCCGAGGGTACGTACGCCACCGGGGAGGCCCTCGCCCGGCTGAGTTCGGCGCACGGCCACGAGGAGGCGCTGCGCGAGAAGCTCCAGCAGACGCTGGACCGGCTGCGCGACGCGGTCGGCGCCGCCGTCTACATCAGCCGGTACGTCGACGGCGAGGTCAGCGTCACCCAGTACGCGGACGGTCCCGGCACGCCCAAGGTCAACGAGTGGGTCGACTTCCGTCACTCGGCGCACGCCACCGCGATCGGCAAGAGCCTGCTGACCCAGCTGGACCACGCCGGGCGCCGCGACCACCTCGCCCGGCACCGGATGGCCCGCCTCACCTCGCGCACCATCACCAGCGACCGGCTGCTGCTGTCCCGGCTGGAGGCGCAGCCGCCGACCGTGCCGGTGCTCGACCTCCAGGAGTACGCGGTGGGGACGGTGTGCGCGGCGGTGCCGATCACGGCCGGGGCGACGGTGGGCTGCCTGGCGTTGTCCTTGCCGGTGGAGCACGCGCACCGGCTGCGCCGGGCCGCGGACGCGTTGAACCGGGAGGCGGCGCCGGTGCTGTTGTCCTTGGCCCTCTAGGTCCTGCCAGCCGCGGGAGCCACGGGTCCGCTGAGGCCGGGCGTGGGCAGGAGCACCCCCTCGGACCAGGTACTATTGACCCATGCGCCGCTAGCTCAGTTGGTTAGAGCAGCTGACTCTTAATCAGCGGGTCCGGGGTTCGAGTCCCTGGCGGCGCACCGGACGGAAGGGCCCCTCGCCTCAGTGAGGGGCCCTTCCGCGTTCCCTCAGAACGTGACGTCCGAGCACGCGTAGAACGCGTTGGCCGTGTCCGAGATCGTCCACACCGCGACGATGACGTGGTGCCCGCTCAGCCCGGTCGGCAGCGCCCCGCTGTGCGAGAGCGTGGCCGGCGGCTGGGCGTTGTTGTACGGCACCGTCAGGAACGGGGTGAGGTTGAGGTCGGAGCGGGTCAGGTTGTGGTTCTGGTTCCAGCCCTGTTTGGTGATGTAGTACCGGAAGTCGGTCGTGCGGTGTCCGACCGTGAACTGCCAGCGGAAGCTGTAGTTCTGGCCGCCCGTCACCTTCGTGGCGGGCCACGCGCCGCCGCCGGGGGTCTTCGGGGCGTCGAGCTGGGCGAACCGCGTGTTGTTCGCGGAACATATCTGCCCGTCCGCCGGCCCGGAGGAGGGGAAGCCCTTGGGGCCCTCGACGCTCTGCGGCTCGTACTGGATCGAGCCGCAGTTACTGACGGAGCCGTTCTGGCAGAGCTTCTGCCGGCTGACCGGCAGGTCGGTGTAGCCGTGGCCGCTGGCGGTGCCGCCGGAGGTGAGCACGAGGGCGCCGGTGGTCGCCAGACCCACCGCCCCGGCACAGGCCGTCATCCGCCGCCGCGTGATCCTTCTCCGCGTGACGCTTCTCCGTGTGGTCTTCTCGCGCATGCTGCCGCTCCCTGGAGGACGTGGGGGGAAGTGCAGTGAGCCGTGCAGGTCTAGACCAAGTCCCAGATTATGGTCGCGGATTGAACATGTCCATACCAAAAACATGCTCTGCCGAAAACGGGACCGTCAGGGTCCCGTCTCGCCGCGCCCGGCACAGAACGCCACCGTGAGGTCCTTCACCAGGGCCTTGCGCTCGTAGTCGTCGAGGTCCACCAGCCCGCGCGTGGTGAGCCGGGTCACCGTGTCCTCCACCGAGTCCACGACCGAGGTGAGCAGACTCGCCCGCTGCACCGCGTCCAGCGCGGCGATCCGGCGCCGGTGCATCGCGGCGGCCACCTCCGGCGCGTACTCCACCCGCACCGGCCGCACCGCGAACACCTCGACGCCGATCGCCGCCGCGTCCGCCGCCACCAGCCGGGTCAGCGCCTCGCCCGCCGTGTCCGCCGAGGCCCGCGAGGTGCCCGGCGGCTCCACCGGCACCCGGGCGAGCGCCGCCTCCACGCACTCCCGCAGATACGTCTCGTGGTCCTCGACGCCGAGCACGGCCCGCGCGGTGTCCCGCACCCGCCACACCACCAGCGTCACCGCCCGCAGCGCGACCCCGTTGCCGTCGGCCGCGGGCATCGGCTCGCTGCGCCAGTGCCGCAGCCGTACGTCGACCCGGCGGCGCAGCAGCAGCGGGTTGACCCACATCAGGCCGGTGCGCCGCACCGTCCCCCGGTAGCGGCCGAACAGGCCCAGCACCCAGGCCCGTCCGGTCCGGCCCCGGGCCAGCCCGCCGAAGCCGAACAGGCCCAGCGCCCCGGCGCCCGCGTACGCCGCCCACTGGGCGGGCCCGAGCCCGGCCCCGCCGTACGCCGGCAGCCGCAGCGCCTCCAGCACCGGCCCCGGCAGCACGCCCGCCCACCAGGAGGTGGCCGCGCAGCCGGCCGCGCCGCACACCCCGGCCAGCACGCCCGCGGCGCCGGGCAGCACCCTGGCCGGGCGTTCCGCGAGGTCGGGGTCGACCTGCGGCGCGGGCCGGGGTTTGGCGACCGGGCGGCGCACCCGGGGCTGTTCCCCGGTGCCGTGCCGGCGGCCGACGACCGCGGGCCGCAGCGGCACCGGCGCCGGTTCGGGGTCGTCCCGGAAGAGCAGGTGGACGGGGATCTCGGTGGTGGCCTCGTTCTGGATGAGCCGGACCGGCCGGGCCGCGCCCTCCGGCGGGCCGGCCGGCTCGGGAGGGGGTGGGGTGGTGGTCGAAGAGGTCGTACTCATGCGTGCTCCAGCCTCCGCGCCAGACGCGCCATGACAGTGATGACGTGACGTTCTCAGGCGAACAGCCGCCGCCAGGTCTCCGGCCCCGGGAAGCCGTCCGCCGCGCCGCCGCGCCAGCCCTGGGCGCGCTGGAACGCCTCGACGGCCCTGCGGTCCGCGACGCCCCAGCGCGGGCCGGGACCGGACCGGTAGAACCTGCCGTACCCCTTCTTCACCAACTGCTCCCCGAGGCGGGTGACGTGGTCGCCCCGCGCGCCCGGACGGAACGCGGCCCGGCCCGGGTAGCCGGGCACCCCGTACGGGGCGGGGGCCCCGGCGGCGGCCGGCGCCCCGCCGGTCACGCCGGCCACCACGCCCTGGTAGCGGTAGGGCAGGTAGCGGGCGGAGTTGCTCCAGTAGGCGTACGGCGTGGTCTGCCGGCGGGTGTGCGGGGGCGTCTGCTCGTAGGCGACGTACTGGGTGTGCGCGGAGTCCGTCCAGCCGCCGAAGATCACCACGTGGGACCCCTTCTCGGGGTCGGCCTCGTTGTGGAACAGCAGGATGTCGCCGGGCTGGAGTTCCGCCTTGGTGATGCGGTCGGCGAACTTCCCCAGGCTGCCGGTCCACTCGTTGGCGGGCAGCCCCCAGGCCATCGAGACGTAGCCCGAGCAGTCCTGCCGGTAGCCGTCGGACCAGTAGGCGCTCATGCTGTACGGCACCTTCGCGTCGACCCATTTCTGGGCCCGGGCGATGATCTGCGCCCGGGTGACCTCGGGGAGGGGGGCGCCGGCCACCGGGCCGGCCGGCGCGCTGCCGGGGCCGTACAGAGGGGCCCGCCTGCCCTGCGGGGTGTCCCGGACGTCCCGCGCATCCGGGGTGTCCCGGGCGTCCGGGGCGTCCGGGGTGGCGGACGGGTCCGAGGGGGCGGGCGCGGTGGGCGTGTCGTCCGCCGGAGCGCCGGGGCGCTGCGGCGCGTGGGCAGCCGCCGGGAAGGCCGCCGCAGCGATGGCGGCGGAGGCGGTGGCCGTCACGACGAGGGCACGCCGGCCGGCCGGACGGGCGGGGGCGGCGGTGGAGAGCGGCAAGGCCCCGCGACGGCAGCCGGGGCAGTCGCAGTCGCCCGCCGGGGCGATCTCCTCGAATACCGGCGTCTCCATGCGATCTCCCTCACACTCCGGCCGGACGTGTCCGCTGCGGTACACGTGCGTCAGTTTCGCAACGGTCAGCGAGGCGCGCATGTTGACGGTCCGAATGATGTACGGGCACCCCCGCGCGCCCCTGAACGGCGACCGGCGTCCGGGAGGTGGTCGGGAGCACCCTTCGGGGTCGGGTAAAGTTGATGACGTCAGCAGGCGCCGCTAGCTCAGTTGGTTAGAGCAGCTGACTCTTAATCAGCGGGTCCGGGGTTCGAGTCCCTGGCGGCGCACCGACAGTCGAAGGCCCCTCGTGCGAACGAGGGGCCTTCGGTCTTTCCGGGCCCTCCACGCGATCTCCACAGACGCCACAATCGACGCGTATGGCCGGTAAACACCTCGTTTCCCGTCTTGCGATCATGCCGAACGGCGTAGAACCCTGGTCGGTCGAGGGGGCACGGAGCCGGTTGGCGGTACTGCGGGGTGAGGGGCCCGCAGGAGGCCCGGATGCCGAGGGGGCATCATGCAACCGGAAGGACGCCGTTCCATGTCTATAAGGTGTGGACGATGTGGTGACGGCGATCCACCACTGTTACGCCTGTGACGGTCCAGGGGAACCGGCACCGGGCGCTGTACGCGACGAAACACGCGTGACCTGCGTGTGGGGGGATGACTCATGACGTCGACGCCGCCGGGCGCCGGACCGGACTTCGATCCGTCCGAGACCACCCAGCTGAGAGTGGACTCGCTCCGGATGTCCACCACGGGCACGTTCCGTCGGATAAAGAAGACGCTGCCGCGCTACGACTACGAGCACTACAGCCGGCTGGCCGGCCCCCTCACCCAGCCCGAGGACCCGGACCGGCCCTACCAGGTCCGCTACCGCTCGCTGCTCTCGCAGGAACCGCACCGCGTCCGCGTCGCGCTGATGCTGGCGGCGGCGCCGCTGCTGTCGGTGGTCCTGCTGGTCTGGCTGCTCCAGCCCGAACACTGGACCGAGCGGGACTACCCGGCGTTCGACTGGCTGCCCGCGCTCGACGTCGTGATGCTCGTCTCGATCGGTCTGATCGAGCTGTTCCGCTGCCTGAACGTGCTGTCCAACGCGCACGCCACCCTGGTCGCCCGCGACCCCGTCCCGGTGGTGCCCGAGTCCGGCACCCGGGTCGCGTTCCTCACCTCCTTCGTGCCCGGCAAGGAGCCGCTGGAGATGGTGACCAAGACCCTGGAGGCGGCCGTCAAGATCCGCCACCGGGGCGTGATGCACGTCTGGCTGCTCGACGAGGGCGACGACCCGGAGGTGAAGGAGGTCTGCGCGCGCCTGGGCGTGCACCACTTCTCCCGCAAGGGCGTCGCCAAGTGGAACCAGGCCAAGGGCCCGCACCGCGCCAAGACCAAGCACGGCAACTACAACGCCTGGCTGGACGCGCACGGCGACGACTACGACTACTTCGCCTCCGTCGACACCGACCACGTACCGCTGCCGAACTACCTGGAGCGGATGCTCGGTTACTTCCGCGACCCGGACGTCGGCTTCGTCATCGGCCCGCAGGTCTACGGCAACTACGACAACCCGGTCACCAAGGCCGCCGAGTCCCAGCAGTTCCTCTTCCACGCGCTGATCCAGCGGGCCGGCAACCGCTACGGCTCCCCCATGTTCGTGGGCACCTCCAACGCGGTGCGCATCAAGGCGCTCAAGCAGATCGGCGGCCTGTACGACTCGATCACCGAGGACATGGCGACGGGCTTCGAGATCCACCGGCACCGCAACCCCGCGACGGGACGCAAGTGGCGCTCGGTCTACACCCCCGACGTGCTCGCGGTCGGCGAGGGCCCGAACGCCTGGACGGACTTCTTCACCCAGCAGATGCGCTGGTCGCGCGGGACGTACGAGACGATCCTCAAGCAGTACTGGAAGGGCTGGTACTCGCTGCCGCCGAGCAAGCTCTTCAACTACACGATGATGATCATCTTCTATCCGATGTCGGCCATGAACTGGATACTCGCGGCGCTCAGCTGCGCCCTGTTCCTGGGCCTGGGCGCGTCGGGCGTCAACATCGACCCGGCGGTCTGGCTGATGCTCTACGGCAACGCCTCCGCGCTCCAGATCGGCCTGTACGTCTGGAACCGCCGCCACAACATCTCCCCGCACGAGCCCGAGGGCTCCGGCGGTGTCGCGGGCATGGTGATGTCGGCGCTGTCGGCACCGCTGTACGCCAAGGCGCTGATCGACTCGGTGCTGCGCCGCAAGAGCAAGTTCGTGGTGACCCCGAAGGGCGACTCGGCCAGCCCGGACACCTGGTTCGGCACCTTCCGCTACCACTGGTACTTCATCCTGGTCTTCGCCGCCTCGATGGCCGCCGGGTTCGTGTACGGCCACGCGCACCCCGCGATGATCACCTGGGCCACGTTCGCGCTGCTGATCACCGCGTCGCCGATGTTCGCGTGGCGGCACCAGATGCGGAAGGCGAGGCGCTCCGCCGCGCGGGAGCAGCCCGCCCCGGCGCCCGTCGCGGCCGGGCCGCAGCCGTCGGCACCGGTGCCGGCCCCGGCTCCCGCGCCCGAGCCGCAGGCGCCGGCTCAGCACCCGGGGCCGCACGCCCCGCAGCAGCGCCCCACGTGGGCCGCCTCCGGCGGGGGCGACGACCAGACCATGCAGATCGCCCTGGGCGGACTTGGGGGACGTAAGGAATGAAGCACCAGGCCGGCCGCCGTCGGGCCCGTCGACTCGCGATAGGCACGGTGGTGGTACTCGCGCTGGCCGGGATGAACGGGCCGTGGCTGTACCGCTTCGGCACCGAGAAATACCACCAGTACAAGATCAACCAGCCGGAGTACAAGGCCGCCAACGGCCGCTGGGAGATCATCGACTTCCCGGACGAGTACAAGCAGAACACCATCCACGCGGCGCTGCTGCGCACCGGCAAGGTGCTGCTCGTCGCCGGGTCGGGCAACAACGCGGACAACTTCGACGCGAAGAGGTTCGACACCCGGATCTGGGACCCCGTCAAGGGCACGATCAAGAAGGTGCCGACCCCGACCGACCTGTTCTGCACCGGCCACACCCAGCTCGCCAACGGCAATCTGCTGATCGCGGGCGGCACCAAGCGGTACGAGAAGCTGAAGGGCGACGTCACCAAGGCCGGCGGCCTGATGGTGGTGCACAACGAGAACCCGGACAAGCCGATCACCCTGCCCGCGGGCACCAAGTTCACCGGCAAGGAGAACGGCAAGACCTTCGTCTCCAAGGACCCGGTGCTGGTGCCGCGCGCCGAGAAGGTCTTCGACGAGGAGACCGGCGCGTTCCTGCGCAACGACCCGGGGCTCGGCCGGATCTACGTCGAGGCGCAGAAGAGCGGCTCGGAGTACGAGACGGGGACGCAGGACAACTACACCGTGCAGGGGCTGTCCGGGGCGGACGCGCGCAACACGTACGGCATCGCGGAGAAGCTCGCCCTCGACAAGAAGGACTTCCAGGGCATCCGGGACGCCTACGAGTTCGACCCGGTCGCCGAGAAGTACATCAAGGTCGACCCGATGCACGAGGCCCGCTGGTACCCGACGCTCACCACGCTGAGCGACGGCACGATCCTCAGCGTCTCCGGCCTCGACGACATCGGCCAGCTCGTCCCGGGCAAGAACGAGATCTACGACCCGGACACCAAGAAGTGGACCTACACCGACAAGACCCGTCAGTTCCCGACGTACCCGGCGCTGTTCCTGATGCAGAACGGCAAGGTGTTCTACTCGGGTTCGAACGCGGGGTACGGGCCCGACGACGTCGGGCGTGAGCCGGGCGTGTGGGACGTGGAGACCAACGAGTTCGACGAGATCCCCGGGCTGAGCGACGCGAACATGATGGAGACGTCCGGCACGGTGCTGCTGCCGCCCGCGCAGGACGAGAAGTACATGGTGATCGGCGGCGGCGGGGTCGGCGAGTCCAGGCTGTCGAGCGAGAAGACACGGATCGTCGACCTGAAGGCCGACAGTCCGCAGTTCGTGGACGGACCCTCGCTGGAGAAGGGGACGCGGTACCCGCAGGCGTCGGTGCTGCCCGACGACAGCGTGCTGGTGTCCGGCGGTTCGCAGGACTACCGGGGGCGCAGCGACTCCAACATCCTCCAGGCGCGGCTCTACGACACCGAGGACAACACCTTCGAGCGGGTCGCCGATCCGCTGGTGGGGCGCAACTACCACTCCGGTTCGATCCTGCTGCCCGACGGGCGGGTGATGTTCTTCGGGTCGGACTCGCTGTACGGCGACAAGGCCAACACCAAGCCGGGCAAGTTCGAGCAGCGCATCGAGATCTACACGCCGCCGTATCTGTACGGCGGGGAGCGGCCCGACCTCGCGGGCGGGCCGGGGACCATCGAGCGGGGCGAGTCGGGGACGTTCACCTCGAAGGCGGCGGCCTCCATCAAGAAGGTGCGGCTGATCCGGCCGAGCGCGTCCACGCACGTCACGGATGTCGATCAGCGGTCCATCGCGCTGGACTACGAGGTCGACGGTGACAAGGTGACGGTGACCGTGCCGGAGAGCAAGAACCTCGTGCAGTCCGGCTGGTACATGATGTTCGTGACCGACGGGGACGGGGTGCCGAGCACGGCGCAGTGGGTTCAGGTGCCGTGAGCGTCTTCTGACACCGGGGGCACCGAGCGGTGCTCCCCTGGCCCTCCTAGGCGTGCCGGAAGTAGCGTCTCATCGCCCAGGAGGCCACCCGCTCGCCGGTGACGGCGCCGGCGACGTCCGCGGTCCTGGTGTGGATGCCGGCCCACACCCGCGCGTCGACGACGTCACGGACGAAGTCGTCGGCGTGCTCGTAGTGCCGGATGGTGCCGGTGTCGGCCGAGCGCATGTCGAGGTCGACGCGGGAGGTGCCGAACAGCTTCTCCAGCGTGCGCATCCAGGCGGCCGACCAGGTGGCGTGGCCGCTGAGGTAGTCGGGGTGCGCGGGCGTGTTGAGCAGGGGTTCCCACGTCGGGTCGGCCCGGGTCGCGGGGTTGCCGTCGGTGTCCGCCTCGCGGATGGCGGTGACCGGCCGCCAGGTGCCGTAGTGGAGCTTGGCGTCCCAGGCGGTGATCGTGGCGTCCATGACGACGGTGTTCACGGCGGCGTACAGCCGGGCCGTCTCGACGATGTCGAAACCGTGCCGTGCGGCGTGGTCGCCCAGCGGGTACTGGACCTCCACCCGGGCCACGAACCGCGCCGTCTCCGTCTGCCAGGCGCTGCGGCGCGAGCCGGTCTTCGCGCCGTACGCCTTCACCTCCGCCAGGTCCCGCGCGTACCGGGCCGAGGTCAGCCGGGGCGGCGGGCCGGGGCGGAACCGGTCGGGCGCGTCCAGGAGGAACGGGCGCAGCCGGCCGACCCACGCCGAGGTGAAGCCCTGGTGGGCGGGCGGCGTCGGCCGCCACACCCCGGGCGCGGGCGCGGGCGTGAACGGCACGAAGGCGCCGCGTCCGTCGTTCGCGCGCAGCGCCATGAGGTGCTGCGCCGACCGCTGTCCGAACGCCACGCCCGCCTTCTCGCCGGGGCCGTCCGGAACCTTGGCCAGGGACGCCTGCCACGCCTTCTCCAGGCCGGCTCCGGCCTGCGGGAAGCCGGCCCGCAGCACCTGGTACGCCGCCGTCGCGGCAGCCGCTTCGGCCGACGCCCCGCGCGCGGCCCGCGCCCCGCGCCAGCGGTAGGGGACGTACCGCCCCTCGACGCCCACCACCGCGTTGTACATGGCCAGCGAGACGTACGCGTGCCACACCGCTTCCTCGGGGTTGATCAGTTCTCCCGTGAGGTCCACGGTTTCCGACACCCGCTGCGCCCATTGCGCGATCACCGACGACGCCGGGGCCGCGGTGTCCGCCTCGGCGGGCCGTCCGGCCGCCACCCCGATCAGCAGCAGCGCCGCCGTCGCCACCGCCCCGCGTCTGCCCGCCTTTTCTCCGATCCGCACCGCAGCTCTCTTCCGTTGGCCGTCCGCCGTCCGCCGACATGGTCAACGACAGGTATGACGGCCGAGGGAGGAGGACAAACGCCGCGGCGGGCGGAACCGGCCATCCGGGCGGCACCACCCGCCCGACCGGTGGGGGCGTCCGGGGGTCAGCCGCCCGCGCCCCGGGTCAGTTCCAGGGCGTACTCCTCCCACCACTGCCCGGCCTTCGGGCCGCCCTTGCACTCGCCGTCGGACTCACCCGGCCGCTTGACCCACAGGTAGGCGTCGACCAGCGGGTCGTCGGTGCGGGTCGTCGGGGTTTCGCCGAGGGCGCGGCCCGGCGGGTTGCACCAGCGTTCGGCCTCGTCGCCGCCGGTGTAGGGGCCGTTGCCGTTGCGGCTGGTGTCGATGACGAAGTGCTTGCCGCCGACCTTGGCGGAGAGCTGCTTGCCGTAGGCGGTGGAGTCCTCGGTGGAGTAGAAGTTGGAGACGTTGACCGCGAAGCCGTCCGCCCGGTCGACGCCCGCCCACTTCAGCGGCTCGTGGATCTGGTCGGGGTTGCCCCAGCCGGCGTTGCCCGCGTCCAGGTAGACCTTGGTGTTCTTCAGCGCCTTGAGCTGGTCGACGGCGCCGCCCAGCAGGTCGTAGCGCTCCTCGTGGAACTCCTCGGGGGTGCAGCCGTCGACCAGGTGCAGGACCGCGTCCGGTTCGAGTATCACGGTGGCCGGGCGGTCGCCGATGCCCTTGGCCACGGCGTCGACGAAGGCGCGGTAGGAGTCGCCGTCGGCGGCGCCGCCCTGGGAGTACTGACCGCAGTCGCGGTGCGGGATGTTGTAGAGGACGAGCAGCGCGGTGCGGCCGGCCTCGTCGGCGGCCTCGGTGAAACCGCGGGCCTGTTCCTCGGGGTTCTCCGGGCTGATCCACTCGCCGACCGGCTGCTCGGCGATCTTCCGGACCCGCGCGGCCTCCGCGTCCTTGCCGGCCTTCTCCAGGGCGGCGAGCTGCCGGGCCGCGGTGCTGTCCGGGTTGACCCAGAACGGGTCGGTCTCCTTGGGCTGTTGGGTGATGCCGGCGCCGGCGCCGGCGTCCTTGTCCCTGCCCTGGCCTTGGTCGCCGTCCTTCCCGTCGTCGCCCGACGAACATCCCGTGATCAGCAGTGCCGCCCCCAGCACCGCCGCGGACACGCGTGTCGCCGCGGAAGTCCCGGCAAAACCGCCGGCCCCCCTGCTGCCGTACATCCAACCCCCCTGGGTGCACTGTTCCAGGGGTCAATCCTGACATACGGGAGTGGCGCCCACGAGGTGTCCGTCAGGTGCCGGCGCCGGGGTCTGTGCCGGGGTCTGTGCCGGGGCCGGTGCCGGTGAGGTAGGCCGAGACGACCACGTTGGCCGTGTAGGTGCCGCTGACCCGGTCGAAGGTGCCGCCGCAGGTGATCAGCCGCAGCTCGGCCCGTCCGGAGCGGCGGGGGCCGTAGGCCTGGCGGGCGTCGAAGCCGTCGCGGGGGAGGACCTGGACGTCGTCCACGGTGAACTCGGCGACGTCCGCGGCCGACTCGGCGTCGGCGTCGGCGGCGGCGGTGCGGAGCACCTTGATCGTGTCCCCGGGTTCGAGGGTGCTGAGCCGGTAGAAGACGGCGGGGCGGGTCTCGGTGTCGACGTGGCCCACCATCAGGGCGGTGCCGGCCGCGCCCGGGGTGGTGCCGGCCGCCCACCAGCCGACCGTGCCGGGGCTGGTGAACGGCGGGGGGTCCAGGGCGCCCCGGGCGTCGAGGCCGCGGCCGGTCACCGGGGCCCGGACACCGAGGCGGGGTATGTCGAGGCGCTGCGGCTCGGCGTCGCCGGCCAGCGGGTGGTGGGCGGGCGGGAGGGAGAGGTACGGGGGCCGGCCGGCCGCCGCCATGTCGCCGGTGGCCGGCCCGGATATGCCGTCGGTGGCGTCGCGGCCCCACAGCCACAGGCCGAGGAGCAGCACCGTCCAGGCGATGCCGGTCACGAGGCGGGCCGGAGTGGTGGGGGGTTCCCCGTGGTCGTTCCGGTCGGACATGTCGGTCAGTCCGTCCCGCGGCTCCGGCGGGCGCTGCGCAGCGCGACGGCCACGGCGGCGACGCCGGCCAGCACCAGGCCGGTGACGGCGTGGGCCGTGCCGGGTCCGGCCGGGCGGCTCTCGCCCTGGGGGGCGCGGGCGTTCCCGGCGCCGGTGGCGGCCAGCCGGTGCGCGGCGGCGCCGCCGCCCGCGTCGACGGGGGCGGCGGGCGAGGCGTGGACGGTGGCCGTCGCCGGGGCCTCGGGGCGTCCGCTCTCCGGCTGCCGGGGGCGCTCGGTGACGGTGAGGCGGCCCTCGCTCCGCTGGGAGCCGCAGCGGACCTCGACCCCGTGGGCGCCGGCCGCGGCCGAGGCGCGGATCCGGGCGGCGCCGACCAGCGCGCCGTCGCTGCTGGTCAGGGAGAGCCGTACGGCGGATTCGAAGGCCGCCGAGGCGGCCACCGCGGACCTCTCGGCGCAGCCGGGCACGCGGAGGGTGACGTCCGTGCCGGGGGCGGGGTGCGCGGGGGTCACCGACACCCGGCCGGTGTCCTGCGCGTACGCCGTCGCCGGGGCGAGCGCGGCGAGCAGCGCGGTCCCGGCGCAGAGGGTGGCTTTCAGTGAGCCCATCGTGCACCTCCAGTCACCTTGGAGACTCCCCCGGGCGCCGGGCGGCCGCATCCGGTGCGGGCGCGGGGCTGCTCCGAACGGGGGACGGCGGGCCGCGACGGGTTTGGTGCTTAGCATGGTCGTCCACGGGCCCGTCCCCAGGTCCGTCCCCGGTCCACGCACGGCAGGAGTCCGCCCGTATGACAGAGCGCAAGCCCATCGAATCGTGGCTCACCGACATGGACGGGGTGCTGATGCACGAGGGCGTGCCGGTGCCCGGCGCCGACGCCTTCATCAAGAAGCTGCGGGACTCCGGGCGGCCGTTCCTGGTCCTCACCAACAACTCGATCTACACCGCCCGCGACCTGCACGCCCGGCTGAACCGGATCGGCCTGGAGGTGCCGGTCGAGAACATCTGGACCTCCGCGCTGGCCACGGCGAAGTTCCTGGACACGCAGCACCCCGGCGGCACCGCCTATGTCATCGGCGAGGCCGGTCTGACCACCGCCCTGCACGAGGCGGGGTACGTCATGACGGACACCGACCCCGACTTCGTGGTGCTGGGCGAGACGCGGACGTACTCCTTCGAGGCGCTGACCAAGGCGATCCGGCTGATCAACGCGGGTGCCCGGTTCATCGCGACCAACCCCGACAACACCGGGCCGTCCCCGGAGGGCGCGCTGCCCGCCACGGGTTCGGTGGCGGCGCTGATCACCAAGGCCACGGGGAAGGACCCGTACTTCATCGGCAAGCCGAACCCGCTGATGATGCGCACCGGGCTGAACGTCATCGGCGCGCACTCCGAGTCCAGCGCCATGATCGGTGACCGGATGGACACCGACGTACTGGCCGGTCTGGAGGCCGGGATGGAGACCTTCCTGGTCCTGACGGGGCTGACGACGACGGCCGACATCCACCAGTACCCGTACCGGCCCACGAAGATCGTGGACTCGATCGCGGATCTGGTGGATCTCGTCTGACGTCCTCGACGTCCTCGTCCGGGGCTCAGCTGCCGGTGGCCGCCTTCCAGGCGTCGACGTAGGAGGTCAGGTTCTCCTCGATGTCGGTCCAGTCCGGCTCGAAGACCCGCACGCCGTCCATCAGCCGCGCCAGGGCGGTGGCGTCGGCGTCGGCGGCCTCGATGTCCCGGCGGGCGGCGAAGCCGCCGCCGACCGCGCTGACCTGCCGCTGGGCCTTCTCGCTCAGCAGGTGGTCGAGGAGCTTCCGGCCGTTCTCGGTGTGCGGGGCCTTGGTGACCAGGCCGGCCGCGTAGGGGAGGGCGAAGGTGGTGGGCTCGCCGTCCGCCCCCGCCGGGAACCAGATGCCGAGGTGGGGCATCGACTTGGTCTGGGCGTAGTTCATCTGGACGTCGCCGTTGGCGACGAGCAGTTCGCCCTTGTCCACCTTGGGGGCGAGCTTGCCGGTGGAGGCGGACGGGCCGACGTTGTTGGCCTGGAGCTTCTTCAGGTACTCCAGGGCGGGCCGCTCGCCGCCGAAGTCGTGCATGGCCTTGATGAGGACGGCGGTGCCGTCGCCGGCGACGCCCGGGGTGGAGTACTGGAGCTTGTTCTCGTACTTCGTGTCGAGCAGGTCCTGCCAGGTGGTGGGGGGCTGCTTCAGTTCCTTCTTGTTGTAGACGAACCCGAAGTAGTTGTTGACGACGGCGGTCCAGGTGCCGTTCGCCGCCTTGCCGGCGTCGTCGACCTGGTCGGCGCCCTTGGGCGCGTACTTCTGGAGGAGGCCCTTGGTGTCGGCCTGCTGGATGAACGGCGGGAGGGTGACGAGGACGTCGGCCTGCGGGTTGTTCTTCTCGCGGGCGACGCGCTGCACCATCTCGCCGGAGCCGCCCTCGACGTACTCGACCTCGATGCCGGTCTCCTTCTCGAAGTCCTCGAAGACCTGGTCGTACCAGCCGTCGCCGTTCTCGCCGCGCAGGCCGTCGGCGCTGTAGACGGTGACGACGTTCTCGTCGGAGGCGGCGGTGCCGGTGCCGCAGGCGGTGAGCGGGAGGGCGAGGAGGCAGAGGGCGGTGAGCGACAGGAGGGGCTTTGTGCGCATGGCGAGGTGGACTCCTTGCAGGGTGATCGGGGGGGCCGGCGGTATCGGGTGGGCTAGCGGTATGACGCCTTGGTGCGGATACGGGACACGGCGAGCAGCACCAGCAGGGTCGCCGTCATCAGGACCACGGCGATCGCCGAGCCGGTGAACAGGGCGCCGCGGTCGGTGGAGGCGTAGATCAGGACCGGCAGCGGGGTCCAGTCGGGCGGGTAGAGCATCATCGTGGCGCTCAGTTCGCCCATCGACAGGGCGAAGCAGAGGCCGGCGGCGGCGCTGAGGGACGGCAGCAGCAGGGGGAGCCGCACCCGCAGCAGGACGTACGCGGGGCGTGCGCCGAGGGAGGCGGCGGCCTGTTCGTAAGCCGGGTCGAGGCGGGTGATCGCGGCGGAGACGGACTGGTACGCGAACGCGGTGACCAGGACCGTATGGGCGATGATCACGATCCAGCGGGTGCCGTTGAGGAGGAACGGCGGCTGCGAGAAGGCGACCAGGGTGGCGAGGCCGACGACCACCGAGGGCACGGCGACCGGCAGGACGAACAGGGCGTCCATGACCTTGCGGTACCGGCTCCTGAGGGCCGCCGCCGCCAGTGCCGCCCAGGTGCCGGCGGCCAGGGCGAGGAGGCTGGCGGTGAGGGCGGTGACCAGGCTGGTGGTCAGGGCCTGGAGGGACTCGCCGCGGGTGGCCGCCCGGTAGTGGGCGGTGGTGAGGCCGGAGGGCAGGACGCTGGACCAGTGGGTGGCGAAGGAGGCGCCGAGGACGACGAGGAGGGGGAGGGCGAACAGGGGGAGGAAGAGGACGAGGAAGACGGCCCACACCGCCCACCTGGCCCCGCGGCTATGCACCAGCACGGCGGCTCACCACCCGGTAGAGGCCGTACAGGCCCACGGAGATCAGGACGTTGACGACGGCGACCACGCAGGCGCCCGGGTAGTCGGACTCCAGGATCGCCTTGCCGTACACGAGCATGGGCAGGGTCGTGACGCCCTTCGCGCCGGTGAACAGCACGATGCCGAACTCGTTGAGGCACAGGACGAGGACGAGGCTGCCGCCGGCCGCGAGCGCGGGCAGCGCCTCCGGCAGGACGACCTGCCGCACGATGCGGGGCGCGCGGGCGCCGAGCGAGCCGGCCGCCTCCAGCTGGGCGGTGTCCAGCTGCGAGAACGCGGCGAGCAGCGGGCGCATCACGAACGGGGTGAAGTACGTGATCTCCGCGAGCAGTACGCCCCACGGGGTGGTGAGGAACCGGAACGGTCCCTCGGCTGCCCCGGTGACGTCCGTCCACAGGCCGTTGGCCATGCCGGCCGTGCCGTAGACGAACAGCAGGGCGAGGGTGATCAGGAAGGACGGGAAGGAGAGGAAGACGTCGATGAAACGGGAGACGGCGCGGGCACCCGGGAACGGCACGAAGGCGATCACCAGGGCGAGCGCGAACCCGAGGACCAGGCAGCCGACGGTGGCCGCGACCGCCAGCCACACGGTGGTCCACAGCGCGTCCCGGAACGCCTCCGAGGCGAAGACATCGGCGTACGGCTGGACCGACGTCCCTCCGGTGTCCGGCTGGAACGACTGCTGGACGACGAGGGCGAGGGGGTAGAGGAAGACGAGGGCGAGCAGCGCGACGGGAGGCAACGTCCACAGCAGCGCCCCGTAGGGGCGCGGGGAACCGTACGGCCGGCCACCGGCGGCCCGCGCCTCGGACCTGGCCTCAGTCACCGCTCACCCCCGCGGGCAGCAGCGCCGCGTCCTCGGCCGCGAAGTGCAACGTCACCTCGTCGCCGAGCGCCGGAGGCTCTCGCAGCTCCCGCACATCCGCCATGACCCGGTGGCCGCCGGCCTCGACGTACAGGCGGTGCGTCGCGCCCCGCCACTGGATCTCCGACACCGTGCCGGTGATCCGGTTGGGGCCGTCACCGAGGCCGATCAGATGCGGCCGTACGCACAGCGTGGCCTGCGCGCCCGGCGCGATCCCCGCCGTGCCGACCGCTATCTCGGCGTCCCCGAGGACCACTGCCCCGGTGCCCACCGTGACCGGCAGCAGATTCGCGCCGCCCACGAAGGACGCCGTGAACGCGTCCGTCGGCGCCCGGTACAGCTCCCTCGGTGTCCCGCACGCCCGCAGTCGCGCCCGGTCCATCACCGCGATCCGGTCGGCCAGGGTCAGCGCCTCGACCTGGTCGTGGGTGACGTACAGGATCGTCACGTCGGGGAGTTCCCGGTGCAGCCGGGCGAGTTCCGCGAGCATGCCGGAGCGGAGCCGGGCGTCGAGGGCGGAGAGCGGTTCGTCGAGGAGGAGGACGTCCGGGCGGACGGCGAGGGCGCGGGCGATGGCGACGCGCTGCTGCTGGCCGCCGGAGAGTTCGCGCGGGTGGCGGCGGGCGTAGGCGGCCATGCCGGTCATCTCCAGCGCCTCGGCGACCCGGGTCCGGATCTCGGCCTTGGCGGTCTTGCGGGCGCGCAGCCCGAAGGCGACGTTGTCCTCGACGCGCAGATGCGGGAAGAGGGCGTACTGCTGGACGACCATGCCGATCCCGCGCCGGTGCGGCGGCAGGTCGGTGACGTCGCGGTCGCCGAGGAAGACCCGCCCGGCGGCGGGCCGCACGAACCCGGCGACCGCCCGCAGCGCGGTGGTCTTGCCGGAGCCGGACGGCCCGAGCAGCGCCATGACCTCGCCGGGGGCGACGGTGAGGTCGAGGGCGTCCAGAACCACGTTGCCGTCGTAGGCGACGGTCACGCCGTCGAAACGGATGCCCATCAGCCCGCTCCCCGCAGGAGCGCGGGCAGGGCCGCGACCGAGTCCAGGACGTGGGTGGCGCCGGCCGCGCGGAAGGCGTCGTCGCCGTGGGCTCCGGTGCGGACGCCGGCGACCAGGCCCGCCCCGGCGCGTACGCCGGTGAGCACGTCGTAGGAGGTGTCGCCGACGACGGCGACCTGGGCCAGGGAGTCGGCGGCCCTGGTGCGCAGGAACGCCTCCAGGACCATGTCCGGGTACGGCCGTCCGCGCCCGCCCGCGTCGGCGGGGCACAGGGTGAGCGGCACCAGGTCGCGCCAGCCGAGGGCGTCGAGGATCGCGTCCTGGGTGACGCGGGCGAAGCCGGTGGTCAGGACGGTGGTGCGGCCGTCGGCGGCGAGTTCCTCGACGGCCTCACGGGCGCCGGGGACGGGGGCGATCAGGCCGGCGCCGACGAGTTCGCCGTACGCCTTCTCGAAGGCGGCGTTGGCCCGCTGGGCGCGGTCCTCGGCGCCGAACAGGTGGCGGAAGACGGAGATCTTGGACTCGCCCATGGTGGCGCGGACGTGGGCGAGCTTGTCGGCGTGGTCGTCGCTGCCGGGCTCGACGCCCAGTTCACGGGCGGCGATGTCGAAGGCGCGCTCGACCAGGCCGCCGTCGGCGACGGTGGTGCCGGCCATGTCGAGGACGACGAGGCGGACGGGGTCTGAAGGCAGGTCGGAACGCAGGTCGGAACGCAGGTCGGAAGGCACGTGTGTCACCAGCCCAGTTCGTTCGCGGTGGTCTCGGCTATCGCGGGCGAGCAGGTCATGCCGCGCCCGCCGGGCCCGGTGACCAGCCAGACGCCGTCGCGGACCCGCTGGCGGTGCACGACGCGGCGGGTGTCGACGCACTGCGCGTACACACCGGCCCAGCGGCGCCGGACCGTCGGCAGCGGGCGGCCGAGGAGGGACTCGACGACGCCGGCGAGGTGCTCGTAGGGGTCTTCGAGGGTGTCGAAGGCGAAGGGGTGCTCGTACTCGTGGGTGTCGCCGATGGTCAGGCCGCCGTCGGCGCGCTGCACCATCAGCAGCTGCATCCTGTGCTCGGCGGCGGTGGCCGGCTGCGGCTGGGCGGCGTTCAGCTCGTCCAGGGCGGGCGAGGCGTACGCCGGGTAGTAGCGGAAGCTGTCGGCGTCGGCGACCGAGGTGGTGAGCGGTTCGCCGAGGGGGTCGGTCTGCATCATCTGGAGGCGGACCCGGCGCACCGGCAGGTCCGGGCCGGCCAGTTCGCGCACCAGGCCGCCGAGCCAGGCGCCGGTGCACAGGACGACGGCGTCGCCGGTGTGGGTGTCGCCGTGGTCGTCGCGGACGGCGTTCTCGCCGATGACGTCGCGGACCTCGCGGCCGGGCAGGAAGGTGTACGCCGGGGACTTGCGCAGTTCCGCCCGCAGGGCGAGCTGGGCGGTGCGCGGCTCGACGGCCGCGTCCCGTTCGCAGTACAGGGCGGCGTCGAACTCGCCGCGCAGGGCGGGGTTCACGGCCCGCGCCTCGTCCGCGCCGAGCAGCCGGTACCCGCGGGCGGCGGCGTCCGGGCGGGCCACGGCGGCCTCGGCGACGGCGCGTTCCCGCTCGCCGCGTACGGGGGTCAGGGAGCCGTTGGGGCGGAAGCCCAGCGCCGGGACCCGGCCGCCGATCTCCTCCCACAGCTCCCGGGCCCGCAGGGCGGTGTCCAGTTCCTCGCCGCCCGCCCGGCCGCTCACCCATATCTGGCCGAAATTGCGCAACGAGGCGCCGCGAGCCTCCGACTCGCGCTCGATCTGTACGACCTCATGGCCGCGGCTGATTGCGTGCCAGGCGTGCATGGTGCCCACCACGCCGGCTCCGACGACTATCACTCTCACGTCGGTCACGCTCCTCGTCATCGGGGAACCGGAGGAATCCGGCTGACAACGAGAGCGTGAACCGGCCATCACGTTTGGGCTAGACCCGTTATCTATCCGTTACCCAGGTGGGTGGTGAAGGAGAACCGGTCGCCGCGGTACAGCGTCCGCACCCGTTCCAGCGGGCCGCCGTCGGTGGCGCGGGAGACGCGGTGGATGAGGAGCATCGGCAGGGCGGGCGGGGTGCCGATGAGCAGGGCCTCGCGCGGGGTGGCGAGGACGGTCTCGATCCGTTCGTCGGCGCCGGCGAAACCGATGCCCTGGCGGTCCAGGTAGGCGTAGAAGGAGGAGTCGGGGTCGAAGTCGCGGTCCAGCCGCGGGACCCTGGCCACGGCGACGTACGTACTCTCCAGGCCGACCCGCTCGTCGTCGGCGAGCAGGACGCGCTCCAGGTGCCAGACGGGCTCGCCGCGTATCAGGCCGGTCTCGGCGGCGAGGGCCTCGGGGCAGGGGAAGCGGTCGAGGGTGACGAGGGAACGGCCGGGGGTACGGCCCTGACGGCGCACGCCCTCGGTGTAGCTGGCCAGCGACAGCGGCTGCGCCAGCTTGGGGCCGGCGACCACCGTGCCGCGGCCCTGCCGGCGCAGTTTGCCCTCCAGCACCAGTTCGCGCAGGGCCTGCCGGACGGTCTCGCGGGCGACGTCGTACCGCTCGGAGAGGTCGCGTTCGGTCGGGATGGGGGCGCCCTCCCCCAGTTCGTCCACGAGTCGGTCTATGCGCGCCTTGACGGCGTAGTACTTCGGTACGCGGCCGTGCTCCGGGATGCCGGAGCGGACGGGGGCGCCGGGGGCCTGGTCGTTCGGGTAGTCCACGCGAGGATGGTCGCAGACGTCGGTGTACGTCCCTGCGGGGTGCGACCGCGCCGGGTGCGACCGCGCCGGGTGCGTCCGTGCCGGGTCGGGTCGTCCGTCAGCGGCGTCGGCGGGCCAGCGCGACGGCGGTGGCGCCGGCGGCGGCCAGCAGCGCGGCGGCGGCCAGTACGGCGTAGGTCCGGCCCAGCCCCGTACCGGCGAGTTCGTCGGCGAACGGCAGGCGGCCGGAGGGGGCCGGGCTCGCGGTGCCGGGCTCGCCGGTACCGGTGCGGTCCCCGGGCGTGACGCGGAAGCGGTAGTCGTTCGACTGGCCGATCCAGTCGCCGTCGCCCTCGCGGCGCTGGACGACGGCGGCGTTGGCGGTGATCCGGCCGGGCGCGGTGTCCGGGGTGAGCGCGAGCCGGATCCGCACGGTGAGCGTGCGCCCGGCCTCGACGGTGAAGCCGGGGAAGCCGGCGTCGTCGGCGGCGAGGACGCCGACCAGTTCGTCCGCGTCGGTCGCCTCGAACCGGACGGCGTGCGGGCGGCCGTCGCCGTCGTGGAACTCCATGCGGGGCTGGGCGGGCTTCAGCACGCGCTGTTCGTCGACGAGGACGACCACGGGGTGGATGCCCGCGCAGGTGCGGTCGGTGGTGTTGGTCAGGTCCAGGTACCAGGTGCCGGGGCCGCCGCCGGCCTCGTAGCCGCCGGGGCCGCCGTGGACGCGGGTGGTGAGCGGGAAGGTGTGGTCGTCGGGGGCTGCGCAGGCGGGGAGGGGGGCGGGTCCCGGGGCCGGGGCGGCGGACGCCGGGGCCGGCGCGGAGGCAGGGCCGGCGAGGAGGGCGGCTGCCGCCACCAGGCAGGGTGACACGGGTGCACACAGTCGCATGAACACATGAGCGTGCCGCACGCGCACGGATGGGCGGTGCCACTCCGTCGCCCCCTCCGAACGGGCGTACCGCGCGCCGCCGACCGGCGCAGCGGGGGCCGTCCGGCGGTGGGGGTGCCGACCGCTCCGCACCGCGTCCGGCGCCGCATGGCCCGCGTACGGCGTCACGCGTCACGCACCCCCGTCCGCGCCGCGTAGCCCGCGTGCGGCGTCACGCACCCCCCGTCCGCGCCGCATGGCCCGCGTACGGCGTCACGCGTCACGCGTCCCCCCGGCCGAACAGCGGCGACAGTACGAGGTGGGCCGCGCCCCGCGCGATCGCGCGCGCCCCGCCGGGCGCGACCCGTACCGGCACGGCGGTCTCCCGCCCGCCCTCGCGCCGGGCACGGGCGTCCAGCACCGCGCCGACCCCGCCGACGAACGCGTCCGGCGCGCCGGACACCGTACGGCCGCCGAGGAGGACCAGGTCGATGTCGAGCAGCCCGGCCAGGTTGGCGGCGCCCGCGCCCAGGACGCGGGCCGCCTCGGCGAGGTCGCCGCGTGCCACGGCGGCCAGGCAGAGTGCCTCGACGCAGCCGCGGGCGCCGCACGGGCAGGGCGGCCCGTCGAGCTGGATCACCTGGTGCCCGAACTCCCCCGCCCCCGTCCGCGCCCCCCGGTACACGCTCCCGTCGAACACCAGCCCCGCGCCGAGCCCGGTCCCCAGGTGCAGGTAGGCGAAGGAGCCGCGCTCGCCGCCGACCGCGAGGCCGAGCGCCGCCGCGTTGGTGTCCTTGTCGACGACGACCGGCGCGCCGAGCCGCCCGGCCAGCGCGTCCCGCAGCGGGAAGCCGTCCCACTCGGGGAAACCGGTGACCCGGTGCAGCACCCCCCGGGCGTGGTCGAGGGGGCCGGGGAGGGCGACGCCGACGCCGAGCAGGGTGGGGGGAGCGGGCACCCGGAGGACGTCCGTGACCAGGCCGGTCACCTCGCGGGCCACGTCCCTCAGCACGGCCCCGGAGCCCGCGCCCAGGTCGAGCGGGGCCCGCCGCTCCCCCGCCACCGTGCCCGCCAGGTCGACCAGGACGGCCCGCAGTTCGTCGCGGTCCAGGTGGACGCCGACCGCGTGCCCGGCCTCCGGCAGCAGCCGCAGGACCGTGCGCGGCTTGCCGCCCGTGGACGCCCGGTGTCCGGCCTCGGCGGCGAGGCCGTCCGCCCGCAGCCGCGCGGTGATCTTGCTGATCGCCTGCGGGGTGAGCCCGGTCCGCTCGGCCAGCTCCAGCCTGCTGATGCCCTCCGCCCCGGCCGTGCGCAGCAGGTCCAGCACCAGGGCGGTGCCGCGGCTGCGCGGGGCCGGTGGGCCGGCTTCGGGTCCGGGGCCGTTCGTCCTGTTCACCCCGCCATTGTCGCCGCTGCTTGCACTTTGGCAACACGGTTGCCAAAGTGGACGTATGACTGGCACTCCTCCCCTCCGCGTCGGCCTCGTCGGCTACGGCCTCGCGGGCTCCGTCTTCCACGCCCCGCTGATCGCCGCCACCGGGGGACTCGCCCTGGACACGGTGGTCACGTCCAGCCCGGAGCGGCAGCGGCAGGCCCGCGCCGAGTTCCCCGGCGTACGGCTCGCCGGCACTCCGGACGAGCTGTTCGCCCGCGCCGGCGAACTCGACCTGGTCGTCCTCGCCTCCCCCAACAAGACGCACGTCCCGCTCGCCACCCGGGCCCTGGAGGCCGGCCTGCCGGTCGTGGTGGACAAGCCCCTCGCGGGCACCGCCGCCGAGGCACGCGCGCTGGCGTCGCTGGCCGAGGAGCGCGGCCTGCTGCTCTCGGTCTTCCAGAACCGCCGCTGGGACAACGACTTCCTCACCCTCAAGGGACTCCTCGCCGACGGCGCCCTGGGCGACGTATGGCGGTTCGAGTCCCGATTCGAACGCTGGCGCCCCCAGCCCAAGGGCGGCTGGCGGGAGTCCGGCGACCCGGCAGAGATCGGAGGTCTGCTGTACGACCTCGGCAGCCACGTCGTCGACCAGGCGCTGGTGCTGTTCGGCCCGGTCACCCAGGTGTACGCCGAGTCCCTGGTCCGGCGCGCGGGCGCGGAGGCCGACGACGACACGTTCCTCGCGCTCACCCACGCGAACGGGGTCCGCTCCCACCTCTACGTCTCCTCCACCACCGCCCAGCTCGGCCCCCGCTTCCGGGTGCTGGGCTCGAAGGCCGGGTACGTCAAGTACGGCCTGGACCCGCAGGAGGCGGCGCTGCGCGCGGGCGAGCGGCCCGGGCCCGGCTGGGGCGAGGAGGACGAGTCGCTGTGGGGCCGGCTGGGCTCCGGCGAGTCCCCGGCGACCGGCGGCGGGCAGGCCGTGCCGTCCCTGCCCGGTGACTACCCCGCCTACTACGCGGCGGTGGCCGAGGCCCTGCTGAAGGGCGGTCCCCAGCCGGTGGGCGCCCTGGAGGCGGCGGCCGCCCTGGACGTCCTGGAGGCGGCCCGGCGATCGGCCCGCGACGGATCGGTGGTGGCGCTGTGACGACGAGGCCCGAGCTGACGCCGAGCCTGGAGGAGCTGGAGGCGCAGGAACGCCGCCTGGTCTTCCGTTCCTTCACCCACGACGACGCGTGGGCGCTGGGTTCGCTCCTGGTGGAGCTGGCCCGTGAGCGCCAGGCGCCGGTGGCCGTCGACATCCACCGGTCCGGACAGCAGCTCTTCCACGCCGCGCTGCCCGGCTCCACACCCGACAACGACGCCTGGATCGCCCGCAAGCGCCGGGTGGTGGAGCGGTACGGCCACGCGTCGTACCTGGTCGGCGCCCGGTTCCGGGCCAAGGGCACGACGTTCGAGGAGTCCTCGCGGCTGGACCCCGACACCTACGCGGCGCACGGCGGCTCCTTCCCGGTCACCGTGGAGGGTGCCGGTGTGGTCGGCGCGGTGACGGTCTCCGGGCTGCCGCAGCTCCAGGACCACCGGCTGGTGGTGGAGGCGCTGGAGCGGTTCCTGGCGCGGTGACCGAGCGGTGACCGCTCCAGGAACCGCTCACCCGTCCGGCCGTCCGCCGGGAATCCCCTCCGGTACGCCGTGGTTGGCACGCGGTAGATGAATGATCGTCACCGCACCCCACCGGAGGGACCGGAACCGATGAGCGACACCGCGGCTGCCCTGAGGAAATCCGTCGGACGGTACGGCGTCTGGAGCGCCGCCCTGCGCGCCGAGGACGCCGAGGGGCGCGGCGCACGCGCCGAGGCCGCGGCCGAACTGGAGGAGCTGGGTTTCGGCGCCCTGTGGCTGGGCGGCAACAGCTCCGCCGGGCACGCCGTCCCGCTGATCGAGGCGACCTCGCGGATCGTGGTCGGCACCAGCATCCAGAGCATCTGGGAGCACGAGGCGTCCGAGGCCGCCGCCCGCTTCGCCGAGCTGGAGGTGGCCCACCCCGGCCGTTTCGTGCTCGGCCTGGGCGTCAGCCACGGCCCGATGGTGAAGGGCTACGAGCGTCCGTACTCGGCGATGGTCGCCTACCTCGACGCGCTGGACCGGGCCGGGGCGCCGGCCCACCACCGGCTGCTGGCCGCGCTCGGCCCGAAGATGCTGGAGCTGTCCCGGGACCGGGCGGCGGGCGCGATCCCGTACCTGGTCACGCCCGAGCACACCGCGAAGGCCCGGCAGATCCTCGGCGACGGCCCGCTGCTGGCCCCGGAGTTCAAGGTGGTCCTGGAGGCCGACCCGGCGCGGGCGCGTGCCACGGCCCGCGGCTACCTCGGCCGGTACCTCCAGCTCCCCAACTACACCAACAACTTCCTCCGTCTCGGTTTCACCGACGCGGATGTCGCGGACGGCGGCAGCGACCGTCTGATCGACGCGGTGTTCGCCTGGGGCGACGACGACACGGTCCGCCGCCGGATCGCGGAGTTCCACGAGGCGGGCGCCGACCACGTCGCCCTCCAGCTGGTGGAGGACGGCCCGGCGGCGTCCCTGCCGAGGGAGGGCTGGCGCCGCCTGGCCGCTCTGCTCGGGTGACGGGGGGGCGCCCTGCTCAGGCGCCCTTCAGCTCCTGCCGCTGCCGCCCGAGCCCCTCGATCTCCAGCTCCACGACGTCCCCGGCCCGCAGGTACGGCTTGGGCTCGGGCCGGCCCATGGCCACCCCCGCCGGTGTCCCGGTGTTGATGACGTCACCGGGATACAGGGTCATGAACTGGCTGACGTACCGGACGACCTCCGCCACCGGGAAGATCTGCTCGGCGGTCGTCCCGTCCTGCTTCAGCTCCCCGTTGACCCACAGCCGCAGCCGCAGGTCCTGCGGGTCCGGCACCTCGTCCGCCGTCACCAGCCACGGGCCGAGCGGGTTGAACGTCTCGCAGTTCTTGCCCTTGTCCCAGGTCCCGCCGCGCTCGATCTGGAACTCCCGCTCGGAGACGTCGTGCGCGACCGCGTACCCCGCGACGCACGCGAGCCCTTCCGCCGCCGACTCCAGGTAGCGGGCCGTACGCCCGATCACGACCGCCAGCTCCACCTCCCAGTCGGTCTTCACGGACCCGCGCGGTACGAGCACGGTGTCGTACGGCCCGACCACGGTGTCCGCCGCCTTGAAGAAGACGACGGGTTCGGCGGGCGGTTCGGCCCCGGTCTCCCGGGCGTGGTCGTGGTAGTTGAGCCCGATGCACACGACCTTGCCGATCCGGCCCAGCGGCGGCCCGATCCGCAGCCCCGCCCCGTCGAGCACGGGCAGGCCGCCGGCGTCGGCGGCGGCCCGGACCCGGGCGAGCGCCGCCTCGTCGGCGAGCAGCGTCCCGTCGACGTCCGGCACCACGCCCGACAGGTCGCGCAGGGTGCCGTCGGCGTCGAGCAGCGCGGGCCGCTCCGCCCCCGCCGTACCGACTCGCAGCAGCTTCATGTTCTTCTCTCCCTCGGTCGCGGACCGCCCGTCCGGCGGAGCGGGGCGGCGCCCGGGTGCGGCGGGCGGCCAATCCATCGGAGGACTGGTCGATCCTCCAAGGTCACGTCCGGCTCCGCAAGACCTCGCCGCGGCTCACCGGTACAGGACGGCCCGTTCGACGACGCTCCAGGTGGTGCTGGTGACGACGTAGAGCGCGGCGGCGAGCGGGACGACGGCCACGGTGACGAGGGTGAGGAAGGACATGAACGGCATGACCTGGGTGAGCGCGGTGACGGCCCCCGCCCCCGGCAGTTGCTCCTGCCCGGTGGCGGGGAGCACCGGCCGGTCGCCCATCGTGCGCCGGGTGAGCCGGTAGCTGACCACGGCCACGGCGGTGACGAGCGCGAACAGTGCCGCGTAGACGAGCCCGGCGCCGCCGAAGGGCCCGCCGCCCGCCAGCGCGTCGCCCCAGTTCCCGCCCAGCGGGGCGGCGAACAGCTGGTGGCCGAGCAGATGGTTGGTCTGTCCGCCGAGGGAAGTGCTGGAGAAGAGGTGGTAGAGGAGGAAGAAGGCGGGCAGCTGCACGAGGCCGGGCAGGCAACCGGCCAGCGGTGACACCTTCGCCTCCGCGTGCAGGTCGAGTACGGCCCGCTGGAACTTCTCAGGACGCTTGGCGTACTTGCGGCGCAGTTCGGCGATCTTCGGCTGGAGTGCGGTGCGGGCCTTCTGGCCGCGGGCGGCGGCCCGGGACAGGGGATGGAGCAGGAGCCGTACGAGCGCGGTGAACAGGACGATGGCGGCGGCAGCGGCGCCGGCGCCGAACAGCGGCTGGAGCAGGTCGGCGAGGCCGTCGACCAGATCGGCGAATACGGACATGGTGAGGAGCCCTCCGGGGGTCTCGTCGTGCCGGGTGAGGGGAACGGCGGGACCGGCGGGCCGGGTAGGGGCGGGGAAAACGGTGAGCGGAAGCGCACCGGGTGCTCAGGGGGCGCTCGGATGAGCGGTCGGTGAGCAGGCGAGGTGGAAGTGTGCCCTACGCGGCGGTCGCCGGGAGGGCGCGGCCGGGCGCTCGGGGCCGGCGGCGGCCGGCGGCGTCGGGATCGCGTTGCGGCAGGAAGGCCGTACGCCGGTCGCGGTCGCGGATGGCCGTACGGACCCGGGTGGGCGGCACGACGGGCGCGCAGCGCGCGGCGGCGAGGGCGCAGAGGCTGAGCGCGGAACCGACCGCGGCGGTGGCGGCCAGCGCGACGGTGACGGAGAGCCCTCCGGCATCGGCCAGGGCGAACTGCACCACCACCGCGACGAGCAGCACGGTGAGGGCCCGGAAACGTACGCCGCTACGACTACCGCCCATCGACGCCCCCTCCCCGCTCACCTGTACGACTCTCTTCCGCTCATCCGGTTATACCGCATCCGTCGCAGAAGACGCGGCCCCTCGGCGATCGGTTCCGTGACCCACGTCTCCGGAGGCCGCCGCCGGCCGGAACGCGGGGACGCCGGGCCCGACTTGAGCACCGACGCCTTAGGCCTGCGGTCAGGTTCCGCTTGCCCTCTCGCGGCAGGTGGAAGTCCACGATGGTCACCCCGGACGGCGGGCAGGTCCCGCTGACCGGCTCCGACCTGGAGGTCGTGGGGAACCGCCGCCTCGTGGTCGGCATGGACGTCCCCGGCAGGCCCGCTCCGGCGGCCATGACCGTCGAACTCGCCGAACCGGACGGCGGGCGCACGCGCATCACCGTGACCCAGGCCTGCGACTCCACCGAGGAGCGCGACATGGCGCGGCAGGGCAGCACCATGCTGCTGGACGGCCTGGCGGCGTACCTGGCCGGCTGGGTGTATTGATCACGAGCGGGCGTAGGGACGCGCGTCCGCCGTGCGGCATCGGCGGCGGCGCGCGTGCTCGCGCCGGGGCCGCGGCACGCGCCTGCTGGAGGGGTACTGCCCGCCGCTGACCGATTTCCTGAACCCGGCCCGGCAGACCCTCGAAGGCCCCGCCCGAGTCGGCCCACCTGGTCCGGGGTCCGGTGCCGCACATGACCGCGGTTCACGGTGACTGGTGGCACGGACAACGGGCCATCGTCCGCGGGGACTGTCACGGGACCGCCGGCGCCCCCACGGCTCCGCACCCCGCCTGTCACCACGCCGCAGTACGGTGTCCCCCATGCGCCCCGACACGCCCGCCGAGAACGTCGACCACACCGCCGAAGCGGCACGCCTGGAGCGGACCGCCGGCCTGTACCCCGAGGACGCCGAGGCCCTGCTGCTGCGGGCCGCGGCCCACCTGGAGCTGGCCGGCGAGCGGACCGCCGCGACGGCCTTCTACGACCGTCTGCTCTCCGCCCCCGGCACCCTGGAGAACCCGGCCCTGGTCCGCGCCCTCAAGGCGTCCAACCTCTGGGAGTACGGCCACGAGGCCGAGGCCAGGGCCATCATCGAGGGCGTCCGCGCGGCGTCCCCGAGGGACCCGGCCCCCTGGATCATCGTCGCGGAGTCCCTGGAGTCCCACGACGAGCTGGAGGCGGCCCACGAGACCTTCACCGAGGCCGCCCGCCTCCTCCTGGCCGACGCCCCCGAGCCGCCGCGCCCGACCCACCCCCTCCTCTACGGCCGCCACCGCGTCCGCCGCATGCTGGGCCTGCCCCACGACGACTGGGACACCCTCGCCGACACCCTGCACTCCATGCCGGTCTCCCTGGACGAGCTGCACGACCCCAAGCGCGTCTGGTCCCTCGGCTCGGACAACCCGGCCGAGCTGGAGGCCGAGATCTCCCGCCTCCGCGCCGAACTCGGCGCCTACCGCGAGGCCCTCTCCCGCCCCTTCCCGGTCGCCATGCTCCACTGGCCCGCCGAAGAACTGACGGAACTGCTCACCGCCTACCCGTCCCTCTCCGCCGAGTACCCGTCGTACGAGGAGCACCTGTCGGCGATAGAGGAGGCGCTGAGGGAGCTGGAGTCGTCGGGGACCCGGAACCTGGGGGTCGTACGGGGCACGGTCCCGTCCTACGAGGCGTTCGCGGCGTCGGAGGGCGCGTCACCGGCCGACGCGTCGCTGTTGCCGCAGTACGCGACGACTTTGGGTGCGCGGGGGCGGGCGGTGGCCTGGCCGCCGCAGCGGGGGGCCGGGTGCTGGTGCGGATCGAGCATCTCCTACCAGGAATGTCACGGCGCCCCGGACAGCTGAGGTCGAGAGCGGTAGATTTCACCGCAAGGACGATCATCGATCGTGACCACTTGAGTGCGCGAGGCTCCGGACAGTGAACAGCGTGACGCCCTCTTCTCCCGATGTCTCCGCCCGCATGCGCAGGCAGGCGAGCAAGGACACCGGGGTCGAGCTGGCCGTACGACGGCTGCTGCATGCTGCCGGGCTGCGCTACCGGATCGAGTACCCCGTCCCGGGCATGCCCCGACGACGGATCGACGTGGCCTTTCCCAAGGCCAAGGTGGCCGTACTGATCGACGGGTGCTTCTGGCACGGCTGTCCCCAACACGCCACACAGCCCAAGGCCAACGCGGAATGGTGGCGTCGGAAACTGGACCGGAACATGGCCCGGGACCGGGAGACCACGGACCATCTGACGGCGGCGGGGTGGACGGTACTGCGGTTCTGGGAGCATCGGCCACCCGGTGAGGTGGCGGCGGCGGTCCAGGCCGCCGTCGACAGGGAGAAGCGGCTGCGGGGGCGCCGTGGGGGAAGCGCGCAGTCGCAGGATCGCGCGTGAGGTGAAGAGAGAAGAGGGGGGTCATGACTGACCATTTGGCTTTCGTGGACGTCTGCTCGGGGGCGGGCGGCCTGGCGTCGGGGCTGGAGAGCGCAGGCTTCGCGCCGGTGCTGCTGCTCGACAACAAGCCGCAGGCGTGCGAGACGCTGCGGATCAACCGGCCGCAGTGGAACGTCGTCTGCGAGGACCTGTTCGACTTCGTGCCGGACGAGTATCCGGAAACGTTGGACGTCGATCTGCTCTCGGCGGGGCTACCGCGGGTGAAGTCGTCGGCCGCCGTGGCACGTGTCGACAGCGAGCCGGAACTGCGACTGCTCAAGGCCGCGGTCTACCTCGCGCACGGCATCCAGCCGCGCGCCCTGCTCCTGGAGAACCTGCCCGCGCTCGTCGACTCACCCGTGTACGCGGAGGTCCGGTCGTTCGTCGAGGAGGAGCTGGCTCACCTCGGATACGGACACCGTTGGTTCGTGCTGAACGCCGCGGACTTCGGCGTCCCCCAGGAACGGTTGCAGGGCGTCCTCGTGGCGATCAAGAAGCCATGGTTCGACGCCTTCGTCCCGCCCGTGCCGACGGTGAGGGAACATGTCTCGCTCGGCAACGCGCTGCGCCGCTCCATGGGCGCGCGGGGTTGGTCGGAGGCCGACGCCTGGGCCGACCAGGCCCGAGCCGTGGCGCCGACCCTCGTCGGGGGCTCGGACAACCGGGGCGGGCCGGACGTCGGCCCGACCGGCACCAAGAAGGCCTTCGCGCGCATGGGCGTGAACGGCAACGTCTTCGCCGACGAAGTGCCCGGGCCGGACTACAAGTGGCCGCGTTCGGACGACGTCACCGAGATGCTGAAGATCACCGTCGACCAGGCGGCCGTGCTCCAGTCGTTCCCACCGGAGTGGCGGATCACCGGCCTGAAGACGGCGCGATACCGGCAGATCGGCCATGCGACCCCGCCGCCGGTGGGCAGAGCGCTCGGCGAGGCCATCGGGGCCGCGCTGCGGGCACCCGCCCGTGCTTGAGCAAGCCGGAAAAGGCACCCCTCATCGCCGGCTACACTTCAAGCCCATGAGCCACGTCAAGAACCCACCGCCCTCACCTGCGGGTTTCCGCATACTGGACCTTTTCGCGGGACCAGGTGGGCTTGATGTGGCAGCGGACGTCCTGGGCCACCAGGTCACCGGAATCGAGTGGGACCCGGACGCGTGCACCACGCGCGCGGCGGCGGGGATGGACACGTTCCACGGTGATGTGCGGCAGTACAGCGCGGCGCTCTTCCCTCGTGCGCAGGTGCTGACGGGGGGCCCGCCGTGCCAGACCTTCACGGTGGCCGGGCACGGCGCCGGTCGCAGGGCGCTGGACGACGTGCTGCAGTACATCGAGCGCCTGCACGCCGCCGTGCGCCCAGCCGATGCGCAGTGGGAGGACATCCTGCGCACCTGGCAGGGGATCACCGGGGAGCTGGCGGAGAAAGCGGCCGAGGCGGAGAAGGTCAGGGCCGAGAAGCGCAGGATCGAGGCCCTCCGGTCCGCCGAACGCAAGGTGATCAAAGATCATCTCGAGAGGCGGCGCAGCTCTCGGCAGAAGATCGAGCGTGTTCTGAAGACGCTGAGGGCCTCGAGAGTCCTGGCTCCCGAGGACGCGGACATCGAGCCTCTGGCCGAGCAGCACGACTCTCTGGGCACGGTGCTGCAAGGTCTCAAGGCGCAACTCGAGAAGCTGGGTGACGAGCGGACGGGGCTGGTGCTCCAGCCGCTGTGGTGGGTGATCGAACGGAGCCGACGCCCCGGGCTCGAACCGTACGAGGCCGTGATCCTGGAGCAGGTCCCCGCCGTGATGCCGGTCTGGGAGAGGTACACCCACGTGCTCGCCACCCTCGGCTACCGGACGAGGACGCAATTGATGTACACCGAGGCGTTCGGGGTGCCGCAGACCCGCAAGCGCGCGGTGCTCATGGCCAGGCTCGGCGAGACCGACATCCCCGAGATCGGCGAGACCCACGAGCGCTACCGTCCTCGGACCGTGCCCGCCCGGTCCTCGACGACGACGGACCGAGCGGACACACTCCCCTGGGACACCGAGGACAACGACCTCGACGGGACACCGAAGGAGGCCTGGGTGTCCATGGAGACGGCGTTGAAGAAGGCACGGAGCCTGATGCCCGAACTGCCGGACCGTCCAGCCTTCACGGTCGTCTCCAATTACGGGACAGGCGGCGATCCCGGCGCGCGCGGCCGACGCGATCACGACATGCCGTCCGCCACGATCACCGGAAAGGTGTCCCGGAACCGTCTGGTCCACAAGGGCACGGACACGGACCTCCCCGACGAGTGCGACCGCTTCACCCTCGCCGAGGCCGGGGTGCTGCAGACCTTCCCCGTCGCCTACCCGTGGCGCGGCAAGGACCAGTCGCAGCAAATCGGCAACGCCGTGCCGCCCCGGCTCGCGCTGCACGTGCTGCGGCACGTCCTCGAACCGGAGCTGACCGATGAGGAAGCACGCGTCAGGACGGAGAAGGCCGTCGCGGACCTGGAGGCGTGGCAGCCCGGCGAGCCCGTGCGGGTGCGTGAATACGGGCAGTGGGAGGGTCATCCGCTCACCGGCCGATGACCCTCCCGGTCAGACCTCGGTGGTCCGCCCTCTGATCGGTGCTGTCTCGAACAGCCCGGTGAGGTAGTCGGTGAGCACGGTCACCGACTCCTCCGGCACCGTTTCCTCGTCCGGACCGACGGGCAGGTCGTGCCGCGGCACCGGGGGTGCGGACTCGGCCTCCGCGATCCACCGACGGAGTGCCTGGGGGTCCCGTACCGCGTCCTCGGCGAGCGCGTCGTAGACCAGGGTGGCGCCGGCGGTGTTGATCGCCGCCATGAGGCCGGTGATCTCCCGGCCGGTGCCGGCGACTCCTCGCTCGAGAATGCGCACCAGGGCCAGTGCCGTGGGGCGATGGTCGACCAGGTCCATGCGCATGTTGTGGATGAGGTCCTGGTTGGAGCAGGCCGTCACCACCGGTGCGTAGTCCGAGCCGTTGCGGAACATCTCCGCGGCCCACCACAGGCGGGAGAAGCACTGGCGGTCGGGGGCCCCCTTGAAACGGGCCGGATTGATACGGGGAACCTTCCCCTGCGACGCGGCCGGAAGATGCCTCCAGGCCACGTAGTCCGGCGCCACCGCCAGCGCGAGGTGGTTCCAGAGCCTTCTGTCGGCGGCTTCTCGTCGGGTGAGACGCAGCGTCGCGTGCAGCCGGGGTGCCAACCACCCGTCGGCGTCCGTCCGGTTGTTCTGGAACTTGAACTTGGCGTCGTCCACGAGGTCCCTGAGCGGTTCCACCTCCCACCGGGCATCGTCCTCGGGCAGAGGTTCGACGACCTTGGCCACGTCGACGCCGCCGTGCCCCTGCACTCCCTTGAGGAGGTCCTCGGTGAGGAAGGGGTCGGCGGCGGTCGCCGAGAGCAGACCGAGACGTTCGGGAACGTGGTACGGCTTCGCGATCACGCGCTGTCCTCTCGATTCATCTGCTGCAACGCGCGCAGGGCGTTGGCGACCGCCTTGCTCGCACCGGCACGACGCACAGCGGCGTAGTGGACGCGGGTCTGCAGTTCCACCCATCCCGCGTCATCGGTGCGCCGCCGGTGGACCTGGCGGAGTGCCTCCTCGACGCGGAGACCGGGCACCACGTCGGGCAGCATCTCGCGCAGCACCTCGCCCCTCCAGTCGGTGGGGAAGACGGGTGAGCCGTCCGGTTCGACCTCCAGGTCGCCCACGGCGCTGTGGAACACCGCCGTCCACACGTCCGTGGCCATCTGGGACAACAGCAGTTCGTGCACCTTGTTCTCGATGCCACCGCCGTTGCCGTCCAGAAGATCCGAGAATCCCTCGACGTCCGTGTTGATCATCACCAGGGGCAGCCGGCCCGACGTGTCGATCACCCAGGGAGCGTCCGCGTAAGGGCGCAGCCACTCTCGCGCGCTCTTGGAGAAGCCGGCCTGCTTCACGTCGAGACGCAGACCGCCGAGCGGCTCCTCGGCGACGACGTCGACGGTCCAGTCCGCGTCCGTCTCGGTGATCGAGCGGCCCGGCACCCCGTCGATCGTGGCGACGGCGTACACGGCCAGCGAGGCACGTCCCGCGTGGTCGTCGCGGAACACCTCGATGTGGCCGGACCACTCCTTGCTGTCCGGACCGTCCTGCCGCAAATCCACGGTGGTCCGGAGATTGGTGTCCCCGTCGGTGAGCACCGCCAGGACCCGCAGATCGCCCCACGGGGCGTCGGCGTCGGTGGCGCCGGGAGGCAGCGTGGCCGACAACCCGATCCTCGCCGAGATCCAGTCCTCGTGCTGTGCCACCCCGAGAGCCACCGTCCGTTGCGGGACGGAGTAGGCCGAGGTGTCCAGGTGGTCACGCGTGTCGTCGGGCAGCCTGAGGGACACCGAGGTCACCCGCAGGGTGATCGGTCGGTTGAGTCGCTTGTACGGGTAGAACTTCATGCCTCACTCCCCTGAACCGGCACGGAGTTCGAGAACGAGTCGCGTGTACTCGCTGCGGACCGGATGGCTGGTGGCGTCGGTGGACCCCTGGAACACGGCTCGGCGGGCACGGGGTGTGAACCGGAGCACTCCGTCCTCGACCTCGCACCCCTCCACGGCGGTCAACTCGGCCCAGTCGAGCCTCGGCCTGCTGCCGGACCGGACGTCCAGGAGGACGACCGGGCTCATGGCGGGGAGTTCGTCGGCACGCGGCAGCTTCACCTCTGCGGTGATCTTCCACTCCCCACCGGCGCCGATCTCGGCCTCCAACCCGTCCAGTTCCGGCAGGGTGGGACCGGCGGCCCGCTTGGGAGGGGTGGCCTTGCGCTGGACGGTGAGCTTCTTGCGCAGCTTGGCGCTCTCCTGCGAGCCGGCGCTCCTCGGCCGCACCACGAGTTCCTTCACGGCGGCGTTGACCTCGGTGGTCAACCTGGAGATCCGATGGTGCGCGGTGTGCGACCAGCGGAGAGTCAGCTCCTCGGTCTGTCCCCATCGGTCGTGCTCGGGCGGCTCGGCCGCGCGCAGGAACTCCTCCGCCTCCCGCGCGAACGGTGCCGCCTCCCCGGCGGCATGTCCGACCAGGAGCACGGCCTGGAACTGGTTGACGCCCAGGGGCAGGCCACTGACCCCGGCCTTCTTGATGGTCATCCGGTTGCCGCGCAGCGAGTGGACCTGGTTCGGTACGCCGTCCTTGTCCTCCGCTTCCGTGACCAGCAGCACCCCTTGGTGCGTCCCGAGCGTGCCCCGACGTCCTCCGCTCAGGGGCAGCCGGAGCGGAACCGTACGGAGGGCCACCTGACCGGCCTGGGTGAGCCGGTCCACGGTCGTCCCCTCGAAGAAGGCCCGCAGCGCCCGCGTACGCGACGGCTGCTTGTCACCGGGGTCGACCGTCTCCTCCGGGACGACGACCTCTCCGTTGCGCAGGGTCCGGACGGACGTTTCCAACAGCGGCAGTCTGCTGCCGCCTCCTGTCATGGCCGCCCAGAAGTCGCGTCCCAGCGCCTCGACCAGGCGGTCGTGCATGACCTTGATGTCACGGGTGCCGTCGTCCTCGCTGCCGGTCTCGTCCTCGTCGACCGCGGGATCGGCTTTCTCGGGGGCCAGGCTCGCCACGTCGTGCGCCCCGACGATCAGGAAGGACGTACCCGGCTCGTCGCTGTCACGGGTGAGATGGAGCCGCTCCACCGTCTCCTCGTCCGCCCACCAGGAACGGACCACCTCGGCGCCGGGGGTCTCGGGGTCCGGGCGTCCCAACCAGGCGGGGCCGGCCCACTCCTTCCCGCCGACGGAACGCCAGGGGAGTTCGAGTCGCCCGATGACACGGCGCTCGGTGCGGCCCTCGTGCGGGACGGACAGCGTGGAGTTGATCAGGACCATGCCGAGTGCGCTGGTGGCCCAGAGGGTGGCCTTGCCCAGGCCGTACGAACCTCCGGCTCCGCTGCCCGACTTGAGGCTTTCCAGCTGCCGGCGCACAACGGCGGCGAACTTGCCGTCGCCGTAGTCGTCGCCGGTGAGCCCGGAGGCGTTGTAGTCGTCCACGCGCAGAAGGATCAGGCGCCCCTTCTCGAACATGTCCCGCACACCGGCGTCCACGACGCGTCCGACCTTCTGGTCGGCGGCGGACTCGGAGACCGCCAGGTAGTGGGGTTGGAGTTCGTCCCAGAGGATCGCGGCGCGGAACGCCTCCAGCGCCTCGCCGGTCAGCTCGTGGATCGTGTACCGCACACGGACCGGTCGCCCGTTCTCCACGAGTCGTTCGTCGAGGCTGTTCTGACAGGTCTCCCGCGCGAGCACCTGTACGTCCGCGTCGAAGGCAAAGGCGGCGGCGTTCCCACCGTCCCGTCCGCCGTCCTGGTAGCCGGGGCGGTGGTACCAGGTGACGGGAAGACCGGCCTGCGTGTCGGTGGTGCGGGTGTGAACGGTGCCCAGGTCCGTGCCGAGCGCCTTGGCGATCTCGCCCATGACCGTCGGACGCGGGACCGAACGCTTGGTGATCCACGCCGAGACCGCGGCCCGGGTGAGTCCCAGCTCCTCCGCCAGCTCGGCCTGCGTCTTGCCCGCGATCTTGAGCTGACGGGCCAGCCAGGGCCCGAACTCCTCACCGGCCTCCATCTGGCCTCCCGTTCCTCGCCGTTCCTCGTTGTGCTCAAGTCCCGCACAGGCTAATTTGACACGCGACGGCACGTCAACAGCCACTTGACGCGAGGCACCCTCGCTTCATCACCAACCTCCCTGCCCGCTTCGTCCGATACGCAGACCCGTGGGCGATTTCGAGCAGTAATACACCCGACGACTATTCCCAGACGCAAAATAAATCGCAAAGCGGAGTCGGTAACTCCCCTTAATCGGCGCGAAGTTGACGGTAGACACGATCGAGTGAACCCCCTAGGATCATCGGCGGCGGCACTGTCCACCTCACTCGGAACCTCCGTGTGAAAGGGCACATCCATACCCTTTTCCGCCCGCTCGACCTCGAACGCATCCGCGATACGGGGACTGTTGACCAGACATCGGAGACATCGACACACTCATGGGAGACCCTCCCGAGGAGGCGGACTCCTCGCACGACTTTCCCCCGTACTCGGGTCGCGAACTCGAGTCCATCTACTGGCAACTGTGCTCGGCCGGTTCCGAAGCGGAGAAGAAGCAGACCCTCACCCAGTACGGATTGACGACGGACGACGCTCGGGAGTTCTTCCGCGGCTATCCCGACTTTGACGACAACTGACCCGCAAAACACACATAACCGCAGTTCAGACCACTCAAGAGCGCCGCTCGACAATTTTCTCGGACCGTTGATCCCGCAGGAGAAGTGAGGAAGAAGTGTCCGCCCACCCGTCGCAAGTCATCCGTACCGTCCTCGAACAGTCCGCGCGAGTTCTGCAGACCTACGAGGTCGACCCGGGACTCATTCCGGAACACGCCAATGGCGAACGACGCATCACTCAGGGCGGATACGGCGACCGTCAGCTCTTCGAACTCGTACAGAACGCCGCCGACGAAATCGCCGCTCAGCCCGGTGGTCGTGTCCAGGTCGTCCTCACGGACACTCACCTCTACTGTGCCAACGAGGGCGACCCGATGACCCCCGAGGGCGCGGAAACCATTCTCCGAATGAGCATGTCGCGCAAGCGAGGTGGCCAGATCGGTCGTTTCGGCGTGGGCGTGAAATCCGTTCTGGTGGTCACCGACGCCCCTCAGTTCTTCAGCAGTTCCGGCTCCTTCGGTTTCGATCGCGAATGGGCCTTGAAGCAGATCCGGTCGGTCCCCGGCGTGCGGGACCGACTGGGCGACGGGTTCGAGGCCCCGGTCCTGCGCATGGCCCGTCCTCTCGACGCCGACGTCGAGCGCGCGCAGGACCCCGTTCTCGACGAGCTGTTGGGATGGGCCACCACAGTGGTCCGCCTGCCGTTGCTCCCTGGCGCCGCCGGCAGGTTGGCGCTCGACATGCACGGCGGGCGGACCACGGGCGGATCGGCCCGGGAGGAGTTCCCGCTCGGCTTCCAACTCCTGTCGCCGCACGTGGCGAAGGTGATCCTCGAGGACCGTCGGCCGCAACCGCCCGTGCATCGGGTGCTCACCGCCGAGCAGGCCGGTGACCTGCACACCGTGATCGAGGAGCGGACGGGGCGGACGACCACGAGCGCCCGGTGGCGTGTCTTCTCCGCGACGCACGAACCCGGTCCGGCGGCGCGGGCCGACGCCGGCGAGCTGCACGACCGGCTCGCCCTCGACCTCGCCTGGGCGGTCCCGGCGCTGGAGCGCGACACGAAGAGCGGGCTGTGGGTGAGTCCGCAGGCGCGCGGACGGGGTCGCTTCTGGTCCTTCTTCCCCACCAAGTACGAGATGTCCCTGAGCGGCATCCTCAACGGTGCCTGGAAGACCAACGAGGACCGGCAGAACCTGCTCGACTCCTCGGCGTTCAACGAGGAGATGATCAGAGTCTCCGCCGCACTGGTGGTCGACTCCCTCCCCCGTCTCGCCCCTGCCGAGGACCCCGCCGCCTATCTTCCGCTGCTGCCGGGCCGTGTGAAGGAGGCGATCAGTTGGGCCGACGCGTTCCTCACGGAGGAGATCTGGAAGCGGGCGGCGGCCCGTCCCTCGCTGCCCGATCAGGAGGGCGCGCTGCGCGTACCGACCGAGCTGCGCGTACCTCCTCGCCTGGACAAGGAGCGGAGCGCCGGTTGGTTGCGGATGTGGCACGAGTCCCCCGGCCGCCCGTCGAACTGGCTGCACCCGAGCGCCGAGGTCGACACCCTGCGCGCCGGCAAGGTCGAGCACGTCCTCGGCGCGGCCGGACACAAGCGGGAAGACGTTCGGGCCTGGCTGGAGGCACTGGTCGACTGCGGCACGGCCGAGGCCTCGGCGACGGCGATCCGCATCCTCTCCGACATGGTCGAGGCCAGGTCTCCGTACACCGAGGAGGCCCGCAAGGCGGAGATCGTGCTCACCGAGGAGCACGGCCTGGTCGCTCCGGTGCCCGGCCAGGTGTTCCGCCGTTCCGACGAGGACGGGCTGCGGGAGTCCCTGAAGTACGTGGTCGGCGAGATCGGTCAGGACCCGGGACTCGCCTCCGCGCTCAACGTCCTCGGCATCCGTGAGGCGGACGCCGAAGGCCGGTTCATCAGCGTCCTGGACCGAGGCTTCACGGGCTACGCGGACGCCGAGTGGGAGCGCTTCTGGGACCTGTTCCGCCAGGCCGGTGGCCGTCGGCTGACCCACACGGTCCTCCAGCACGTGCCGGACGCCCGCGAGACGCTGCGCGTCCGGACGGCGGACGGCAGGTTCCGCCCGGTGCGCGACTGCATGCTGCCGGGTGTCGTGGTCGACGCGGGACGCGAACCGAACATCGCCGTCGACACCAAGTTTCACTCCGACGACCTCGCCTTCTTCCGGGACATCGGCCTGCGGGAACGGCCTTCGACCTCGACGCGCCCGGAGGGCGAGGCGTGGTTCGAGGAGTACCGGGAGGCCGTCCACACGTCCTACTTGCGCACCCTGAGCCCTGGCACTCCCCGCCCGGCCCTGAACAGGATGAAGGTGGAGGGGTCGCCGATCGGCGGCCCGCTGCACTTCTTCCGGTCGCTCTCCCGAGAGTCCCGCGCGGCCTTCCTGCAGGCACTTCCGGACGAGGCCGTGGTGGACAACTGGACACGGCAGATCGGCGCCCAGACCAGTACGCGTCGCGCCGTGGTGTCACCGATCCGCTGGATGCTCAGGAAGTACGGGACCGTCTCCACCTCCAAGGGGATCAAGCCGCTGCCGGAAGCCGTCGGACCGCAGCTCGCCGCTTATCGGGACGTACTGCCGGTCGCCGACATCTCCCCGGAGAAGGCCCGGAAACTGCGGCTGCCGACCACCGTCGACGAAGTCCCGCCAGAACACTGGGAGACACTCCTCTCCGAGGTGACCCGGAGCGAGGACGACGCCTTCGTCGGCAACACCTACGTGATGCTGACGCGCTTCGGCGCGGCGTTCCCCGAGGACTCGCTGACCCGTTGCCGGATCGGGGACGCATGGGGCACCCGCCCCGACGAGGAGATCACCGTCGCGGTCGGCGCGACCGAATACCGGGCTCTGCGCGCGGAGCAGCTTCCCGCCCTGCTGGTGGCGACCACCGAGGACGCCGAGCTGATGGTCGAGAAGTGGACCATGAAGCGCTTCGCCGACGCCATCACCAAGGAGACCCGCGAGGTCTCCGACGGGGACCCGATCGCGCTCGTGGAGCTGTATCCCGCCCTGCGCCAACGACTCAACAGCGCCAACCGGAACACGGTGGTCCAGCGGTGCAGCGAGCTGGAAGAGGTGACCCGGACCGAGAACGGCATCAAACCCCGTCCCCTGGACGCGGTACGTCAGGGCGACACGATCAAGGTGCGCGTCCCCTCGGCCCCCGAACCGATGCTGCGGCTGATCGACCGGGAACTGGGTCTCGGGCTCGGCGCCGCAGGTTGCCGGGCGGTGCTCGAACACCAGGAGCGCATGGCGCGCGACAGCGAGACCAAGGCCGCGCTGAAGGCCGTCCGCGACGCCGAGGACGTCGTCGCCAAGATCGAGCTGCTGATCGGCGCCGAGGCCCTGCGTACCGGACTGCCCGACGGGCTGATGGAGGCCGAACTGCAGGAGACGGACGGCGCGGAACCCTCCGGTCACCGGATCGCGCAGATGGCCTTCAACGCGCACGGCGACGGCGTCCTCCAGCACCACGCACGCGACATCCAAGCGAGGTTCCCGAACGCCCCGGTCTCCTACGGGGGTTCGTCGGCCGCCGTCGCCTTCGTGTCCGATCTGAGGTTGCCGGTGGCCTTCGCCGGCTCCAGGACTCCGACGCCTCCGGCCTTCGAGACGGTGGACGGCCCCCGGGACTTCCCCCGGCTCCACGACTACCAGGAGGACCTGGTCCGCAACATCACCACCCTCCTCGACCGGCTGGCCCCGCAGCGCGCCATGCTGTCGCTGCCCACCGGGGCGGGCAAGACCCGGGTCACGTCCGAGGCCGTGATCCGCTGGGTGAAGCGCGTCGGCGATCTGGGCGGCCCGCTGCTGTGGATCGCGCAGACCGAGGAACTGTGCGAACAGGCCGTGCAGAGCTGGAAGTTCGTATGGAGCAAGGTCGGTGCCGAGCGGCCGCTCACCATCAGCCGGCTGTGGAGCAGCCACGAAGTGGGGAACGTCGTCGAGAATCCCCACCTGGTGGTCGCCACCGACGCCAAACTGGAGCGGTGTCTCGGGACCGACCAGTACGCCTGGCTGCGGCAGGCCATGCTGGTGATCGTGGACGAGGCCCACACCGCCATCTCCAAGCGGTACACCGAGATCCTGTCCCGGTTGGGACTCACCCAGTACGAGACCGGACGGCACCTCCTCGGCCTGACCGCCACACCGTTCCGCAACACCAACGAGGACGAGACCCGCCGCCTCGTCACCCGCTTCGGCAACCGGCGGCTCGACGAGGGTGTCTTCCCGTCCGGCGACCCGTACGGGGACCTACAGGAGTGGCGGATGCTCGCCCAGGTCGAGCACCGCACCCTCACCGGCGGCCGGATCGAACTGACCCGGGACGAGAAAACGCACGCCGAGCGCATGGCGATGCTCTCCCGCGCCGCCGAGCAGCGGCTCGCCGACGACCACGCCCGCAGCCGCCGCATCGTCGACGAAGTGGCGAGTCTTCCGAAGGACTGGCCGACCCTGCTGTTCGCCACCTCCGTGGATCACGCCAAGTACCTGGCGGCCATGCTCAACGACCGGGGCATCCCGGCCGCGGCGGTGGACTCCACCACCAGTGCCCAGGACCGTCGCCGGCGGATCGAGGATTTTCGCAACGGACGCATCCGTGTCCTCACCAACTACGGTGTTCTGACGCAGGGATTCGACGCTCCCGCGACCAGGGTCGTGGTGGTGGCCCGTCCGGTCTACAGCACCAACGTCTACCAGCAGATGATCGGGCGCGGCCTGCGCGGTCCCAAGAACGGCGGCAAGCCGACCTGCCTGATCCTCAACGTCGACGACAACATCGCCAACTTCGACACCCAGCTCGCCTTCACCCAGTTCGAGCACCTCTGGAGCAGAAAGTGACCGACGCCTATCTCGACAGCCCTCCGCTCACCGACGAGCAGCAGGCCGTGGTCGAGCTGCCCTGGCACGCGCGTGTACTGGTCACCGCCGGAGCGGGTGCGGGCAAGACGCACACCCTGGTGCGACGACTCGACGCGCTGTGCGGGCACGGGGACCCGGAGGAGGCGTTGGAGGCCGCCGAGATCCTGGTGCTCACCTTTTCCCGGGCCGCCGCCCGTGAACTGCGCGAACGGATCTCGCGTCACGGTGATCGCGCGCACCGGGTACGGGCGCGGACCTTCGACGCGTGGGCCTACGAGGTGCTCTCCCAGGCGCATCCGGACGGCGAGTGGGGCGCGGTCGGCTTCGACGAGCGGATCGCCGCCGCGACCCGGGCGATCGAGAAGGGCGCGCTGGAGGCCGGCGACGCCGTCCCGCCCGCGCATGTCGTGATCGACGAGGTCCAGGACCTGTTGGGCGGACGCCGCGAACTGGTCGAGACGCTCCTCGACCGGTACCAGGAGAGTTGCGGCTTCACCGTCGTCGGAGACGCCGCTCAGTCCGTCTACGGCTTCCAGATCGCGGACCCGGGCGAGCGCGCCGACGAGACCGGCCGGTTCTTCGACTGGCTGCGCTGCTCGTACCCCGACGACCTGGTGGAACTGCGCCTCACCCAGAACTTCCGGGCCGGTACCGAGGAGGCCCGGGTCGCGCTGGCGCACGGCCCCCGTCTCCAGCGGCTCACCGACCCGGACCAGGCGGCGACGCTCTACGACGAGCTGCGTGACCTCCTCCTGGACCCGACGAACGCTACGGGCGACCTCGGCGACGAGTTCACCCTGGACGGCCTGCGGGACCTCACCGACACGTGCGCGATCCTCACCCGTGACAACCAGGAAGCCCTCGTGGTCTCCGGCCTGCTGCACGCGCACGGCGTCGAGCACCGGCTGCGGCGCCCGCTCGAAGAGCGCCCGGTGCCGTACTGGGTGGCCGAGCTGCTGCGCGGCACCGAGGCGACCGGTCTCGCCGAGGACCGGTTCCGCTCCCTCCTCGCCGGCATCCCTCTGCCTCACGAGCCGAACACCGACGCCTTGTGGACGGTCCTGCGTCGGGTCGCGCGCGGGCCCGGACGCGGTGCACTCGACCTGGACCGGCTGCGCCGCGCGGTCGCCGACGGCAGGTTTCCCGACGAGGCCGCCGACCCGGAGACCGCCCGGCTCGTCGTCTCGACCGTGCACCGGGCCAAGGGTCTGGAGTTCGACCGGGTGATCGTCCTGGCCCCGCCGAGCGTCGCGGAACTGCGCAAGCGGTACGGGACCGAACTCGACCTCCCCGCCGAGGCCCGGGCGCTGTACGTGGCGATGACGCGGGTCCGGCACGATCTGTACCACGCGCCCCTTCCTGAAATGCCGCACTTCCGGCGGGCGGGACACCGGCGCGACGGCCGTCGCTACCTCGGGTCGTGGCGGTCGTACGACAGGTACGGGATCATCGTCGAGGCGGGCGACGTGTGCCGGGACAATCCCCCCGGTCACGAGGCCGACGCCGGCGCCACCCAGGCGTATCTCCTGGCACAGGTCCGTCCCGGCCAGAGGGTGGTCCTGCGCAGGCGGCACCACCTGCCGATGGGCGAGGCCCAGAGCCCGCCGTACACCCTGTTGCACGACGGGCGGGAGATCGGTGAAGCGTCGCGAGGGTTCCGCGAGGCTCTGTTCCAGGTGCAGAAGGTGAACCGTACGTGGGACCCCTGGTGGCCCGACGAGATCCACGACCTGTGGATCGACACCCTGGAGACCGTGACAGGCAGCCCGGCCGCCAGTGCCAACGCCGGGCTCGGCGAGCGGGGCGTGTGGACAGCCCCACGGATCACCGGCATCGGCCGGTACCGCAGAGCCGACGACAACGAGGAGCAGCGAGCATGACGCACGTGGCAGGCCGGCACTCCGAGCACTATCGAGTGCGGGACGAGGAGCTTCTGGTGGGGCTCCGCCGTGAGCTGTTCGGCCCCGCCGAGGACGCCGCGCCGGAGGACCGGGACGAGGTGCTCGCCCAGGACGCGCCGATCGACCGCTATCTCACCGGCGTGCTGTACCCGCGTGCCTCGAAGGAGCGCAAGGTCGAGAATGCGGCCGAACAGGACGGCCTGGACGCCGAGCCCGTACTCTCCCGCCGGGACGCCGAGGAGTCCGGCACCGCGCAGGAGGTCGGCGCCTCGGGGGACAGGCGGCCCTCGTCCATGGGCCTGACCTTCGCGGTCGACCCGACCATAAGCGGCACCATCGTGATCTCGACACGTGCGGCGATCTACGAACCCACCGACGCCGAGGGCAACCCGGTGGAGGCCCGCCGCGCCGAGGCCCGGACCACCGCCGAGCAGCGGGAGCGGTGGCGCCGCAAGGAACTCGATCTCCCCGACTTCGCGGTCGACGTCACCGTTCCTGACAGCGACAAGCGGAAGGATCTCGACGACAGAGCACGACTGCGCGTCAACGTGCGCCGTTTCGACCCGGACAGCAGCACGGTCACGATCACCGTGACGCTGATCAACACCCAGACGGTCGGCGAGTGGGACCTCCAGGACGCCTTCTCCCTGTTCCAGTGCCGTCTGACGGTCCGGGCCGCCGACGGCTCCACCGCCTTCGTCGAACGCCCGGCCCCGGCCGCCGCCCACGACCCGGAGATCGCCACCAGCCGGCTGCTGCACCGCCATGCCCCCACCTTCGCGGTCGGGCACGGGTGCGCCGCCACGTGGGACTGGAACCCCTCGCCGATAGGCGTGTCCGACGAGGGGAAAGCCGCGGTCACGGAAGTGCGCAGCGAGTTCGTGCCCAGCGTGGAAGTCCTGCTCACCGACTCCAACCCCGAGATCGACAGTTCGGCGCTGTCGATGTTGGGTCTGGCCGAGAAGTCCGACACCGAAGTCCTGGCTGCCCTGGAAGGTCTCGCCACCGGTTACGAACGCTGGATCGAACGGAAGGCGGCCGAGGCGGACGCGCTGGCGGGCACCCACCACGAGAAGCCCGCGCAGGATCAGGTGAAGGCCTGCCGCGAGGCACTCGGGCGGATCCGTGAGGGCATCGAACTGCTGGGCACGAAGCCCGACCTGATGAGGGCGTTCCGGCTCGCCAACCGGGCCATGGCCGACCAGCGCGCCCGTAGCGACTGGGTGAAGAAGGGGCGCACCGGCACGCCCGATCCGGCTGCCGGCAACTGGCGCCCCTTCCAGATCGCGTTCGTGCTGCTCTGCGTGGCCGGTATCGACGATCCCCGGCACGACGACCGGAAGATCTCCGACCTGCTCTGGTTCCCCACCGGTGGTGGCAAGACGGAGGCGTACCTCGGGCTGATCGCGTTCACGTCCTTCCTGCGCCGTATCCGCAAGGGCGCGGACGGCGGCGGTGTCACCGTCCTCATGCGCTACACCCTGCGGCTGCTCACCCTCCAGCAGTTCGAGCGCGCGGCGATCCTGCTCTGTGCCATGGAGCACATGCGGCGCCGCACGCCCGAGCTGGGCGAGGAGGAGTTCTCCGTCGGCATGTGGGTGGGCCGCTCGGCCACTCCCAACACGTTGGCCGAGGCGGGCAACAAGCTCGAGGAGCTGCGCGCGAACCTCGACAAGCGGCTCGCCACCGAGAATCCCGTCCAGTTGCACGCCTGCCCCTGGTGCGGGACCCGCCTCGACGCCCGGGACTACGAGGCCGACGAGGACGCCAAGCGGATGCACGTCCGTTGCCCCGGTGAGGACTGCGACTTCACGCACGGCCTCCCCGTCCACCTGATCGACGAGGCCGTGTACGCCGCGCGACCGACGCTGGTGATCGCCACGGTCGACAAGTTCGCCTCCATGCCCTGGCGGCCGGCGACCTCCGCGCTCTTCAATCGCGACGACCCGAACGACAGCACCCCTCCCCCGGAGCTGATCGTCCAGGACGAGCTGCACCTGATCTCCGGTCCGCTGGGAACCCTGACCGGCTTGTACGAGACCGCCGTGGACGCCTTGGCCGACCGTCCCAAGGTGATCGCCTCCACCGCGACCATCCGTCGCGCCGCCGACCAGAGCCGCCGCCTCTTCGCCCGCGAGGTACGCCAGTTCCCGCCCGCCGGCCTGGACTCCCGCGACTCGTGGTTCGCCGTGGAGACACCGCGCGAGGAGAAGGCGAGCCGCCGCTACGTCGGCCTTCTGGCCCCCGGCACCAGTCAGTCCACCCTGCTCATCCGCACGTACGCCACATTGCTGCACCGGGCCAGGCACGCGGACACCAAGGACGAGGTGCGCGACGCCTACTGGAGCCTCGTCGGCTACTTCAACAGTCTGCGACTCCTCTCCGCGGCCGAACTGCAGGTCCACGACGACGTGGTCGCCTACCTGGAGCTGCTCGCCGAGCGTGAGGGTGTGGCGGTGCGGTCGGTCGCCAACTACTCCGAGCTGACAAGCCGGATCGACGCCAGCGAGATCCCCACCCGCCTCAAGGGCATCGAGAAGAGGCTCCCCGACGAGGACACCGTGGATGTCCTGCTCGCCACCAACATGATCGCGGTGGGCGTGGACGTGGACCGCCTGGGGCTGATGGCCGTGACGGGCCAGCCGCAGACGACCGCCGAGTACATCCAGGCCACGAGCCGGGTCGGCCGCGCGCACCCCGGTCTGGTCGCGGTCATGCTCAACTCGGCGCGGGCCCGGGACCGCTCCCACTACGAGAGCTTCCAGCACTTCCACTCGGCCCTCTACCGCGAGGTCGAGTCCACGTCCGTGACACCGTTCTCCGCCCGTTCCCGCGAGCGCGGCCTGCACGCGGTGATCGTCGCGCTCGCCCGCATCCTGATCCCGGCCGCGCGGAACAACGAGGACGCCGGGAAAGTCGAGTCCTACGAGGACGTTCTCCGACAGGACATCAAGCCCCTGCTCCTGGAGCGGGTGCGTGCGGTCACCCCGGAGGAGGCCCATGCCGTGTCCGCCGATTTCGACGAGTTCGTCGAGGATTGGCTCAGTGAAGCCAGCAAGAACAGTTCCCTGCTGTTCGAACCCAAACGAGGAAACCGTGCCCCCTCGCTCCTGAAGGCGTACGACGACGAGTCCGAGGGCGCCGAGGCGTGGCCCACGCTGTGGAGCCTGCGCGATGTCGACGCCGAGTCCGCCCTGTTCATGGAGGGAACCCGATGACCCCGCCCCCCGCCCGCCGACGTCGGCCCGGAGCACAAGGCAACGCACCCGTCCGCACCCTTCCCCGACGCGGCGCGGTCCGTCGCGCCCAGGCGATCACCACGTACGGTGTCGGATCACTCATCGCCGTCGACCACGAGTCGTTCATCGTGTCCGGCCTGGACGAGGCCGACCGGAGCTGGAGCGTCGACGAGTCCCCTCGGATCTACGAACGGCGTCTGGCCCGTCTGCTCGGTGTGGACTGTTTCCGGCTGCCACCGGCGTCCGACGACACCAGCAAGGACGGTCTCAGGGTTCGCCGCTTTCCCTTGATGCACTCGTGCCCCGAGTGCAGCGAGTTGCAGCTCCATCGCGACTTCAATCCACCCGTCGGTAGGAGTGTCTGCGGCACGTGCGAGGTGGACCTTGTCCCCTCCCGTTTCGTCGTCGCCTGTGAGGCGGGACACCTCGGCGAGTTCCCTTACTGGCAGTGGGTGCATCGCTCGACCGACCGTGGTTCGGCGACGGCCGGAAGGTGCGGGGGCCGGCTCAGGCTGCGTACGTCCGGGCGCACGTCGTCGCTCCGCTCCATCCTCGTCTCCTGCACCTGCGGGAAGGCCCCCGAGGTCTCGATGGAGGGCTCCTTCCGCAAGAGCGCTCTCAAGGACCTGGGGTTGAAGTGCCGAGGCCACCGTCCGTGGCTGGGTACGTCCGCTCCCCAGCAGGAATGCGGGCTGCCCCTGCGCACACTCCAGCGCGGTTCTTCGTCGGTGTGGCAGCCGGTGCAGAAGTCGGCACTCTCCATCCCGCCGTGGAGCAACCGGCGCGCCGACCCACTGGCCGAACACTGGGATCAACTACGTCAGTTGCACAGCCGTGCAGAAGTCGAGATGTGTCTGAGGTTCGTCTTCAAAGGTGAAAGCCCAGTTCCGGTCGACGAGGTCATGGCGCTCCTGGACGCGGAACGCGAGGAGGACCCGGACGGCGAGGAAGCTCCCACCTTCGACCACCGCTACCGCGCCCTGCGCAACAAGGAGTACGAGCGTCTCCGCTCCGGCAACGACGAGAGCGAGCACTCTCGGGACGAACAGTTCATCTGCGAGACCCCCCTGGGTGACCAGAGCGTGCTCGGCACGCTCGGCATCACCGGTCCGATGCTGGTCAAGAAGCTCCGCGAGGTGCGCGCCCTGAAGGCGTTCACCCGGCTCGTCGATGCCGAGTCGACGACCGACGCCAAGGAGATGCCGCTTTCCGAGACTCCTCTGCGCTGGCTTCCGGCCATGGAGGTCCGGGGGGAGGGAGTCTTCCTGCGGCTGGACGAGGAGCGGCTCGGCACCTGGGAGAAGGCGCCGGCGGTAGCCGCCCGTGCCGAGCGGATACTCACCGCTCACCAGCGGGTCCTGGAGGAACGGGCCGACGATCCGAGCAGGGCCGTGGCCTCACCGGTCACGCCGCGCATGGTGCTGCTGCACACCCTGGCCCACGTCCTCATCAACGAGTGGAGCCTGGAGGCGGGCTATCCGGCCGCGTCCTTGCGCGAACGCCTGTACGCCGCCGATGACATGGCCGGAGTGTTGATATACACGGCGACGAGCGACTCGGCGGGCAGCCTCGGCGGTCTCGTCGCGCAGGGCGAACCGGAACTGCTCGACCGGACGGTGCGATCGGCCGTCCGCCGTGCCGAATGGTGTTCCTCCGATCCTCTCTGCATGGAGACCGAGGCGTCCGGCACCGGTGGAACGAACCTCGCCGCCTGCCACGCCTGCGTGATGCTCCCCGAGACGAGTTGCGAGCACAACAACATCCTGTTGGACCGCGCGCTTCTGGTGGGAACGCCGGACGACCCCGATCTCGGGTACTTCGGGTCCCTCCTCGAGCACTGAGGCACCCATGTGACGTCATCCACGGACGGCGGACGCCTGGCTCTCGAACCGCATCTGAGCCCGGTCCAGTACGTCGTCCACGTCCCGCCCGTGCAGTCGGAGCCAGTGGAGGAGGTCGGTGATGACCGTGATCGCCGCCTCCTCCGCGTGCGCGGCGCCCAGCCTGCCGACGAAGTGCCGGTGCGGCGGGGGCGTCGGCTGGTAGAGGTCGATGACCGCCTCGGCTTTCGCCGTCCCCGGTCCCGGGCCCTGTTCCTGTGCTGCGGAATGCTCGGGCACCGTGGCCAGCTCGCACCACGTCACCTTGTGGTCGGTGAGGAGTTGGACGCCCCACCGGTCGGTGACGGCCGCGACGATGGCCATGCCCCGGCCTGCTTCCGACTCGACGTGCGCCGCCACGAGCGTGGGCAGCGCACGAGGGTCGGGGTCGTGGACCTCGATGCGCACGGACGTGTCGTTCACCAGCATCGTCAGCGTGGTCGGCGTGTCGGGGCCGACGTGGCCGATGACGTTGGCCACCAGTTCGCTCACGCAGAGCTGTGCGTCGTCCGCCAGTTCCGCCAGGCCCCATTGGCCGAGCTGCCTCCGCACTCCGCGTCGCAGGACCGGCACCTCCCTCTCCGTGGCCAGGAACTCCACGACCCACGGCTTCCGCGCCACGCATGTACCTGGAATCACTTGCGACCTCCGTCGCTCGCCGGTCCGTCCTCGCCAGGATGGTGTGAGCGAATCCCGCTGTGCAATGTGCACGGAGAGAATCCCACCATCGAGTGACTGGTGATCGGTGAGCGAGCGGAAGAGACTGAAGGCCTTACCGCACAAGGGAGTTCCGATGGCCGGATCACCGACGGCACGACGCCGTCGTCTCTCCATCGAGCTGAAGAAGCTCCGGGAGAAGAAGGGACTGACCTGCGCACAGGTCGGAGCCGCCTTGGACTGGAGCGGCTCCAAGGTCAACCGCATGGAGACCGGCAGCGGACGGGTCCAGCCCTCCGACATCGACGCGCTGTGCCGGTTCTACGGGACCGGTGACGAACTGCGGGAGTTCCTCAAGTCACTGGCCCGGCAGGCGAAGACGCGTGGCTGGTGGCAGGTGCACGGGTCGGGAGTGCCGGAATGGTTCTCCATCTACATCGGCCTGGAGCAGGACGCCTCGACCATCCGTCAGTACCAGTGCGAAGTGCTGCCCGGTCTCATGCAGACCGAGGAATACGCGCGTGAACTGCACACCTGCGGCTCGTACTTTCCCCCTGAGGACATCGACCGCGCCGTACGCGTCCGCCTGGAGCGCCAGGGCATACTGGCCGGCCGGGACGCGCCGGACTGCTGGTTCGTCGTGAGCGAGGGGGCGGTGCGTCGGGTCGTGGGCGACCGGCAGGTGATGCGTGCCCAGTTGGAGCGGGTGCTGGTCGTCGTGGAACAGCCGAGCGTGACGCTGCAGGTGCTCGCCTTCGACGCCGGGACCAGTCCGACCACGGGTCCGTTCACCATGCTCGGCTTTCCCGATCCCGAGGACCCCGACGTCGTGTACCGCGACGGCATCACCGATGCGATGTACTTGGAGGGAGAGCCGCACGTACGCGAGTACACGCGGGCCTTCGACGAGTTGAGGGCGGCGGCTCTGAGTCCCCGACGGACGGTCGAGTTCGTCAAGAACGTCGTGAAGGAGTACGCGCGGTGAGCAACAGGTCTCTCGCCGGGGCCGTGGCGCCCGGCTCGTGGATCAGGTCGTCGTACAGCAACGGCGCGGGAGGCGAATGCGTGGAGTGTGCCCGCGTCGGTGACCAGGTGCTGCTGCGTGACACGAAGGCCGGGGACGCGCTCGTCACGGGCGTGCGGGCTCCGGTCTGGCTCTCTTTCGTGGACGCGGTGCGCCGGGGAATGGCCTGAGGTCTACTGGAGCGCGACACGGCGCGCTGTCGACGACATCAGGGCCGCCGGGAGATCAGGTCCGGTCGTCGGCCTGGTCCTCGCCCCCGCCGTCGATGACCGTCCAGTCGGTGCGCCCGGCGGCGTAGGGGTCGGGCGTACCGTCGGGGATGTTCTGCACGGACTGGCCCTGGGCCGTGCCATTGCCGTTGAAGACGAAGTCGGGCCGGATACGCCAGTTGCGGCCCTCGGGGTAGATGAAGCCGTGGGCGGCGAGCTGTTTGAGGCCGCGCGAGACGGATGCCTGCGACATGCCCACCAGCTCGGCGAACTTCACCTGACTCTCGACGAGGACGAGGCCGTGATCCTTGCGGTTCTGGAGGGCGCACATCTTGTGGAACAGCTTGTACGCGCTGACGCTGAGGTCGGCGTCGGCTAGGGCGTTGTGTGCCGCGTATCCCATCGTGGTGAAGCCTCCTCCTCTGAACCAGAGACCGCGCGCGGCTGAGAGGGTTCCGATGCGCACAGGCCGTCGACGGGCCTCGGGATCGCGGTGTCGGTCATCGGGATCGAAGTTGCCGCTGCCCCAGGTGACCATCGATGTCTCCTCTCCGGGGTGCCTTCGTACCGTGTGGCCACATCCCAGCAGGGGGACCGACAACGCCGGGTCCGTGAGCGCGGGGAGCACAGGCGAGGCGGCACGTCCGCGACTCCACGGGGGCGGCCTCAGTGACCGCCCGTTCCGGCCCCGTCGCGTGCCGTGAACGCCGCCTCGACGCGGTCCTGCAGTCTGGCGTGACGGAACTGGAAGACGGGTCCGACGGTCCGCAGGACGTGGCGTTCGCGAGCGTCCTCAAGGAACCTGACCAGGCGGAGCGGAGCCTCGTTGCGCCGGCGCAGTTGGAGGCTCGTCAGGAAGACGCGCCAGGTCACCGATCCCACCAGGCTCAGCGCCAGGCTGAGCAGCAGGCCGCCCGCCGTCACCAGCGTGAGCCCGGACAGGTATCCGTCGATGAGTCCGAGGATGCGCTGGTCCGTCAGCTCGGCGAGCAGGCCCAGGCATGACCCTCCGATGAGACCGCCGACCAGTCCGCCGGCGACCCCCGCGGTCAGCGTGTACCGGCGGTCCTGTCTCCAGCAGGAGACGGGATCGATGGGAGTCCGGCTGTCGGCGCTGCGGTTGCTGAGGCCCGTGACGAACCCGCCCACCACACCGGCGAGGAGACCGAACGCGAAGCCGACGGCGAGCATGATGACGCGGCCGTGGACGAGGAGCAGAGCCACACCCAGTACCAGTCCGATCGTCCCACCACCGACCATCCCGAAGCGGAAGTTCTCGCGGACGACGAAGTCCCTCCATTGCAGACGGCCCAGCAGTTGGGGAGAGTCCCCGGCCCGTCCGTACGTGAGTGACAGCGTCACGGAGAGTGCCACCGACGCGCCGGCTCCGAGCCCGGCCACCGGCCCGCTCCAGAAGAAGCCCGCCACGGCGGCGAGGAGGCCGAGGAACACGCAACTGGCCGTCGTTCTCGGCCAGGCCGGCCGCCACTGGGGGACCTGCCACCAGGCGAGGTCGCGGCTTCCCGCGCTGTTCATCCGATGCGCTATGGCGCCGAGCCAGCGCTCGGCCTGGGCGAGGCTGTAACGACTGCGCGGTTGTCCGGGCCGGTCGTCGTCGTAGGCGGCCGGCAGGACTCGGGCGAGGAGGTGGTCCTCGACCGCCGCCCTGTCCACGAAGCGTGCGGGGTCGAAGCTCTGGTCGGCGCGGTAGGTGTCGCGCATCAGCGTGAGCATCAGGGGCGTGTCCAGTGCCTGGGCGACCGCGTCCGATGGGTGGCTACGGATGTGCCGCACCAGACGGCGCCAGGCGTCCGGGAGCGGCTGCGTCTGGCAGCGCGTCAGGTAGTCCGCCGCGTCCCCGGCGCTGACCGGTAGCAGTTCGAGTCCGGCGGAGCCGGTCAGAGGGCCCGCCGCGGCAACGGCCGTCAGCAGTTCCGCCACGCGGCTCGACAGGACCACGCGGAAGGTCGCCTGCTCGTCCAACGCCCGCAGGGCCACGGGGCGTACGGCCTCGGGGATCTCGTCCAGCCCGTCCAGGAGGACGGCGACCCGGCCGGCGCCGATGAGTCGGGAGACGACACCGCCCGCGTGTTCCTCGGACTTCCTGAACATGTAGTCGGTGGCCAGTCGAGTGGCGAGCCAGTCGTGCAGTCGCCGGGTCCTGGGGTCCCATCCGCTCAGCGTCAGCAGCACGGGGACCGGAACTCTCGCTCGCGCGTCGGGGTCGAGCGCCTCGCGGTGCGCGAGGGCGTCGAGCAGCAACCTGATGACGGCGCCGCTCTTGCCCGCACCGCCTGCTCCGACGACCACCATCCGGCCGGAGTCCAACGCACCGTAGACGCGGAACAGGTCCCGGACGGCACCCGACTCCAGGTCCGCGACGGTGATCGGATCCAGGCCCGGCATGGGCTCGAACCGCGATGAGCTGTTTCCGATACCCACAGCGTCGGTCACCGGCCCCGACACGGGCAGACTCGACCACCTCCAGCGCACCGGCACAGGGCTCGGGTGTATCAGCCGCCGTTCGCTCGCCGCGGCGCTCCACTGCGCCTTCACCCGCTCGGCGAGGTCGTCGGCGAAGTCGCGCAGTGCCGGTTCAGTGAGTTCCGTCCGGGGCCTGCGGTTCGTCAGGAACAACGCCGCGCTGGCGGCCGGAACGACGATGGCGCCGATCCCCTGGACCAGCGTGGCCGCCGAGTCCCGGTCATTGGATCGGAAGACGAACGCCAGGGCGACGAACACGACGACGACGATGAGCAACAGCCCCAAGGCGATCACGTGCGTTCCCCTCCCGCCACCTTGTCGGGAGTGTGTCAGACAATCACCGGACATGTCCTTCGATCGGCCATGCGGACCGTCGCGCCCGGGCCGGGTGCGGACGTCGGTGAGCGCCTGGCCAGGTCGCGGTGTCGAAGGGCCGGCGGCCGGGGCGCGGCCCCGTTCGTGCGGCCGGCCGGGCCGGTCAACGGCAGCGGTGCCGGCCTCCCGCGCCGTGCCGGGCCCGCGCTCCGCCGGTCCGTGCGGGCCTCAGGGGCGTGTCGCCGACGTAGAAGCTCCGGTGACACGCCTCGGGGTGCACGGTGGTGCCGGTGGTACGGGTGAACGCAGGGGTACGAGACGAGGACCGCCGCCGTGGCCGACGCGGGCCGGCGGCCCCCGTTCTAGTAAGCGAGCTCCCCGATCCCCCCGTCCACCCGCAGCACCGTGCCGGCCGTGTAGGCGGACTCGTCCGAGGCGAGGTAGACGGCCGCCTTCGCCAGCTCGGTGGGGGTGCCGAGGCGGTGGAGGGGGACGGTGCTGCGGAGTTCCTCGTAGAGGGCGGCCTGGCGTTCGGGGCCGAGGGGGGAGAACGCGTTGGTGACGGTCGGGCCCGGGCTCAGGCCGTTGACGCGGACGCCCCGGTCCTTCAGTTCGTAGGTCAGGCCGCGGGCGTAGGACAGCAGGCCGGCCTTGGCGGCGCCGTAGACCGTGGCGTTCTCGTGGCCGATGAAGGCGGAGACCGAGCCGACGAGGATCACCGAGGACTGCGGGGAGAAGAGCGGCAGCAGGGATTGGATCAGGAAGAAGGGGGATTTGAGGTTGGTGGCCAGGAGCCGGTCGAACGCCTCCTCGGTCCATGCCTCGAACGGGAGGTGGGTGAGGTCGGCGGCGTTGCTCATCAGGATGTCGAGCTTCGGCCACTCCTCCCCCAGCCGCGCCGCGAGTTCCGCTTGGGTGGGTACGTCGCCGGCGTCGCTGACGACGGTCAGCAGCGGGCCCTCGCCCTTCAGCTGCCGGGCGGCCTCGTCCAGTCGCTCCCGTGAGCGGCCGGTGATCGCGACGGACGCCCCCTCGGCGAGGAACTCGCGGGCCGTCGCGAAGCCGATGCCGCTCGTTCCGCCGGTGATCAGTGCGTGCTTTCCCGCCAGACGGCCCATGGACTCGTTCCTCTCGTTCCTCTCGTTCCTCTCGGTCCTTTCGTTCCTCTCGCTGCTCATATCGCGGTCCGGCCGCCGTCGGCGGCCACGGTCGCGCCGGTCATGTAGCCGGCCCGGTCGCCGGCGACGAAGGCGATCACCTGGGCCACCTCGGCCGGGTCGGAGGTGCGCTTCAGCGCGGTGGTCAGGCCCATGCCGCCCATGTCCGGGCCCATCGCGGCGACCACCTTCGCGGTGCGCATCGGGCCGGGGGCGACGGCGTTGACCCGTACGCCCGACGCGGCGAACTCCGCCGCCCAGGTGCGGGTCAGCGACTCGACCGCCGCCTTGGTGGCGCCGTAGACGGCCATGCCCGGCATGCCGAGGCCGGCCGCGGTGGAGCTGACGTTGACGATGCTGCCGCCGCCGGCCGCGGCCATCTTCGGCGCGAGCAGGGCGGTGAGCAGGAACGGCGCGCGCACATTGACCTCGAAGGCGGCGTCGTAGTCCGCGAGGTCCTGCTCGGTGGTCGGGGCGAACGTCATGAGGCTCGCGTTGTTGATCAGGACGTCCACGGCTCCGGCCTCCTCGGCCAGCCGCCGCACGGCCGCCGGGTCGGAGAGGTCGGCCGCGACGAAACGCACGGTCCCGGTGGACCCGCCACCGGTGGCGCGCAGATCCGCCACGACCTGGGCGCCGCGCTCCGGGTCGGTGCCGGTGAGGATCAGGTCGGCGCCCGCCGAGGCCAGGATCTTCGCCGTCGCGTGCCCGAGTCCGCCGATCGCACCGGACCCGGTGATGAGTGCTGTCTTCCCTGCGAATTCCATGCGTCGCCCTTCGCGCCGGCCGGTGGACGGCCGACTTCTATGCAGCCGTTCAAGAAGTACGGAAGGGAAGCTACGACTTCTTGAACGCCTCGTCAAGAAGTCGTAGGGTCGGACCGTGGCACGCACCGGACGACCCCGCGAGTTCGACAAGGACCAGACGCTGACGCGCGCGCTGGAGCTGTTCTGGTCCCGTGGCTACGGGGCGACATCGATCCAGGACCTGGTCGACGCGCTGGGCGTCGAACGCGGCAGCCTCTACGGAGCGTTCGGCGACAAGCGCCGCTTCTACCTCGACGCCGTCCGGCTCTACTGGGACGTGTACGAGCGGCACCTGACCGCCGCGCTCGACACCACCCCGCTGCTGCCGGCGCTGCGCGAGATCCTGACCCACCCGGCGCGCCTGGACGAGCTGGTCTCCGAGGCGGGCGTGCCGCAGGGCTGCCTGGTCGGCAACACCACCGCCGAACTCGTACCCGCCGACGGCGAGGCCACGGACGTCGTCGCCCGCTCGTACCGCCGGTTCACCGACATCGTCACCGACGCGCTCCGCCGCGCGCAGGCCGCCGGGGAGGTCACCGACAGCGCCCGCCCCGAGGCGCAGGCGCAGCTCCTGCTCTACGTCGTCCAGGGCCTGTCGCTCGTATCGAGGGCCGGTCTCGACCGGGCCGCCGCGCTGGCCGCGATCGACACCGCGGTCGACGCGCTGCGGGCCTGACCCGGCCCGGCTGCGGTCCGGCGGCGGTCCGGCTGCGGTCCGGCGGTGTCCCTGCCCTCCCCCGGGGTCCGGGCTCAGCGCAGCGCCTGTGCCCCTATGACGGACAGCAGGCGCAGCTTCTCGTGGCTCTCGCTGCCGGGGACGGCGGTGTAGACGAGCAGCAGGTGCGACTGGTCCGGGTCGAGGAGGGTCTGGCAGGTCAGCTCCAGGGGGCCGACCTCGGGGTGGACGAAGTGTTTGACCTCCCTGGGGCGGATGCCGACCTCGTGGTCGTCCCAGACGCGGCGGAACTCCTCGCTCCGCGCCAGCAGCAGGTCGGCGTAGTGGGCCGCGCGGGAGCCGGGGCCCCGGAGCGTGGCCACCCCGCGCAGGCCCGAGACGAACATGCGGGTGAGGAAGGCGTGCTCCTCGGGGGCGTACAGCCGCCGGGTGGCGGGGTCGGTGAACCAGCGGTAGCCGAGGCTGCGGGCCGGGCCGCTGTGGACGGTCCGGTCGCCGGTGAGCGCGACACCGAGCGGGGTCTGCCGCAGCGTCTCGCCCAGCTCGGTGACGATCTCGGCGGGCGTGTCGTGCAGGCGGTCGAGGATGCGGAGGAGGCCGGGGGCGATGTGCTCACCGGCCGCGCCCCTCGGGGGCGGGGTGTGCCCGGCGAGGCGGAAGAGGTGGTCGCGCTCGTCGAGGGAGAGGTGCAGGCCCTGTGCGATGGAGGCGATCATCTGCTCGGAGGGGTGGGGGCCGCGCTCGCGTTCGAGGCGCGCGTAGTAGTCGGCCGACATGTGGCACAGCGCGGCGACCTCCTCCCGCCGCAGCCCGCTCGTCCGGCGGCGCCGGCCGCGGGGCAGGCCGACGTCCTCGGGTTGCAGCGCCTCCCGGCGGCGCCGCAGGAACTCCGCCAGTCCCCTCCGGTCGATCGCCGCCACGCGTGCCCGCCTCCGTCGCCGTACGTACGTCCTTCCGTCCTCTTTCTATCGTCTTCTGTCGCCCGCGCGTCCCGGCCAGCCACGGATCGTCGATCCCCCTCTCACCGGTTGCCGCGGCCACGGCGCCGGTCCCAGGCTCGATGACGTACCCGAGCGCCAGGAGTGGGCCCATGCCACGCACCCCCATCGACATCACCGTCCCCGACCTGTCCGGCAGGCGCGCCGTCGTCACCGGAGCCAGCGACGGCATCGGGCTCGGCATCGCGACGCGGCTCGCGGCGGCCGGGGCCGAGGTGGTCCTGCCCGTCCGCAACCCGCGCAAGGGCGAGGCCGCGCTCGCCGCGATCCGCCGTACGGTCCCGCACGCGGACGTGTCGCTGCGCGAGCTGGACCTGTCCTCGCTCGCCTCGGTGGCCGCCCTCGGCACCACGCTGCGGGAGGAGGGCCGGCCGGTCCACCTCCTCGTCAACAACGCCGGCGTCATGACCCCGCCCGACCGGCGGACGACCGCCGACGGGTTCGAGCTGCAGTTCGGCACCAACCACCTCGGCCACTTCGCCCTGGTCGCCCACCTGCTGCCGCTGCTGCGCGCGGGTCGGGCACGCGTGACCTCGCAGGTCAGCGTCGCGGCCAACCAGGGCGCCATCAACTGGGACGACCTGAACTGGGAACGCTCCTACGACGGCATGAAGGCGTACAGCCAGTCGAAGATCGCCTTCGGGCTGTTCGGTCTGGAACTCGACCGGCTCAGTCAGGCCCACGGCTGGGGCATCACCAGCAACCTCTCCCACCCCGGCGTCGCCCCGACCAGCCTGCTGGCCGCCCGCCCCGAGGTCGGACGCGCCAAGGACACCCTGGGCGTACGGCTGATCCGGGTCCTGTCCGCCCGCGGCATCGTCGTCGGCACGGTCCGCACCGCCCAGCTCCCCGCCCTCTACGCCGCCACCTCGCCCGACGCCGAGCGGGGCGGGTTCTACGGGCCGCGCGGTCCGGGGCACCTGGGCGGCGCGCCCGGGGAGCAGAAGCTCTACTCGCGGCTGCGCGGCACGGAGGAGGCGCGGCGGGTGTGGCGGGTCTCCGAGGAGCTCACGGGGGTCGCCTGTCCCGGCAGTTGAGGGCGGGTGAGGGTGACTGGCCGCAGACGGGCACGGGTTACGGCAGGCCAGGAGGCACGGCACGGAGGGTGGCCGCGCCAACACGCCTCGCGGCAGCCGTGAAGAGTTTCCCCGTCGCACCGCTTCTGTTAGCCGAACCTGATTACCTTCGCGGCCACGCCCGGTCCGGCACAGGAGAGGTATGTCCATGAGCACTCCGGTCCATCGTGTCCCGACACGGCAGTCCTCGGCCATCGTGACGGCGGTCCGGCAGCGCGAGGAGCGGGAGCGGAACGGGAGTTCGTCCGGGAACCCGGTGCAGCGCGCCCTGCTGCAGATGCAGTCCAGCGCCGGCAACCGGGCCGCGACGGTGGCGGTGCAGCGCGTCCGGGGTGCGACTCTGGAGACGAGTCCGGTGGAGACCGAGACACCGGCGCCGGAGACACCGGTGGCGGCACCGGGAACCCAGGTGGCGGCGGCGGAGAGCCAGGCGGCCGAGACCGGTGGCGCGGCCGGCAAGAAGAAGAAGCGGAAGCGCGACTGGGCGAAGCCGCTCGTCGACAGGTACAAGAAGTACGCCGAGCAACTCGACGCCTGGGTCAAGGGCGTGCAGACCCCCACCAACGCGGGCGTCAGCCAGACGGCCACCGCCGCGGGCGACGCCGCCGCCGCGCACGGCTCCGCCGCCTCGGGTGTCTCCGCCGGGTCGGAGAACCTCGCCGCGGAGCTCGGCAACGCCGGCCTCAGCACCTTGGACGCCGCGCTGGCCCTTGAGGACGCCAAGAAGGCCAAGGAGGGGGCCAAGTACCACACGGCGATGAAGAAGGCCAAGGTCAAGGGGACCGACGCGGCCATCGCCACCGTCAACTCGGGCAGCTACGCCGCGGCCATCGTCCGGGAGGCGGACAAGCTCAAGGAGGCGGCGAACGCCGCGATGTCCGCCGAGGCGAGCGGTTCCCTCAGCGCGGTCGTCGGCACGGCGAAGGGCGCCCGCTCGACGCGGCGCGTCACGAGGGCCATCCGCAAGTACAAGGATCTGAAAGCGCTCGGAGATCCCCGTACCGTCCACGAGGCGTCACTGGCCGAGCTGCGGGAGGCCGTGCGGGCGTCCAAGGACAGGGTGGACGCGGCGTACGCCAAGGTGGTGGCCAGGCCGACCGGCTCCGAACCGCACGGGGAGGACTTCTTCGCTGACTTCTCCGCGTACTTCGCGGACATAGACGCGCTCAACCAGGAACTGGACCGCGCGCGTGAGGCCGCCGCGGCACTGGAGAGCGCCGAGGCGGCCAGCGCGGACGAGGAGACGCTGTACTCGGCGCAGAAGTACGCGCGCAAGAAAACGGGGTACCGGATGGCCAAGGAAACGGTCAGCGGCGTGGGCGAGACCACCAAGGCCGCGGCCGGCGCCGTGGGAGTGGCCGCCGCGGCGGGGGCCCTGGCGAGCACCCCGGTCGGCTGGGGTCTCGCCGCGGGCGGCGGTGGTCTCCTGCTCCTCCTCGCCGGTTACAAGGGGGTCAAGGCGGCCAGGGGGCGTTACAACGAGAAGCGCCACCCCGAACTGCACGGGGAACTGGACGAGAACGGTCAGTTCCCGGAGGCCGCGTCCGAGAAGGAGGCGTGGAAGCACGCCCTCGCGTTCTGGCGGAAGGTGGAGAAGGGCGAACGCCAGGCCAAGGCGCGCGACATCTACCGTCTGGCGGCGGGTCCCGGCGTCCCCGGGAGCGCCGGCACGGACGCCCAGACGCGGGCGGACGCCCGGGCCCTCCTCAAGGTGCTCAAGTGCGGTCCGGACGACCACAAGCTGTCCGAGGGCGAGTGGGAGAAAAGCCTGAACAACCCGGACAAGAAGGCCGACTGGATCAAGGAGATCGCGGAGCAGCTGGCCTCCGGGTGACCCGGAAGGGTCGTCGCGTGCCGTCCTCGGGGGCGGCTCTCCCGTCGATCAGGAGAGCCGCCCCCGAGGCGTTGTGGACGACCGGTCGCCTCAGCCGAACATGCCGGGTTCGTAACTCCCGGCCGGCTGGCGGACGATCACGTTGAAGCGGTTGTACGCGTTGATGACCGCGATCAGCGAGATCAGCGCCGCCAACTGGTCCTCGTCGTAGTGCTCGGCCGCCGCCGCCCACGTCCCGTCGCTGACGCCGGTGGGCGAGTCGGCGAGGCGGGTGCCCTCCTCGGTGAGGGCCAGGGCGGCGCGCTCGGCGTCGGTGAAGACCGTGGCCTCGCGCCAGGCGGCGATCAGGTTGAGGCGGGTCGGGGTCTCGCCGGCCGCCGTGGCGTCCTTGGTGTGCATGTCGGTGCAGAAACCGCAGCCGTTGATCTGGCTGGCGCGGATCTTCACCAGCTCCTGGGTGGTGTGCGGGAGGGACGAGTCCGTCAGGACCTTGCCCGCCCCGTTGAGGTGGCCGAAGAGCTTCCTGGAGACCGGGTTGGCGAACAGGTCGAATCGGGCGGCGTTCATGGGTTCCTCCGGGTCGGTGTCATCGTCGGTACACCCACATGACGGAGGGGACGCGGGGAGTGTGACAGGCCGCGTCAGTTTTCCCGGGTTTCCCGGGTCTCTCGGGTCTCTCGGGTCTCTCGGGCGAGGAGGCGGTTCAGGGCCGCCGTCGTCTCTCCGGGGCGTTCGTCCAGGAGCCAGTGGCCGGTGCCGTGCAGCATCGTGAGGTCGGCCCGGGGGATGCGGGCGGCGAGTTCGGTGGCGATGGCGGGGCTGAGGTAGGTGTCCTCGCGGCCCCAGACGATCGCGGTCGGGCAGGTGATCTCGCCGAGGCGGCGGCGCAGCCCGGGGCGGGTGGCCGTGCGGTAGTCGGCGAAGAAGTGCAGGAGCCGGCGGCGGCCCTCGGTGGTGCGCATCCAGTCGGTGTAGGTGGCGAGCGTCGCGTCGTCCAGGTGACCGGAGCGCCGGAGGGGGGTGAGGGCGAGGCGGTGCAGGGCCGCGAAGGGGAGGTGGCGGGCGACGGAGCGCAGGGCGGGGACGCGGCCGGCCAGCGTGAGCAGGGTGAAGACGGTGTACCAGGGGGTGGTGAAGGAGGAGTGGGCGCGGCTGTTGAGGAGGGCCAGGCGGCGGACCCGGGAGGGGTGGGCCTGGGTGAAGCCGAGGGCGAGGAAGCCGCCGTAGTCGTGGCCGAAGAGGTTGACCGAGTCGATGCCGAGGGCGTCCAGGAGGCGGCCGACGCGGGCGACCTCCGTGACGTAGTCGAAGGACAGGTGGAAGGGGTGGTCGGAGGCGCCCCAGCCGAGGAGGTCGGGGGCGATGACCCGGTGGGTGCGGGCCAGGGGCGGGATCTGGTGGCGCCAGCAGCGGTGGTTGGCGGGGTAGCCGTGCAGGAGGAGGATCGGTTCGGCATCGGGCGGGCCGGCCTGCCAGTAGGCGACGCGGGCGCCGTCGACCACGGCCGTGCGGCGCTCTCCCTCTCCCCGGTCCCACTGCCCTTCCCTGTTCGCGTTCATGTCGGTCTCCTGCGCGGGCATGCCGCCTCCTCGTCGTCGTACACGGCGTCGCCATAGGTCCTCGTACGTCGTCGTACGTCCTGGTACAGGGACGCGCCGAAGGTTCAACGATCAAGGGATGCGCTGCGCACCCGCTTGTTCACTCGTACGGGTGATTCGGCGGGGCTTGGCAGCGCGCGGACGGGTGGTGGGGTGCGCGTCGGCACCGGGGGGCGGCCACCGTCGGCCCCCCGGTGCGCGGAGGGTGAACGGTGGCCGGTTTCCCGAGGAGCCGGTTCAGGCGGCGGGGGTCAGGTCCGCCCGGCCGAAGAGGAGGGCGTAGCCGGGCGGCAGGCGGTCCAGGATGCGGGTGGTCAGGTCGTCGCCGATCAGGGGCGGCAGGACGCTGAGCACGGAGCTGACGTCCCAGCGGGCGGTGGCCGGGGTCGCGCCCTCGATGCGCGCGGCGACCGAGTCGACGAACTCGGCGGCGGTCAGCGGGCGGGTGGCCGGGATCTGCGAGGCGACCACTCTGGCGGCCTCCTCCGGCAGGGCCCGGGCCAGGTCGACCCGTTCGTCGCCGACGACGTGGCCGCCGAGGGCGGAGAGGACGATGCGGGTGACGCGTTCCGCCTCCGGCCGGCTCGGGTAGCGGCCGGCCTCGCGCACCTCCTCGACCAGGTCGGCCCAGGCGGGGCGGGACGACGGGGGTGCGGTCACCGCCGGGGCCGAGGCCGTCGGGGACGGGGCCGAGGCCGTCGGGGACGGGGTCGGGGCCGGAGCCGGGGTCGTGCTCGGCAGCGTCGTCACGGTCATGTGGGGGCTTCTCCTCCGTTTCGGGCGGGTGCGGGGACAGACAGACCAAAGGGGCGTCCCGCGGGGCCGCCAGGAGTCGGGTGCCCGCAGGACGCCGCGTGAGTCGTCAGCCGCTGATCTGCTTGCGGTCGCCGCCGCCCGTGATCTGGATGCGGCGCGGCTTGGCCTGCTCGGCGACCGGGACGCGCAGGGTGAGGACGCCCGCGTCGTACGAGGCGTCGATGCGGTCCGTGTCGAGGGTCTCGCCGAGGAACAGCTGGCGGGTGAAGGTGCCGGTGGGCCGCTCGGCGACGACGGTCTCGGCGCCCTCGGGGGCGGGGGACCGGCGCTCGGCGCGGACGTTGAGGACGTTGCGTTCGACGTCCAGCTCGATCGACTCGGGGTCGATGCCGGGAAGGTCGAAGTGGACGACGAAGTCGTCTCCGGACCGGTAGGCGTCCATCGGCATCGCCGACGGGCGGGCAGCGGTGCTGAAGACCTGCTGGGCGAGCCGGTCCAGCTCGCGGAACGGGTCCGTGCGCATGAGCATCACAGTTCTCTCCTCTCCACAGGGTCTGTGCGATGCCCTCGGTACGTCTTCTTATATAGCTCGCGGGAGGAAAGTTGACAAGCCTGGGCTCAGGTATGGGGTTGCCGTCGGTGTTGTCGCAGGTGGGGGTTAGCCTCGGGGCATGACTCCAAGGATTCCCAGTGCACTGGTCGCCGCCGGCGGACTCGTCGGCGGGTACGGCGTCGCCCGCTGGACGGAGAAGCGTCAGCTCGGGGGCGTCGTGCTCGCCGCCGCCGGGGCGGTCGCGGCGGCGCAGTGGCGGCGGCGGGCGGGCGGCAAGGCGGCGGGGGCGCTCGGTGCCGCGTACGTCGCGGCGTTCGCCGGGTCGCACCCGCTGGCCAAGAAGGTGGGCGCCTGGCCGTCCGTGTGCGGCGTCGCGGGCGCGGTCGCGCTGGCGTCCTGGGCGGTGGCCGACCGGCGGGGCTGAGCCCCGCCGGTCGCGGTTCCCGCGTAGTCCTACACCGCCGCCGCTCCGGAAGCCCCGGGCGACCCCGGGGTCCCCGGCGACCCCGGTGTCCCGGCCGACGTCTTGGCCCCCGCCGCCGACAGCGGCTCGGCGATGTCCTCCAGGGAGCGCCGTTCCGCCTTCACCGCGAGGAACGCGGCCACGATGCCCGCCGCGCACATCAGCCCGGCGCCGATCTGGAAGGCGAGCACCGTGTCGCCGACGACGCCGGACTCGGTGAGGTCCGCGAAGAGCAGCGGGCCGCTGATGCCGCCCGCGGCGGTGCCGAGGGCGTAGAAGAAGGCGATGGCCATCGCGCGGGTCTCCATCGGGAAGATCTCGGAGACGGTCAGGTACGCGCTGGACGCCCCGGCCGAGGCGAAGAACAGGACGACGCACCAGCACGCCGTCATCGTCGTCGCCGTCAGCGAGCCCCGGTCGAAGAGCCAGGCGGTGCCGAAGAGGAGCACGCCCGACAGCAGGTACGTCGACGAGATCATGATCCGCCGGCCGACCGTGTCGAAGAGCTTGCCGAGCAGCAGCGGGCCGAGGAAGTTGCCCGCCGCGATGACGGCGAAGTAGTAGCCGGTCCGGCCGGTCGGCACGTCGAAGAAGGTGATGAGGATGGTGCCGAAGCCGAAGGTGATGGCGTTGTAGAGGAACGCCTGGCCGATGAAGAGGGAGAGGCCGAGGACGGCGCGGCGCGGGTACTTGGCGAAGACCGTCCTGGCGATCAGGCCGAAGCCGATGCTCTTGCGCTGGTGGATGGTGATCTCGCCGGCCGGCGGCGGCAGCTTCTCGCCCCTCTCCCGCTCGATCTCCTTCTCGACGGAGGTCACCAGGCCGTCGGCCTGATCGCCGTATCCGTGGATGAACTGCCAGCGCGGACTCTCCGGGACGTGCCGCCGGACCAGCAGGATGACCAGGCCGAGGACGACGCCGAGGGCGAAGCTCAGCCGCCAGCCGAGGTCCTTGGGGAAGATCGCGGTGTCCAGCATGACGATGGACAGCAGGGAGCCGCCGATCGCGCCGAGCCAGTAGCTGCCGTTGATGATGAGGTCGACCCGGCCCCGGTACTGGGACGGGATCAGCTCGTCGATCGCGGAGTTGATGGCCGCGTACTCGCCGCCGATGCCGAACCCGGTGAGGAACCGGAAGAGGAAGAACCACCAGGTCTCGAAGGACAGCGCCGTCAGCGCGGTCGCCGCCAGGTAGACCACCAGGGTCGCCATGAAGAGCTTCTTGCGGCCGTAGCGGTCGGTCAACCAGCCGAAGAACAGGGCGCCGGAGCAGGCGCCCGCCACGTACAGGGCGGCGGCCAGGCCGGTGATCTGCGCGGCGCTGATGTCCAGGCCGCTGCCTTCCTCGGCGATCCGGCCGGCCACGTTGCCGACGATCGTGACCTCCAGTCCGTCCAGGATCCAGACGGTGCCGAGGCCGATCACGATCATCCAGTGCCAGCGGGACCAGGGCAGCCGGTCCAGGCGGGCCGGGACGGCCGTGGTGACGGTTCCGGTGGAGGCGGGCACCGGGGCCGGCGACGAATCTGCTGTCATGGGCTCCCTCTCCGTCGAGCGACGCCTCCCTTGTGCCCTGGTCCTTCGAAGTCACGCCGGGAGGTCACACCGGGAGGTCACGCCCCCAGCATGCGCGAGACCGTGTAGATCAGCAGCCCGGCGAGCGAGCCGACCACCGTGCCGTTGATGCGGATGAACTGGAGGTCGCGGCCGATGTTGGCCTCGATCTTCCTGGTGGTGTGCTCGGCGTCCCAGCTCGCGACCGTGTCGGTGATCAGGGAGGTGATCTCCCGCCGGTAGGTGGTCACGACGTAGACGGCGGCGCCCTCCACCCACTGGTCGACCTTGCCCTGGACCTTGGTGTCGGAGGCCATCCGGGCACCCAGCGACAGCAGCGAGGCACGGACCCTGAGGCGCAGTTCGCTGCGCTCGTCCTCGGCCGCCGAAACGATCATGGATCGTACGGCCGTCCAGGCGGACGCGATCAGGTCCTGGACCTCGCCGCGGCCCAGTACGTCCGTCTTCAGCCGCTCCACCCGGGCCCGGGTCTCGGTGTCGGACTGGAGGTCGGCGGCGAAGTCGGTGAGGAAGCGGTCCAGGGCGCCGCGCGCCGGGTGGGCGGGCATGTCGCGCATCTCGGTGACGAAGCGCAGCAGTTCCTTGTAGACGCGCTCGCCGACCCGCTTGTCGACGAACCGGGGCGTCCAGCCGGGCGCCCCGCCCTGCACGGCGTCCATCACGGAGTCGCCGTGCAGGACCAGCCAGTCGTGGGCGCGGGTGACGATCAGGTCGACGGCCCTGCGGTGGCCGCCGTCGGCGACGACCCGGTCCAGCATCTTGCCGATGCCGGGCGCGATCTCCTGGGCGTCGGCGCGGCGGGTGATGGCCTCGCCGACCACCGCCTGGACGTCGGAGTCGCGCAGCACGGTCAGGGCGCCGCGCAGCGCGGCGGACAGCTCGGCGGTGACCCGGTCGGCGTGTTCGGGGACGGCCAGCCAGGCGCCGAGCCGGGAGCCGATGCCGACGGCGCGCAGCCGCTGCCGTACGACGTCCTCGGAGAGGAAGTTCTCGCCGACGAACTCCCCGAGGGAGACGCCGAGCTGGTCCTTCTTCTTCGGGATGATCGCGGTGTGCGGGATGGGCAGGCCGAGGGGGTGGCGGAAGAGGGCCGTCACCGCGAACCAGTCGGCCAGCGCGCCGACCATGCCGGCCTCGGCGGCGGCGGAGACATAGCCGGCCCAGGCGCCGGCGCCGTGGTGGGAGGCCCACTCGGCGAGGACGTAGACCAGGGCGACGAAGAGCAGCAGACCGGTGGCGGTGAGCTTCATACGGCGCACGCCGCGCCGCTTCTCCTCGTCGGCGGGGCTGAACGTCGTCATGGCGCGGTGAGGCGCCGCGGCACGGTCGGCTGCCGCGGCGCCCTCCGGTGGCGTGGCACGGTTCGCTGGCGTCGCGCCGTCCGGCGCCGCCACGCGGTCGGCCACCGCCCCGGGACCGGCTGCCCCGGCACGGTCGGGTGGCGTCGCCCCCTCCGGCGCCGCCGCACGGTCGGCCGTCGCCGCGCCCTCCGGTGGCGTGGCTCGGTTCGGTGGCGTCGCGCCGTCCGGAGCCGTCGCTCCGGCAGCTCTCGTCGCGCCGTTCGCCGGGGCGCCGGGGCGGGCGGGCCGCCCCTCGGCGGCGCTCTCGCCCTCGCCGTCGCCCGCGTCCTCCGGCCGTCCCGCGTTCGTCCGTTCCATCCGCTCCGCTCCACCCGTTCGGTGATCCCTCACACATTGTCCCTTCCTGACCGACTCCCGGAACGGAACACGAGTTCCCGGCGTCTGTCCGGAGGGGGACGGCGGCGGGGCCCCGTCCGCGCCCCCAACCCCATGACGCATCATGGGATCGTCGGACCGGAGCCCCGGGCTCCCATCTCCCGAGGAGAACAGCACCACATGACCCGCGGTCATGACGGGGGCCCGGACACGCCCCCGCTGCCCCCGGTACCTCCGGTACCCCCAGCACCCTCCGCCCAGCCCACCCGGCGCCCCTCGCAGCAGCGCGCCCTGCTCGCCGCCGTCCTCGCGTCGATACTCGCCCTGGCCGTCGCCATATACGTCGGGGTCGCGGCCGACGACGCCACCGGGAACCGTGCCTCGCGCGCCGCGGGCCACGCCCCGCCCGGCGCCGCCGCGCCCGCCTCCGCCGGCGCCTGGGTCGGCGCCTGGTCCGCCTCCCCCTCCGGCGCCGAACCGGGCACCCGGGCCACCGGCCTGGCCGGCCGCTCGGTGCGCAACGTCGTGCACACGGCCGTCGGCGGCACCAGCGCCCGCGTCACCCTGTCCAACCTCTACGGCGTCACCCCGCTGACCATCAGCCACGCCTCCCTCGCGCTGGCCGACGGCGCCGGCACCGCCGCCGCGGCCGACGGCACCATGCGGCGGCTGACCTTCGACGGCGCCACCCGGGTCGTCATCCCGGCCGGCGACCAGGTGATGAGCGACGCCGTACGGCTCACCGTCCCCTACGGCGCCGACGTCCTGGTCACCACCTACTCCCCCACCCCGTCCGGCCCGGCCACCATCCACTCGCAGGCCCGGCAGACCAACTACCTGGCCACCGGCGACCGCGTCGAGGACACCACCGGCACCGGCTACACCCCGACGCCGTACTGGCGCTACCTGAGCGCCCTCGACCTGCTCAGCAACGAGGCCGAGGGCACCGTCGTGGCGATCGGCGACTCCATCACCGACGGCGCCACCTCCACCGTCGGCGCCAACCGGCGGTGGACCGACGTGCTGGCCGCGCGGCTGCGCACGGCGGTCGAGGAGGGGCGGGACGTGCCGCGCTACAGCGTCGTCAACCAGGGCATCAGCGGCAACCGCGTGCTGACCGGCGGCGTGGGCACCCCGCCGGACAACCCGAGCGCGCAGGACCGGTTCGACCGGGACGTGCTGGGCCGCACGGGCGTCCGCGTCGTCGTGATCGACCTCGGCGTCAACGACATCCTGCGCGACCCCGGCGTCACCGACCCGGACCTCATCCTCGACGGCCTGCGCGCCCTGGTCGAGCGGGCCCACGCCCGCGGGCTGAAGGTGATCGGCGCGACCCTGATGCCGTTCGGCGGCCACCGCGGCTACAGCGACGTCCGCGAGGGGGTGCGGCAGGACATCAACGCCGCGATCCGCGACGGCGAGGTGTTCGACGCGGTCGCCGACTTCGACAAGGCGCTGCGCGACCCGTACGACCCGCGCCGGCTGCGCCCCGACTACGACTGCGGCGACAACCTCCACCCCAGCGACCGGGGGTACGAGCGGATGGCCGAAGTCCTCGACCTGGACGACCTGGAGGGGGCGGCACCGGCCCAGCTGTGAGGACACCGGGCCCCCGGCCCGGCTCAGTCCTCCCGGCTCAGTCCTCCCGGCGCGGGCGGCGCTCCCCGTGCCGGTCGCGGTCGTCCCGGTGGGCGTCCAGCATCCGCCGGTGGGCGTCCATCACGTCATCGCGCAAGGAGGCGTTCAGCTCCCTCCGCGCCTCCTTGCGCTCCAGCCGCTCCCGGCGCCGCTCCTCCTTCAGCCGCTGCCGCTCCGCCCGGGTCGGCTTGCGCTCCACCCCGACCCCGCCCCAGAAGGCGAAGCCGGTCACGATCACGCGCGGGGCGCCCGGGTCGCCCGGCACGCCCTCCTCACGGTGGTCGAAGCCGCCCATGACGCCGATACCGCGGACGACCACCTCGACGCCGGGCGGCACGACCACGTTCATCCCGCCCATGACCGCCACGCAGTTGATCACGACCTCGCGGTCCGCGAAGTCCGCCTCGCGCAGGTCGATCTCCCCGCCGCCCCAGAACGCGAAGGAGTTGAACCGCTTCGGCACCCGCCAGCGCCCCTTGCGCTGGAAGCCGGACATCACGGCGACGGCCCACGTCGAGGTCGCCTCGCCGCCGGTGATCCGCTCCGCCCAGCTCCCCGCCCCGGCCGGTTCCTTGGTCATCGACACCTTCGGCGCCGGCGCCGCCGTACCGACCGGCAGGTCCTTGGTGATCGGGGCCAGCTCGCCGTAGGTACGGGCCGCGTACGTGGCGTCCAGCCGCTCCTCGAACTCCGCCATGTCCAGCCGCCCCTCCGCGAGGGCGTCCCGCAGGACCTCGGCGACTCGCTCACGGTCGGCGTCGGATGCCCGGAGGTCCGGGGCGTCGTCGGTCATGTACAGCAGCCTACGAGTCCACCGCGCCCGGCACTATGCCTGGACCGCCGTGCCCGGCGCCCCACGCGCTCGCCCGCTCCGCGTACATCCGGGCGATCACCGCCTCGATGTCGGGCTCCCGCACCGACAGGTCCACCAGCGGGTGGGCGGCGGCGACCCGCGCCACCAGCTCGGCCGCCGACGCCGACGCCGGGAAGGCCAGCCACTGGCGGGGCCCCTCCACCCGTACCACCCGCGCGGGCGCGGGCACCTCGATCGGGGGCAGTTCGCGCTCCAGGTCGACCACCAGGGTCCGCTCCGACTCCCCCGCCTCGTGCAGCCCGGCGAGCGGACCGTCGTACATCAGCCGGCCGTGGTCGATCACCATCACCCGGGAGCAGAGCTGCTCGATGTCGGTCAGGTCGTGCGTCGTCAGCAGCACCGTGGTGCCGCGCTCGGCGTTCAGCTCGCGCAGGAAGCCGCGCACCCTGGCCTTGGAGATCACGTCCAGGCCGATGGTCGGCTCGTCGAGGTAGAGGACCTCCGGGTCGTGCAGCAGGGCCGCCGCGATGTCGCCGCGCATCCGCTGGCCCAGCGACAGCTGGCGTACCGGCACGTCCAGCAGGGCGCCCAGTCCGAGGAGTTCGACGCAGCGGTCGAGGTTCTCGCGGTAGCGGGCGTCGGGGATGCGGTACATGCGGTGCGCCAGCCGGTAGGAGTCGATCAGCGGCAGGTCCCACCACAGCGTCGTGCGCTGCCCGAAGACGACGCCGATACGGCGGGCCAGCCGGGTGCGCTCCCGGGACGGGTCGATGCCGGCCACCCGGAGCGTGCCGCCGCTGGGCGTGAGGATGCCGGTGAGCATCTTGACCGTGGTCGACTTCCCGGCGCCGTTCGGCCCGATGTACCCGACCATCTCGCCGCGCGCCACGGTGAACGACAGCCCGTCCACCGCCCGCACCCGCCGCCGCTCCCGGCGCAGGAACCCGGTCCTCCTGCGTACGTCGAAGACCTTCTCCACCCCGTCGAGATGGATGAAGCGCTCGTCCGCCCAAGCCGTCACCGTCAACTCCCCGTACTCCGGTAGGAACGCAGCCCCGCCCGCCACGCCAGCCCCGCCAGCGCACAGCAGCCCGCCGCCACCAGCGGCGACACGAACGCCGTCCAGCCCGGCAGGCCCAGCGGATACGGCCGCCCCAGCACATACGACGCCGGCACCCAGTTCACGAAGGCCAGCGGCAGCACGAACGTCACCCCGCGCACCAGTTCCTGCGCGAACAGCGTCGGCGGATACTGCAACAGCGTCGTCCCCCCGTAGGTGAACGCGTTCTGCACCTCGGAGGCGTCCTGCGCCAGGAACTGGAACGCCGCGCCCGCCACGAACACCGCGCAGAAGATCGCCCCGCCGGCGGCCACCATCACCGGCACCAGCACCACCTTCGCCGGCGTCCACGCCACGTCCAGCGCGGACACCGCGAAGCCCAGCACCAGCGCCCCCTGGATCACCCGGCCCACCCGGCGCGGGGCGAACCGGTCCGCCGCCACCTGCGCCAGCACCGGCGCCGGACGCACCAGCAGCAGGTCCAGCGTGCCGTCCCGCACCCGCCGGCCCAGCCGCTCCATCGACCCGATCGCCAGGTCCGCCAGCCCGAAGGCGACACCGGACAGCCCGTACAGGAACGCCACCTCGGGCAGCGACCAGCCGCCCAGCGCGTCCACCCGGGAGAACATCAGCAGCACCGCGACGAAGTCCAGCCCGCTCGTCACGAAACTCGCCGCCGTGGTGATCAGGAACGACGTCCGGTAGGCCATCGTCGACCTGATCCACATCGCGGCGATCATCCCGTAGGCGCGCGGCCCGCCGACCCCGCGACCGCCGTCCGGCGGCGGCCCGCCGACCCCCCGCCCCCCGTCCTCACCCACCCTGCACCACCACCCTGCGCGTGGCCGCCGCCCACACCAGCCGCCCCACCGCCGCCAGCGCCACCGCCCAGCCCGCCTGGAACGCGAACGTGCCCCAGGGATCGGCCTCCCCCAGCAGCACGTCCGCCGGCGCCTGCAACAGCGCCGACCACGGCAGCAGCCGCACCACCTCGCCGAGCGCCCCCGGGAACACGTTCAGCGGCAGCAGCATCCCCGAGCAGAAGAACCCGGCGATCCACGCCATCTGCTGCACCCCCGTACCGTCCAGCAGCCAGAACGCCGACAGCGCCACCAGGAAGCGGATGCCGTAGCTCACCAGCGTCCCCAGCACCACCGCCACCAGGAACGCCGCCCACGTCCCCGCGTCCGACGGCAGGTGGGCCGGGAAGAACAGCGCCCCGAACGCGAACGGCACCACCCCGCGCCCCGCCAGCTGGAACAGGCACCGGCCCAGGTCCGCCGCCAGCCACCACAGCTGGAAATCGACCGGCCGGTACAGATCGATGGCGATGTCACCCGAACGGATGCGCTCGGTCAGCTCGCCCTCCACGCCGCCGCCCCCGAGCGCCAGCGCCGCCAGCAGCGCCTGCCCCACCCACACGAAGGTGACCGCCTGCGCCTGGTCGTACCCGCCCAGCGACGGCCGCTCGTCCCACAGCGCCAGGTACGTGTAGACCAGGATCAGCCCGAACACGGTGTTGGTGAACACCCCGGCCGCGGTGGCCACCCGGTACGTCGCGTACCGGCGGAACCCGCCCGCGACGACCGCCGCGTACACCCGCCACCCGCCCACGCCCACCCTCCGACCTCCTCCCGGCACCGAAGCGCAGGAGCCTAGTACCGGCCGAAGGAGGCATGCCACGGGTTTTCCGCAGGCCGGTGCGGAGGGAACTGAACGACGGATGCGACAGTCTTGTTCACAGGGGTCACAGGAGTCCCCTGCGCGCGCGCATCACGCCGAAGCCGTACGGCCCCCACGTACGACGCACCGCAGGCACCGCACGCACCGCACGCACCGCACGCACCGCAGCACCGCACGCACCGCACGCACTGCACCCCAGGAGCCATACGCACACCATGAGCGACGAGCCGCAGCCGAAACAGCCGGCCCCGGGCCGGTCCGCCCCCAGCCAGGACACCACCGCCCCCTCGGGCGGCAGGCCGAAGCGCCCGAGGCGCACCGGCTGGCGCCGGATCGTCCCCTCCTGGCGCATGACGCTCGGCACCGTGCTGATCGCCGCCGTGCTGCTGGTCGGCGGCTTCCTCCTCGGCTACTCGCTGGTCAAGATCCCCTCCGCCAACGCCCTGGCGACCCAGCAGAGCAACGTCTACCTGTACGCCGACGGCACCGTCCTCGCCCGCGACGGCGAGGTCAACCGGGAGAACGTCGGCCTGGACGCCATCTCGAAGGACGCCCAGCACGCCGTCCTCGCCGCCGAGGACCGCGACTTCTACACCGAGTCCGCGATCGACCCCCAGGCCATGATCCGGGCCGGCTGGAACACCGTCACCGGCAAGGGCAAGCAGTCCGGCTCCACCATCACCCAGCAGTACGTGAAGAACTACTACCTCGCCCAGGAACAGACGGTCACCCGCAAGGCCAAGGAGTTCTTCATCTCCATCAAGCTCGACCGGGAGAAGAGCAAGAGCGACATCCTGGAGGGCTACCTCAACACGAGCTTCTTCGGCCGCGGCGCCTACGGCATCCAGGCCGCCGCCCAGGCCTACTACGGCACCGACGCCACCGACCTCACCGCCGCCCAGGGCGCCTACCTCGCCTCGCTGCTGAACGCGCCCAGCCAGTACGACGTCGTCGCCCACCCCGAGAACAAGGGCGCCGTGACCGCCCGCTGGAACTACGTCCTGGACGGCATGGTCGACCAGGGCTGGCTCGACGCCGCCGAACGCGCGGAGCTGACGTTCCCGATGCCGAAGGAGACGACCACCTCCACCGGCATGTCCGGACAGCGCGGCTACGTCGTCGGCATCGTCAAGGACTACCTCGTCGAGCACGGCATCGTCGGCGAGGAGGAGCTCGACCGGGGCGGCTACCGCATCACCACCACCCTGGAGAAGGACAAGCAGGACGCCTTCGTCGAGGCCGTCGATGACAAGCTGATGTCCCGGCTGGACAAGAAGAACCGCGAGGTCGACACGTACGTCCGGGCCGGCGGCGCCTCCGTCGACCCGAAGACCGGCAAGGTCGTGGCGATGTACAACGGCATCGACTACGTCAAGCAGTACACGCCCAACGCCACCCGCCGCGACTTCCAGGTCGGCTCCACTTTCAAGCCGTTCGTCCTCGCCTCCGCCGTCGAGAACTCCTCCGTGACCCAGGACGGCCGCCGCATCACCCCCAACACCGTCTACGACGGCACCAACAAGCGCGCCGTCCAGGGCTGGGACGGCGGCCACTACGCCCCCGAGAACGAGGACCAGCACTCCTACGGGCAGATCACCGTCCGCGAGGCCACCGACAAGTCGGTCAACGCCGTCTACGCGCAGCTGGCCGTCGACGTCGGCTCCGACAAGGTCAAGGAGACCGCCGTCGGCCTCGGACTCCCCGAGGACACCCCCGACCTGGTCGAGAGCCCCTCCATCGCGCTCGGCGTCGCCCAGGCCAGCGTCCTGGACATGGCCGAGGCCTACGCCACCCTCGCCAACCACGGCAAGCACGGCACGTACACCCTGGTCGAGAAGGTCGTGAAGGACGGCGACCGGGAACTGAAGCTGCCCGAGCGCGAGGAACGGCAGGTCATCAGCCGCGAGGCCGCCGACACCACCACCTCCGTGCTGCGCAGCGTCGTCCAGAAGGGCACCGCCACCGCCGCCCAGGCCGCGGGCCGCCCCGCCGCCGGCAAGACCGGCACCGCCGAGGAGGACACCGCCGCCTGGTTCGCCGGGTACACCCCGGAACTGGCCACCGTCGTCGCCGTCATGGGCCAGGACCCCGAGACCGCCGCCCACAAGCCGCTCTACGGCGCGACCGGTCTCGCCCGCATCAACGGCGGTGGCGCCCCCGCGGAGATCTGGGGCCAGTACACCCGCCAGGCCCTGGAGGGCGCACCGGTCGGCAGCTTCGAGCTGCGGCTGCAGCGCGGCGCCTCCGAGAGCGAGGCCCCCTCCACCGGCCCGTCGGCCTCCTCCACCGGCACCGGCGGCCCCGGCGACGAGGCGAGCCCGGACGCGTCGCGGAGCAGCGGCCGGACCCCGGGCGCCACCCAGCAGGTCACCCCGCCCGGCACCGGCGACACCGGCGCCACCCCCGGCGACGGCGCCCCCGGCGACGGCACCACCGGCGGCGAGACGCCCGGCACCGGCCCCGGCGGGGACGACGGCGCCGGGGGCGATACCGGGACCGGCGACGAGGCGCCGCCCGGCGGCGGCGAGGACACGGACGACGGCACCGGGGGCGACGACGACTCGGACTGGCCGTTCCCCGACAGCTCCGACACCACCGGACAGTGAAGCCGGGGAGGGCGGTGAAGCCGGGGAGGGCGGTGAGGTCAGTGCCCGGAGGTCGCCTTGAGCCCCACCACGGCCACCAGCAGCAGACAGACGAAGAAGATCCGGGCGGCGGTCACCGGCTCGCCCAGCACCACCATGCCGAGCACCGCCGCACCGGCCGCCCCGATCCCGACCCACACGCCGTAGGCCGTACCGATCGGCAGCGACCGGGCCGCGTAGGACAGCAGCAGCATGCTGGCGACGATCCCCGCGCCGGTGAACAGGGACGGGACGAGACGGGTGAAGCCGTCCGTGTACTTCATCCCGATCGACCAGCCGACCTCCAGCAGACCGGCGACGATCAACAGAACCCAGGCCATGACGGCACCTCCGAAAACGTACTGAACGGTGGTGCGTCGTCTTTGCGTGACCCGGTACGGCGCGTCTCGTCGGGTGGATTCCCAAGGTAGCAAAGGACATGGGGAAGGGCTGGTGACCATGGTCACCAGCCCTTCCCCATGTGTTCGGCGCGCGGTCGCAGACGCGGTCGGAGACTCAGAGATCCGGAGATTCAGAGATACAGCCCGGTGGAGTCCTCCGACCCCTCGAACCGGTCCGCCGCGACGGCGTGCAGGTCCCGCTCGCGCATCAGCACGTAGCCGACACCCCGCACCTCGACCTCGGCCCGGTCCTCGGGGTCGTAGAGCACCCGGTCCCCCGGCTCCACCGTACGGACGTTCTGCCCGACGGCGACGACCTCGGCCCAGGCCAGCCGCTTGCCGACGGCCGCGGTGGCGGGAATCAGGATGCCACCCCCGGAACGCCGCTCGCCCTCGCTGGTGTCCTGCCGCACGAGCACCCGGTCGTGCAGCATGCGGATGGGCAGCTTGTCGTCCTGGGTGCTGGGATCGTTTCTCTTGACGCTCACGGCCCCGAACCTACCTGCTCCGCCTCAGCGCCCGCGCCGCCGGGTCCCGAGGGCCACCAGGCCCACCACCCCGACGACGACGAGCGCCACGGGCACGATCCGCTCCAGCCGGGGCGAACCGTCCTCGTCCACGAACCGGCCCTTCACCTCGCTCACGGCGCGGTTGGCCTGGACGTACGCCCGCCCGAGCGTGTGGTCGATGTTCGACGCGACCTTGGCCTTCGCGTCACCCATGATCGTCTTCGGGTGCACCCGCACCCCGATCTCGTCGAGCGTCTCGGCCAGCACCTCGCGGCGGCGCTTGATGTCCGCCTCGATCTGCGCCGGGGTTCTCGTGTCCGACGTGTCCGCCACCGTACGGCCTCCGATGTGATGCTGATGCGTGCTGTTCCGGACAGTCTGTCAGCTCCGCGCCTCGCCGCACTGTCAGCACCCCCGGTTACTCTGTCCCGATGAGCGAGCGACTCCAGCCCGGGGACGTGGCCCCCGCCTTCACCCTCCAGGACGCCGACGGCAACGAGGTGTCCCTGGCCGACCACAAGGGCCGCAAGGTCATCGTCTACTTCTACCCCGCGGCCCTCACCCCCGGCTGCACGAAGCAGGCGTGCGACTTCACGGACAACCTCGACCTGCTGGCCGGCGCCGGCTACGACGTCCTCGGCATCTCCCCCGACCAGCCCGAGAAGCTGGCCAGGTTCCGCGAGACGGAATCCCTGAAGGTCACCCTCCTCGCCGACCCGGACAAGTCCGTCCTGGAGGCGTACGGCGCCTTCGGCGAGAAGAAGAACTACGGCAAGACCTATATGGGCGTCATCCGCTCCACGATCGTGGTGGACGAGGAGGGCAAGGTGGAGAAGGCCCTGTACAACGTCCGCGCGACGGGCCACGTAGCCAAGATCATCAAGGATCTGGGCATCTGAGACACCTCCCCGAGGGGCCGTACCGGGACACCACCCCGGAACGGCCCCTTCCGCATATCGAGCGTGACGGTCCGATAACCGGTTCGTTACTCCGTACGAGGCCACGAACAGGCGGCCGGACATCGGAGGGGGCGGCTCGATGGGGACCAGTACGTACACGCGGGAGCGCCTGGAGGAGGCCGCCCGGGGGGCGCGGACGCTCACGGAGGCGTTGGGGCGGTTGGGGGTGGATCCGCAGAGTAGGCAGCGGCGGTACATCTTCGACCGGATGAGGAAGCTGGGGGTGGATGTCTCGCACTTCGAGCGAGAAGGCGTGAAGTGGACGAGGGAGGTCTTGGAATCGGCGGTCGCCACGTCGGCGAGCGTCAATGACGTCTTGCGCCGACTGGGACTCGATCTGGTCGGCGGGCATCACACGCACATCTCGCGGCGGATCAAGGCTTACGGGATCGACACCTCGCACTTCACACCAGTGGTCCGCACGGAGCGGCAACGCCACAATCAGCGTCGCAGGACGGCCGAGGAGATCCTCACCGTGGACGCGTCGGACCACGCCAAGCGCGTCCCGAGCAACCGGCTCAAGCGGGCCATGCGTGAGCTCGGCGTCGAAGAACGCTGCGTTCTGTGCGGAGTCGGCCCGGTGTGGCTCGGGGAACCACTGCCCCTGGAGGTCGACCACATCGACGGCGACTGGCGGAACAACCAGATCGACAATCTACGGATGCTCTGCCCCAACTGCCACTCGACGACAGACACCTACCGAGGCCGGAGCAAGGGACGTGCCGCGTGAGCTGCGGTATGCGATACACCCGCGACCGCCTGGTCGAGGCAGCCGAGAAGTGCGCCGACATCGACGAGGTCATCGCCTTCTTCGGCGCGCGCCCCTACCGCAATCTCCGTCGGCACCTGTACAAGCGCTTCGACCATTTCGGCATCGACGTCTCACACTTCCCGCGACGGCGACGGGGCCGAAACCCCTCTCCGAAGCCTCCCCCTCACGAGTTGCGCAGCGCGGTCGCGGAGGCGGTCTCCATCGCAGGCGCCCTGAAGTCTCTGGGGCGGCCGAACAACGGCCGACTGCGCGCGCTGTTTCAGCAGTGGGTCACGGAACACGATATCGACACCTCCCACTTTCTCGGGCAAGCGCACCAACAGGGCCGGAGCAGCCCGTCGGCCAAGCGCGCAGAGGACATTCTGGTGCGAAGCGACAGCAACCGTCGAAGTACGACTTCGCTGCTGCGTCGAGCACTTCGGGAAGTCGGCGTACCCGAGCAGTGCGCCAGGTGTGGAACTGCTCCGCAGTGGCTGGGCAAGCCGATAACTCTCGAGATCGACCACGTCAACGGGGACTGGCGTGACAACCGACGGGAGAACCTCCGCCTCCTGTGCCCCAACTGCCACGCCGTCACCAGCACCTGGTGCCGAGGAGGAGGACGAGCGACCCGCGCCGCCCAGTAGAGTAGAAGCGCTGCGGGCCCGTACCCCAGCTGGCAAGAGGGCGCCGGTTTAGGTCCGGTGTGTCGTGGGTTCGAGTCCCACCGGGCCCACAGGAAAAACAGCTCTGCGCCTCCGTTTCGAAGGTGCAGAGCTGTTTTGCGGAGTCAGCCCAACAACTCCCGCACCACCGGCACCAACCCCCGGAACGCCTTCCCCCGATGGCTGATCGCGTTCTTCTCGGCGGCCGTCAGTTCCGCGCAGGTGCGGGTCTCGCCCTCCGGCTGGAGGATCGGGTCGTAGCCGAAGCCGCCCGTGCCGGACGGGGAGCGGCGCAGGACGCCCATCAGCTTGCCCTCGACGACGCGTTCCGTGCCGTCGGGGAGGGCGAGGGCCGCCGCGCAGGCGAAGTACGCGCCGCGGTGTTCGTCCGCGATGTCGGCGAGCTGGGCGAGGAGGAGGTCCAGGTTGGCCCGGTCGTCGCCGTGGCGGCCGGACCAGCGGGCGGAGAAGATGCCGGGGGCGCCGTTCATGACGTCGACGCAGAGGCCGGAGTCGTCGGCGACGGCGGGCAGGCCGGTGGCCCGGGCGAGGGCGTGGGCCTTCAGCAGGGCGTTCTCCGCGAAGGTCACCCCCGTCTCCTTCACGTCCGGGATCTCGGGGTACGCGTCGGTGCCGACCAGTTCGTGGGGGAGGCCGGCCTCCCCCAGGATGGCGCGGAGTTCGGTGATCTTTCCGGCGTTGCGGGTGGCGAGGATCAGGCGGGTCATGGGGACCAGTATTCCGGTGACCCGCCGCTGCCCTCGCATCCGCTCACCCCTCGGTCACGGCGTGCAGACCTTCGTCAGTTCGCCCGCCGCGTCCCTGACCGGGCTGATGTCGGGCGTCGCGTCGCCGTTCTCGACGGAGGTGCGGACGTTGTCCACGGCCTTGCCGAGGTCGCCCACGGCCTTGTTGACGTCGGCGTTGTCGGTCTTGTCGCCGAGCTTGTCGAGGTTCTTGTCGATGCTGTTCAGGGACTTCTCCAGCTGCGTCGGGTCGTCCGCCGCGGCCTCGACGGCCTGCTGGAGGTCGGTGACGCTGTCGGCGATGGCGTCGGCGGTCTGGACGCAGTCCAGTGCCTTGTCGACGGCGTCGCAGCCGGTGGTCAGCCCGGCCGTCAGGCCGACGGCCGCCACGGCGGCGGCGGTGGCGAGGGCGGTGCGACGACTTCGGCGTCGGCGGGTCGTGGCCATGAGAGTGCGGTCCTTCCTTACGGACAGGGCCGTGCGGCCCTCTGGGCGGTGCTGTCGCGCCGGATGTACGGCGGTGCAGCCCGTACCTCCGTATATGTGCAGGGACGCGGGGGCGGGCGGTCCAGTTGCCTGCGCGGACCGCCGTTCTTTCCGCGGTCTTTACCTTTCGAGGACCGTGTCGAGGGCCTTGCGCTGGAGGTCGGTGAGTTCGGCGCAGCCGGCGGTGGCGAGGTCGAGGAGGGTGTTGAGCTCGTCGCGGGCGAAGGGTTCGGCCTCGGCGGTGCCCTGGACCTCGACGAAGCGGCCGTCGCCGGTGCAGACGACGTTCATGTCGGTGTCGGCGCGGACGTCCTCCTCGTAGCGGAGGTCGAGCATGGGGGTGCCGTCGATGATGCCGACGGAGACGGCGGAGACCGTGCCGGTCAGCGGCTTGCGGCTGGGGCGGATCAGCTTGTTGGCCTGGCCCCAGGTGATGGCGTCGGCCAGGGCCACGTAGGCGCCGGTGATGGCGGCGGTGCGGGTGCCGCCGTCGGCCTGCAGCACGTCGCAGTCCAGGACGATCGTCGTCTCGCCGAGGGCCTTGAAGTCGATGACGGCGCGCAGGGAGCGGCCGATGAGGCGGCTGATCTCGTGGGTGCGGCCGCCGATGCGGCCCTTGACGGACTCGCGGTCGCCGCGGGTGTTGGTGGCGCGGGGCAGCATGGCGTACTCGGCGGTGACCCAGCCCTCGCCGCTGCCCTTGCGCCAGCGCGGGACGCCTTCGGTGACGGAGGCGGTGCAGAGGACTCTGGTGTCGCCGAAGGAGACGAGGACGGAGCCCTCGGCGTGCTTGCTCCAGCCGCGTTCGATGGTGACGGGGCGGAGCTGTTCGGGCGTGCGGCCGTCGATGCGTGACATGCGGACGAGCCTAGCCGTACGGGAAGAGGGTCCCTTCCGGGGCGGGAAGGGACCCTCTTCGCGCGTGCGGTGTCGGCTACATCATGTCTTCGATGTCGGCGGCGATCGGGTCCGCGTCCGTGCCGATGACGACCTGGATGGCGCTGCCCATCTTCACGACGCCGTGGGCGCCGGCGGCCTTGAGGGCGGCTTCGTCGACGAGGGAGGGGTCGTGGACCTCGGTGCGGAGGCGGGTGATGCAGCCTTCGATCTCGTCGATGTTGTCGATGCCGCCGAGCCCGGCGACGATCTTCTCAGCCTTGGTGGCCATGTTCCTTCTCCCTGATCCGAACCGCTTTGTCGCAGTAACCCACAGTCGGCCCGTCTGCGCGAGCCCGCCGACTGGTCTACACCACCCGCCCCCGGTGACCGGCGCCGGGGTGCCGCCGTACTGACGGAATCGTGGGTTCCTTATGTCACCTTCATCGTGTTAGAACAGGTCCGCACCACTGAGTGGTGTAGACCACCACCTGTGTTGGAGGAAGCACGATGAGCACCGCCACCGCCTCGGCGGCTCCCGCGAAGAAGCGGGGATCAGGCCTGTTCCAGGGCCTGCAGAAGGTCGGCCGCAGTTTGCAGCTCCCGATCGCCGTACTGCCGGCCGCGGGCATCATGGTCCGGCTCGGCCAGGACGACATCTTCGGCAAGGACGGCCTGGGCTGGGACAAGGTCGCCGCGGTCTTCAACAACGCGGGCAGCGCGCTGACCGGCTCGCTGCCGATCCTGTTCTGCATCGGTGTGGCGATCGGTTTCGCGAAGAAGGCGGACGGTTCGACCGCGCTGGCCGCGGTGGTCGGCTTCCTCGTCTACAGCAAGGTGCTCCAGGCGTTCCCGGTCACCGAGGCGGTGGTGAAGGAGGGCGCGGACACCGCGGCGACGTACAACGACCCCGGGGTGCTCGGCGGCATCATCATGGGTCTGCTGGCGGCGGTGCTGTGGCAGCGGTACCACCGCAAGAAGCTGGTGGACTGGCTGGGCTTCTTCAACGGCCGCCGGCTGGTGCCGATCATCATGGCGTTCGTCGGCATCGTGGTCGGTGTCTTCTTCGGTCTGGTCTGGGAGCCCATCGGCGAGGGCATCTCCACCTTCGGTGAGTGGATGACGGGCCTGGGCGCGGGCGGCGCGGCGCTGTTCGGCGCGGTGAACCGCGGGCTGATCCCGATCGGCATGCACCAGTTCGTCAACACGGTGGCCTGGTTCCAGCTCGGCGACTTCGAGAACGCCTCCGGTGAGATCGTGCACGGCGACATCACCCGCTTCCTGGCCGGTGACCCGTCCGCCGGCATCTTCCAGTCCGGCTTCTTCCCGATCATGATGTTCGGTCTGCCGGCCGCCGCGATCGCGATCGCGCACTGTGCCCGTCCCGAGCGCCGCAAGGCCGTGATGGGCATGATGGTCTCGCTGGCGGCGACGTCGTTCGTCACGGGTGTGACCGAGCCGATCGAGTTCTCGTTCATGTTCATCGCGCCGCTGCTGTACGTGCTGCACGCGGTGCTCACGGCGGTCTCGATGGCGGTGACGTGGGGCCTGGGGGTGCACGCCGGCTTCAACTTCTCGGCCGGGTTCATCGACTACGCGCTCAACTGGCATCTGGCGACCAAGCCCTGGCTGATCATTCCGATCGGACTGGTCTTCGCGGCGCTCTACTACGTGGTGTTCCGCTTCGCCATCGTCAAGTTCGACCTGAAGACCCCGGGCCGCGAGCCCGAGGAGGAGGTCGAGGACCTCACCAAGGCGTAGCCGCCCGCCGCGGTGCGAGGGCCCCCGGAACCGTCCTGGTTCCGGGGGCCCTCGTGCGTGGCGTCAGATCTCGTACGTCGCTCCCGGCGCCGCCACTTCCGACGGGCCGCCGTAGACGGCGCGGGCGTCGGCCAGGTTGACGCGGGGGTCGGTCCACGGCGGGATGTGGGTGAGGACGAGGCGGCGGGCGCCGGCGCGGGCGGCGCTCTCGCCGGCCTGGCGGCCGTTGAGGTGGAGGTCGGGGATGTCCTCCTTGCCGTGGGTGAAGGCGGCCTCGCACAGGAACAGGTCGGTCTCCCGGGCGAGTTCGTCGAGGACGGGGGTGACGCCCGTGTCGCCGGAGTACGTCAGTGAGCGTCCGGCGTGCTCGACGCGGACGGCGTAGGCCTCCACGGGGTGGGCGACGCGCTCGGTGTGCACGGTGAAGGGGCCGACCTCGAAGGTGGACGGCTTGACCGTGTGGAAGTCGAAGACCTCGCTCATGGAGGAGGCGGAGGGCGTGTCGGCGTAGGCGGTGGTGAGCCGGTGCTCGGTGCCCTCGGGGCCGTAGACCGGCAGGGGGGCGCAGCGGCCGCCGTCGTACCGGTAGTAGCGCGCCACGAAGTAGGCGCACATGTCGATGCAGTGGTCGGCGTGCAGATGGCTGAGGAAGATCGCGTCGAGGTCGTAGAGACCGCAGTGGCGCTGCAGCTCGCCCAGGGCGCCGTTGCCCATGTCGAGGAGCAGCCGGAAGCCGTCGGCCTCGACGAGGTAGCTCGAACAGGCCGATTCCGCGGACGGGAACGACCCCGAGCAGCCGACGACGGTGAGCTTCATGGAGCAGAAACCTCCGCTGGCGGGTGTGGAGAGACGGGGGTCGTGCGGTTCACCGAGCGTAAGGCGCAAAACCTGGGGTCGCTCCTCCGCCAGGGGCCGTTGTGGGCGAACTCACCTGCGGTGTCACCGGTTCGGCTGGAAGAGGGGGCGGTCGGGACCGTCGAGGGGGCGCGCATATGCCGCGTGCGCCGGTAACGTCGGCGGGTATGAACGCGTCCTGGTGGCTGGTGATCGCGGCGGTGGCCCTGCTGGGGCTGGTCGCGGCGCTCGTGGACGGCTGGGGCCGGGGGCACCGGCCGCCGGGGGTGCGGGCGCGGCCGCGGCCGGCGGAGATCTGGTGGGCGAACGTGCCCTACGAGGAGCGCGGGGGCGGGAAGGACCGGCCCTGCCTGGTGCTGTCGGTGCGGGGGCGGCGGGCGGTCGTCGCGAAGATCACCACCCGGTACCGGGAGGGGCGGGGCGGGGTGATCGCGCTGCCGCCGGGATCGGTGGGGGACGCGCGGGGGCGGGCGAGCTTCCTGGACACCGGTGAGCTGCGCAAGGTCCGGGTGGGCGACTTCCGGCGGCGGGTGGGGGTGGTGGACCCGGCCCTGTGGGACCAGGTCCGTCACCTCGCGTCGTAGCGGATCAGGCCCAGAGCTGGCCGTGGAGGGTCTCGATGGCCTCCTCGGTGGTGGCCGCGGTGTAGACGCCGGTGGAGAGGTACTTCCAGCCGCCGTCGGCGACGACGAAGACGACATCGGCGCTCTCGCCGGCCTTGAGCGCCTTGGTGGCGACGCCGATCGCGGCGTGCAGGGCGGCGCCGGTGGAGACGCCCGCGAAGATGCCCTCCTGGGCGAGGAGTTCGCGGGTGCGGGTGACGGCGTCGGCCGAGCCGACGGAGTAGCGGGTGGTGAGGACGGAGGCGTCGTACAGCTCGGGGACGAAGCCCTCGTCGAGGTTGCGCAGGCCGTAGACGAGGTCGTCGTAGCGGGGCTCGGCGGCGACGATCTTGACGTCCGGCCTGTGCTCGCGCAGGTAGCGGCCGACGCCCATCAGGGTGCCCGTCGTCCCGAGGCCCGCGACGAAGTGCGTGATCGACGGGAGGTCGGTGAGGATCTCCGGGCCGGTCGTGGCGTAGTGGGCGCCGGCGTTGTCGGGGTTGCCGTACTGGTAGAGCATGACCCAGTCGGGGTGCTCGGCGGCCAGTTCCTTGGCGACGCGCACGGCGGTGTTGGAGCCGCCGGCGGCCGGGGAGGCGATGATCTCGGCGCCCCACATGCCGAGCAGGTCGCGGCGTTCCTGGGAGGTGTTCTCGGGCATGACGCAGACCATGCGGTAGCCCTTGAGCTTGGCGGCCATGGCGAGCGAGATGCCGGTGTTGCCGCTGGTCGGCTCCAGGATGGTGCAGCCGGGGGTGAGCCGGCCGTCCTTCTCCGCCTGCTCGATCATGTGCAGGGCGGGCCGGTCCTTGATCGAGCCGGTGGGGTTGCGGTCCTCCAGCTTGGCCCAGATCGACACGTCGGCGGAGGGCGACAGCCGCGGCAGGCGCACCAGGGGGGTGTGGCCCACCGCGGCCAGCGGGGAGTCGTAGCGCATGGGTATCAGGCCATACCGCCGGCGACGGCCGGCAGGATCGTGACGTTGTCGCCGTCGGTGAGCTTGGTGTCGATGCCGTCGAGGAAGCGGACGTCCTCGTCGTTGAGGTAGACGTTGACGAAGCGGCGCAGCTTGCCGTCGTCGACGATGCGGGCCTGGATGCCCTGGTGGCGGGTGTCGAGGTCGGCGAACAGGTCGGCGAGGGTTGCTCCGGTGCCCTCCACCGCCTTCTGACCGTCGGTGTAGGTGCGGAGGATGGTGGGGATGCGGACCTCGATGGCCATGGCTCAGGGCTCCTGTCGGAAGTGTCGTGGGTTTCGGAGGGCGCGCGTCAGCACGCCGCGGCTCACGGCCGTACGGCGGCAGGGCGGGGTCAACAGATGGCGCTGGCGAGCCTGCACAGGTCGACGTGCAGCCGCGCCACGAGCAGCGTGCCCGGCGTCTTCGTGCTCACGTCGTGGGAAACCATGCGGTCATCGTATCGATTCCCGGTCCGGGTTCTGGAAGGTGATCTCACCCTTCGGACGATGTTCATCCGCAGTGCGAGAAGCCCGGGAATCCACCCAGATCAGTAGCTGTCGACGACCTTCACTTCCTCCTCCGTGACCTCGCCCTCCACGATGCGGAAGGAGCGGAACTGGAAGTCGCCGGCGCCGTCGGTGTCGGCGGTGGAGACCAGGACGTAGTGGGCGCCGGGCTCGCCCGCGTACGAGATGTCGGTGCGCGAGGGGTAGGCCTCGGTGGCCGTGTGGGAGTGGTAGATCACCACCGGTTCCTCGTCGCGGTCGTCCATCTCGCGGTAGAGCTTGAGCAGGTCCTGGGAGTCGAACTCGTAGAACGTGGGCGAGCGAGCGGCGTTCAGCATCGGGATGAACCGCTCGGGGCGGCCGGCGCCGACGGGGCCCGCGATCACGCCGCACGCCTCGTCGGGGTGGTCCTCGCGGGAGTGGGCCACGATCTGGTCGTACAGCGTCTGGGTGATGGTCAGCATGAGAAGCAGGATAAGCAGAGGGCCGCCCCGTACCGATGGGTGGTACGGGACGGCCCATATGCCGGACAGCAGCCGTATCGGCAGGCGGACGGGGTCAGCCGACCTTCTCGAACTCCGGCTCTCCGCCGCGCTCGCCGCCCCGCTGGGTGACCTCGGGGTTGCGGCTCTTGAGCAGCGCCCAGCCGATGCCGAGGGCGACGGCCCAGCCGGCCATCACGTACAGGCAGACGCGGGCGTCGGCGTCCATCGCGATCAGGACGGTGACGAAGAGCAGGAAGGCGATGGCGATGTAGGAGCAGACCGAGCCGCCGGGGGCCGGGAAGGAGGAGGCGGGCAGGCGGCCCGCGACGACCTGGCGGCGGTAGAGGACGTGGCTGATCAGGATCATCAGCCAGGTCCAGATGCCGGCGGCGGTGGCGACCGAGGTGACGTAGCCGAACGCCTTCTCCGGGACGATGTAGTTCAGGACCACGCCGATGCCCATGAAGATCACCGAGACGCCGATGCCGATGGCCGGGGTCTTGGTCGACGACAGCCGGTTGAAGACCCTCGGGGCCTCACCGTTGTCCGCGAGGGTGCGCAGCATGCGGCCCGTGGAGTACATGCCGGAGTTGCAGGACGACAGGGCGGCGGTGAGCACGACGAAGTTGACGATGCCGGCGCCGGCCGGGATGCCGATGACCGCGAAGGCCTTCACGAAGGGGCTGACGCCCTCGGCGAACTCGGTCCACTTGACCACGGCCAGGATGACGGTGAGGGCGCCGACGTAGAAGAGGGCGATGCGCCAGGGCAGGGTGTTGATCGCCTTGGGGAGGGTCTTCTCCGGGTTCTCCGACTCGCCGGCGGTGACGCCGACCAGTTCGACCGCGAGGTAGGCGAACATGACGCCCTGGAGGGTCATCAGGGACGAGCCGATGCCCTTGGGGAAGAAGCCGTCGAACTCCCACAGGTTGGAGACGGCCGCGGTGTCGCCGGCCTGGCTGAAGCCCAGGGTGAGGACGCCGATGCCGATCACGATCATGCCGATGATGGCGGTGACCTTGACCATCGAGAACCAGAACTCGATCTCGCCGAAGAGCTTCACCGAGATCAGGTTGGCGACGAACAGCAGGACCAGGAAGACGAGGGCGGAGACCCACTGCGGGATGTCCGGGAACCAGTAGTGGATGTAGATGGCGGCGGCGGTCAGCTCCGCCATGCCGGTGACCACCCACATCAGCCAGTACGTCCAGCCGGTGAAGTAGCCGAAGAAGGGGCCGAGGAATTCACGCGAGTACTCGGCGAAGGAGCCGGAGACCGGGCGGTAGAGCAGCAGTTCGCCCAGGGCCCGCATGATGAAGAAGATGATCAGGCCCGCGAGGGCGTACATGAGGATGAGGCTGGGGCCGGCCTTGGCGATGTTGGCCCCGGCGCCCAGGAAGAGGCCGACGCCGATGGCGCCGCCGATCGCGATCATCTGGACCTGGCGGCTGCCGAGCCCGCGCTCGTAGCCCTCCTCGGGGGCCTGGTCGGGGCCCTTGTCCGTGTCGACCTTCGCTGAGGTCATGTGTGGTGCGCCTTTCTCCACAACCGACCCGGGCCCTCTCGGTGGCCGCGGACCGGATCTCGATCCCCCCGGATACTGGAGCTGAGCGGGCCTGACGTCCCGCTCGTGCCTGGCCGGCGATCCGCCGGCTCGGTGGCGCACCCGGTCGACATTCGGGTGGTGTCGGCCGGGCGATCGTGAAGATTTACCACGACTGCCTCGGGGACCACAGGAGCGCTCTGTGACACACGCCACGATTAAATGGCGGAAAAAGGGCACCTAAGGGTGCACAGCAGGGCGCCAAGGTGACGGGATCGTTATCCGGATGCGAGGCCCCACTGAACGGGTTCAGGGCATGAGCGTGGCGACCAGCGTCTCCTGGAGCCCGCCCAGCCACAGGTACGCCATCACCATCGGCTTGCGCGGGTCCGAGTCCGGGAGGCGGTAGAGCAGGTCGGTGTCGTCCTCGTCGGCGATGTCCAGCCGGGAGCCGATGGCCAGGCGCAGGTCGTTCAGACAGCTCAGCCACTGCCGGGACTCGTCCGGCGACAGCTTCAGCACCGCGCCGCCCTCCCCGGCCCAGGCGGAGGCCAGGGCGTCCAGGGAGCGGACCACCGCCAGCGCGTTCTCCCGTTTGCCGGCCCTGAGGTCGTTCTCGGTGAACCGGCGGAACTCCGCGGAGTGCGCCCGCTGCTCCTCGGCCTCGGCGGCCTGCGGGGTGGCCTCGGGGTCGATGTAGGCGTCCGGGAACAGGCGCCTGAGCACCGGGTCGGCGGGCGGCTCGCTGGGGCCCTCGGCGAAGAGGTCGGCGAGCGGGTCGTCGGGCGCGTCCCCGCCGGGTCCGGGGCCGATCAGCTCCAGGAGCTGCACGGCCAGCGACCGGATGATGGAGATCTCGACGTCGTCGAGGGCGACGGCCGCGCCGCCGCCGGGGAGCGGTTCGAATTGTCCTGGCATGAAGGCGTGTCAGCTACTTCCCGGTCCTGGCTGCTTCTGTCCGGCGCCGCCGGCTACTTCCGGTCCTGCTGGAGGGTGGCCCACAGGCCGTAGCCGTGCATGGCCTGCACATCGCGTTCCATCTCCTCGCGGCTGCCGCTGGAGACGACCGCCCGGCCCTGGTGGTGGACGTCGAGCATGAGCTTGGTGGCCTTGTCCTTGGAGTAGCCGAAGTACGTCTGGAAGACGTAGGTCACATAGCTCATGAGGTTGACCGGGTCGTTGTGGACGATGGTGACCCAGGGGACGTCCGGCTCGGGCACGGCGAAGGCTTCTTCGGCCGGGTCGGTGCGTTCGATCTCTACGGGAGCGGGTGACGTCACATCACCCATGCTGCCACCGCAGGGGGGCGGTCGCACAAACGGGCCTGTGACGCGGATCAAAATCGTCAGACTGACGAAATGGGGGTACGATTCCGCCATGAACACAGCGGACCTCGGGCTGCCGGTCGACGTTCCCTCGACGGCGCTCTTCACGGACCAGTACGAGCTGACGATGCTGCGGGCCGCCCTGGCGGCGGGCACGGCCGGGCGCCGCAGCGTGTTCGAGGTCTTCACCCGGCGGCTGCCGGACGGGCGCCGGTACGGCGTGGTGGCCGGCACCGGGCGGGTCCTCGACGCCGTCGAGAACTTCCGCTTCGACACCGGCGTCCTCGACTTCCTGCGGGAGCGGGAGATCGTCGACGAGCCGACCCTGGCCTGGCTCGCGGACTACCGCTTCAGCGGCGACATCTGGGGCTACCCGGAGGGCGAGGTGTACTTCCCGGGCTCGCCGATCATGCGGGTGGAGGGCAGCTTCGCCGAGTGCGTGCTGCTGGAGACCGTGATCCTGTCCATCCTCAACCACGACTCGGCGATCGCCGCCGCGGCCTCCCGGATGGCCTCCGCGGCCGGGGACCGCCCGCTGATCGAGATGGGCGCCCGGCGCACCCACGAGCTGGCCGCCGTGGCCGCCGCCCGCGCCGCCTACGTCGGCGGCTTCGCCACCACCTCCGACCTGGCCGCCGGCTTCCGCTACGGCATCCCGACCGTCGGCACCTCGGCGCACGCCTTCACGCTGCTGCACGACAGTGAGCGGGACGCCTTCCGGGCCCAGGTGGACTCCCTCGGCTCGGGCACGACGCTGCTGGTGGACACGTACGACGTGGCCGAGGCGGTCCGCACCGCCGTGCAGGTGGCCGGTGGGGGGCTCGGCGCGGTGCGCATCGACTCCGGCGACCTGCTGCTGGTCGCGCACCGGGTGCGGCAGCAGCTGGACGAGCTGGGCGCCACGGAGACGAAGATCGTCGTCACCTCCGACCTGGACGAGTACGCCATCGCCTCGCTGGCGGCGGCGCCCGTGGACGCCTACGGGGTCGGCACCCAGCTGGTGACCGGCTCCGGGCACCCGACCGCGTCCATGGTCTACAAGCTGGTCGCCCGCGCCGAGTCCGACGACCCGAAGGCACCGCTGGTGCCGGTGGCGAAGAAGTCCAGCGGCGGCAAGACCTCCGTGGGGGGACGCAAGTGGGCCGCGCGCCGGCTGGACGCGGACGGGTACGCCGAGGCGGAGGTGGTCGGCACCGGTCCGGTGCCCGCCGCGCTGGCCGGCCGGCAGCTCCTGGTCGAGCTGGTCAAGGGCGGCGCGGTGGTCGCCCGCGAGCCGCTGGAGGTGGCCCGGGACCGGCACGCGGCGGCCCGCGCCGCCCTGCCGCTGTCCGCCACCCAGCTGTCCCGGGGGGAACCCGTGATTCCGACGGAGTACGCCGCCGAGGGCTCGGGTAGCTAGAGCGAGTGCGCAGCGAGACTTCCGGCGGATCCCCGCCCACCCCAGTGATCGCCGTTCCGACAGCCGAAGGACACCGACCATGCGCCGCGCCTTGATCGTCGTAGACGTGCAGAACGACTTCTGCGAGGGCGGCAGCCTCGCCGTCGCCGGAGGTGCCGACGTGGCCGCCGCCGTCACCGAGCTGATCGGGCAGGCGCCGGCCGGGTACCGCCATGTGGTGGCCACCCGGGACCACCACATCGCGCCCGGCGGCCACTTCGCCGACCAGCCCGACTACGAGCACACCTGGCCCCCGCACTGCGTCGCCGGGACGGAGGGCGTGGGCTTCCACCCGAACTTCGCCCCCGCCGTCGCCTCCGGCGCGGTCGACGCCGTCTTCAGCAAGGGGGCGTACGCGGCGGCCTACAGCGGCTTCGAGGGCGCCGACGAGAACGGCGTGCGGCTCGGGGACTGGCTGCGCGACCGGGAGATCGACGAGGTCGACGTGGTCGGCATCGCCACCGACCACTGCGTCCGGGCCACCGCGCTGGACGCCGTACGGGAGGGCTTCCGTACGCAGGTGCTGCTCGACCTGACCGCCGGGGTGGCCGCCGCGACCACCGAGCGGGCGCTGCGGGAGCTGCGGGAGGCGGGCGTGGAGCTGTCCGGGAAGCCCGTCGTGCGGTGAGCCGTCACATCGGGGCGGTCGAGGGTCTGAGCAGCGCCCGGATGGGGTGCCACAGCTCCTGGACCCGCTCAGGGCCGCGGGCGGCGGTCTCCGTCGGGGCCGTGCGCCACACCAGGCCGTCCGGGTGGTGCAGTACGGCGGTGATCTCGTCGGGGGTCGGCGGGGCGGCGTTGCCCCGCAGGTAGACGGCGCGCAGGCCGAGGTTGCGCAGCCTGGTCAGGGCGCGCGCCCGGTTGCCGGCGTGGACGAGGACGCGGACGGCGGGGCTCGGCAGGTTCAGCGCCACCACCACGGTGCCGTTCGGCAGCTTGCAGAAGCCTCCTGTGGCCATGCGGTCATACCCCCGTACCAGCCGGTGTCAATAAGAGAACCACACCACGCACCTAAACACGGATCGGCGGCGCCCCGCCAGAGGGTCGCCGCCGATCATGCTCTGACCTGCGAGAACGTGGATTATTTCACCGCGGGGCCGACTTCCAGCTCGATCGTGGAGCCGTCGCGGGCCTCCTTGGTGATCTTGATCTTGGTGTTGGTGTCAGTGACCCGGACGCCGCCGGTCGGGTTCGACTCGTCGTAGTAGTCGCCGGTGTGATCGTTGAAGACCGGCACCCCCCGCGCGGACGGGACGCGGGTGACGACGTCCGCGTTGTGCAGGGTGAGGGCGTCGGTGCGGTAGGTGCTGAAGGGCGAGTCGTACGCCTGGAACCGGTTGCGCATCAGCGTGCCGTCGGACCACTTCAGGGCCGTGGGGTGCGCGTCGACGGGGAGGATGAGGCCGGTGCCCGGGTGGACGCTGGTGTTGTCGTCCGCCTGGGAGGTGTCCCACTTCCAGATCAACAGGCCGTTCTGGTACGGGAAGTGCTCCACCCAGTCCGGACGGGTCGTGGAGAAGCCGAAGTTGTACGGGCCCGTCCGCAACGTCGTGTCGTAGGAGACGTACTGGCGGTTCTCCGCGATGTAGTACTGCGCGTACGCCTTGGTGAAGGACGCGCCGACGCGGGAGAAGCCGGTGGCGGCCCAGGCCGCGTCCGCGGTCTCGGCGTCGTCGCCGAACAGGGTCGCGCCGTCGGCCGTGACCGTGATCTCGTCGGCGGTGAAGCCCTTCTGCGCCACGCCGCCGTCGGTCTGGTAGCGGAAGCGGATGTCGATCTGCCGGCCGGCGTAGGCGTCGAGGGAGTACGCCAGTTCCCGGTGGGCGTCGACCGAGCCGGTGAGCGCCGGCTTGTCGCTGCCGTCGCGCGGGATCGCCTGGCCGTCGGCGGTGCCGTCGAGGGGCGTCCAGGAGGCGCCGGCGTCGGTGGAGACCTCGGTGTAGAGGTAGTCGTAGCCGGACTCGATGTCCCACCAGCCGTCGAGGGTGAGTTCGGCGGAGGTCCTGCCGGTGAGGTCGACGGTGCGGGTGAGGGTGTTGCGCAGGTCGTCGCCGCTGCCGCTCCACCACTGGCTCGCGCCCTCGGCGGGCTGGACGACCTCGGTGGTGACGGTCTTGTCGGGCAGGGTGACGATCAGCGCCTGGTCGTTCCTGGTGTTGTACTCCGCGACGCCCAGCCTGTGCCGGGACGTGGTGCCGGCCTCGGCGGTGGTGTAGTCGAGCCAGCCGAGCTGGAGCTTGTCCCAGGCGTTCATGTCGCCGGGCAGGTCACCGATGGCGTCCTCGCCCCGGCCGAGCCAGGAGCCGGAGGACATCAGCGTCCAGAAACCGGTGGAGTTCTCGCCGCCGGCCGTGTCGTACTCGTCGGGCAGGCCGAGGTCGTGGCCGTACTCGTGGGCGAAGACGCCCAGGCCGCCGTTCTCCGGCTGGATGGTGTAGTCGCCGACCCACAGGCCGGTGCCGCCGATCTCGGTGCCGCCGAGCTTGTTGCCGGCCGGGCCGGTGGAGCCGGCGTCGGTGCCGAAGGCGTACCAGCGGTGCGCCCAGATCGCGTCCTCGCCCTGCGCGCCGCCGCCGGCCGACTCGTCCTCGCCGGCGTGCACCAGCTGGAAGTGGTCGATGTAGCCGTCGGGTTCGTTGAAGTCGCCGTCGCCGTCGAAGTCGTAGCGGTCCCAGAGGTCGTACTCGGAGAGGTCCGCCTTGATCTCCGCGGCCGAGCGGCCCGCGGCCTCCTGGCCGGCGACCCAGGCGGCGACGCCGTCCTGGACCGCGTTCCAGGCGCAGGTGTCGCAGTCGTTGGAGCCGTAACGGGCCTCGTTGTAGGGGACCTTGACCCAGTCGGTGACCTCGCCGTCGACTGAGTACCGGCCCGAGGACTGCTTCTCGTAGTACTTCTTCAGCGACTCGGTGCCCGCGCCGGTGCCGAAGTACAGGTCCTCGTAGTGCTGCTGGTCGTAGTCCGCCAGCCAGTCGGTGCTGTTGTCGACGGAGCGGTCCGGCTCGGCGATCCGGTTGTGCAGCGGGCCGGGGGTGCCGCCGTAGCGGCTGTCGACCTGATCGCCGAACTCGACCAGGACGGTGAAGATCTTGTCGGTCTTCTCCCGCCCCAGTTCCACGTACTTGGTGTCGCCCTTCTTGCCCTTGAGGGCGACGACCTTGGAACCGTCGCGGTCCCTGGCGGTGGCGTCACCGGATATCAGCTGGTTCAGGGCCTCTTGGCGCTGCGCCCGCTGCGTCTTGCTGAGCGGGCCGTCGAGGTCGTGCTCCCGCTGCTTCGTGGGCTGCGGGTCGTGCCGGTCGACGGCGGCGGGCCGGGCGGACGGGGCCTCCTCGGCCGCCGCGGCCGTGGAGAGCGTGGCGGTGGCGGCGGCGAGCGCTACGGCTGTCGCGGTCACCCGGAACGTCCAGGGTCTGGTCCAGGGTCTGCTGGTCACTTGAGATCCTCCCCCGCGTCCGCGTGCGGTGCACTCGTGTTCAACGCGTGTAGTCAAGTGACGACATTCGACTAGAGGTTCGGAAGAAAAGACAGATCTTGACTTGGACAGGTCAAGAGCGTTATGCGGATGCGCGATCCGGTTAACGGACACGTGGGGGAAATGGCGGAGAAACCTGACAGGCGCGTATGACTGTCCACTTGGTGGACGCCATGACACCGTGCGCCCCCCGTGCTGCGCACTGTAGGTCAGGTCACGCTTACCGTTCGTTCCCCTCGGGCATGCGACCGATTAGAGTCGTCTGGCGGAACGCTTGGGAGTCGGCGGAAAGCCAGGCCGACCGCCCGTCTCACCCCCGAGATCACTCCTTTTCGAGGACACGATGGCCATGCCCCGTCCGACTGTCGCACAGTTCGCCTACGGTTCCCTCACCGTGATCCTCTCGACGTTCGCCATGCTGCTGCTGTCGCAGACGACCTCCGCCGGGTGGATCGCCGTCGTCGCCGTCGTGGCGCTCGCCCTGGGACTGCTGGTGGCGATGACCGTACCGACGCCCACGCCGCGTACGGTCGCCGTCCACCGGCCGGCCGCCACGACCGCCGCCGCCGACGCGGCGCCGGTCCCCGTGGCGTCCCGCGCCGCCGGCGAGGCGGTGGGCCAGCGCGCGGCCTGAGGCACACGATCGCGTGACATGTCTGTGGGGCGGCCTCAGGGCCGCCCCACAGACATGTCACGGGTTCCGGGCAGGTGTTCGGCGGGCGTTCGGCGAGTGCTCAGCGGGTGCTGACCACGACCGTCTTGGCCGCCTTGTCGTGCAGGCCCTGCTTGTAGGGCCGGTCGAAGAAGCTCCAGCCGCCGCAGATGATCGTCCACACGCAGGCGCAGCAGAACGCGAACGGGACCCACAGCACCGCCGCGCGGATCAGCGAACTCTGCGTCGAGGGCGTGGACCCGTTGTCCAGGTTCGCGACCCGCAGGCCGAGCCACTTCTTGCCGAGCGTCTGCCCCGTCGCGCCGATCAGGAAGGTGTCGTAGGCGACGTAGAGCACGGCGGCGATCACCGACTGCCAGATGGAGTTGCCGACCCCGACCTGGTCGCTGTCCACGTCGTAGTTCTGGACGTCGAAGGCCCAGGTGAGCAGCCAGACCACGAGGCCGACGAGGATCATGTCGATGATGCGGGCGAGGACGCGCTTGCCGCTGTCGGCGAGCGGCGGCATCCCGGCGAGCGGGTCGGCGGGGGCACCGCCGTAGGGGCCGCCGCCGTAAGGGCCTCCGCCATGGGGGCCGCCGCCGTAAGGGCCGCCGCCATAGGGGCCGCCGCCACCGCCGTAGGGAGGAGGCTGACCGCCGCCGGGCGGGGGCGGGTTGTCGTACGGGGAGCCCGTGCCGCCCGCGCCAGGACCGGTCCCGGACGGCGGGGGCTGCTTCCTGAACGGGTCGTCTTCCGGCGGCTGCCGGCCGGGGCCGGGAGGCGGTTCACTGCTCATGGCCCGAGTGGACCGCGAACCCCCGGGCGGCGCATCCGGCGAGCGGCCGTCCGGGCGACGGAATTCCGTACGGCGTTCGACGCGGGACGTCAGCCCGCGACGAACGTACGCGCGGCCTTGTCGTGCCAGCACTGGTGCCACGGCCGGTCGAACAGACACCACAGGACGCCGACGACCCCGATGGCCAGCAGGCCCGGGACGCTGTAGACGAGCCAGCGGCGCAGGGCCGCGCCGAACGACGGCGGCTCGTGCGCCTCGATGTCCCGCACCTCCAGGCCGAGCAGCTTCTTGCCCAGCGTGCGGCCCCACTTGGCGGTGGGCAGCGCCTCGTAGACGACGCCGAACAGGAGGAGGACGGCGAGGACGATCCCGAGGTACACGGAGGTCATGCCGTCCAGCAGCCACACGGTGACGGTCTCGCCGGAGAGCTTCGCCTCGTCGATCTTGCCGTTGATGTGGTCGGCGGCCCTCATGCCGAGCGGTACGCCGGGTGCGGCGGTGACGGCGGCCAGCACGACGGTGTCCAGCAGCCGGGCGGCCAGTCGCTTGCCGAGCCCGGCGGGGCGGGCGGCGGCCTGGCGGCGGGCGGCGGCCTGGAAGATGTCCTCGGCGGGCGGGCGCCAGGGCGCCACGGGCTGCTCCTCGCCCCCGGCTCCGGCGAGTTGGTGCACCTGCTGGGCCCACGAGGACTGTCCGCCGCCGGGGCCGGAGGTCAGGGGGGCCTGCGGGGCCTGGGGGGCCTGCGGGGCGGGCGGGGTCTGGGCGGCGTGCGGGGCCGCCGGCGTGGGCGCCGGGGCGGGAGCAGAGGCAGCGGGTGCCGGGGACTGGGCGGCGGGTGCCGGGGACTGGGCCGGGACGGTGCCCGGGGTCAGCTGGGGGCCGAACGGGGCCGTCGGGGGCTGGCGGTGGGCGGGGGTCTGCTGGGCGGGGAGGGGCTGATGGGGCGCCGGGGCCGGCTGGGCGGCGGGGCCCTGGTGCGCGGCGGGGGCGCCCGTGCCGGGGATGTCGCGGGGCGCGGCCGGGGCCTGGGCCTGGGACGGGTCCGGGCGTCGGGGGGCGCCCGGGGAGACCGCCCGGAACTTCATCGTGCCCGGGTCGTCGTCACCCCCGGGGGCGGCGGCCGGTCCCCGCGCGGGCGCCGGCTGCCGTCCGGCGGCGGCGGCGCCGGGGCGCCGGAACAGGACCGTGCCGTCGGACTCCTCACCGGGCCCGCCGACCGGCGCGGTCGCCGTACCGTCCCTGCCCGGACCGTCCACGGGGGCCGACGGCCGGGGCACCCTCGGATCGGTCCCCTGCGGGGACGGCCAGGCGGGCTGCCGCTCCTGACCGGTGCCGGGGCCGGGGCCCGCCTGGCGGGCGGGGTCGGCGCCCCAGGCCGAGGCGGCCTCGGGGCGGCTGCCGTGCTGGTCCGCCCGCGTCGAGGCGACCGGGGCGGGCTCGTCGGCCGGGTCCTCGTCGAAGAAGTGCGGGCCGGTCTCCTCCACCGAGGGGCCGGCGGGCCGCACGCCGGGCGGCGGGGCGAGCGGTTCGCCGTCCCCGGGCGCCGGGCGGCTGGTGCCCGGCACCCAGGAGGCACCGTTCCAGTACCGGACATATCCAGGAATGGACGGGTCCGGGTAATACCCTTCGCGGGGCTTGTCGTCGCCCGGGGCCGGGGTTGGGGCGCTCATGTCCGTCGTCCCGTATCTGCTCGGTGGTGGTATGGAGGGGTCCACATCTATCAGACCGGCGCATCCCGCACCGCCGGTCCCGCCCTTCCCACCCCTTTCCGGGCGATCTCACGCAAGGGCTTCACACCCGTCCGGGAGGAACCCGGTGCTCTCGTCAGAAGAGCTTGCCGGGGTTGAGGATGCCCAGCGGGTCGAAGGTCTGTTTGACCGCCCGCTGCATCTCCAGGCCCACCGGGCCGAGTTCGCGGGCGAGCCACTCCTTCTTCAGGACCCCGACGCCGTGTTCGCCGGTGATGGTGCCGCCGAGTTCCAGGCCGAGGGCCATGATCTCGTCGAAGGACGCGCGGGCGCGGCGGGACTCGTCGGGGTCGGCGGCGTCGAAGCAGACCGTGGGGTGGGTGTTGCCGTCGCCGGCGTGGGCGCAGACGCCGATGGTCAGGCGGTGCTTCCCGGCGATCCGCTCGACGCCGTCGAGGAGGTCGCCGAGCCGGGAGCGGGGCACGCACACGTCGTCGATCATCGTGGTGCCCTTGACCGCTTCGAGGGCGGTGAGCGACAGCCGCCGCGCCTGGAGCAGCAGTTCCGACTCGGCGGCGTCGTCGGCGGGGACCACCTGGGTGGCCCCGGCGGCCTCGCACAGCGCGCCGACGGCGGCGAGGTCGCCGGCCGCGCCGGGGGTGTCGAAGGCGGCGAGGAGGAGGGCCTCGGTGGTCTCCGGCAGTCCCATGCGGGCCATGTCGTTGACGGCCTTGACGGTCGTACGGTCCATCAGTTCGAGGAGGGAGGGGACGTGTCCGCCCTCCATGATCCGGCACACGGCGTCGCAGGCGGCGCCCGCCGAGGCGAACTCGGCGGCCAGCACGAGCTGCGCGGGCGGCTTGGGGCGCAGGGCGAGGACGGCGCGGACGACGATGCCGAGGGAGCCCTCGGAGCCGACGAAGAGGCGGGTGAGGTCGTACCCGGCGACGCCCTTGGCGGTGCGGCGGCCGGTCCTCAGGAGGCGGCCGTCGGCGAGGACGACGTCGAGACCGAGGACGTACTCGGCGGTCACCCCGTACTTGACGCAGCACAGGCCGCCGGAGGCGGTGCCGATGTTGCCGCCGATGGTGCACATCTCCCAGCTGGAGGGGTCGGGCGGGTAGGCGAGGCCGTGCTCCTCGACCGCGCGGGAGAGGGCGGCGTTGACGACGCCGGGCTCGACGACGGCGATCCGGTCGACCGGGTTGATCTCCAGGACGCGGTCCATCTTCGTCAGGGAGAGCACGATCCAGCCGTCGTGGGCGTTGGCGCCGCCGGACAGTCCGGTGCGGGCGCCCTGCGGGACGACGGGGACGCGCAGCTCGGTGGCGACCCGCATGACGTGCTGGACCTCTTCGACGGTGCGCGGCAGGACGACGGCGGCGGGGGTGCCGGCCGGGCAGAAGCTCGCCATGTCGTGGGCGTAGGAGGCCGTGACGTCGGGGTCGGCGAGGACGGCGTCGGCGGGCAGCGCGCCGAGCAGCCGGTCGAGGAGGCTGCCCGTCACCGCGGTCTCTTCGTCGTGACGCGCTTCGATACCGGTCATGATCCTCAGGGTGGCACCGGGGGCCATCGGTGTGAACCCCGCGGGCACCGCCCTTCGCCTGCGCGGGTGTCCTGACCGTACGGGCGCACAGTGTGCGGTATGACAATCCGACTTAAGCGGCGTCGGGCCGGGTGGCGGCGGTGGCTGATCGCCTCGGTGGCCGGGTGCGCCGTACTCGGCGTCGCGCCGTCCCTGCTGCCGGGAGAGCTGTGGCCGCCGGACCCGGTCGCGGCGCCGGGGCCGGCCGCCCTGGCGCGGGGCGCGGTGGCCGCCGGGGCACCGGCCGCGCTGCCCGGTCTGGCGGTGCTGATCGGCGAGCGGGAGGCCCATCTGCGGGCGCACCCGCTGGACGCGCGGTCGTGGGCGGTGCTCGGGGCCGCCTACACCGAGCAGGGGCGGCGGACGGCGGACCCCGCGCGCTTCCCGAAGGCGGAGGCGGCGCTGCGCACCGCGCTGCGGCTGGAGAAGTCGCCCGCCGCCCTGGAGGGGCTGGCCGCGCTGGCGGTGGCGCGACGGGACTTCCCCGGGGCGAAGCGGTGGGGGGAGGCGGCGCGGCGGCTGGCGCCGAAGCGGTGGACCACGCAGGCGGTGCTGATCGACGCGTACACCGGGCTCGGCGACCACAAGGCGGTGGGGCGGGCCCTGGAGCGGCTCGTGAAGCTGCGGCCGGGCGCGGCGGCGGTGCGGGCGCGCAAGGCGGCCGTCTACCGGGACCGGGGCTGGCGGGAGGACGCGGTGGCGCAGATCACCGACGCGGTGGCGGTGGCCCGGACACCGGCCGAGCGGGCGGCGTACCTGGAACAGGCCGGGCGGCTGGCGTTCGAGCGCGGGGAGCGGGAGGAGGCGCTGCGGTACTTCCGGGAGGCGCTGCGCACCGATCCCGACCAGCGGGCCGCGCAGGCCGGGCAGGGGCGTGCGCTGGCGGCGCTGGGGCGCACTGCGGAAGCGCTCACGGCGTACCAGGCGGCGCTGGACCGGCAGCCGCGCCCCGAGGACGCGCTGGAGCTGGGCGAGCTGTACGAGTCGCTGGGGCTGGAGCGGGCCGCGCGGGTCCAGTACGGCCTGCTGCGGGAACGGGTGCGGGTCGCCGCCGCGGGCGGGGCGGACGAGGAACTGGTGCTGGGGCGGTTCGAGGCGGCGCACGGGGACCCGGCGGCGGCCGTGCGGCGGCTGCGGGCCGAGTGGCGGCGGCAGCCGTCCACCGCCGTGGCGGACGCGCTGGGGTGGGCGCTGTACCGGGACGGGCGGGCCGGGGAGGCGCTGGCGTACGCGGTGCGGGCGACGGACGGGGAGCGCGGGGGCGGGGTGCGGAGTGCGGCGTACGTGTATCACCGGGGGCTGATCGAGCGGGAGGCCGGGCGGTACGGGGCGGCTCGGCGGCACCTTCAGGAGGCGTTGCGGATCAATCCGTGGTTCTCGCCGCTGGACGCGCCTCGCCTGCGGCGGGCGCTGGCGGAGTTGGGCGAGCCCTCTGTGGAGAGCCCGCCCGCGGGGTAGCGCGGTTGTCGGTCGTCTGCCGCCGCGTCGTGGCAGGTCGCGCAGTTCCCCGCGCCCCTCTGGGGCGCTTCTCCCGGGGCGTTCAGAGGTTGCCGCGCTTCTCCTGTTCCCGCTCGATCGCCTCGAACAGGGCCTTGAAGTTGCCCTTGCCGAAGCCCATGGAGCCGTGGCGTTCGATGAGTTCGAAGAAGACGGTCGGGCGGTCCTGGACCGGCTTGGTGAAGATCTGGAGCAGGTAACCGTCCTCGTCGCGGTCGACCAGGATCTTCAGCTCGCGCAGCACGTCCACGGGGACGCGGGTCTCGCCCGCCCACTCGCCGAGGGTGTCGTAGTAGGAGTCGGGCGTGTCCAGGAACTGGACGCCGTTCGCCTTCATGGTGCGCACGGTGCGGACGATGTCGTTGGTGCTGAGCGCGATGTGCTGGACGCCCGCGCCGCCGTAGAACTCCAGGTACTCGTCGATCTGGGACTTCTTCCTGGCGACGGCGGGCTCGTTGATCGGGAACTTGACCTTGAGGGTGCCGTCGGCGACCACCTTGGACATCAGGGCGCTGTACTCGGTGGCGATGTCGTCGCCCACGAACTCCTTCATGTTCGTGAAGCCCATGACCCGGTGGTAGAAGCCGACCCATTCGTTCATGCGGCCGAGTTCGACGTTGCCGACGCAGTGGTCGACGGCCTGGAAGGTGCGGGCGGCGGGCGGCTCGACGACCGGGTCGGCGGCGGCGTAGCCGGGGAGGTAGGGGCCGTCGTAGCCGGTGCGCTCGACCAGGGTGTGGCGGGTCTCGCCGTAGGTGGCGATGGCGGCGAGGACGACCGTGCCGTGCTCGTCCTCGGCCTCGTACGGCTCGGCGAGCGAGCGGGCGCCGTGCTCGACGGCGTAGGCGTGCGCGGCGCGGGCGTCGGGGACCTCGATGGCGAGGTCGATGACGCCGTCGCCGTGCTCGGCCACGTGCGCCGCGAGGAAGCGGCCGTGGTCGGTGGACGGTTTGATGACGGAGGTGAACACGAAGCGGGCGGAGCCGTTCTCCAGGACGTACGAGGCGGTCTCGCGGCTGCCGTTCTCCGGTCCGGAGTAGGCGACCAGCTTCATGCCGAAGGCGGTGGAGTAGTAGTGCGCCGCCTGCTTGGCGTTGCCCACGGCGAAGACGACCGCGTCCATTCCCTTGACCGGGAAGGGGTCGGCCTGCCGGGCGGTGTCGGGAGTGCGAGGTGTGGTCTGCGTCATAGTCGCAGGGTCCTCCGGGTCCGCAAGGTGCGCAATAGTTCGCGTTTTCACTGGGCAGCCTGACCAGTGCGACGGCGGTCGGGCCGGGCGATCTGTACAACATGACCAGGTCGGAGGCGGGGCGGATGGGGATCGACCGGCTGGACGGGCGGATCATCGCGCTGCTGGCGCGGGAGCCGCGGATCGGGGTGCTGGAGATGTCCCGGCGGCTGGGGGTCGCCCGGGGCACCGCGCAGGCGCGGCTGGAGCGGCTTCAGTCGAACGGAGTCATCCGCGGGTTCGGTCCGGAGGTGGACCCGGCGGCGCTCGGCTACCCCGTCACCGCGTTCGCCACGCTGCAGATCCGGCAGGGCCAAGGGGCCGATGTGCGGGCGCACTTGGCGTCCGTGCCGGAGGTGCTGGAGCTGCACACCACCACCGGCGCCAACGACATGCTGTGCCGGCTGGTGGCCCGTTCCAACGCCGATCTCCAACGGGTGATCGACCGGGTTGTCGGTTTTGATGGCATCGTCCGGGCCGCCACGGCGATCGTCATGGAGAATCCCGTCCCCCTGCGGGTCATCCCGCTGGTGGAGCAGGCGGCCGAGGACCGGTGAGCGACCGGGACGACGAGGCGGTGAGCGGCGGTGAACTTCTGGGAGTTCCTCGGCAGCCGCCACCAGCAGCTGCTCACGGACGCCGGGCAGCACGCCAGCGCCGTCCTCCAGTGCATGGTGGTGGCGACCGTGCTGGGCGTCGCGATCGGCGTGGTCACCTACCGCAGCGAGTGGGCCGGGAACCTGGCGACCCTGGCCACCTCGACGATCCTGACCATTCCGTCGCTGGCCATGATCGGTCTGCTCATCCCCGTCGTCGGGCTCGGCGTGCCGCCGACGGTGACCGCGCTGACCCTGTACGGGCTGCTGCCGATCGTGCGCAACGCCATCGTCGGGCTGCGCGGCGTCGACCCGGCGCTGGTGGACGCGGCCAAGGGCATCGGCATGTCGCGCCCGGCCCGGCTGCTGCGGGTGGAGCTGCCGCTGGCCTGGCCGCCGATCCTGACCGGCATCCGGGTCTCCACGCAGATGCTGATGGGCATCGCGGCGATCGCCGCGTACGCCTCCGGGCCGGGGCTCGGCAACGAGATCTTCCGCGGGATCGCCTCGCTGGGCAGCGAGAACGCGCTCAACCAGGTGCTCTCGGGCACACTCGGGATCATCGTCCTGGCGCTGCTGTTCGACGCCGCCTACGTCCTGCTGGGACGGCTGACCATTCCCAGGGGGATCCGTGCCTGAGACGAACGCCGCCGCCACGGGGGCCACCATCGAGCTGGAGAACCTCACCAAGCGCTACCACGGCACCCCGCAGCCCGCCGTGGACAACGTCTCCATGCAGATCGGGGCGGGCGAGACGGTCGTCTTCGTCGGCCCCTCGGGCTGCGGCAAGTCCACCACCCTGAAGATGATCAACCGGCTGATCGAGCCGTCCGGCGGCCGTATCCGCATCAACGGCGAGGACGTCACCGACATCGACCCGGTGCGGCTGCGCCGCAAGGTCGGCTACGCCATCCAGTCCTCCGGTCTCTTCCCACACATGACCGTCGCCCAGAACATCGCACTCGTGCCCCGTATGACCGGCTGGTCGAAGGCGCGGATCCGGGACCGGGTGGAGGAGATGCTCGACCTGGTGGGCCTGGACCCGGGTGAGTTCCACGGCCGCTACCCCCGCCAGCTCTCCGGCGGCCAGCAGCAGCGGGTGGGCGTGGCGCGGGCGCTGGCCGCCGATCCGCCGGTGCTGCTGATGGACGAGCCGTTCGGCGCGGTCGACCCGATCACCCGGGACCACCTCCAGGACGAGCTGATCCGGCTCCAGCGGGAGCTGCACAAGACGATCGTCTTCGTCACCCACGACTTCGACGAGGCGATCAAGGTCGGCGACCGGATCGCGGTACTGCGCGAGCAGTCGCACATCGCTCAGTTCGACACCCCGGAGGCGATCCTCACCAACCCGGCCGACGACTTCGTCTCCGGCTTCGTCGGCGCCGGGGCGGCCCTGAAACGCCTCAACCTCACCCGCGTACGGGACGTCGGGATCACCGACTACCCGACGGTCACCATCGACGACCCGCTCCAGCACATCTTCGACCGGCTGCGCGACAGCGGCAGCAACGAGATCCTGCTCCTCGACAAGCGGCGGCGCCCCTACAAGTGGCTGCGGCGCGGCGATCTGATGCGGGCCAAGGGGTCGCTCGCGCGGGCCGGGGCGCTGGTGCACGACACGGTGACGCGGGACGCGACGCTGCGGGACGCGCTGGAGGCGGTGCTCACCGACAACGCCGGGCGGGTCGCGGTCACCGGGCGGCGCGGCCAGTACGAGGGCGTGGTCGACATGGAGACGCTGATGAACTCCGTGCACGAACTCCTGGAGGCGGACCGGCTGGACGCGCTGGAGCACCAGCACGACCTGGAGGAGGCGCGGGCCGACCGCACCCACGCCGAGCAGGAGGGGTTCGGCGGGGGAGGCAGCCGATGACCCCTTCGTCCAGGTTCCCCCCGGGTGGACCGCTCACCGACGACGACGCCACCGAGCGGGACACCGTCGCTCCCCCGCCGTCCCCGGCCGCCACCCGGCGCCGGATCGGCTGGCAGAAGCTGACCTTCCTGCCGGTGGTGCTGGTCTGCGTGCTGCTGGCGACCTGGCTGTGGTTCCGGCAGGCCGACCTGGACGCGCTGAGCGAGAACGCCCTGTCCGGCGGCCAGGTCACCAAGGCGCTGTGGCAGCACGTCGAACTCACGGTGATCTCCACCTTCTTCGTACTGGTCATCGCCATCCCGCTGGGCGTCCTGCTCACCCGCCGGATGTTCCGCAAGGCCACCCCGGTCGCCCTCGCCTTCGCCAACACGGGCCAGGCCACCCCGGCGATCGGTCTGCTGGCGCTGCTGGTGATCTGGCTCGGCATCGGCCGCCGCGCCGCCCTGATCGGCATCATCGTCTACGCGATCCTGCCGGTGCTGTCCAACACCATCGCGGGCCTGAAGGCCAACGACCCCACCCTCCTGGAGGCGGCCCGCGGCATCGGCATGTCCCCCTTCGGCGTGCTCACCCGCGTCGAACTCCCGCTCGCCGTCCCGCTGATCCTGGCGGGGGTGCGCACGGCCCTCGTCCTGAACGTCGGTACGGCCACCCTGGCGACGTTCGGCGGGGGCGGCGGCCTCGGTGTGCTGATCACCACGGGCATCACCAGCCAGCGGATGCCGGTCCTGGTGCTGGGCTCGGTGCTCACCGTCGCCCTGGCCCTGCTGGTGGACTGGCTGGCCTCGCTGGCCGAACTGCTGCTGCGGCCGCGGGGTCTGGAGGCGGGCTCATGAGGCGGCCCGTCTGCCTGCTGCTCACCGCGAGCCTGCTCACCGGCTGCGGCCTGACCAGCGGCTCCCCCATGGCCGACGACGTCGCACCGGGCACCGTCGGGCGGGGCAGACCACTGGAGGGCGCCGACCTCACCGTCGTCTCCAAGGAGTTCACCGAACAGCTGATCCTCGGCGCGATCATGGGCATCGCCTTCGAGGCGGCCGGCGCCGAGGTGCTGGACCGCACCGGCATCCAGGGCTCCGTCGGCACCCGGGCGGCCGTCGAGAACGGCGACGCCGACGCCACCTACGAGTACACCGGCACCGCCTGGATCACCTACCTGGGCAACAGCGAACCGGTCCCCGACCCGCACCGGCAGTGGGCGGCGGTGAAGGCGGCCGACGCGGCCAACGGCATGACCTGGCTGCCGGCCGCCCCGATGAACAACACGTACGCGCTGGCGATGAACCAGGCGAACGCCAAGAAGTACCGCACCCGGACGATGTCCCAGGTCGCCGCGTTGTCGAAGGAGGACCCCGGCGCGGTGACGCTGTGCGTGGAGGGCGAGTTCGCCAACCGCGCCGACGGACTGCCGGGGCTGCAGAAGACGTACGGGATGCACCTGCCGGCCGGGAACATCACGCAGATGGACACCGGGATCATCTACACCCAGACGGCGAAGGGCGCCTGCGCCTACGGCGAGGTGTTCACCACCGACGGGCGGATCGAGTCCATGAACCTGGTGGTGATGGAGGACGACAAGAAGTTCTTCCCCAACTACAACGCGGCGCCCATGATCCGCACCGACACCATGAAGAAGTGGCCGGCCATCGCCGACGTACTCGACCCGGTGACCCGGGCCCTGACCAACGACGTGGCGCGGGAGCTGAACGCCAAGGTCGACGTCGACGGGGAGGACCCGCACCAGGTGGCGCTGGACTGGATGGAGGAGAAGGGGTTCGTGAAGGAGGGGTGAGGCGGGCGGCTCAGCAGCGGGGGACGTCGCCCTCGCCGGTGTCCAGGGCGTGCAGCGCGTCGACCGCGCCCTTCAGCGTGGTCACCGGGATCAGCCGCAGCCCCTCGGGCAGTTCGGCCCGCGCGTCCGCGCACTCGTCCTTCGGTACGAGGAAGACGGTGGCGCCGTCCCGCCGGGCGGCCTTGGTCTTCAGCGGTACGCCGCCGACGGCACCGACCTCGCCGTCGGCGCTGATCGTGCCGGTGCCGGCGATGGTCCGGCCGCCGGTGAGGTCGGAGTCGTCCAGCTTGTCGACGATGCCGAGGGAGAACAGCAGCCCGGCGCTGGGGCCGCCGACGTCGGCCAGCGTCAGGGTGACGTCGACGTCGGCGGGGTCGAGGTCCAGATAGCCCAGGGCGGCGGCGGTGGCCGTGTCCTGGGACTCCTTCATCTGCTCCTTGTTGTACCGCTCGATCTCCTGCTCGTCGTCGCCGCTCGGGTACACCGCGTCACGCGGCATCACCGCGCGGTCGGTGGCGAACCAGTTGTCGAGGACGTCACCGAGCGAGACCCTCGTGTCCGGGCCGGTCGCCACGATGGTCGTCATCCGCAGCTGCCCGGTGGTCTCGCGGACGGGGGCGCCGGAGACCGTGATCACCGGGGTGCCGCGGTTCTCGCCGAGCACGTTCACCGTCATCCCGGGCTGCGCCACGGAGAACGGCAGCGGCGCGAACACCGCCGTGGCGAACAGCGCCACGACGGGCAGGGCGCAGACGGCCAGGGTCTGGGGGCGCGTGAGACGAGAGAGCACGGGGTCAATCTAACGCGGCACCGATCGACGCCCGGCGCGGGCGGGGTCACCGCAGCGCCTCCGCCACCTCCCGGGCCGCGTCCATCACACGGGGGCCGACCCGTTCGGGCACCACGTCGGAGAGCATGACCACGCCGACGCTGCCCTCCACGCCCGACACCCCCACCAGCGGCGCCGCCGCCCCGCACGCCCCGGCCTCCAGCTCGCCCTCGGTCAGGGTGAAGCCGGGGTCGGTGGCCGGCTGCTGCCGGGCGGCGAGGATCGCCTTGCCGGCGGCGCCCCGGTCCAGCGGATGCCGGTACCCGGCGCGGTAGGCCACGTGGTAGTCGGTCCAGGTCGGTTCGACGACGGCGACGGCCAGCGCCTCCGCCCCGTCCACCAGCGTCAGGTGGGCGGTGGCCCCGATGTCCTCGGCCAGCGCGCGCAGCGCCGGCATCGCCGCCTCCCGCACCAGGGGGTGCACCTGGCGGCCCAGGCCCAGCACCCCGAGCCCCACCCGGGCACGGCCGCCCAGGTCACGGCGGACGAGGGCGTGCTGTTCCAGAGTGGCCAGCAACCGGTACACGACGGTACGGTTCACACCCAGCCGGTGGGACAGCTCGGTGACGGTCAGCCCGTGGTCGGTTTCGGCGAGCAGCTTGAGGACACGCAGTCCCCTGTCGAGCGTCTGAGAGGTCTCCGCGGTCACGACGCCCACTCCTTTTGTGGTGAGGTCTGCGGCCTCTTCGCGGCGGATGCGTCACCGAGTCCCGTCGGCGACGTGCTTCAGAGGCCGCCGATCGGCCGGCGGCCCGGCGTGTCCGGGCCCGAGTCGCTTCACGGCTGCGCTCCGCGGCGGCGCTGCCACGGGGCGTGTGCGTAGCGTGACAGTAGCGAGCCGCTCCGCTCAGCGGAAGGTTCCGTCCAGAATCCGGTCACCGCGCGGTACGGACTACCTGTGTTTGTCCGCATACGTACCGCACACGTGCCGCGCACGTGCCGCGCGCGCGTCGCCACCGCCCGTGCCCCGAGGGTCACTTCATGCGCGTGGCCCACTCCTGCACCTTGGCGATGCGCTGCCGCAGTTGCCCGGCGGTGGCCTCGGCGCTGGGCGGTCCGCCGCAGACGCGCCGCAGTTCGGTGTGGATGACCCCGTGCGGCTTGCCGCTCTGGTGGACGTAGGCGCCGACCATCGTGTTGAGCTGCTTGCGCAGCTCCATCATCTCCTTGTGGGAGACCACCGGCCGCCGCTCGGCGGGGAGTTCGAGGAGGTCGGCCTCCTCGTCCGGCTTCTTGCGGCTGTGCGCGATCTGCCGGGCCTGCCGCTTCTGGAGCAGCAGCTGCACCTGGTCGGGCTCCAGCAGCCCCGGGATGCCGAGGTAGTCCTGCTCCTCCTCGCTCCCCGGGTGGGCCTGCATGCCGAACTCGGCGCCGTTGTACATGACCCGGTCGAAGACGGCCTCCGACTCCAGCGCCTCGAACGAGAACTGCTCCTGCTCGCCGGTGTCCTCGTCCTGCTCCTTGTTGGCCTCGTCCATCTCCTTCTCGGACTCGGCGTAGGGGTCCTCCTCGCCGTCCTTCTTCGGCTTGTCGAGGACGTGGTCGCGCTCGCGCTCCATCTCGTTGGCGAAGGAGAGCAGGTCGGGCACGGTCGGCAGGAACACGGACGCGGTCTCGCCCCGTCGCCGGGACCGCACGAAACGCCCGACGGCCTGGGCGAAGAACAACGGCGTCGAAATGGTCGTGGCGTACACCCCGACCGCCAGCCGCGGCACGTCGACGCCCTCCGACACCATCCGGACGGCGACCATCCACCGGTCGTCGCTGCCGCTGAAGGTGTCGATGTTCTTGGAGGCGCCGGCGTCGTCGGACAGCACGAGGGTGGCCTTGCTGCCGGTGATCTCCCGGATCAGCTTGGCGTAGGCGCGGGCGGAGTCCTGGTCGGCGGCGATGACGAGCGCCCCGGCGTCCGGGATGGCCTTCCTGACCTCCGTGAGCCGCTGGTCGGCGGCGCGCAGCACGGACGGCATCCACTCGCCGCGCGGGTCGAGGGCGGTGCGCCAGGCCTGGCTGATCGCGTCCTTGGTCATCGGCTCGCCGAGCCGCGCCGCGATCTCGTCACCGGCCTTCGTCCGCCAGCGCATGTTGCCGCTGTAGCTCATGAAGATGACGGGACGCACGACCCCGTCCGCGAGCGCGGACCCGTACCCGTACGTGTAGTCGGCGGCGGACCGCCGGATGCCGTCGTTGCCCTCCTCGTACGTGACGAAGGGGATGGGGTTGGTGTCCGACCGGAACGGCGTACCGGTCAGCGCGAGGCGCCGCGTGGCCGGCTCGAACGCCTCCAGACACGCCTCGCCCCAGGACTTGGAGTCACCGGCGTGGTGGATCTCGTCGAGGATGACCAGCGTCTTGCGCTGCTCGACGCGGTTGCGGTGCAGCATGGGCCGTACGCCGACACCGGCGTAGGTGACGGCGACGCCCTGGTAGTCCTTGCCGAGCGGTCCGGCGCTGTACTCGGGGTCGAGCTTGATCCCGATCCGGGCCGCCGCCTCCGCCCACTGCTTCTTCAGGTGCTCGGTCGGGGCCACCACGGTCACCTGCTGCACGACATGGTGGTGCAGCAGCCAGGACGCCAGCGTCAGCGCGAAGGTCGTCTTGCCGGCGCCGGGTGTGGCGACCGCCAGGAAGTCGCGGGGCTGTTCCTGGATGTACTTCTCCATCGCCCCCTGCTGCCAGGCCCTCAGCTTGCCGGCGGTGCCCCAGGGGGCACGGCCGGGGAAGGCCGGCGACAGGTGGTGCGAGGCGCTGGAACTGGCGGTGGTAGTCACGGTCTCCGAAGGGGGTCGGTCGGCTCGGCCACGTATGACAACCGGGCCACCCTACCGGCGGCCGGGACCCGGCCACGCCCGGACGCAGGCGGGTCGGCACCGGGTGGGACAGAGGTCACACCCCCGCCCCGGCCGGCCCTCACGGCCTCCCGAAGACGCCCTCGCACCCGCCCGCGCAGCCCGCCGCACCGCTCACCGCTCGGCCGTCCGCAGCCGGGTCGCCACCCACGCCCCCACCAGCGCCACCCCCGCCATCGGCAGGAAGACCGCGGCGAACGCCCCCGGACGGGACCCCGCGGCCTCGGTCGCCGCGTGCGTGACCGTGCCGCCGCCGAGGGCGGCGAAGGCCGCTCCCCCGGCCGCCAGCAGCAGGACGTTGGAGAGCCCGTCGGAGATCTGGAGGGCGGCGGAGTTGGTACCGGCCTCCTCGGGGGCGGAGAGCTTGAGCAGCAGCACGCTGGTGGAGGAGATCACCAGGCCCATGCCGAAGCAGCCGAAGGCCCAGGCGACGGCCACCGTCCAGGCGGGCACGGCGTCGACGAGGACGCTCGGCGCGGTGGCGATGGCGGCGGCGACCAGCACCATGCCGAGGGCCATCAGGCGCTCCCGGTACGGCTCCACCCGGGCCCGGGACTGCACCCAGGAGCCCCCGGCCCAGGTCAGCCCGCCCGCCGCCAGCGAGAACCCGGCCAGCGTCGGGCTGAGCCCCCGCTGGGTGACCAGCATCAGCGGGACGAAGGACTCCGCGGCGATGAAGGAGCCGGCGGCGACGCCGCGCAGCAGGACGACGGAGGGCAGGCCGCGGGCGGCCCGGCAGGTGCCGCGCGGGAGCAGCCCGAGGACGGCCGGGACGAGCAGCGCGGCGCCCACCGCACCGGGCACGACGGAGATCCACCGCAGGTCCTGGGCGGCGTACTGGAGGAGTCCGGCGCCGAGCGAGATCGCGAGGGCGAGCCGGATACGGCGGCGGTCGAAGGAGGCGGGCCCGCCCGGGGCCACCGGCCCGGACGCCCGTTCCCGGATCCGCGGCAGCGCGAGTGCCAGCGGGACGACCACCAGGACCGGGATCCCGACGAACACCCAGCGCCACCCCAGGTGTTCGGTGACCGCGCCCGAGGCCAGCGGCCCGACGATGGACGGCACGATCCACCCGGCCGCGAACGCCGCCATGATCGCCGGGCGCAGCCGTTCCGGATACGCCCGTCCCACGACCACGTACAGGGCGACGATCACCAGTCCGCCGCCGAGCCCCTGCACGGCCCGCCCGAGGATGAACAGCCACATCGCCTGGGCCGTCCCCGACACCAGCAGCCCGGCCGCGAAGCTGCCGATCCCCCACGCGAGCGGCGCCAGCGGACCGCGCCGGTCCGACCACTGACCCGACAGCACCATCCCGAACAGGCTGGTCGTGAAGTACCCCGAGAACGCGAACGCGTACAGCGACACCCCGTCCAGCTCCCGCGCCGCCACCGGCATCGCCGTGCCCACCGCCGTCGCCTCGAAGGCGATCAGCACGATGACGGAGACGATGCCGATGCTCAGGGCCCGGTGGGCGGGGCTGAGCACGGTCTCGGGCTTGCCGGGCGGGACGGCGGCGACGCCGGTGTCGCGTGATTCGGAGACGGTCATGACCGTCAGCGTAAGAGGCGAATGCGAGGTTGACTCCTGTCCGGAGACGGGACTCGGCAACGACCTTGGTCCTACGCCCCCCGGCCCGTTCATGAACGGCGTGTGGCAGTCCCGTTGCACCCCCCGCCCCTCCCTTGAGCCGGCCCTCCTCCCCCGCCTACGGTCGTCCACGAACGACGCACACGGCCGTGTGCCCGAGTGGTTGAGGGGCTCGCCTGCAAAGCGGGTTACGCGGGTTCGATTCCCGCCACGGCCTCTTTCTCCGCGGCCCTGAGCCGATCGAGCGGAGCGACAGCGTGCCGTCTGGCGTTCACGGGTCGACGGAAGAAAAGTGACCCGCATGGAAAAAGTTGCGTTGGACGACGTCGAAAGAGTCGCAGCCAGCGGAAAGGCCGTCATCGCGGCGGACGACTGCACCATCGTGAGCACCGTCCGGGACGCGATCACCAGCGGCAAGTCAGCGACGTTCTACACGTCCCTGTCACAGGCGAAGGCCGTCAAGACCTGGTACTGGACGCCTGCCCGGGTCAGGGAGACCGGCATCAGGAAGGTGTCGAGCGAGGAGAAGGCCAAGATCGCCAAGGAGCTCGGCATCGAGGACATCGGCTCGTTCCGGTGCAACCGCATCGCGTGCGAATGCGGTCACGTGTACGGCGCGTTCGAGTTCCTCCAGCAAGGAATCGAAGAACACGGCAGGTCCGCGGTGCTGTCCGTGTTCGCCATGAAGAACGCCGCGGTCATGCGCATCAACCCGCCCGATCTCCTCGTCTGCCCGAACTGCGATGAACTCCTGCCGGAACGGATGACGTACGACAACGGCACGTACGGGTGCTGCTTCGGCACCGAGGAATGACCACCCGTCGGCTGTCAGGCGGTCTCGATTCCCGCCACGGCCTCCAGTCGGGCCGCCCGGTGCCGGGCCCACAGGGTGAGGGCGAAGGCGGGGAGGTCCGGGGCCAGGGCGCCGAGGGTGCCGGTGGTCGGGTGCCAGGTCAGGACGGTGCCCGTGACGGCGTCCACGGTCACCGTGGCACCGTCCGCCAGGCGGCCCAGCCGGACCAGACGGTCCGCCCGCTCGGGCAGGGCGGGACGGCACTCCTCGTCCTCGTAGTACTCCGCCAGCGTCGGCAGGGGCATGTCGTCGTCGGACTCCAGCCGGAAGGTGAACGCCTCCTCGGGCAGACCCGTCCGGCTCAGGAAACGGCGGGTGGGCTCATGCGTGAGGCAGGCCGGGAAGTCGACCTCCTCGAAACGGGTCACCCGCCCCCGCCCGAACTCACGGTCCAGGAAGCGGTACGGCAGGTCCGGAGCCGGCACGGCACTACGGCGCCCCGTGGCCAGGGCCAGGCAGCCGATCAGCACCGACGTCTTCCACAGCAGCGACAGCTCGCCCCCCGCCGTTGCGCGCCGGGCCCAGGACGGATCCTCCACCGACGTCGCGGCGCGCACCAAGGTCAGCAGGGACACCGCGGACCGGCCGCGCCGCCCCTCCGCGCACACACCGCTCGCCGTCACCGTCGTATCGCTCATCGCCCCGCGCATGGTCTCCCCCGATTGTCGTGCGTGCCCCTGGACAGGACCGGCCACGCCGCCCCCACCGCTTCGCACACTACGCGCCACCACTGACAACGCCCCCGCGCGCGAACCCCGTCCCCCACCAAGACGCACCGACCACCCCACACGTTGCCTCCGCCCCCACCCCGCACAACCGTGAACACTTCGCCCCCAAGTGCTCACGTTTCCCGAGCCCACCCCCGCCCCCACCCCACCACGCCCCACCCATGCCACCCATGCCGCCCCTGCCACCCACTCACCGTTCGCCGCGTGGCCGACCCGGCGTGCCTGCGAGACGCGACCGCGCCCCCGCACGCCGGGGCACGGAAAAGTCAGCCCGAGGGACAGTACGGCCCGGCCACCCGCCTCTCCGGGCCGCTCGCTCGCTTCTCACCCGTGCTGGAACGGCCCGGGTCAAGGGTGGGCCGCAGGCCCATCGCCGAAGGCGACGCGCAGCGCCCTCGACGCGGGCCGTGGAAGCACGACACTGCCAAGAAGCGAGCGGCCCCGGCGCAAGAAGCAAGCGGCCCCGACGCCCACCGTCAGCTCTCGGTGACCACCGCGGCCTGCGGACGGATCGGAAGCCGGTTCACGGACCGCCCCGTCGCCGCCCGCACCGCCGACGCCACAGCCGCCGGCGACGCCACCACCGGCACCGCGCTGACCGCCTTCGCCCCGAACGGCGCGACCACGTCCCGCTCCTCCACGAGCTTGACGATCCGGATGTCCGGGGTGTCCAGCGCCGTCGGCAGGGCGTAGCCGGTCAGGTCGGGGTGGCGGACCAGGCCGCGCGGCGTGCGCAGGTTCTCGGTGAGCGCGATGCCCACGCCCTGCGTGACGCCCGCCTCGATCCGGGTGACCAGCTGCGCGGGGTTGAGGATCCGGCCGACGTCCTGCGCGACCGCCAGCTCCACCACCCGCACCGATCCCAGCTCTATGTCCACGTCCACCACGGCGCGGATCGCGCAGAAGGACATGCCGACGAAGGCGTCGCCCTGGCCGGACTCGTTCAGCGGCTCGGTGGGGTGCGGGCGGCACTGCGCGGTGGCCCACAGTTCCTTGCCGTCGAGCGCCTCGGAGACCGTCGTCGACAGCACACCGTCGTACGACGTGATCTTCCCGTCGGTGATCTGCAGCAGCTCGGTGGACATGCCGAACTTGTGCGCGAGCGGCTGCAGGAGCTGTGTGCGGACCATCTTCGCGGCTCGTTCCACCGCACCGCCCGACACCCAGGTGTGCCGCCCCCGGCAGCCGGCGCCGGCCGGCGGCTGGTCGGTGTCGACGGGCGCGACGTGCACCTCGTCGATCCCGAGCGTCTCCTGCACGATCTGCCGGGCCAGCGTCGCGAACCCCTGCCCGGTCTCGACCGCCGCGCACAGCACCGTCGCCACGCCGCCCTGCACCTTCACGGTGGCCGTGGACACCTCGTCGGCGCCCTCCGCGCCCAGCATGTGCACCATGCCGATGCCGTAGCCCACGCCCCGGCGCACCGCGCCCGGTTCGCCCGCGCCCTCGGGACCGCCGGGCAGCAGCCACTCGTCCTCGGGCGTGTCCTTGGGCAGCGCGGGGAGCGGGAAGTCCCGTACGGCTTCCAGCAGTTCCGCCACCGGGGCCGGACAGGTCACGGTCTGGCCGGTCGGGAGAACGTCCCCCGTGGCCAGGACGTTGCGCAGGCGCACCTCGGCCGGGTCCATGCCCAGCTTCTTCGCGATCTTGTCCATCTGCGCCTCGTACGCGGCGCACACCTGCATCGCGCCCTCGCCCCGCACATGCCCGGAGGGCGGGTTGTTGGTACGCACCGCCCATCCCTCGATGAACGCGTTCGGCACGACGTACGGGCCGCAGGCGAAGGCGACCGCGGCGGCCAGCGCTTCCGACGACGTGTCCGCGTAGGCGCCCGCGTCGAGCAGGATCTGCGCCTCGACCTTGACCAGGCGGCCCTCGGCGTCGGCGTGGTGGCGGTAGCGCAGCAGCGTCGGGTGCCGGTGGACGTGGCCGAGGAAGGACTCCTCACGCGTGGCCGTCAGTTTCACCGGGCAGCCGGTCTTCAGCGCCAGCAGCCCCAGCGGCAGCTGGAAGCCCTGGTCCTCGCGGTCGGCGGTGGCGCCGGGCACGCCGGTGACGACGACCTTCACCTGCTCGGGCGGCAGTCCGAAGGCGGCGGCGGCGGTGTCGCGGTCGGTGTGCGGGTCGGTGGAGGCCAGGTACAGCTCCACGCCGCCGTCCGGACGCGGGACGGCGAGTCCGGCCTCGGCGCCGATCGGGGCCGGGTCCTGGCGGCCGATGCGGTAGAGGCCCTCGGCGACGATCTCGCCGACCGCCTCCGGGTCGCCGTGGCGCAGCGGGATGTGCCGGATCAGGTTGCCGTCGGGGTGCAACGGCTCCGCCTCGAAGGCCTGCTCGGGGTCGGTGACCGGGTCGAGGACCTCGTACTCGACGATGACGGCGGCGGCGGCCATGCGCGCGGTGTCCGGGTGGTCGGCGGCGACGGCGGCGATGGGCTCGCCGTGATGCCGTACGACGTCGGAGGCGAAGACCGGCCGGTCGGCTCTGCCGCGTCCGTGCAGCGGGGTCCCGGGCACGTCCTCGTGCGTGATCACGGCCCGTACGCCGGGCATCTCGCGGGCGTGACTGGTGTCGACGGAGATCACGCGCGCGTGCGGGTGCGGGGAGCGCAGTACGGCCGCCCAGAGCAGGCCCTCGGCCCACAGGTCGGCGGCGTAGGGGAAGGTGCCCTCCGTCTTGGCGCGGGCGTCGGCCGGGTGCAGGGAGGCGCCGAGGCCGTGCGCGACGGGCTCGGGCGCGAGGCCCGGCTCCGCGGTGACCGCGGCCTGGGCGGTGGCTGCCTCGTTGCTCACGCGTGGCCTCCTTCCTGGCCGTGGGGGTGGTCGTGCCCGTCCGGGGAGCGGGGGCCGGGTGAGCCCTGCGGGTCGAACGCCGACGGGTCGACGCCGCCGGCGCCGGGGCCCGCCTGGTGCGGGATGCGCGGTTCGTCCGGGTCCGCCTCCGCGGCGTCCGCCTCGGCCTCGGCCTCGGCGGTCGCCTCGCGTTCGGCGACGACCTCCTCGACGGCCCGCAGGAAGCCCCGGTAGCCGGAGCAGCGGCACAGGTTGCCGCAGAGCGCCTGACGGGTCTCCAGCTCGGTCGGGGCCGGGTTGCCCTCCAGCAGGTCGTGCACGGTCATCGCCATGCCGGGCACGCAGAAACCGCACTGCACCGCGCCGCACCGGGCCAGCGCCCGCTGGACGTCGGAGGGCTGTCCGTCGGTGGCCAGGCCCTCGACGGTGCGGACCTCGCTGCCGGCCGCGGTCACCGCGGGCACCAGGCAGGAGGCGACCAGCCGGCCGTCGACCTGCACGTTGCAGGCGCCGCACTCGCCCTGCGAGCAGCCGTCCTTGGCGCCCGCGAGGCCGAGCCGCTCACGCAGCACGTAGAGCAGCGACTCGCCGATCCAGGCGTCGGTGACGGGCCGGTCGGTGCCGTTGACGCGCAGCACGTAGGAGGCGAGGGGGTGTTCCTCGTGGGACGCGCCCGGCCCGGCGGCGCCGCCGGACTCCCCGGGCACGGGGCCCTCCGGAGCGGGTTCGGACTCCGGCCGGGACTCCGGTGCCGGGGGTTCCGACTCCGGTGCCGAGGGCTCGGATTCCGGGCCGGAACCCGGCCCGGAATCCGCTTCGGCCTGTGCGTCGGCCTGTGCTTCGGCCTGTGCGTCGGCCGCGGCATCATCCGCAGGCTCGGCGTCTGCCACTGCCTCGGGCACCGCCTCCGCCTCCGCCTCGGTCTCCGGCGTGGCTCCGGGCGCCGTCTCCGGGGGCGTGCCGTCGTGCGGCGGCTCCGGGGCCGGCGCGTAGGCGGGGTCCGGGTCGCCCTCGGCCGGGGTCCCGGGGGCGACGGGCTCCTCGGCGGCCTCGGGCCCCTCGGGTCCGTCGGCCGGGACGGGCACCTCGGACGGCTCGGACGGCTCAGCAGGGCCCTCGACGGCCTCCTGGGCGACCTGGGCGTCCTGGCCTCCCTGCGCGTCGTCCGCCGCTGCGCCCGGCTGCTGGGCCGGACGGCCGGTGTCCTCCGCGACGGGCTCCGGCGCGGGTGCCGGCTCCCGCTCGGGTTCCGGCTCGGCGTCCGCGACCGGCCCGGCGGCAGGCCGCACATACGGCCGTACGTCCGTGAACGGCCGCGCCTCCGGATACGCCTGCTCGTCCGCGTACGCGCGCTCTTCCGGGTACGTCTGCTCGTCGGCGTAGGTACGCGCTTCCGGGAACGCCTGCTCGTCGGCGTACGTACGCCCTTCCGGGAACGTCTGCTGGTCCGCGTACCCGCGCTCCTCCGGGAACGCCTCCGCGCCCCCCGGAGCACCGCCCTGAACCGTTTCCGCGCCGTAGCCCGCGCCGTACTCCGTGCCGTACGCCGCCCCGTGACCGGCGTCGTGCCCCACCCCGTGGCCGGCGTCATGCCCCGCGCCGTGACCCGAGTCGTGACCGGTGCCGTACTCCGCCCCCGGCTCGCCGGGCCCGTCGCCCCACGGCCGGCCCGCCGCCTGGGTCGCCCACGGGGCGGGCGCGCCGCCCGGGAGGGTGGCCGGCGGGGTGCCGCCCCACTGCTCGACCAGGGACGACGTGGTGAACTCGCCGGACTCGTCCGGCAGGTCGCCCCCGGCGACCGGGATGGACCACTGCCCGGTCACGTCGTGGCCCGGCGCAGCCGTCGTCTCCTCCGCGGCGACGGCCTCGCCGAAGTGCCACTGGCTCGTGGCCCCCGGGTGGTAGGCGAACCGGTCGTCCTGCCCCGCGTGCGGATCGTGCCCTGACTGCCCCGCGTAGGGGGCCCCGGCGCCGTACTGGCCGTGCCCCGCGCCGCCGTACTGCCCGGCCGTCCCGTACGGGTCCTGGAACGCCGCACCGTACGGCTGCTCCGCGTCCGGAGCCGCGTACGGCTGCTGTCCCGTCTCCGGGGCCTGCCACTGCGTGCCGTCGACTGGTGCCGACGGCATCGTCCAGGAGCCGGTGGCCGCCGGGTCGGTGCCCGTCGCGGGAGCGACCGTTATCGGCGGGGGCACGAAGCCGTGGCCGGGTGCCGCCAGCGGACTGCCGGCACCCCCGTGGGCGTCCAGCAGCGCGTCGATGCCGCCCTCGGGGAGCTGGACGAAGGCGGTGGCGCCGTCGTCGTAGTCGCCCTGGGGCAGCGGATCCCAGCGTCCGCCGCCCTGGGGCGTGCCCTCTCCCTGCTGGTCGTCGGTCACGACAGCGCCCTCCCCAGTGCTCGTCGGGCCAGCGCGGCGACGGTGCGCCGCAGGTGCAGTACGGCGGGCGGCAGCTGCGGTACGGACCCGTCCTCGGCGGGGGCGGGGTCCGGGATGCAGGCCGCGGCGACGTACTCGCCGAAGGCGGCCAGCGCCTCCGGGACGATCGCGCGGTTGTTGTCCCAGTCGATGAGCTGCGCCACCCACTGCTCGGCCTCCAGCGGGCGCAGCGGCATGGGCGCTATGGCGCCGACCGCGCACCGCACCCCGCGCCGGGCCGGGTCCAGCACCAGGGCCACGGAGGCGACCGCGCGCCCCGGCCCGGTGCGCCCGGTGGCCTTGAGGAAGACCTGGGGGGCGTGCAGCAGCGGAACGCGTACGTAGCCGATGAGTTCGCCGGCGCCCAGCATCTCCACCCCGGCCAGCAGGTGGGAGACCGGGACCTCGCGGCGGGCCCCGCCCGGGCCCGCGACGATCAGGGTCGCCTCCAGCGCGGCCAGCACGGGCAGCGCGTCGCCGGTGGGGGCGGCCGAGGCGACGTTGCCGCCGAGGGTGCCCGCGTTGCGGATCTGCGGCGGCCCGGCGGCGCGCGCGGCGGCGGCGAGCGCGGGGATGAGGGCGGCGAAGTCGGGGCGGCCCATGCGCGCGTGGGTGAGTCCGGCGCCGAGCAGCGCGTGGCCGTCCTGGTACTGCCAGCCGCGGATCTCGCTGATCCGGCCGAGGCCCACCAGGGCGGCGGGCCTGAGCTGGCCGGAGTTGACGGCGGCCATGAGGTCGGTGCCGCCGGCGACCGGCACGGCGGCGGGCCGCTCGGCGAGTGCCGCCACGGCCTCGTCCAGTGTTGTGGGCAGCGTGACGACCTGCGCCGCCTGCGGTGCGTGCGTGCTCAAACCGCTGCCCCTTCCCGCTGTCCCACTGGTCCCGCCCGTGCGCCGTACGGTACGTGCTGACAGGGCGGACGTGGCAACTCTGGCACATCATCGCAGCACCCGGACGCGGGGGTCCGCTAGGAGGCATTCGCCCACCTCGCCGGGGAGATGGGCGGTTTGGGAGGGGGTGACCGGAGTTCACGGTCGGCCGCTCGTCGTTCGGCCGTCCGCCCCTCCGCGGTCACCTGTTCGTCACTTGTCCGGGGGCGGGCCGTCGATCGGGCGGCCGAGGACGCCGGGCCGCCGCTGCCAGGGCCGGGGTCCGGTGGGCGGCCGGTAGGCGACGCCCAGGGCGTCGAGTCGGGCGTAATGGCCGGTCATCCGGCGCTCGAAGCCGGCGAAGTCCCGCTCCGCCGGGGCGGGCAGGGCGCTCCAGGCGACCTCGGCGAAGGCGGCGAGCCGCGGGAAGGTCTGGTAGTCCACGCGGGCCGGGCTCTCCATCACCTCGGTCCAGACGTTGGCCTGGGTACCCAGGACCCGTCCGGCCTCGGCCTCCGTCAACTCCGGTGGAACCGGCTCAAACCGGTACACGTCCTCCAGGGTGCGCACGAACCCGATCGGCACCGGCTCGTCGGCGCCGCCGTCCTGCCGGTGGTCCAGGTAGACGTGCTGCTCGGGGCACATGACGACGTCGTGTCCGGCGCGCGCGGCGGCGATGCCGCCCTGGTAGCCGCGCCAGGAGGAGACCGCCGCGCCCGGCGCGAGACCGCCCTCCAGGATCTCGTCCCAGCCGATCAGGCGCCGCCCGCGTGCGGCGAGCCAGCCGGCGAAGTGCGCGATGAACCAGGACTGCAACTCGTCCTCGCTGGCGAGTCCGAGATCCGCCATCCGCTCCTTCGCGGTCGCCGACCGGCGCCACTGCTCCTTGGGGCATTCGTCGCCGCCGACGTGAATGAACTCCGAGGGGAAGAGATCCAGGAGTTCCTCGAAGACGCCCTCGTAGAAACGCAGGGTGTTCTCGGTGGGGGCGAGGACGTTCGGGGAGATGCCCCAGGTGTCCCAGACGCCGAGCGCGGCGGTGTCGACGACGTCGGTGTTGCCGAGTTCCGGATACGCGGCGACGGCGGCCTGCGAGTGGCCGGGCACGTCGATTTCGGGGACGACGGTGATGTGCCGTTCGGCGGCGTAGGCGACGATCTCGCGGATGTCGTCCTGGGTGTAGAAACCGCCGTGCGGCTTGTCGTCCCACAGCGGTGAGGCGCGGTGGCCGAATTTGGTGCGGGGCCGCCAGGAGCCGGTCTCCGTGAGCTTCGGGTACCGGGTGATCTCGACGCGCCAGCCCTGGTCGTCCGTCAGGTGGAAGTGGAAGACGTTGAGTTTGTGCGCGGCCATCAGGTCGAGATAACGCAGGACGCCGTCCTTGGGCATGAAGTGCCGGGCGACGTCCAGCATCAGTCCGCGCCAGCGGAAGCGGGGGGCGTCCTCGACGGTGACGGGCGGCAGCTCCCAGTCCCGGCCGGGGCGCAGCGGGGCACGCCGGAAGGCGTCCGGACCGAGCAGTTGCCGCAGGGTCTGCGCGCCCCGGAAGACGCCGGCCGCGCTGCCGCCCGCGAGCCGTACCGGGTGTTCCCCGGTGTCGAGGCGGTACCCCTCGGGCGGCAGGTCCGGGTCGATGCCCAGCTCGATCCGGTGCGGGCCGTCGCCGTCGGCCAGCGGCAGCCCGGTCGCCGCGCCGAGCGTCGCCCGCAGCCAGCGGGCGACGCCCTCGGTGCCGGGTCCGGCCGCCAGCCGTGTCCCGGGGCCCAGGCGGACCCGCCCGGACCCGCCCGTACGGAGTTCACGCGGCGCGGGGATCAGATCGACGTCCCTGGTCACCTCAGTCACCTCAAGTCCTTTCAGTCCTTCACCGCTCCGCCGAGGCCGGAGACGAGTCGTCGTTGCACGAGTACGAAGAAGACCAGCACCGGAATCGTCATCACCGTGGACGCGGCCATCACACCGCCCCAGTCGGGGTCGTCCGGTTTGTAGAAGACCAGCAGTGCCATCGGGAGGGTGGACTGCGAGGTGTCGCTGATGATGAACGACTTGGCGAACAGGAAGTCGTTCCAGGCCGAGATGAAGGAAAACACGCTGGTGGCGACCAGCCCCGGGAAGACCAGCGGAAAAAGGACCTGCCAGAGGAATCTGGCCCGGCTCGCCCCGTCGAGGTACGCGGCCTCCTCCAGGGCCTCCGGTACGGCTTTCACGAAACCCCTGAGCATCCAGATCGCGAAGGGCAGCGAGAAGGCGATGTGGGGCAGGATCAGGGACCCCAGCGTGTTCAACTGGCCGAGGTCGCGCATGAGGAAGAACAAGGGGATGGTGAGCGCTTCCACAGGCACCATCTGGGCCACCAGGAACATGATCAGCAAGGTGGTCCGGAAACGGAACCGGAATCGTGTCACGGCGGTCGCGGCGAGAAACGCGATGAACGCCGAGGCGACCACCACGACACCCGCCACGACAAGGCTGTTGAGGAAGTAACGGCCGAATTCCTGCTGCCCGAAGACCCGCCGGAAGGAGTCCAGCGACGGCTCCAGCGTCCACGGCCGGGGCGTGCTCGACTCGATCTCCCCGGCCGGCCGGAACGCGCTCAGCACCATCCAGTACAGCGGGAACGCGACGACGGCCGCGATCAGCACCGCCGACGCCTCGGCGGCGAACCTCCACGGACGTCTCACAGTTCCTCCCCCTGGCGCCGCAGCAGCCGCAGGTAGCCGAGGGTCACGGCGAGCAGGATCAGCAGCGTCACGACGCCGATCGCCGAACCCAGGCTGTACTGCGAGGAGGCGAACGCCTTCTGGTACGCGTAGACGTTGAGGACGAGGTTCTGCCCGGCGATGCCGCCGCCGTTGGTCATGACGTAGATCTGCGTGAAGACCTTGAAGTCCCAGATCACCGACTGGATGGTGACGACGGCCAGGATCGGCCGCAGCATCGGCGCCAGTACGGACCGCCAGATCCGCCACTGCGAGGCGCCGTCCAGGGCGGCGGCCTCCAGCACCTCGGCGGGTACGGCGCGGATGCCGGCGTAGACGGTGACCATCACGAACGGGAAGGAGCACCAGACCACTTCGAGGAGGACCAGCAGGAAGGCGCTGTACCGGCCGTACGTCCAGGAGTGGTCGCCGAGGCCGAGAAACCGGTTGACCGGCCCGAAGTCCGGGTCGAACAGCAGCAGCCACACCGTCGACCCGGTCACCGCCGGTGTCGCCCACGCCCCGAGCGCCGCGAGCATCAGCACCAGCCGCGGCACGGCCCGCACCCGGGTGAGCAGCACGGCGAGCGCGCATCCGACGGCCAGCGTCGACCCGACGCAGGCGGCGGCGAACACGACCGTGGCCAGCAGCACCCGCCAGAACTCCGGGTCCCCGAACAGTTCCCGGTAGTTCCCCAGTCCCTGGAAGGACGTCGGCTCCCCACCACTGACCTGGGCCTGGGTGTACTCCAGGAAGGAGATCAGCCCGAGCTGGTAGACGGGGTAGACGAGCAGCCCGCCGAGGACGACGAGAGCGGGGGCGAGATAGATCCAGGGGGTGGCGGAGCGCGCCCCATAAGGGCGCGGGGCTGTGCTCGATGTGCGGCTACCGCCGCGTGGGCGCGAAAAACCACCACGCACCCGCACCCGCGACCCCACCGTCACCGCGCGGCACCCAACGCGTCATCGATCTTCCGGCCGGCGTCCTCCGCCGCCGCGGCGACCCCCTTCTTCCCGCTCACCACCTCCTGGAACATCGTCGGCAGCACCGCCGACGAGTCGATCCGCGCCCACCCGGCCGACACCGGCACGAACTCCGTCCCGGCCTCCAGCGTCTCGACGAACGGCCGCACGAACGGTTCCGACTCCGCCGCCTCCCGCCGCACGTCCGTGAAGGTCGGCAGGAACCCCATCGCGTCGAACAGTTCCCGCTGCGTCGCCTTCGAGGCGAGCCGCTTCATCAGGTCCACGGCGAGCGTGCGGTGCGAGGTGGACTTCAGGACGCCGATGTTGTTGCCGCCCGCGAAGGCCGGCGCGACCGACCCGGGCTCCACCCCCGGCAGCGGCACGACCGCGTACTTCCCCTTCACCGCCCCCGCCTCCACGGCGGCATGGCTGAAGTCGCCGCCGATCGCCATCCCCGCCTTGCCGGCCGCGAAGGCCGTCACCGTGTCGTTGCCGCCCATGCCGGCGCACTTCGCCGCGGGGCAGTTGTCGTCGCCGAAGAGGCCGGTGTACGCCTCGACGCCCGCGCGGGAGGCGGCGCTGTCCAGGTCGGTCAGCTGGCCGCCGTGGGCCCACAGGAAGGGCAGCGCGCCGTAGGTGTAGGCGCCGCCGACGGCGAGGCCGTACAGGCCGGGTTCGGCGGCGCGGACCTTGCGCGCGGTGGCGGCCAGTTCGGCCAGTGACCGGGGCGGTTCCAGGTCCAGTTCCGCGAAGAGGTCGGTGCGGTAGTACAGGGCCCGTACGCCGACGAAGAACGGCGCTCCGTAGACCTTGCCGTCCACCGTGACCGACCGGCGGGCCGTCGGGTCGGTGTCCTTCGCCTCGTCCCAGGCGCCGAACTCGGCGGTGACGTCGGCGAGTCCGCCGTCGGCGACGTAGCCGGCGGTGTCGGTGTTGCCGTACTCGATGAGGTCGGGCGCGGAGGCGGGGTCGTTGAAGGCGGCCTTGACGCGCTGGGCGCGGGTCTCCACGGGGATGTACTCGACGGTGACGTCGACGTCGTCGTGGGCCTTCTCGAAGCCCGCCACGGCCGCGTCGACGACCTTCTCCTTCGGCTCGTTGCCGACCTCCTGGAAGAGCCAGACGCGCAGGGTGCCGGAGGTCTCGTCCGCGCCGGAGGACGAGCCGCCGGAGGTGCCCGGCGCGCAGGCGGTGGCGGCGAGGACGGTGAGGAGCAGAACCAGTCGGACGGGGAGCTTCATACAGCGGTCCTCCGCAAGCAGGCGTTGCAACATACGCAATGGCGATTTCGCTCTGCACAACACCCTGGAGGCTAAGTACTACATGAACATGTCCACAAGAGGTCTGAACCATTTCCGCCGGGCAGGACAGCGCAAAGGCCCCCGAAGCGCGCCGGCACGGGCGCTCAGGGGGCCTGCGGGAAGGGCGGCGGGCTACTTCTTGTCGCCGCCCTTGCCCTTGCCGTCGTCCCCGCCGCCGCTCATGGACTCGTAGATCTCCTTGCACATGGGGCAGACCGGGTACTTCTTCGGGTCGCGGCCCGGCACCCAGACCTTGCCGCACAGCGCCACGACGGGCGTGCCGTCGAGGGCGCTCGCCATGATCTTGTCCTTCTGGACGTAGTGGGCGAAGCGCTCGTGGTCACCGTCGCCGTGGGACACCTGTGGCGTCGGCTCTACGAGGGTCCCCGTACCAGTCCCGCGCTCGGGCTCAAGAGTGCTCATAACCGCCAAGGGTACTGAAGATCACACACTTCAGTTGAGCGACGGGTCGTCCGGATACGTCGCCACCATCGCCAGCTCGCTGCGCTGGCGGCGCAGCACCTCGCGCCAGAGCCGCTCGGGCAGCGGCGAGGAGACGTCGCCGGGCTCGGACTCGACCACGTACCAGGCGCCCTCGGCCAGTTCGTCCTCCAGCTGGCCCGGTCCCCAGCCGGCGTACCCGGCGAAGATCCGCAGGCTGCCCACGGCGGGCGCCAGCAGTTCCGGGGGTGCCTCCAGGTCCACCAGGCCGATCGCGCCGTGCACCCGGCGCCAGCCCAGCGGGTCGCCGTCGCCGTCCCCGGGGACCACGGCCACGCCGAGGGCGGAGTCCAGGGAGACCGGGCCGCCCTGGAAGACGACGCCGGGGTCGCCGGCCAGCGCCGCCCAGCCGTCCAGGATGTCGCCCACCCCGACCGGCGTGGGCCGGTTGAGGACGACGCCGAGGGAACCCTCCTCGTCGTGGTCGAGGAGCAGCACCACCGCACGCTCGAAATTCGGGTCCGTCAGGGCGGGTGTGGCCACGAGCAACCGCCCTGTGAGCGAGGACACCTCGGTCATGCCTGACATGATCCCGCATCTTCCCGCACGGTGGGGAGGCAATCGGGGGCACCGGAGTGAACGCAGCTCAGGCGGTACCCCGGCACGCCCCGCCGCGCGCCCGCCACCGTGACCCCATGTGGCCGCCGGGGAACGCCTCGTGTTGTGACGCGGCCGTGAAACGGCTGTGCCCTCCCTGGGCTTACAGCGCGGGGCCGGGGGACGATTACCCTTTCCCTTCTGGCCCCTGCCCCACCCCACGGAACGCGAGATTCATGACCGTCAACGGCGCTGATGACGTACTGCTTGTCCACGGCGGAACCCCGCTGGAGGGCGAGATCCGTGTCCGCGGTGCGAAGAACCTCGTACCGAAGGCCATGGTGGCCGCCCTCCTCGGCAGCGCGCCGAGCCGGCTGCGCAATGTTCCGGACATCCGCGACGTGCGGGTCGTACGCGGACTGCTGCAACTGCACGGCGTGACGGTCCGTCCGGGCGACGAACCGGGCGAGCTGGTGCTCGACCCGACGCACGTGGAGAGCGCCAACGTCGCCGACATCGACGCCCACGCGGGCTCCAGCCGCATCCCGATCCTGTTCTGCGGGCCGCTGCTGCACCGGCTCGGCCACGCCTTCATCCCGGGCCTGGGCGGCTGCGACATCGGCGGGCGGCCCATCGACTTCCACTTCGACGTGCTGCGGCAGTTCGGCGCGACCATCGAGAAGCGGGCGGACGGGCAGTACCTGGAGGCCCCGCAGCGGCTGCGCGGCACCAAGATCCGGCTGCCGTACCCGTCGGTCGGCGCCACCGAGCAGGTGCTGCTGACGGCGGTGCTCGCCGAGGGCGTCACGGAGCTGTCCAACGCGGCCGTCGAGCCGGAGATCGAGGACCTGATCTGCGTCCTGCAGAAGATGGGCGCGATCATCGCGATGGACACCGACCGGACCATCCGGGTGACCGGCGTGGACGAGCTGGGCGGCTACAACCACCACGCCCTCGCCGACCGCCTGGAGGCGGCGTCCTGGGCGTCGGCGGCGCTGGCCACCGAGGGCAACGTGTACGTGCGCGGCGCCCAGCAGCGGTCGATGATGACGTTCCTGAACACCTACCGCAAGGTGGGCGGCGCCTTCGAGATCGACGACGAGGGCATCCGCTTCTGGCACCCGGGCGGACGGCTCAAGTCCATCGCCCTGGAGACGGACGTGCACCCCGGCTTCCAGACCGACTGGCAGCAGCCGCTGGTGGTGGCGCTCACGCAGGCCACGGGCCTGTCCATCATCCACGAGACGGTCTACGAGTCCCGGCTCGGCTTCACCTCTGCGCTGAACCAGATGGGCGCCCACATCCAGCTCTACCGCGAGTGCCTGGGCGGCTCCGACTGCCGTTTCGGCCAGCGCAACTTCCTGCACTCGGCCGTCGTGTCGGGCCCGACCCGCCTGGAGGGCGCCGACCTGGTCATCCCCGACCTGCGCGGCGGCTTCTCGTACCTGATCGCGGCCCTGGCCGCGCAGGGCACGTCCCGGGTGCACGGCATCGACCTGATCAACCGGGGCTACGAGAACTTCATGGAGAAGCTCGTGGAACTGGGCGCGAAGGTGGAACTGCCGGGCAAGGCGCTCGGCTAGGCCCCTGCCTGACGCGACGCCGATGGGGCGGTCACCCGGACTCGGGTGACCGCCCCATCGGCGTTGCGCTGAGCGCCCCGCGAGGGGCGCCGGCGGCTTACTTGCCCTTGGCCGCTTCCTTGAGCTTGGAGCCCGCGGAGACCTTCACGCTGTAGCCGGCCGGGATCTGGATCGGCTCGCCGGTCTGCGGGTTGCGTGCGGTGCGAGCGGCACGGTGGGTGCGCTCGAAGGTCAGGAAGCCGGGGACGGTGACCTTCTCGTCGCCCTTGGAGACGATGTCGCCGACGACCTCGGCGAACGCGGCCAGTACGGCGTCGGCGTCCTTGCGGGTCACCTCGGCGCGGTCGGCCAGCGCGGCCACCAGCTCACTGCGGTTCATGTTGTTACTCCCGTGTTCTTCTTGCCGTTGAGGCGTGGCACGCGGCGTAGCCGCATGTTGGGCAGGTCCGTCGCCAGACCCACGCGCCCAGGGAGGCATCCTGCCTCTACCTGCGGCGGTAAAGCCAATCCGGCACCCGCAGGAGTCACGAGAACACCCGCGGGAGTCACACGAAGAGACTGCCCGGGCCCGGCCGCCCACCCTAAGGGGCCGCCGGAGGGCGCCGGACCAGCGACGCGCGGTGAGAACCGCCCCGCCTCCGTGGCGATCCTCACAACCGGCGCGCGCGGTGTCCCCGGGAACTAGGAGACGGTGGCGCCCGCCGCCTTCGCGGCCTCGCGCACCGCGCCGGCCACGGCGCCCGCGACCTTGTCGTTGAAGACGGACGGGACGATGTAGTTCGGGTTCAGCTCGTCCTCGGTCACCACGTCCGCCAGGGCGGTCGCGGCGGCCAGCATCATCTCGGTGTTGACGGTGCGGGACTGGGCGTCCAGCAGGCCGCGGAAGACGCCCGGGAAGACCAGCACGTTGTTGATCTGGTTCGGGAAGTCGCTGCGGCCGGTGGCGACCACCGCGGCCGTCCGGCGGGCGACGGCGGGGTCGACCTCGGGGTCGGGGTTGGCCAGCGCGAACACGATCGCGCCGTCCGCCATCGCGGCCACGTCGTCGCCGTCCAGGACGTTCGGGGCGGAGACGCCGATGAAGACGTCGGCGCCGCGCACGGCCTCCTTGAGGGTGCCGGTGAGGCCCTCGGGGTTGGTGTTGTCCGCGATCCAGCGCAGCGCCGACTCGGGGGCGGCGCCGACCAGGTCCTCGCGGCCGGCGTGCACCACGCCGTGGATGTCGGCGACGACGGCGTTCTTCACCCCGGCGGCCAGCAGCAGCTTCAGGATCGCCGTACCGGCCGCGCCCGCGCCGGACATCACCACCCGCACGTTCTCGATGCCCTTGTCGACCACGCGCAGGGCGTTGGTGAGGGCGGCGAGGACGACGATGGCGGTGCCGTGCTGGTCGTCGTGGAAGACGGGGATGTCCAGGGCCTCGCGCAGCCGGGCCTCGATCTCGAAGCAGCGCGGCGCGGAGATGTCCTCCAGGTTGATGCCGGCGAAGCCCGGGGCGATCGCCTTGACGATCTCGACGATCGCGTCGGTGTCCTGGGTGTCCAGGCAGATCGGCCAGGCGTCGATGCCGGCGAACCGCTTGAAGAGGGCCGCCTTGCCCTCCATGACGGGCAGCGCGGCCTTGGGGCCGATGTTGCCGAGGCCGAGGACGGCCGAGCCGTCGGTGACCACCGCGACGGAGTTGCGCTTGATGGTGAGGCGGCGCGCGTCCTCGGGGTTCTCGGCGATCGCCATGCAGACGCGGGCGACGCCCGGCGTGTAGACCATGGAGAGGTCGTCACGGTTGCGGATGGGGTGCTTCGACGCCATCTCGATCTTGCCGCCGAGGTGCATCAGGAACGTACGGTCGGAGACCTTGCCCAGGGTGACGCCCTCGATGCCGCGCAGTTCCTGCACGATCTCGTCGGCGTGGGAGGTCGAGCCGGCCGCGATGGTGACGTCGATGCGGAGCTTGTCGTGGCCGGACGCCGTGACGTCGAGGCCGGTCACCGAGCCTCCGGAGGACTCCACGGCCGTGGTGAGCTGCGAGACGGCGGTTCCGCTCGCGGGCACCTCCAGCCTGATGGTCATCGAGTAGGAGACGCTGGGCGCCGTAGCCATGGCCGACTTCTTCCTCTGCTTAAACCGTGAACCGTGTCGCTTGGTCGTGCCGTCCGATGGTCGCACCTACCCCTGAGTACGTGGTAGCCGCCCCCACTTTCGGAAAACGAGTTCCACCATACGAGAATCAGGTGAACGTGAGAAGAGAAGTCCGGGACGGGAATGGTCTCGCGGGGATCGTTTGTTACCTTGGACGTGGCACCGGCCCGATCCAAGCCCCCGGGCCCAACCTTCGTCGCTACGAGCGACCACTTGCCGCGAGGCGAGCATGGCGGGTCGGTGTCACCAGAGCGTAGGTCGAGGCCCGCACCCCCAGGGTGCGGGCCTCGTGCCGTCTCAGTCGCGCAGCAGGTCCGGCACCCCCGCCGCGTCCGGTTCGTCCCGCTCCCCGGAGACGACCGTGAGCTGCTGGGTGGCCCGGGTCAGGGCGACGTAGAGGACGCGCAGTCCGGCCGGTGACTCGTCGGCGATCTCGGCCGGGGAGACGACCACCGTGGCGTCGTACTCCAGGCCCTTGGCCTCCAGGCTGCCCAGCGCCACCACTCGCTCCCCGAGCCCCTTCAGCCAGCGCCGGGCCTCCTCGCGGCGGTTCATGGCGACGACGACGCCGACCGTGCCGTCGACCCGCTCCAGGAGCCGCGCGGCCTCCTCGCGGACGGTGTCGGCCAGGGAGCCGCGGACGACGGCGAAGCGGGGCTCGACGCCGGTGGAACGGACCGCCCGCGGTGACCGCGACCCGGGCATGGCGAGGGCGAGCACCTTGGCCGCCAGCTCGGCGATCTCGGCCGGGTTGCGGTAGTTGACGGTCAGCTCGAAGCGGCGGCGCGGGCGGCTACCGAGGGCCTCGTCGCGGGCGGCCGCCGCCTCGTCCGGGTCGGACCAGGAGGACTGGGCCGGGTCTCCGACGACCGTCCAGGTGGCGTGCCGGCCGCGGCGGCCGACCATGCGCCACTGCATCGGCGTGAGGTCCTGCGCCTCGTCGACGATGACGTGGGCGTACTCGGTGCGCTCCTCGGCCAGCCGCTCGGCCCGCTCCCGCCGGGTCTCCTCGCGCTGCGGCATCAGCTCCTCCAGGCCGGTGAGCTGGTCCAGGGGGTCCAGTTCGCGGCGCCCCCGGGGGCGGGCCGGGGCGCCCAGGATCGCCTGGAGCTCGTCGAGCAGGGCGACGTCGTGCACCGAGTACCCCTCGCGCCGCAGCGAGCGGGCCACCTTGCGCACCTCGCCGGGGTTGAGCACCCGCCGCGCCCAGCGGCCCAGCCGCTTCTCGTCGGCCATGGCGGCCAGCACCGAGCGCGGCGTCAGCTCCGGCCACCAGGCGTCGAGGAAGGCGATGAACGGGTCCTCGGAGGTCACGTCCTCGTCGAAGGAGGAACGCAGCTCGGCGGCGAGTTCCGGGTCGGTGTGCCGGGTGCCGGCGCCGGACTTCGCCCACAGGGCGTCCAGGAGCAGCTTGCGGGCGCGGGGACGCAGCAGGTTGACGGGGGCGGTGCCGCCGAGCGCGGTGCGCCGGATCTCCGCCAGCTCCTCGGCCTCCAGTTCGAGGCGGCGCCCGAAGGCGACGACCCGCAGCCGGGCCGGTGAATCGTTCAGCTCCAGGGCTCCGCGGGCGGCCCGGCGCAGCACCTTCAGCATCCGGGCCGAGCCCTTGGCGCGGGCGGTGGCCGGGGAGTCGTAGAGCGTGGCCCCGGCACCGGACGCGTCGTCGGCCAGGGAGCCGATGGCGCGGATGGCGACCTGGCCCTCCTCGCCGAGGGAGGGCAGGACGCCCTCGGTGTACGCGACGAGCAGCGGGGTCGGGGAGACGATGAGGATGCCGCCCGCGTACCGGCGCCGGTCCTGGTAGAGCAGGTACGCCGCCCGGTGCAGGGCGACGGCGGTCTTGCCGGTGCCGGGGCCGCCCTCCACGTAGGTCACGGAGGCGGCGGGAGCGCGGATGACCAGGTCCTGCTCGGCCTGGATGGAGGCGACGATGTCCCGCATGGAGTGGGTACGGGCCTGGCCGAGGGCGGCCATCAGGGCGCCGTCGCCGATCACCGGCAGTTCCCGGCCGTCCAGGTACGCGGTGATCTCGGGGCGCATCAGGTCGTCCTCGACGCCGAGGACGCGCCGCCCCTTGGAACGGATGACGCGGCGGCGCACGACCCGTCCCGGGGCGACCGGGGTGGACCGGTAGAACGGCGCGGCGGCGGGCGCCCGCCAGTCGATGACCAGCGGGGCGTACTCCGCGTCCAGGACGCCGATCCGGCCGATGTGCAGGGTCTCGGCGATGTCGGCGGTGTTGTCCGGCCGTACCGCCCCCTCGGCGGGCTCCACGGCCGTGTAGGCGCCGTCCGGCCCCTTCTTGCCGTCCTTGCCCCGCAGCAGGTCGATCCGGCCGAACAGGAAGTCCTCGAACTCGCTGTTCAGCCGGTTGAGATGGACGCCCGCCCGGAAGACCTGGGCGTCCCGCTCGGCCAGCGCGCCGGGCGTGCCGACCTGGCCGCGCCGGGCGGCGTCGTCCATGAGGAACTCCGCCTCGTGGATCTTCTCCTCCAGCCGCAGGTACACCCGGTCCAGGTGCGCCTGCTCCCCGCTGATCTCTCGGTCTCGCGCAGAGTTCTCTCCGTCCGAGTTCTCTCTGTCCGAGTCGACGGCCGAATCCTGTTGTGCCTGTGCGGCCACCGGGCCCCCTTCTGACGTGCTGGGCAGCCGTCAACCGTACGCGAAGGGGGCCGGTGAAGCTACGCGTCGACCTCGACCAGCCGCTCGCCGCCGAAGGTCATGACCTCGAAGTGGTCGATCTGGTTCGGCTGGAAGGCGGCGCCGCCGTGCACGTAGAGCGGCTGTTTGGCCTTGTCGGTGGTGGCGTCCGGGATGCCGTACCCCCACTCCGGGACGGACCACGACGTGACCGTCTCGCGCTCGCCGTTCTTCCCGACGGCGATCAGGGCGCACTTCTCCGGCCCCTTGACGTTCTTCAGCTCCAGGACCGCGTGCGTGCCCCACGCCTTCTTCTCCACCGCCACGGTCGCGCTGACCTGGGTGGCGGGGTCGGTGGCGCTGACCCGGTCGGTCATGTCGCCGAACGCCTCCTGGGCGGGGCCGGCGCTCTGCCGACTCTCGCCGGTCCGGCCGCCGCCGTCCCCGCTGGTGGTCGCCACGGCGGCGAACGGGCCGCCGACGATCAGCGCGGCGGCGGTGCCCACCAGGTAGAGGTTGCGGCGCTTCTTGCGGGCGCGTCGCTCGGCGACCTCGTCGACGAGTTTCTCCGCCAGCCGCGGCGCGGGCCGGGCGGCCAGGGACTCGCCGAGCGCGGGCGTGCCCACGCCGCCTGCCGCGCCGCCGGTCACGCCGCCCGTCGCGCCCTCCGTCGCGCCGCCCGGCAGACCGGCGAGCGCGGCCATCATCGGCTCCAGGCCGGCCAGCTCGTCGAGCTGCTGGGCGCACCACTCGCAGCCGGCCAGGTGCCGTTCGAAGGCGGTGGCCTCGGCCTCGTCGAGGATGCCGAGGGCGTAGGCGCCGACGGTCTCGTGCTCGTTCGGCACCTCGGGCTCCCGCATGGGGCCAGCCATACCCGAACCTCCCGCGCCGAATCCCCCGTGCACACCGTTCGTCACGCCGTCACCCCCCGCTCCTCCAGTGCCAGCTTCATCGACCGCAGGGCGTAGAACACCCGGGAGCGGACCGTGCCGCTGGGTATGCCCAGGGTCTCGGCCGCCTCATTGACGGTACGCCCTTTGAAGTACGTCTCGACGAGCACTTCCCGGTGGGCCGGGGTCAGGTCGTCGAGCGCGTCCGACAGCGTCATCAGCCACAGCGCCTTGTCGATCTCGTCCTCCGCGGGGATGACCTCCAGCGGCGACGGATCGACCTCCTGCGGCCGGGCCTGCCGGCTGCGATGGCCGTCGATGACGATGCGCCGGGCGACCGTCACCAGCCAGGGGCGTACCGATCCGGTCGCCCGGTTGAGCGAACCGGCGTTCTTCCAGGCCCGGATGAGTGTCTCCTGCACGACGTCCTCGGCGCGCTGCCGGTCCCCCGCGACCAGCCGCAGCACGTACGCCAGCAGGGGTCCGGCGTGTTCCCGGTAGAGCGCCCGCATCAGCTCCTCGTCGGGTTCCGAGGAGGACCTCGCGGACATCCGGTGTCGGGCCCTCGTACCACGTTCCTTGGCCACGACGGGATCCTTGCGCACGCCCACCTCCGGTGTCCGGGGGTTCCCCCGAGTCGGTCGCTCGCCCATTCGGTACGGACGGGGAGGGTGAGGCGTTCAAAGGGAGCGGACAGATTCACGTGCCGTACCGGCGTTGAGTACGGGTACTCATGCCCGGGCGGGCGCGCGGGGCCAGGCTGGACCTGCCTCGATCACCGTCCGACCAGGGAGACTTCACGATGTCGACGCCGCGCCCGCGCCGGTTCCTCACGCTCGCCACGGGCAACTGGCCCGCCCGGGGCTACCTGGCCCTCGTCGCCGTCTCCGTGCTGCTCGTGCTCCTGTTCCCGGACCTCGCCCTCCCCGTGGACCCCATGCTGCTCACGGCACCGCTGTCGTTCGCGGGGGTGGCCCTGCCCTTCGGGCCGGGCAGCGCGGCGGAGGGGGCGGGCCTGACGCCGGCCGTCGGACTCTGGTTGCTGTGGCTGGTGCTGTGCGCCTTGGTGAACGCCGCGGTGGTCGGGGCCCTCGTCGAGGACCGGCCGGCTGCCGCGGGGGCGTCCCGGACGGAGCCGGCGCCCTCGGCCGGTGGCCGCGCCCACCGGCCGCGCGCCCTGCTGACCCCCGCCGTGGACAACTGGCCCGCCCGCGGCTACCTCGCCCTCGTCGCGGCCTCGCTGGGCTTCTTCCTGTACGCCGTGTACCTGTCGCCGGACCCGGGGTTCGCGGGCGTCTGGCCGACGCTGGCCACGGCGCCGCTCGGCTTCGTCGCCCTGCTGGCGGCCCCGGCCGGACCCGACTGGTTCGGGACCCTGGCCTTCTCGGCCGGCGTGACCCTGTCCGGGCTGTTCAACGCGGTCCTGCTGGGCCGGCTGGTGCGCGGGGCGAGGCTGCCGCAGCCGCCGGCGCGGCCTCGGAAGGCCTGAGCGCGCGGGACGGCGCCCTCAGGCACGGGCCGGCGCGGCGGCCCGGCGCCGGTGGCGGGCGACGCGTTCCCGGTTGCCGCAGATCTCGCTGGAGCACCAGCGCCTGCGGCGGCCCCGGGACGTGTCCAGGTAGACGACCGGGCAGTTGTCGCCCTCGCACTGGCGCAGGCACGCGCGGGCGGCGGGGTCGGTGAGCAGTTCCACGGCGTCCCGGGCGAGGGCGCCGAGCAGTGCCGCGCACTCGGGCGGCGCGGTCAACTGCCGTACGAGGTCGCCGCCTTCGGTGGGCAGCGCCCGGGGGGCCGGGGGCGCGGCGCGGGCGAGGTCGTTGACGCGGGCGAGCGCGCGGGCGTGCGGGTGCGCGCCGGGGGTGAGGCGGTCGCGTACCAGGCGCGCGGTGTGGGCGCGCAGGTCGCGGAAGCCGGTGAGCCAGGCGCGGTCGGCGTGGTCGAGGAGAGTGCCCGGCGGGACCAGTCCGGAGCCGGTGATCCAGGCGCGCAGGGTGTCGACGGAGTCGAGGCGTTCGCCGGGATGGGCGGTGGCGAGCAGGTCCAGGCAGGGTCGTCCGGTGTCGAAGCGCGCCATGTTCCTGTCACCGCCCGGGCTCTGGGACTGGGGGGAACCGTCCTCCCACAGTGCCTGCCCGCGCGGGCCGCCGGAACCCCCTGTACCGGCCGACCGGCCGACCGGCCCGACCGGCCCGACTGTGACGCTAGGCGTCGTACTTGGTCTCGGCCGACGGGTCCAGGGCGAGCCGGTAGCCGCGCTTGACGACGGTCTGGATCAGCTTCGGCGTGCCCAGGGCGGTGCGCAGCCGGGCCATCGCGGTCTCGACGGCGTGTTCGTCGCGTCCGGCGCCGGGCAGGGCGCGCAGCAGCTCGGCGCGGGGCACCACCCAGCCGGGGCGGCGGGAGAGCGTACGCAGCAGCGACATCCCGGCGGGCGGTACGGGTTTCAGCTCGCCGTCCACCAGTACGGCGTGCCCGCGGATCTCGACCCGGTGCCCGGCGACCGGCAGCGACCGCGCGCGGGCGGGCAGTTCCCGGCACAGCGACTGCACCAGGGGCCCGAGCCGGAACCGCTCCGGCTGGACGGTGTCGATGCCGCGGGACTGGAGCGGCAGCGCGGTGACCGGGCCGACGCAGGCCGGGAGCACGTCGTGGCCGAAGGCGGTGAGCAGCTCGGGCAGCAGGCCGCGTTCGTCGGCGCGGGAGAGCAGGGAGGCGGCGGCGGGCGCGCTGGTGAAGGTGACGGCGTCCAGGCCGCGGGAGACGGCGGCGTCCAGCAGCCGGTCGACGGGTCCGATGTCCTCGGGAGGCATCCACCGGTACACCGGTACGCCGACCACTTCGGCGCCGCCCGCCCGCAGCGACTCCACGAACCCCGGCAGCGGCTCCCCGTGCAGCTGGACGGCGACCCGCCGCCCGTCGACGCCCTCCTCCAGCAGCCGGTCCAGTACTTCCGCCATGGACTCGGACGACGGCGACCACTCCTCGGTCAGCCCGGCGGCCCGCACCGCGCCCTTGACCTTGGGGCCGCGCGCCAGCAGCTGCACCGTGCGCAGCCGCCCCAGCAGGGCCTCGCCGAGCCCCCACCCCTCGGCGGCCTCGATCCACCCCCGGAACCCGATGGCGGTGGTGGCGATGACGACGTCGGGCGCCTGGTCGATGAGTTCCTTGGTGGCCGCGAGCAGCTCGCTGTCGTCGGCGAGCGGCACGATCCGGATGGCCGGGGCGTGCAGCACGGCGGCGCCGCGCCGGGTGAGCAGGGCCCCCAGCTCGTCGGCCCGGCGGGCGGCGGTCACGCCGACGGTGAAGCCGGCCAGGGGTCCGTGGTCGTCGGTTCGCTGCTGTACGTCGTCCATGGCCTCGTCCCGCTTGGATCACTTGCGCCCATCGTGCCGACCGAGCCTGTCAACGGCTCGTGACAGGCTCGGTTCGGATGTATGTCACCAGTGTTACGTCATACGTTGGAGTAGCTGAGCTGCGCGTTCTCCTCCGTGCGGGCGGCGGCCTTCGGGGCGCCGGCGACCGTACGCCGAAGGTATACCGACCAGGTGAGCGCGAAGCAGGCGGCGTAGAAGGCGAGGAAGGCGACGAAGGCGCCGGTGCCGGAGCCGTAGGAGAGGAAGGACTGCCGGAAGGCGAGGTTGATCCCGACGCCGCCGAGGGCGCCCACGGCGCCGATCAGCCCCATGGAGGCCCCGGACAGCCGCCGTCCGTAGGAAGCGGCGGCCTCCCCCGTCAGCCCCTTGGCCTCGGCCTTCGCCTGGAAGATGCCGGGGATCATCTTGAACGTCGATCCGTTGCCGAGCCCGCTGAGCACGAAGAGCACGACGAACGCGGTGACGAACAGCCCCAGCGAGTCCCGCATGCTGGCGACGATGAGCACGGCGGTGGCGGCGCCCATGGCGACGTAGTTCCACAGCGTGATCTTCGCGCCGCCGTACTTGTCGGCGAGCCTCCCGCCGACGGGCCGGATCAGCGAGCCGAGCAGCGGACCGATGAAGGTCAGGTAGGCGGCCTGGAGCGGCGTCCGCCCGAACCCGCTCTGCAGCACCTGCCCGAAGGCGAACGAGTACCCGATGAACGACCCGAACGTCCCCACGTACAGGAAGGACATGATCCAGGTGTGCCGGTCGCGGGCGGCGTCCTTGGCGGCGCCGGTGTCGTTCTTCACGGACGCGATGTTGTCCATGAACAGCGCGGAGAGGACGGCGGCGACGACGATCAGCGGGATGTAGATCCCGAGCAGCACCCTCGGCCCCCCACTGGCCCCGATGATGGCGAGCGCGGCCAGCTGGATGACCGGCACCCCGATGTTCCCGCCGCCGGCGTTCATGCCGAGCGCCCAGCCCTTCTTCCTGAGCGGGAAGAAGGCGTTGATGTTGGTCATGGAGGAGGCGAAGTTGCCGCCGCCGATGCCGGCCAGCAGCCCGACCAGGAGGAAGGTCGAGAAGGACGTCCCCGGCTCCATGACGGCGAACGCGGCGACGGTCGGCACGAGCAGCAGACTGGCGGAGATGATCGTCCAGTTCCGCCCGCCGAAGATCGCGACGGCGAAGGTGTAGGGGACGCGGACGACGGCGCCGACCAGCGTCACCACGGACGTGAGCAGGAACTTGTCGGCGGGGGTGAGCCCGTACTCCGGCCCCATGAAGAGCACGAGCACCGACCACAGGGTCCACACCGAGAACCCGATGTGCTCGGAGAGCACGGAGAAGAACAGGTTCCGGTTGGCGATCCTCGCGCCGGTCCGCTGCCAGAACGACTCGTCCTCGGGGTCCCAGTGCTCGATCCAGCGACCTGCTGCCATGACGCCTCCACGCTCCTCCGGGCTTCGGACTTCCGAAGGTAGGCAGGCCGCGTTTCGGCGCTGTGGCTGTGGGTGACCGGTGGGGAACGTTGCTCTCACCCTGCGGGGGGCGGGGATGAGAGGTCGTGGCGTGCCAGTTCGGCCCGGACGGACTTGCCGGTCCCGTCCGGCAGAACGGTGACGCGGGGCCGCGAGCCCCTCGACGCCGCACTCCCCGTTGCCGTCTCACGGGAGACCATCAAGAAGATCATGGCGGTGAGCAAGCCTGCCTGGAGGTCGCCGCGAACCTCCCCTGCACCGCCCCCGTCCGGGACAGCAAGGCACCGGACGGGCCCGCCCTCGTCTTCAGCCGGGCGTCGTTCGCCGCGTTCGTCAGCGCTGTCGGGAGCGGCGGGTTCCGGGACGTCTGATCCACGCGGGTCCTCACCCGTCGGCATCCGTCCAGGACACCCCCCCCCAGAACCGTGAACACTTCGCCCCCGAGTGTTCACGGTTCAAGGGCGAGGGGTTCCCCTCAGCCCCGATGACCCGCCCTGCGCGCGCTCCGCTTCGCGCCGTTCGGCCACAGCCGGGGCTTCCGCTTCGCCGCGAGGTCCTCCACCCAGCCCACCGCCAGGGTCATCAGCCCGATCAGGGGCCAGACCAGGGTGAACATCCAGAGCATGTACGTGGTGTCCAGGGCGCTCATCGCGCGCTCGCTCTGTGTGAAGGGCAGTTCGTAGAGGCAGTCGATGAGGGGGACCGTCGCCATGATCAGGAGGTTGTGCCAGAGGTAGATGGTGACCGCCCGGTTGTTGGAGAGCGTCACCAGCTTGTCCCACTTCCTCAGGGCGCCGGGGAGTTCCTGCCAGGACGGGGAGTACTGGAGCAGGATCACCACGAAGCCGAAGGACCAGGTGGCCTGGGCGAGCGGGATGTCGTTGAGGTCCCAGCCGTCGGGGCCCTGGTGGTTCGAGGCCCACCACAGGCCGAAGGCCATGACCAGCGCCGAGCAGGAGACCGAGAGGTAGCGCGGGATCTGCTTCAGCAGCCCCTCGTGGTGGGCGAATCCGAGCACCCAGCAGCCGCCGTAGATCGCGAAGTCGGTGACCGCGTTGCCGGTCTCGCCCGGGATGGTCACCAGGCCGGTGCCCACGATCGCGGTCAGGCCCAGCGGAGCGAGCAGCGTCGGCCACGGTGCCCGGCGGAACGCCCACAGCAGGAGGGGGGAGGCGATGACGAACCACAGGTAGGCGCGCAGGTACCAGAGCACGCCCGCCGCCTGCACCGCCCAGGTGTCCTCCAGTACGCCCGACTTGGAGCCGAGGTGCCAGGGGAAGGGCGGGGCGCCGATCGGCACGATGTAGTTGAACAGCTCGACCAGGCCCCAGGTGCCGCCGTGGTCCGGGTCCTTCAGCGGGTTCCAGCCGGCACCGAGCATCATCGCCAGCAGCACCGCGCTGAACAGCCACAGCGGCGGCAGCAGCCGGCGGACCCGGCCGCGGATCACGCTCAGCGCGGGGCGTTTGAGCGACCTCGCCATCAGCGAGCCCGCCAGCGCGAACATCACGCCCATCGACGGGAACACCACGGTCAGCCAGGCCCAGCCGAACAGGTGGTAGACGACCACGCGGACCAGGGCCAGCGAGCGCAGCAGGTCCAGGTAGCGGTCGCGGCCCGGCTTGGCGGGGGCGGTGGGGGCCGTCGGCGGCGGCGCGGAGTCCGCCGAGCGCTGCTGCGGGAAGTCGTACGACGCCTCGGGCGTTCCCGGGGTGCCGGTCGTGTAGCCGTGGGTCATGCCACGGGCCTCCGATCATCACTGCGGCGCTGCGCCGGTATCGCGCCGGGCGCCTCGACGACACCCGTCCGCCGCAGCTTCTGCCAGCGCAGGCGGCCGCCGGTGAGAGCGGTGATCCAGGACTGGAGCAGCACGACGTACATGAGCTGGCGGTAGAGGATCTGCTGGAGGGGCAGCGAAATCAGATGGGTCATGCGTTCGCGGTCCAGGCGGAAGGCGTACGCCGCGCAGACCGCCTGGAGCGCCAGAACGCCCAGCCAGGCGCCGATCGTCTTCTCGGTCGGGCCGAAGATGATGCCGTAGAGGAGGAAGATGTCGATCAGGGGGGCCAGGAGGGGGGCCACGACCATGAACAGGGACACGAAGGGGAGGCCCACGCGGCCGAAGCGGCCCGAGGGGCCCTTGTCGATGACCGCGCGGCGGTGCTTCCAGATGGCCTGCATCGTGCCGTAGGACCAGCGGTAGCGCTGGGACCAGAGCTGCTGGACGGTCTCGGGGGCCTCCGTCCAGGCGCGGGCGTTCTCCGCGTAGACGACCTTCCAGCCGTCGCGGTGCAGGGCCATCGTGACGTCGGTGTCCTCGGCGAGGGTGTCGTCGCTCATGCCGCCGACGCGCGCCAGGGCGGAGCGGCGGAAGGCGCCGACCGCGCCGGGGATGGTCGGCATGCAGCCCAGGACGTCGTACATACGGCGGTCCAGGTTGAAGCCCATCACGTACTCGATGTGCTGCCAGGCGCCGATGAGGCTGTCCTTGTTGCCGACCTTGGCATTGCCGGCCACCGCGCCGACCTTCGGGTCGCCGAAGGGCTGGACGAGTTCACGGACGGTGGAGGACTCGAAGACCGTGTCGCCGTCCATCATCACGACGATGTCGTGAGTGGCGTTGGCCAGGCCCCGGTTGAGGGCCGCCGGCTTGCCCGCGTTGAGCTGGCGGACGACCCGTACGTTCGGCAGGCCCATCGCCTCGACGATGCGGGCGGTGCCGTCCGTGGAGCCGTCGTCGACGACGACGATCTCGATGGGGTGGTCGCTCGACATCAGGGAACGGACGGTGTTCTCGATGCACTTGGCCTCGTTGTACGCCGGGACCAGCACCGACACCGGTTCGGTGACCGGCGGCCCCCAGGCGAAGCTCCGGCGGCGCACCTTGCGGGCGTGCGCGGCCGAGAGCAGGAGCATCAGCCCGAACCGGCCGATGACCAGCGTGCCGATGACCGCGAGGCCGACGACCAGGGCGTCCGTGACCTTCTCCGACGCCTGGACCAGGAAGATCCACGCCTTGGCCTTCCAGAGGTCCGCGCCGGTGACCTCGGAGTGCGCGCTGGGCAGGTCCAGGGCCTCGGAGAGGTTGTCGAACTCGTACCCCTTCTCCTGGAGGCCGGGCAGGAACCTGTCCAGCGCCCGCACGGTCTGGTGGCGGTCGCCGCCGGAGTCGTGCATCAGGACGATGGCGCCCTTGCCGCCGTGCGGGGTGGCGCGGCGGATGATCTCGTCGACGCCGGGCTTCTTCCAGTCCTCGCTGTCGGTGTTGTTGACGACGGTGAGGTAGCCGCGGGAGCCGATGTACTCCGTCACCGGCCAGGACTTGTTGTCCATCGCGTCGGCGAAGGAGGAGTACGGCGGGCGGAAGAGGGAGGTGCGGATGCCGGCGGCGCCGGTGAGGGCGAGCTGGTTCTGCGACAGCTCCCAGTCGATGCGGGCCTGCGACTGGTAGGAGAGGTCGGGGTGGTTGAAGGTGTGCAGGCCCACCTCGTGGCCCTCGTCGACCATCCGCTGCACCAGGTCCGGGTAGCGGGAGGCCATCGTGCCGGTGACGAAGAAGACGGCGTGCGCGTGGTGCTTCTTCAGCACGTCCAGGACCTTCGGGGTCCAGGTCGGGTCGGGGCCGTCGTCGAAGGTGAGGACCAGTCTGCGGTCGGGCACGCTCATCGAGTCGGTGCGGCCGGCCCGGGTGTCGATGACCGGGCCGCCCTCCAGGATCTCCTCCGGCACCCGGTCGGTGGCGGCGGGCGGCTGGACGCGGTGGTCGGCGAGGATCTCGCTGTGCACGTAGCCGCGCAGCATGAGCATCGCCATCAGGGCGACGAGGACGAGCACCGGCAGCAACAGGCGCAGCGGCAGACGGCGCCGCCGGGAGCCGCCACGGGCTCGGGGTGCGGCGCCGTGACGACGGGTGGGGGCGGCCATCAGTAGGTGTACTCCACGAGCGGTGAGCGGGGGGACGAGGTGCCCGGGGCCTGGGCGAGGGTGTCGGAGCCGATGCCGGTGCCCGCGCTGTCGCCGCCGGTGGTCCCGGTCGGGTCGGGCGTGATGCCGCCGGTGTCCGTCGGGGACGGGTCGGGCGAGCCGGCGGCCGGTTCCGTGGCCGTGCCGGTCGGGTCGGGCTCGGTCTCGTCGCCGTCCTGAGCGGGCGCGGTGTCGGTGACGGCCGGGCCGGGGTCGGTCTCGGTCGGCGTCGGTCCGGTCGCGGGCGCGGTGTCGGTCGCGGAGGCGCCGGCGGTCGGCGACTGCTCCTCCGCGCCGGTGGCGGAGGGCGTGGTCTGCGGGGAGGGGCTGCCGGTGACGGAGGGGTCCACCGGTCCGGTGGGCAGCGGGGTGGTGTCGACCTTGCCGGCCGGCTTGCCGTCCTCCTGGCCCGGCACGGGCAGCCAGGGCGCGTCGGAGGTGCCCGACAGGAGGGTCACGACCATGACGACGGCGTAGACGGCGCAGGCGAGGCCGACGGCTATGCCTATCCGGCGGTAGAGGCGGCTGCGGCGGCCCGACTCGTCGACGAAGACCGGCCGGTCGGCCGCGTCGGCGGACACCGGCCCGCCCGCCGCCCGGCGCAGCACCCCGTCCCCGAGCTGTACGGCGTCGAGCTGGACGGTGACCTCGTGCGGGTCGTGCTGCTCCGGCTCGTCCGCGCCGGGAGCGGTGGCGGCCGGACCGAGGGCGCCGTCGCCCTCCGGCCAGGGGTCGCGTACGCGGGCGGGAGCGCTGGGCAGTACATCCGTGACGGCGGTGGGGGCGGGGACAGCGGCGGTGGCGGTGGCGGTGGCCGGCCTGGGGAGTTCGGGCCAGCCGCTCGTCGTGGCGCCGGGGGCGGCGGGGCGCCCGTCCGCGACGCCGGTCCCGGACGGGGACGCGGGCGCGGGTGCCGGTGCCGGTGCCGGTGCGGGTGTCGTGGACGGCGGTACGTCCCCGGGGGCGCCGGCGGCCGGGCCGGAGCCCTCGCGCGGCGCGTCCGCCGGGCCACCGGAACCGGACAGCGCGGGCAGCACGGCGGTGGGGTCGGCCGGCGCGTGCACGGGCGGCAGGACCGCGGTGGCGTCGGCGGCTCCGCCCACGGCCGGCAGCACGTCCGTGACGTCGGCCGGTCCGCTCACCGCCGGCAGCACGTCCGTGACGTCGGCGGAATCAGCCAGGGGGCCGACGTCGGCGGCGTCTGCGCCGAACCAGGAGATGCCGCTCCCCGTGGACGCCCCCGCCTCCGTCTTCGGGAACTCCCGCGTCCCGGACGCGGCCTCGGGCCACTCCGGTTGGGCGTCTTTCTGCCAGTTTTTCACGCGCCGCACTTCCCCCCAACGAGCAGGTACAGGGCGCGCTCCGACTCCGAGCACCCGTCGAGCGAACCCGGCCCCCACCAGGTTCGAGCGCCCCCATTACCACACAGTGCTCGGGGGACGAATGTAGCGCACCGACGCACGGTGTGTCGGCCAGGTGCCCATCTGTTAAGACAGGATCACACGTCCGTCAAGACGTCATCACGTCCGCGTCATCGGCTGGAATCCATCCCTCGGCAGGCCGCCGCAGCCACCCCTCCTGGGCCGCGACCCGGTCCGCGGCCCGCCGCAGCGCCCCCAGCGCCGGGTGGACCAGCCCCTTTCGCCAGACCAGGGAGACCGGCGACAGCGGCACCGGATCGACCAGTGGCCGCACCACCGCCGCGGGCATGGCCGGAAACTCCGTCACGGCGAGGACCGGATGCCGCGTCTTCGCCATCAGCCGCTCGAACTCCTCCTCCCCCACCGCCAGCGGAGCCGGCGGCGCCATCGCGATGCCGCGCCCCTCGAAGAGCCGGCGCGCGAGGTCGGTCCACTCCGGCGTACGGTCGTTGCCCGCGCCGGCGTACACGGTCTCCCCGGCCAGCGCGGCCAGCGGCACCTCGGGCAGCGGGGCCAGCGGATGGTCCTCGGGCAGGATGACGGCCATCGGCTCGTACCGCACCGGCTGCTGCTCCAGGTCCGCCCGCAGCGCCGGTGCCAGACCGGCGAACCGTCCGAAGGAGGCGTCCAGGCGCCCGGCCGCCATCTCGGCGACCGCCCAGGTCAGCCCGCTCTCGTAGCGGGCCATCAGCTCCAGCTCGGGGACGAGTGTCCGGGCCCGGTGCAGCACCCGGCGTCCGGTGCCGAGCCCCGGCGAGTTGAGGTCCACCAGCAGCGGGCGGACCTGTCCGAAAGCGGCCAGCAACTCGTCCTGCGCCTGGAGCGCGCGGCGCGCGTACGGCAGCAGCCGCGCACCGTCGGCCGTCAGCGTCACCTGCCGCGTGGAGCGGACGAACAGCTCGGCGCCCAGCTCGCGTTCGAGGCGCCGCACATCGCGGCTGAGCGCCTGCTGGGCGACGTACAGCCGGTGCGCGGCACGCGTGAAGTGCAGTTCCTCGGCGACGGCGACGAAGGCGCGCAGGAGGCGGGGGTCGAGATGGCTCGGCACGGGCATCCGGAGAATTTACAACAGGAGTGCGTGAATCGGGACCCAGCAGGTGTTGGACCCCGCCTCCGGCCACGGGCGACGGTAAGGCCCATGCCGCACCACACCTCTCCCCGCCGCCGCCCCCGCGACCGTCCCGCGGTCACCATGACCGTCACCGCCGACACCCTGGTCACCGCCGACTTCCGCCCCCGCGCCCGCCCACAGCGCCGGGACCGCCCGCCCGGCCCCTACCGCCGGCTGCTCGCCGTCCCCGGCGCGCGGGCGTTCACGGCCGGCAATCTCGTCGCCCGCCTGCCGCAGGGCATGTTCAGCGTGAGCGCGGTCGTCATGATCTCCGGGACCCGGGGTTCGTACGCCCTGGCCGGCGCGGTCGTCGCCTCCGGGCTGGCCGTGACCACGGTGGTCGCCCCGCTGCTCGCCCGGCTCGTCGACCGGCACGGCCAGGCCCGGGTGGCCGTGCCCGCCACCCTGATCGCCGTTCTCGGCGCCCTCGCCCTGGCGCTCTGCGTCCGCCGGGGCGCACCGGACTGGACCCTGTTCGCCGCGCAGATCGCCACCGCCACCACCCCCAACACCGGCGGCATGGCCCGCGCCCGCTGGAACCACCTGCTGCGCGGCGACCCCGCCGCCCTGCACACCGCCAACTCCTTCGAACAGGCCGCCGACGAGCTGTGCTACATGCTCGGCCCGGTGGTGGCGGCCTTCCTGTGCACGGCGTTCTTCCCGGAGGCGGGCACGCTCGTCGCCGCGACGCTGCTGATGACCGGCATCCTGCTGTTCACCGCCCAGCGCGCCACCGAGCCGCCCGCCCGTCCCGGCGCGTCCGCCGGCAAGGCCCCGCTGCGCGCCCCCGGCATCCCGCCGCTGCTGGCCGTGTGCCTGGCGACGGGCGCGGTGTTCGGCGCGCTGGAGGTGGTCACGATCGCGTTCGCGGACGCGCGGGGGCACGGTGCGGCGGCCGGTGCGGTGCTGGCGCTGCAGGCGGGCGGGTCGTGCGTGGCCGGGCTGCTGTTCGGGACGCTGAGACCGGCCGGACCCGCCGCGTCCCGGCTGGTCCGGTGTGTCGCGGCGATGACCGCCCTGATGACGCTGCCCCTGCTCGCGGCGGCCGGCACCGGTTCGCTGCCGCTGCTGGCCGGGGCCCTGCTGCTGGCCGGCATGGCGACCGCCCCGACGATGGTCACCACGATGACGCTGGTCCAGCGGCGCACCCCCGAGGGCCGCCTCAACGAGGGCATGACCCTGGCGGTGACCGGCCTGCTCGGCGGCATCGCCTGCGGCAGCGCGGTCGGCGGCTGGACGGTGGAGCACGTCTCGCCCACGGCCGGGTACGGCGTCCCGGTCACCGCGGCGGCGGTGGCCCTGCTGCTGGCCCTGACGGCAGCGGCCCGCACCCGTACACCCCGGCCCGGCGCACCGGCCCCGTGAGCCCCGCCCCGCGCGCCTCCCCCCGCGTCGCGCCCGGCCCATTGACGCCTTCGCCCACCGCGCCTACCTTCCTCCGTCCGACCGTTTCCGGAGGAGCCGACCATGCCGATCACGCCGCCCGCGCCGGGCACCGGCTGATGGCCAGGATCACCGACGTGGCGCGACGCGCCGGCGTCTCCCCCAGCACCGTCTCCTACGCCCTCAGCGGCAAGCGCCCGATCTCCGCTCAGACCCGGCGGCGCGTCGAGGCGGCCGTCCGCGAACTGGGCTACCGTCCGCACGCCGGTTCCCCGACCGGCGTGCTGGGGCTGCTGCTCCCGCTGCGCGGCGGGGCGTGGGAGCCGGCGGCGATGGGCTGCGCGATGTCGGTGGTCACCGCCGCCCGCGCCCACGGTCACGACGTACTGCTGATCACCGGGGAGAAGGGCGAACGCTCCCCGCACCGCGCGGTCGAGGCGCTGATCGTGACGGAGGTGGGGCTGCGCGATCCCCGGCTGCCGTCGCTGCGCGGCCGGCCCGCCGTGCTGGTCGGGGTGCCCGCCGAGCCCGAGGGGCTGACCTGCGTCGACCTCGACTTCCGGGCAGCCGGTGAACGGTGCGTCGCACGGCTGGCGGAGCTGGGGCACCGGGTGGTGGCGCTGGTCGGCGGCCCGCCCGGGGTGTACGCCCGGCACACCGCGTCCGCCCACCGGGTGGTACGGGGCTTCACGGCCGCCGCCCGCCGTGCCGGACTGGTCCCGTCCGTGCACCCGAGCGCCGCCGCGCCGGACACCGCCCGGGACACGGCCGAACGGCTGCTGCGCCTGCGCCCGGCGCCCACCGCCGTCGTCGTCCACAACGATCCGCTGCTGGCACCCCTGCTCGACGCCTTCGACCGCCTCGGCCGCCGGGTCCCCGGTGATCTGTCCGTCGTGGCGGTCTGCCCGGACGACGTGGCCCTCGCGGCCCGGCCCCCGGTCACCTCGGTCACCGTGCCGTCCGCCGAGCTGGGCAGCCGGGCCGTGGACCTGGCGGTACGGGCCCTCGCCGGCCCCGCCGCTCCCGGCGTGCACCTGCTGCCGCCGCGCCTGACCGACCGCGCGAGCACGGCACCCCCGGCATGACGGCCCCCGGCGCGACCGCATGACGAAGGCCCCGCCGCTCGGAAGCGACGGGGCCTTCGCCCACATGGGAACTGTGGAGATGGCGGGAATCGAACCCGCGTCCAACGGTGCGGAACCAGGGCTTCTCCGTGTGCAGTCCGCTTCGATTTTCTCGGCCCCGGAGATCACGCGGACAAGTCTCCGACGGGCCCAGTCACTGTGTGGTTTCCCTCTTCACCCCGTGACCGGGATCAAGGTTTAGTCCCCTAGCTGATGCCAGGATCCGGGTCGGGAACAGCCCCGGGCTGACACTCCCTTTAGTAGGAGGCTCGCTCTGCTACCTGAGATCAGGCAGCGAGGGCGAAGGCCTGCTGGGAGGAATCGCGCTTGGTGTTGGCGATTATTTTTTTCGGCCTGTGGTTTACGAGATCATGGCCGCTTCCTCGACACGCTTCCCCTGCTTCGACAGCCGCTGTCGAAACCGATCATCCCCATGTTGATTTTTCAAACCACCGCACCGGCGAGCGACGCGAGTGCCATCGTACGTGACCAACGCACGACCGTGCCAGCTTGTTCCTGGGGCTCAGCCCCGCTCCCGGCGCTTGATCGCCGAGATCGTCCGCTCCGCCTCCCGCCGGTCCTGCTTCTCCCGCAGCGTCTGGCGCTTGTCGTACTCCTTCTTGCCGCGCGCGAGCGCGATCTCGGCCTTGGCCCGGCCGTCCTTGAAGTACAGGGCGAGGGGGACGATCGTGTGCCCGGTCTCCTGGGACTTGGCCTCCAGCTTGTCGATCTCCTCCCGGTGCAGCAGCAGCTTGCGCTTGCGGCGCGCGGAGTGGTTGGTCCAGCTGCCCTGGTGGTACTCGGGGATGTGGGCGTTGTGCAGCCACGCCTCGCCCCCGTCGATCTGGACGAACCCGTCGGCCAGCGAGGTGCGTCCCTCGCGCAGCGACTTGACCTCGGTGCCGGTGAGCACCATCCCGGCCTCGTAGGTGTCGATGATCGCGTAGTCGTGCCGGGCCTTCTTGTTCTGGGCGACGATCTTGCGCTTGCCGCCCTTCTCGCCGTCCCGGGCCTTGCCGCCGCCCCCGCCGCCCTGCTTGGGCTGGGACTCCTTCGGTACGTACATTCCCTTGCTCATAGTGCGCCCATTTTCGCACTACGGAGGGGGGCCGGGGAAAGCCGATTACGCGGCCCGCGCGGTCACCGCCCCAGTCCGCCCAGCAGCGTCGCCGCCCGGTCCACGGCGGTGGGCCGGGCCGGGTCGATCTCCAGGTCGGGGGTGATGCCGGTGCCGTCGACGCCGCGGCCGGAGGGGGTGCGGTAGTGGCCGACGGTCAGTTCGGCCACCGAGCCGTCGGGGAGCCGGCTCGGCATCTGGACCGAGCCCTTGCCGAAGGTACGGGAGCCCACGACGACCGCCCGGCCGCGGTCCTGGAGGGCCCCGGCGAGGAGTTCGGCGGCGCTCATCGTGCCACCGTCGACGAGCGCGACCAGGGGGCTGGAGGTGTCGCCGCCGCCCTCGGCGTGCAGGGCGCGCTGGTCGCCGTCGACGTCGTACGTGGCGACCAGGCCGCCGTCGAGGAAGGCGGAGGCCGCGGTGACCGCCTCGGCGACCAGTCCGCCGGAGTTGCCGCGCAGGTCGAGGACGACCCCGGCACCGGCCGGGGTGTCGCGGACGGCGGCGCGGACCTGGTCGCCGGCGCCCTTGGTGAAGGAGGCGATCCTGACGACGCTCGCGCCGCTCGCCAGCCGGCGCACGGTCACCGGCTGGGTGCTCAGCCTGGCCCGGCGTACCGTCTCGGTCCACGCGCGCGTGCCGCGCTGGAGGCCGAGCCGCACGGTGGTGCCGGCGGGCGCGTCGGTGGCGTCGCCGCGCAGCAGGGAGACGACCTCGGTGACGGGACGTCCGTCGACCTCCTCGCCGTCGACGCTGCGCAGCCGGTCGCCCGCGCGGACGCCGGCGCGGGCCGCGGGCGAGCCGGACCGCACCTTCGTCACCTCGATGGCACCGTCGCGCCCACGCCGCGCGGAGAGCCCGACGCCGGTGTACCGGCCGTCCAGGGCCTGCGCCAACTCCTCGTACTCGCCCCGGGAGTAGACCGCGCCCCAGCGGTCGCCGCTGCGGCTGACCGCGCGCTCGGCGGCCTCCACGGGGGACGTGCCGTCGGCCATCGCCTCGGCCGCCGCCCGCGCCACCTCCCGGCGCGAAACAGCGGAAGCAGCGGCATCGGCGGCGTCGGCCGAGCCGCCGGCCCCCGCGGCCGTACGGGCCGCCTCGGCCGCCGCGTTCGGGTCGGCCTCGGGCAGCGAGCCGGTGGCCGCGCCGGCCGCGAGGACACCGGCGAACACCAACGTCAGGGTGGCCCCGCGGCGGAGGCGGCGGGGCGGGCACAACCGGTCACGACCTGACATGCCGGTGAGTGTAGGACACGGCAAGAGGGCCGCACGGGAGCTTGCCCGTGCGGCCCTCTTGGCATGTGTCACACCTTCAGATACTTGCGCAGCGCGAAGAACGCGGCCAACGCCGGCATCAGCACACTGGCCGCGATGATGAGCGGCAGCTTGGTCAGTACGGCGTCCCAGCCCACGAAGTTGATGAGGGTCAGCTTGTTGGACAGGGCCATGCCGTGGTCGATCGTGAAGTACCGGCCCACGACGAGGAACACGCACGCCAGGGCGCCGCCGATGGCGCCGGCGACGGCGGCCTCCATGATGAACGGGGCCTGGATGTAGAAGCCGGAGGCGCCGACCAGCCGCATGATGCCGGTCTCGCGGCGGCGGCTGAAGGCGGAGACGCGCACCGTGTTGACGATCAGCAGCAGGGCCACGACCAGCATGAGCACCATGACGCCGAGCGCCGCCCGGTTCATCAGGTTCAGCAGCTCGAAGAGGTTGTCCAGGATGCCCTTCTGGTCCTGCACGGACTGCACGCCGTCCCGCCCGTCGAAGGCGGTGGCGATCACCTGGTACTTCTCCGGGTCCTTCAGCTTGATGCGGTACGACTCCTGCATCTGGTCCGGCGTCAGGGAACTGGCCAGCGGGGAGTCGCCGAACTGCTCCTTGTAGTGCTTGTACGCCTCGTCCTGTGACTCGTACGTCACGTCCTGGACGACCGACATCTCGTCGAGGTCGGCGAGGATCTGCTTCTTCTGGTCCTCGGTCACCGCGCCCTTGGCGCAGTTGGGGTCGGACTCGGCGTCGCTCTTGTTGCAGAGGAAGACGGAGACGTTGACCTTGTCGTACCAGTAGCCCTTCATGGTGTTGACCTGGTCGCTCATCAGCAGCGAACCGCCGAACAGGGCCAGCGAGAGGGCGACGGAGACGATGACCGCGAAGGTCATCGTCAGGTTGCGGCGGAGACCTACACCGATCTCCGAGAGGACGAACTGGGCGCGCATGGCGTCTGGTTAAGCCTTTCCGTGGATGCCGGGCGTGCTGCGTGTCTGAGCCCTAGTGCTGGTAGCCGTAGACACCGCGCGCCTGGTCGCGGACGAGGCGCCCCTTCTCCAGCTCGATGACGCGCTTGCGCATCTGGTCCACGATGTTCTGGTCGTGCGTCGCCATGATCACGGTGGTGCCCGTCCGGTTGATGCGGTCGAGCAGCTTCATGATGCCGACGGAGGTCTGCGGGTCGAGGTTGCCGGTCGGCTCGTCGGCGATGAGCAGCTTGGGCCGGTTGACGAACGCCCGCGCGATGGCCACGCGCTGCTGCTCACCACCGGACAGTTCGCCCGGCATGCGGTCCTCCTTGCCGCCGAGCCCGACGAGGTCGAGCACCTGGGGCACGGACTTGCGGATCTCGCCGCGGGACTTGCCGATGACCTCCTGGGCGAAGGCCACGTTCTCGCCGACCGTCTTGTTGGGGAGCAGGCGGAAGTCCTGGAAGACCGTCCCCAGCTGGCGCCGCATGTGCGGCACCTTCCAGTTGGACAGGCGGGCCAGGTCCTTGCCCAGGACGTGCACCTGGCCGTGGCTCGCCCGCTCCTCGCGCAGGACCAGCCGCAGGAAGGTGGACTTACCGGAGCCGGAGGACCCCACCAGGAAGACGAACTCGCCCTTCTCCACTTCCAGGGAGACGTCCCTGAGGGCGGGGCGGTTCTGTTTGGGGTAGGCCTTGGAGACGTTGTCGAATCGGATCACGGGTGCACCACGGGTCGCCGGGGGTAGATGAGCGTGACCATACGCGAAGTGGGTATGGGACCGCAGTCACCGGTCGGGGTTGCGTCATGGTTGCGCGTTATGTCCGCGTTACCCGCGCGGGACGCGGGCGTGATCCGGGCGGGGCTCCGGGTCGGGCCCGTACACCGTCCCCGGCGGGACCGCGCGCAGCGACGCGCGGAACCTGGCACAGTGGAAGGGAACGTTCGCGGTGGCGCGGGCGTTGTGTACAGGTGGACACCGGTGCGAGGAGGGCGAGCGCATGACGTACGACCGGTTGGTGTGCGCGAACTGCGCGGCGCCCGTGAGCGAGGGCCGCTGCCCGGTGTGCCGGGCGAACCGCGAGCGGCTCCAGCAGGAGAGCTTCTTCGGCGGGCTGAACGGCCTGAGCCCGACGGCGCTGATCGCGCTGCTCGCGGTGCTGGTGGCGGCGGTGGCCCTGCTGGCCCACCAGACCGCCTGACAGAAGCGTGGACAACGGCCGAGGGGCCCGGAGCGCCGTACGTACGCTCCGGGCCCCTCGGCCGTGATGTGTCGCGTACGGCGTCCCGTACGCGGACGGTCACCGTCAGGCAGCGGCGCCCCGGCCGGCCGCCAGGCGCGGCAGGAAGCGGAAGCCGATGCCTCCGGCGATCATCGTGGCGGCACCGATGATCAGGAAGGTGGTCTCGGCGGCACCGGTCTCGGCGAGCTCCTCGCCGTTGCCCTGGGCCGAGGTCTGGGCGGTGGTGTCCGCGCCGGTGTCGGTCAGGGAGGAGGTACCGGCGCCCTGGGCGGAGGAGCCGCCGTCGGGGTTGGTGTTGTCGGTACCGGTGTTGCCGTTGCCGGCGTTCCCGTTGCCGTTCCCGTTCCCGTTGCCGCCGCCGTTGCCCGTGCCCTCGCTCGGGTCGTCACTGGGCTCGACCGGGTCGGTGGTGCCCGGGTCGGTCGGTCCCTCGGTGGGGTCCTCGGTGGGCGGCTCCTCGGTCGGAGGCTCCTCGGTGGGCGGCTGCTCCGTCGAGGGGTCCTCGCTGGGGATCTCGGTCGGAGGCGTGTCGCTCGGGGTCGGGGTCGGCTCCGGCGTCTCGTCGCCGCACAGGACGCCGAGGATGCAGTCCTCGGCCTCCGTCGCCGAGGCGGCACCCGCAGCGGTCAGCGAGGCGCCGAAGGCGATGACGGCACCGGCCGCGACCCGTGCGACACGGACCCGCGTCTTCTTGGTCATATGGTTGCTACCCCCAGTAGCTGAATCGTCAGTGTGGCGGCGTCTCGGGGCCGTGATCGACGGGAGTAGCTGCTCTGTGAAGCCCCCCGGTTCACATGCGCCCCAGAAACACGCATGCCGCGCATCACCTTTCCCATTTTTAAAGGCAACGTCAAGGCCGTTGCGTACACGATGTCCCGGTACGAGGGGTATGCCGGATACAAAGACTGTGAGTGTGATGTAAAAGCCGGACATCGGCCACGAAGGAAAGGCAACTGCCGCCACGAGGGCTTCAGTTGCCTTGTCGACAAAGCGGCGTACGCGCGACGCCGTTCCTTCCCGTTACTTCTCCTGCTGCTTGCGCCAGCGAATTCCGGCCTCCAGGAAGCCCTGGATCTCCCCGTTGAACACGGCCTCGGGGTTGCCCACCTCGTACTCGGTGCGCAGGTCCTTGACCATCTGGTAGGGGTGCAGCACGTACGAACGCATCTGGTTGCCCCAGGAGTTGCCGCCGTCACCCTTGAGCGCGTCCATCTTGGCCTGCTCCTCCTGGCGGCGCCGCTCAAGCAGCTTGGCCTGGAGGACGTTCATCGCGGTGGCCTTGTTCTGGATCTGCGACCGCTCGTTCTGGCAGGAGACCACGATGCCGGTGGGCAGGTGGGTGAGGCGCACCGCCGAGTCGGTGGTGTTGACGCCCTGGCCGCCGGGGCCGGAGGAACGGTAGACGTCGACCCGCAGTTCGGACTCGTCGATCTCGATGTGGTCGGTCTGCTCGACCACCGGCAGGATCTCGACGCCCGCGAACGAGGTCTGGCGGCGGCCCTGGTTGTCGAAGGGCGAGATCCGCACCAGCCGGTGCGTGCCCTGCTCGACGGAGAGCGTCCCGTAGGCGTACGGCACCTGCACGGCGAAGGTGGTCGACTTGATGCCGGCCTCCTCCGCGTACGACGTCTCGTAGATCTCGGTCTTGTAGCCGTGCTGCTCGGCCCAGCGCAGGTACATCCGCTGGAGCTTCTCGGCGAAGTCCGCGGCGTCCACGCCGCCCGCCTCGGCGCGGATGTTGACCAGCGCCTCACGGGAGTCGTACTCGCCGGAGAGCAGCGTGCGGACCTCCATCTCGTCGAGGGCCTTGCGGACGGAGGCCAGCTCCGTCTCGGCCTCGGCGCGGGTGTCCGGGTCGTCCTCCTCCTCGGCCATCTCGAAGAGGACCGCGAGGTCGTCGATCCGGCCGCGCAGCGCCTCCGCCTTCCTGACCTCGGCCTGGAGGTGGGAGAGCTTGCTGGTGATCTTCTGCGCCTCGTCCGGGTTGTCCCACAGGGACGGCGCGGCCGCCTGCTCCTCGAGCACGGCGATGTCTGCCCTCATCTTGTCGAGGTCCAGGACGGCCTCGATCGACTCCATGGTCGAGGAGAGGGACTTCAGCTCTTCGGATACATCGACGACTGCCACGCCTCCAGCGTAACGGCTCCGCCGGGCGGCCCACGCCGGACCGTACGGGCGCCGCCGCGCCGGGCGGCACGCCTAGGGCGCCGCCGGTGCCGAGTTCCGGGTGTCCTTCGTGTCCTGGGGGCCCGTGCCGGAGTCGTCGCCGGCGGTGGCCAGCCAGGTGCCGACGCCGATGGCCGCCAGCAGCGCCACGGCGCCCGCGCCGACCGCGGCCCGGCGCCGGCGGGCGGCGGCCCGGTTGCGCGCCGAGCCGGGGCGGCGGGCGCCCGGCGCGCGCGGGGCGCGGGCGGTGCCGTGGGCCGGGCCGGCCAGCTCGTCGGGGGCGGGGACGCGCATGGAGGTGTGGGTGTCCCGGTTGGAGCCGGCGGGCTTGGCACCGGGCACCAGCGGGACCGCGCCGCGCCGCCGGACCTCGTCGCCGTCCCGTCCCGGCCCGGTCCCGGCGGACGGCTCCCGGTCGGCGTCGGCCGCGTCCTCCGGCTGCTCCCCGCCGGACTCGTCCACGTCGAGCGGGGACATGCCGGCCAGCATCGGCAGCAGCTCGCGCAGCCGGGCGCCCAGCTCGGAGGCGCGCAGCCGGGAGGCCGGCGCCTTGGCCAGGCACTGCACCAGGAGCTGCCACAGCTCGTCGGGGATGCCGGGCAGCGGGACGACGGTCTCGGTGACGTGGCGGCGCAGTACGGCGCCGGGGTGGCCGCCGCCGAACGGCGTGAACCCGGCCAGCAGCTCGTACAGGACCGTGGCCAGGGCGTAGATGTCGACCGAGGCGCGCGGCGGGAGGCCCTCGACGATCTCCGGGGCGAGGTAGTCGGGGGTGCCGATGATCTTCGTGGCGCGGGTGCGGCGCGGGGTGTCGATGAGCTTGGCCACACCGAAGTCGGTGAGCAGCGCGCGGTGCGAGCCGCCGGGGCCGAGCGGGCCCTGCATGTCGAGGAGGACGTTCTCCGGTTTCACGTCGCGGTGCACGACCCCGGCGGCGTGCGCGGCGGCCAGTCCGTCGGCGACGTCGGCGGTGATCGCCACCGCGGCCTCGGGGGGCAGCCGCCGCTCGCGGTCCAGCCGGGTGCGCAGGTCGGTGCCGCGGACCAGGTCCATGACGAGGGCGAGGTCGTTGCCGTCGACGACCAGGTCGCGCACGGAGACGACGTGCGGGTGCTCCAGGCCGAGCAGGGCGGTGCGCTCCTGCACGAAGCGGCCGACCAGCTCCTGGTCGGACGCGAGGTCCTCGCGCAGCAGCTTGATCGCGACGGGTCCCTCGGGGCCCTCGCCCAGCCACACCGTGCCGGCGCTGCCCCGACCGAGGATCTGGTGGGCGGTGTACCGGCTGCCGATCTTCCGTGCCAAGACTGCTCCTACCGACGCGTGTTGCCGACAAAGCTACGCGTCCGCGGAGCCGGCCTTCACCTCCGAGCCGGAAAACACCCGTGGGATGTCGACAAATCGCCGAACCCGCCGTTCAGCGGGCGGAACGTCCGGTCAGCCGGTGCCGCCGGAGCCGCCGCCCAGGTCCCCGATCCAGTCGGTGGCGGTGCCGACCCAGTCGGTGAGCTGCTCCCAGTAGCCCTTGCCCGTGCCGATCCACTCCTGGAGCGGGCTCAGCTCCCAGATCAGCCAGCCGGCCACGAACAGCACGACGATCGTGACCAGGCAGCCCTTGAGGCAGCCGAGGCCGGGGATGCGCATCGGGTTGGCGCTGCGCTGCCGGGGCTCGCGCCGGGGGCGCTGCGGCTCGGGCGCGGGCGGCGGGGCGTACCGCTGCGGCGCGGGCTGCGGGGGCGGCGCGGGCTGCGGCGGCTGGGGGGTGGCGTACCGGCGCTGCGGCTGCTGCGGCTGGCGGCCGTAGCCCTGCGGGGGCTGCTGGGGCTGCTGGGGCTGGCGGCGGGGCTCCTGCGGGGGGCGGGCGACCTGGCGCTGGGGGCGCCGGCGCAGCGGGTCCTCGTTCGGGTCGAGGTACTGCACCTGCGTCTGCTCGTTGCGGTCGCGGGCGGCGCGCAGCTGGTTCTGCCAGGGGTGCGGGTCGTCGGGGTTCTGTCCCTGGGGGGACTGGCCCGGCGGTACGGGCGGCATGACGGCCGTCGGATCGGCCGCGCCGGCGGGGCCGCCGGTGTGCGGGAGCACGGCGGTGGGGTCGGCGGCGCCGGCCGGGCCGGTGTGCGGCAGGACGCTGGTGGCGCCGTCGGGGTCGTACGCGCCGCCCGGGTTCTGCGGGAGCACCTGCGTCGGGTCGGCGGCGCCGGGGGTGTCCGGGACGGAGGCGGGCGCCGGGTCGGGGACGAGGAGCGCGCCGACGTTCTCGGCGGCGCCGATCTGCGCGGAGTTCGCGTGCACGCCGATGCCCTCGGCGACGACGCGCAGGCCGCGCGCCAGGTTCTCGGCGCTGGGGCGTTCGTCGGGGTTCTTGCGCAGGCAGCGCTCGATGACCGTCCACAGGGGGTCGGGGACGGTGGACGGGCGGCGCGGCTCGGCGCTCAGGTGCTGGTGCAGTACTTCGAGCGCGGAGCCGCCGGAGAACGGCGGGCGGCCGGTGACCAGCTCGTACAGCAGGATGCCGGCGCCGTAGATGTCGACGGCGGAGGTCTGCGGGCGGCCCTCGGCGGACTCCGGCGCGATGTACGCGGGCGTGCCGACGAACTCGTGGGTGCGGGTGAGACCGGGCGAGTCCGCGAGGCGGGCGATGCCGAAGTCGGTCAGCATCGGGTGCATCTGGCCGCCGTCCTGCTTGAGCAGCACGTTGGCCGGCTTCAGGTCGCGGTGGACGACGCCGTCGGCGTGGCTGGCGGCGAGCGCGTCGGCGATCTGGGCGGTGAGCAGGGCCGCGGCGACGGGGCTGAAGGGGCCGTTCTCCCGCAGGTAGCGGTGCAGGTCGGGGCCGTCGACGAGGTCCATGACCAGGGCCAGGAGATCGCCCTCGACGACCAGGTCGCGGACCCGCACGATGTTGGGGTGGGTGAGCCGGAGCAGGACGGAGCGCTCCCGCAGGAAGCGCATCACGACATCGGCGTCGTTCGCGAGCTCCTCCTTGAGGACCTTGATCGCGACGGTCTCGCCGGGCTGTCCGGGCACGGCCGCCTCGGCGCCCGCGGTCTCCCTCTGGCGGGCACGCCAGACGGTGCCGGTGGCACCGCGTCCGAGCGGCTCCTCCAGGAGGTACTTGCTGCCTACCGGCCGCACGTCATGCGCTCCCTGTTGCTTGCTGGCTGTTCCGACCCACTGTCCGGACCACTGTAGTGCCGAGGAGTACAGCACCGGGCTGTCGTTCGGCTGTGCTGCTTCCGGAAGCCGTCCGGAACATGCCGGAAGATGTTCGAGGGAAAGACGCGGGACCTGCTCCCCCGGTTGCCGGACGCGAACGTGACCGATCTCAAGCGCTATTCAAACGATCATCTTGAGATCACTGGTCAGGCATTTTTAAGGGCAGAGCCGACCAATCAAGATCATTTGACAGCCGGGAGCGGGCGCGTTGTCAGTGGCAGGTGCGAGGATGCGTGCAGTACTGGCCGACGTGCGCGTGCGGCGGGTGGGGGAAGTCCGTGGTGACATCCGTGGTGGGGGACCGCGGGGCGGCTTCGTCCCCCCGGCTGCGCGGGCGCCCGCGCAGAAGGGACCGCTGACGGCGATGCAGATCCGGCTGACCGTCGTAGACCCGCTGGGCCCGTCCTCCCCCACGGCGCCCGGCCTTCCCGCGCGCTGCGACGTGCTGGTCACGGCACCCGCCGGCACCGCCCTCGCCACGGTGGCGCCGGCGCTGGCCTCGGCGGTCCCGGGCGCGGACGGCACCGGTTCGTCCGGTGCGGGCTCCGGTTCCGGCTCCGGGCCGGTGGTGCTGTACGCCGGTGAGCGCCGCCTGGACGCCCAGCGCTGCACCCTGGGCGAGCCGCCGCTGGTCGACGGCGCGGTGCTGTTCCTCGGCGCCCCCGGCGACCCCGAGCCGCACCCCGAGTCGGCCGGCGCCCCGGCCCAGCTCCACGTGGTCGCGGGCCCCGACGCGGGCGGCGTCCATCTGCTGCACGGCGGACAGATCCGCATCGGGCGCTCCGCCGACGCCGACGTGCCGCTCGACGACCCGGACGTCTCCCGGACCCACTGCGCGGTGACCGTCGCCGCCGACGGCCGGGTCGCGGTCGCCGACCTCGGCTCCACCAACGGCACCACCCTGGACGGCACACGCGTGGGCGACCGCGCGGTGCGCTTCCCGGCGGGGGCGCTGCTGCGGATCGGCGAGTCGGCCCTGCGGCTGGCGCCCGCGCCGGTGACGGCGGCACGGGTGGAGACGGCACCCGACGGGGAGGGGTGCGTACGGGTGCGGGTGCGGGCCGGAGGGGGTGGCGGGGCCGGTGAGGCGCTCGGGGGAACTGGGGTTCAGGGAGCTTCCGGCGGTACTCAGCCGACTCCCGGCGGCATGTATGCGACGGGCGGCGGGAGGGGCGCGGGCGGCGGGGGCGCGGGCAGCAGTGGCGCTACCGGCGGTGGCGTGGCCGGCGGCGGCGCGGCCGGAGGCGGCCCGGCAGGTGGCGGCGCGACCGGAGGCGGCCCGGCCGACGAGAACCACGCCGCGGACGCGCACGCGCGCGTGGCCGACGCGGCGGACGCGGTGGACACGCGCGGGGGCGACGGTACGGCGGACGGGCCGGACCGGCCCACCGGGTACACGCACGGCACGCACGGCACGATGGGCTTCGACGGACCCGGGCACCGGCGACCGGAACACGGACCCGGGCACCGGGGACAGGAACAGGGACAGAAACAGGGGCAGAAACCGGGCCACCGTGCCGCCGAGCCCCTGATCCCCGAGCAGGGCGGCGCCCCGCGCGCCGAGAGCCAGAGCGGCGACGCCCCGGCCCCCGCGGCCGTGCGGGCCGACACCTCCGGCGTCACCCACGGGGGACGGTCGGGCGTCGGCCCCCACGACACCGCCTTCGCGGACGAGGCCGGCAGCGGCCGCAAGGGAACGCCGCTGCGCGGCACCGACGTACCGCCGGGCGTGCGGCGGCGCGGCGGGCTCACGGCCTGGGCACGGCGGCTGACCGGCGGACGCGGTGAACCGGCCCCCGGGACCGGACCGTACGACCCACCGCCGGCCGGCCTGCCCGCCGTACCGTCCCCCGCGCCCGCCCCCGCGCCGGAGACCTGGCCGGACCCCGCCGCCCTGCTGCTGACGGCGCTGGGACCGGGCCCCCGGCTGTGGGAGCGCGGGCCGGGGCACCCGGAGGCGCTCACCGTGCGGCTGGGCACGGCCGACCGGGTGGCCCCGGGCGGCGCGGCCCCGCTGCCCGCGGTGCCGGTGACCGCCGGGCTGCGCGAGGCCGGGGCGCTCGGGCTGGCCGGACCGCGCGAGCGGCTGGCCGGGCTCGCCCGCGCGGTGCTGGCCCAGCTCGCCGCGCTGCACTCCCCCGACGCGCTGGAGATCGTGCTGATCAGCGCGGATCGCGGGCGTCCGCTGCCGCGGCGCACCGCGGAGTGGTCCTGGCTGGGCTGGCTGCCCCATCTGCGTCCGGGCCACGGCCAGGACTGCCGCCTGCTGCTCGCCTTCGACCACGACCAGGCCGCGGCCCGCGCCCAGGAGCTGGTGCGCCGCCTGGAGGACCAGCTGACGGACACCCGTACCGGCGCCCGCGCGGCGGCCCGCGCCCCGCACCCCGCGCCCGACGGGGACCGGCGCCCCGCCTGGGCCCACCCGGACGACGGCGAGGCTTTCGCCACCGGCGTCCCCGGCCCGTTCACCGTGGTCGTCGTGGACGGCGGCCTCCCCAGCGCGGACGTGCACGAGGCGGTGGAGCGGCTCGCCCTGGAGGGGCCGCGGGCCGGCATCCATGTGGTGTGCCTGGCGGAGACGCCCGCCGCGTCCCCCGCCTCGCCGGTGACGCGGACGTACGAGGCGGCCTGCGCGGTGTCGCCGGTGTTCCGGCGCTGCGGGGCCGTCGCGCTGCTCAGCGGGGACGTGGCGACGACCCTGCGGCTGCTGCGCGTCGCCCCCGAGGGCGCGGCCCCGGCCGGCCCGGTCGGCCACGGCACCCTGGCCACGGTCGACGCGGTCTCCCTGCCGTGGGCGGAGCGGTTCGCGCGGGCCCTGGCCCCTCTGCGCCCCGAGGGCGGCTCGGGCGAACGGCACGCGCGCGTGTCGGCACCGCTCCCCCAGGCCGCCCGCCTCCTCGACGAACTGGGCCTCGCCCGCGCCACCCCGGCGTCCCTGATGGCCCGCTGGGCCGACGCGGCCGACGACCCCCGGTCCCTCGGCGGCCGGGCGCACGGCGTGCTGGGCGCCGGACCGCGCGGCCCGGTCGCCGTGGACCTCGCGGCCGACGGACCGCACCTGCTGATCGAGGGACCGCCCGGCAGCGGCCGTACGGAGCTGCTGCGGGCCCTGGTCGCCTCGCTGGCCTCCGCCGAGCGCCCCGACCGCCTCGGCGTCGTGCTGATGGACGGCAGGGACGGCACCGGCACGGACAAGGGCCCCGGCGAGGGCCTGCGGGTCTGCACGGACGTACCCCATGTGACCACCCACCTCACCGCCAACGACCCCCTGCGGATGCGGGAGTTCGCCCAGTCGTTGAGCGCCGAGCTGAAGCGGCGCGCGGAGTTGCTCGGCCGGTCCCACTTCACGGAGTGGCACACCGGCCGTGAGGTGTCCGGCCGGATGGTCGCCCAGCGGACCGCGACGTCCCGGAGCACGGGTACGTCCGGCGCGGGCGCGGCCGACCTCGACACACCGCCCAGCACGACGATCCGGCTCCGCCCGGCCGCGTCCCGCCGGCCGGCCGAACCGGCGCCGCCGCTGCCCCGCCTGGTCGTGGTCGTCGACGACCTGGACGCGCTGGTCACGCCCTCGCTGGGGTCGCCCGGCCGGCCCGCGGCGGGGTCGGTGATGCGGGCGCTGGAGGCGGTCGCGCGGGAGGGCGAGCGGCTCGGCGTGCACCTGGTGGCCGCGACCGGCCCCGGCGGCCGTACGGCCCAGACGGAACCGGCGCTGCGCGCCACGCTCCGCGTGACCCTCGACGCCCCCGTCCCCGGCCCGGACGAACCGGCCCCCGGACGCGGCCACTTGACGTGCCCGGACGGCCGTACCGTCGCCTTCCAGGGCGGCCGGGTCACCGGCCGCATCCCCCGCACGGCGACCCTGCGCCCCACGGTCGTCCCCCTGGACTGGCACCGCATGGGCGACCCCCCGGCCCGCCGCCCCGTCCGCGAACTGGGCAACGGCCCCACCGACTTGGCCCTGCTCGCCAGCGCGCTGGAACGGGCGGCCCGGGAGGTGTCGGCGGCACAGGTGCCGTCGCTGCTGTAGGCCTTGCCTGCCCGGTCGCGCCGCGGCCCCGGCCGCACCCGGTCACACCGCGGCTCCGGCCGACCCCGGCCGTCCTGTCCGCACCGGACGCTCCGAAAGCCCCGAGCGCCCCGCACAGTCACGACGCGGTCACGATCTCCCGCCCGGCGTGGGACGCGCTCTTGCCGCCCTCACCCCCCTGGCGTACACCAGAGCGCACGGGACAGCGCACGGCGTTCGACGAGGAACGAAGAACGGGGCAGTGATGCGCACGAGCAGCACCACCAGCACCATCGGGACACGGACACGGACCCGCAGAACCGCACGAGCCGCCGCGGCCGTCGTCGCGGGCGTCCTCGCCCTCTCGCTCACCGCGTGCGGGGGCGACGACGACAACGACGGGGGCGGTGCGGACAAGAACGCCGAGGAGACGGCCGCCACCGTCACCCTCCCCAAGCTGGACGGCGAGACCCTGGAGGTCGCCGCGGTCTGGACCGGGGACGAGCAGAAGAACTTCAAGCGGGTCCTGGCGGAGTTCGAGAAGCGCACCGGCGCCAAGGTGACCTTCGTGCCCGCCCAGGACCCGATCATCAACTTCCTCGGGTCGAAGATCGCGGGCGGCGCCCCGCCGGACGTGGCCATGCTGCCGCAGCCCGGAGCCATCGCGCAGGCCGTCGACAAGGGCTGGGCCAAGCCGCTGGGCGCCGAGGCGCGCAAGGAGCTGGCGGAGAACTACTCCCAGGGCTGGCAGGACATCGGCAAGGTCGGCGACCAGCAGTACGGCGTCTACTACAAGGCCGCCAACAAGTCGCTGATCTGGTACAACGCACAGGTCTTCGAGAACGCGGGCGCGGCCGAGCCCAAGACCTGGGACGAACTCCTCGACACCGCGCAGATGGTCTACGACTCCGGGGTCACCCCGTTCTCCGTCGGCGGCGCGGAGGGCTGGACCCTCACCGACTGGTTCGAGAACGTCTACCTCTCGCAGGCGGGTCCGGAGAAGTACGACCAGCTCGCGCGGCACGAGATCAAGTGGACGGACCCGTCGGTGAAGGAGGCGCTGACCACCCTCGCCGAGATCTGGGGGAAGAAGGACTACGTCGCGAGCGGCGCGCTCCAGACGGACTTCCCCGCCTCCGTGACGCAGACCTTCACCGGCGGCGACCAGCCCAAGGCCGGCATGGTCTACGAGGGCGACTTCGCGCAGGTCAACATCGTGCAGACCAAGGCGGAGGTCGGCACCGACGCCAAGGTGTTCCCGTTCCCGGCCGTGGGCGACAGCGCGCCCGTGGTCTCCGGCGGCGACGCGGCCGTGATCCTGGAGGACTCGGAGGCGGCGCAGGCCCTGGCCACCTTCCTGGCCTCGCCGGACGCGGCGACGGTGCAGGCGAAGCTGGGCGGGTACCTCTCGCCGAACAAGAACGTGGACGCCTCGGCGTACCCCAACGACGTGCAGCGCAAGATGGCCGAGGCGCTGATCGCGGCCGGTGACGATTTCCGCTTCGACATGTCCGACCAGGCCCCGCAGGCGTTCGGCGGCACGCCCGGCAAGGGCGAGTGGAAGGCGCTCCAGGACTTCCTGAGCGATCCGAAGGACGTCGCCGGCGCCCAGCGGAAGCTGGAGGCGGACGCGGCGGCCGCCTACGGGGACTGACGCGATGGCGTCGACCGCGGCGGCGGGGGCCCCACCGGGCCCCTCCGCTCCCACCTCGCGCAAGAGCGTGACCGGTACGCGCAGGGCCGTGGCGGTGCTGTTCCTGCTGCCCGCCCTGGTGCTGCTCGGCGCGCTCGTGGTCTACCCGATCGGGTACTCCGTCATCCGCTCCTTCTACGACCAGTCCGGGGACGGCTTCGCCGGATTCGACAACTACCAGGCCCTGTTCACCGACGACGGCATCCGCACGGCGCTGAAGAACAACGTCCTGTGGGTCGTGTTCGCGCCCACGGTCGCCACCGCGCTCGGGCTGGTCTTCGCCGTACTGACCGAACGGGTGCGCTGGGGCACGGCGTTCAAGCTGGTCGTCTTCATGCCGATGGCCATCTCGATGCTCGCCGCGGGCATCATCTTCCGGCTGGTGTACGACCAGGACCCGGAGAAGGGCGTCGCCAACGCGGTGTGGGTCGGGGTGCACGACACCTTCGCGCAGGCGTCGGCGTTCCCGAAGGCGCACCCGGGCCGCGAGTCGCCGCTGGAAGCGGCGGGCGGCGGGGTGTTCGTCACCAAGGAGGCCGTCCGGGCCGGTACGCCGGTCGCGCTGCCGCTCGTCGGGGTCGCGCCCGACCAGTTGCCCGACGGGGTGGCGAAGGCCGCCGCGCCCCGGGCCGAGTCCGGCAAGGTCACCGGCACCACCTGGCAGGACTTCACCCGCGGCAAGGGCGTCGGCACGCTCAACGGCGTCGACGGCACGGAGGTCGGCTACGCGGGGATGAAGATCGAGGCCGTCAAGGACGGGAAGGTGGTGGCCTCGACCACGGCCGCCGACGACGGGACCTTCACCCTGCCCGCCGCGGCCGACGGGGCTCTGCTGCGCCTGCCCGCCGACAACTTCAAGGAGCCGTACAACGGCCTGGACTGGCTCGGCCCGTCCCTGGTCACCCCGGCCATCATCGGCTCGTACGTGTGGATGTGGGCCGGCTTCGCGATGGTGCTGATCGCGGCGGGGCTCGCGGGGGTGCCGCGGGAGCTGCTGGAGGCGGCGCGGGTGGACGGCGCCAATGAGTGGCAGGTGTTCCGCCGGATCACGGTGCCGATGCTGGCGCCGGTGCTCGCCGTCGTCACCGTCACCCTGATGATCAACGTGCTGAAGATCTTCGACCTGGTCTTCATCATCGCGCCGGGGTCCTCGCAGGACGACGCCAACGTCCTCGCGCTGGAGCTGTACCGCAAGGGCTTCTCCGAGGACCAGCCGGGCATCGCGAGCGCGATCTCGGTGTTCCTGCTGCTGCTCGTCATCCCGGTGATGTGGTTCAACGTACGGCGGCTGCGGCGGGAGGTGCGGCGATGAGCGCGGAATCCTTCGCGAAACCCCGGCGGTCGCTGGGTTCCCGGCTCGCCGGGGGCGTCAGCGGCGGTCTGGTGCGGGTGGGCCTGATCGTCGTAGGACTGTTCTGGCTGGTGCCGACGATCGGGCTGCTGCTGTCCTCGCTGCGCAGTCCCGAGGACATGGCGGCCGAGGGCTGGTGGAAGGTGTTCAGCGAGCCGTCGCGGCTCACCTTCTCCGCCTACTCCGACCTGCTGGCCAACGGCGACATCACCGACTCGCTCGTCAACACCGTACTGATCACGGTGCCGGCGACGGTGCTGGTGGTCGTCATCGGCTCGCTGGCGGGGTACGCGTTCGCGTGGATGGAGTTCCCGGGGCGCGACTGGTGGTTCCTCGGTGTGGTCGGGCTGCTGGTGGTGCCGGTGCAGGTGGCGCTGATCCCGATCGCCGAACTCTTCGGCAGCGTCGGGCTGTTCGGTTCGCTGCTCGGCGTGATCCTGTTCCACGTCGGGTTCGGGCTGCCGTTCGCGGTGTTCCTGCTGCGGAACTTCTTCGCCGAGATCCCCCGGGAGCTGCTGGAGGCGGCCCGGCTCGACGGGGCGGGTGAACTGCGGCTGTTCACGCGGGTGGTGATGCCGCTGGGCGGTCCGGCCATCGCCAGCCTGGGCATCTTCCAGTTCCTGTGGGTGTGGAACGACATGCTGGTCGCGTTGATCTTCACCGACTCGGGGAACCAGCCGATCACGGTCGCGTTGCAGACGCAGGTACGGCAGTTCGGCAACAACGTGGACGTGCTGGCGCCCGGCGCGTTCATCTCGATGGTGGTCCCGCTGGTCGTGTTCTTCGCGTTCCAGCGGCAGTTCGTGTCCGGGGTGATGGCGGGCGCCGTCAAGTAACCGACCCGCACGGGTCGTCGGGGGCGGACCGGTCGCGGTCCGCCCCCGGTCGTGTGCGCGGCCGTGGTCGTGTGCGGGCCGTGGTCGTGTGCGGGCTGTGGTCCCCCGAATGCCGCAGGGGGCGTAACCAAGTCACTCCATCGGCCGTTCCCGGGCCGAACGCCCGCGCCGACCCATGGATGTCCCGTGCCCCGGTTCAGTGTCATCGTCCCCGCCCATCAGGTCCAGGAGTACCTGCACGCGTGCCTGGAGTCGGTGCTCTCCCAGTCGTTCCCGGACCTGGAACTGATCGCGGTCGACGACGCCTCGCCGGACGCCTGCGGCGACATCATCGACGAGTTCGCCGCCCGCGACCCGCGCGTCCGACCCGTCCACCTGCCCGCCAACCAGGGCCTGGGCCCGGCCCGCAACGCCGGGATGTCCCAGGCCACCGGCGACTACCTGGTCTTCCTCGACGGCGACGACACCCTCACCCCGGGCGCGCTGCGCGCGATCGCCGACCGGCTGAAGGAGACCGGCGACCCGGACGTCCTCGTCTACGACTACGCGCGCACGTACTGGACCGGCGAGACCGTCCGCAACCAGGCCGCCGCCCGCCTCACCGAGGACGGCCCGGCCCCGTTCCGGCTGACCGACCGCCCCGGCCTGCTGAACCTGCTGATGGTGGCCTGGAACAAGACCTGCCGCCGGGAGTTCGTCGAACGCGCCGGCCTCACCTTCCCGCCGGGCCTGTACGAGGACACCCCGTGGACGTACCCGCTGCTGATGCGGGCGGAGTCGATCGCGACCCTCGACCTGGTCTGCGTGCACTACCGGCAGCGCCGCCGGGGCTCCATCCTGGGCACGCCCAGCGAACGCCACCTCGACGTCTTCGCCCAGTACGACCGGGTCTTCGCGTTCCTGGAGAGCGACCCGGAGCTGGCGCGCTGGCGGCCGGTGCTGTTCCGCCGGATGGCCGACCATCTGGCGGTGGTGTTCTCCCGGCGCGACCGCCTGCCGCGCGGCGTGCGCGCCGAGTTCCTGCGCCGGGCCCGCGCCCATTTGCGCCGCTACCACGTCCCCGGCGCACCTGCCCCGCTGCCCGTCCGGCTGCGGCACGGCCTGCTCCGGCTGGGCCTGCACCGCACCTACCGGGCGCTGCGGCCGGCCTCGGCGGGATGCCGCCGCGTCCTGCGGATCGGCGTCAAGGCGTTGCGCGCCGTGCGCTCCGGCGTACTGCGCCTGCACTACCGGACGCAGCGCCTGCTCCCGCTGCGCGCCGACCGCGCGCTCTTCGCCGCGCACGCCGCGCACGCGGGGCAGGCCGCTCACGCCGGTCAGGTCACTCACGCCGGGCAGGCGAACGGCGGTCACGGCGACCGCAGCGGACACGGCGGCTATGGCGGCTACGGTGGCTACGGCTGCAACCCGGGGGCGCTGGAGGAGGCGTTCCGGTCCGTCGTGCCGCGGATCCGCACGGCCTGGGTGGCCGCCCCCGCGCTCCACCACACGGTGCCGCCCGGCCCGAGCCGCGTCTCCCCCGGCACCGCCCGCCATCTCACCGAGCTGGCCCGCGCCAAGTACCTGGTCGACAACGCCCCCTTCGACCCGCGGCTGGTCAAACGCCGGGGCCAGGTGCTGGTCCAGACGCAGGCCGGCACGCCACTGGGCCACGAGGGCCTGGACCGTCAGGAGCGCCCGGCCGCCGCCCGCTCCACCGACTTCGCGGCACTGCTGCGCGACGTCGACCGCTGGGACCACGTGCTGTCCGCCAACCGCCACTCCACCCTGACCTGGCAGCGCGTCCACCCCGGCGGCTACACGGTCGTGGAGTGCGGCCAGCCCCGTACCGACGTCTTCCACCGGGCGACGGCTGCGGACGTGGCCCGGCTGCGGGACGGGCTCGGCATCCCCGAGGACACGGTCGCCATCCTGTACGCGCCGGCCCGCCGCGACCACCGGCGCACCCAGCGCTTCCCCCTCGACCTGGAGCGTGTCGTGCGCCGCCTCGGCCCGCGCTTCGTGGTGCTCGCCCGGGGCGAGGCCGGGCCGGGCGCCGCGGACGCCCCGCCCCCGGTCCCGCGCGCCGCCCGGGTCATCGACGTCACCGCTCACCCGCGGCTGCCGTCGCTCTGCCTGGCCTCGGACGTCCTGGTCACCGACTACGCGCCGCTGATGGTCGACTACGCGGTCCTGGACCGGCCGATCGTGCTGCACACCGAGGACCACCAGGCGTACGAGGCGGCCCGTGGCCTCTACATCGACCTGCGCGCCGTCCCACCGGGCGTGAGCGCCCGCGACGAGGACGAGCTGATCGACGTCTTCGCCACCGGGCACTGGTGCGGATCGCGCGCCGCCCAGCTGCGGTCGGCGTTCCGTGAGCGGTTCTGTCCCTGGGACGACGGCCACGCCGCCGAACGCGCCGTGCGCCGGATCGTGCTCGGGGAGCGCGCGCCGCTGCCGGTGGTACCGCTCGACGCCCGCCACCCCGCGCCCGCCCCGCCCGCGCGCACGCCCCTGGTCACCCTGCCGGGGCCGGCCGGTCCCGGCGACGCCGCCTCCGCCTCCGGCGTCTTCCGGCCACGCCCGCCCCTCTCCGACCTCTGCTGACCACCCCCGAACGCCGGTGACCAGACCCCGAACCTCTCTGACCAATCCCCGAACGCCGCCGACCGCCGCCGACCGACCGCTTTCCCCCGGGAGTCCGTATGCCCCGCAGCCCGTCCCGGCCCGCTCCGACCCGCCCGCCCGGGCGGCGGCCGACGGGACGGCCCGGCCGCCGCGGCAGGAGCGGAGGCGGCACCTGAGAACCGGCGACAGCGACAGCGACAGCGACAGCGACAGCGAGAACGACGAAGCCAGAACAGCAGCACAGCACGACGACGGAGAGAGCAGCATGCCGCGCTTCAGCATCATCGTCCCGTCCCACGGGGTCGCGGGACGGCTGTCCCAGGCCCTGGACTCGGTGCTCGCCCAGTCCTTCGGCGACTTCGAGCTGATCCCGGTGTGCCGGACACCGGACTGCTCCGCGGCCGACGTGGCCGCCGCCCTCGCCGGGCGGGACACCCGGGTGGCGCCCGTGCACTCCCCGCCGGCCGACGGCCTGGCCGGGGCGCGCAACACCGGCGCGCGGGCGGCGACCGGCGCGTACCTGCTGTTCCTCGACGGCGACGACGTCCTCGTCCCCGGCGCGCTCGCCGCGCTCGACGCCCGGCTGGCCCGGACCGGCGACGTCGACGTCCTCTACTTCGAGCACGAGCGCACCCCCTGGTGGGAGGGCGAACCGGCCAACCCGGCCGCCCCGCTGCTGACCGGCACACCCGACGGCGCCTTCGCCCCCGACGCCGCGCCCCGGCTGACCGGCGTCCAGCTCCCGGCGTGGAGCGCCGCCTACCGCCGCGCCTTCCTCACCGAGCGCCGGATCGCCTTCCCCGACGGGCACTTCACCGACGTCGGCTTCGGCGGCCTGGTCGCCGCGGAGGCCGAGCGGATGGCGGTGCTGCGCTCCGTCGTCGTACGGCACCTGGTGCGGCGCCAGGGCAGCCGGCTCAACCGGCCCGGCGACCACCACGCCGAGCTGCTCGACCAGGTGGAACGGGTGCTGACCCGGGCCGCCGGGCCGGGCCTGTCCGACGTACGGCGCGCGGCGCTGTTCGAGCAGCTGTTCGCGGCGGTCCTGAAGACGGCCGCCCACCCGCGCCGGCTGCCGTCCGGCCGGGCCGCGTTCTTCCGCCGGGCGAGCGCGCTGTACGCCGCCCACCGCCCGGCCGGTTTCCAGGTGCCCGGCGGCAGCCTCGGGGTGCAGCACCGGCTGCTGGCCCGGGGGGCGTACACGGCGTTCCGCGCGCTGCGGGGCGCCAACCGGGCGCTGACGGCGGCGCGGGGCGCGCTGCCGAACCCGCGCGGGCTGCGCACCCGCCTGCTGTACCGCGCGCACCTGCTCCGCCCGCTCGACGCGCACCTCGCCGTCTACTGCGCGTACTGGGGCCGCGGCTATGCCTGCAACCCGGCCGCGATCCACGCCAAGGCCCGCGAACTCGCCCCGCACATCCGCTCGGTGTTCCTGGTGGAGGCCGGTCAGGAGCACACGCTGCCGCCGGACGTCGACCACGCGGTGATCGGCGGCCGCCGGTACTGGGAGGTGCTGGCGCGGGCGAAGTACCTGATCAACAACGCCAATTTCGCGGAGGGCGTGGTCAAGCGGCCCGGCAGCGTCCACCTCCAGACCCAGCACGGCACCCCGCTGAAGAAGATGGGCGTCGACCAGTCGACGTACCCGGTGGTGGCCGCGGCCACCGGCAGCTTCGGCAAGCTGCTGGGCCGGGTGGACCGCTGGGACTTCAACCTCTCCTCGAACCGGCACTCCACCCAGATGTGGGAGCGCGCCTTCCCCGGCTCCTACGAGCACCTGGAGTACGGCTATCCGCGCAACGACGCCTACTACGCGGCGACCGCCGACGACGTGGCGCGCGTCCGCGCGGAGCTGGGCGTCCCCGAGGGGGCGACGGCCGTGCTGTACGCGCCCACCCACCGCGACTGGGAGACTGGGTTCGGCGCCGGCGGCCTGGACCTGGCGGCGTTCTGCGAGGCGGCCGGCGAGAACGTGGTGGTGCTGCTGCGCGCCCACTACTTCTACGACCGGGGGGAGGCGCTCGGCGGCGGCCGGATCATCGACGTGACCGCGCACCGCAGCGCCGAGGACGTCTGCCTGGCCGCCGACGCGCTGGTCACCGACTACTCGTCGATCATGTTCGACTACGCCAACCTGGACCGCCCCATCGTCATCCACGCCGACGACTGGGAGGTCTACCGGGAGACCCGCGGCGTCTACTTCGACCTCCTGGCCGAACCGCCGGGGCCGGTCGCCCGCACCCCGGAGGAACTGGCCCGCATCTTCCGCGACGGCACCTGGGCGGACGCCGGGTCGGCCGCGCTGCGGGCCGCCTTCCGGGAGCGGTTCTGCGAGTTCGACGACGGCCGGGCCGCCGAGCGCGTGGTGCGCCGGGTGCTCCTGGGCGAGCCGCCCGAGGCGCTCCCGCGGGTCGTCCCGCTCGCGGAGCGCACGCCGGCGCCCGCCGCCGCGCCCTCGGCCACCGGCCTCCCCCACGCCCCTCTCGCGCCCCTCTCGTAAGGAGCTGACGTGCCCCGCTTCAGCGTCATCATCCCCTGCTTCAAGGTGCAGGGCTTCCTGCGCGAGTGCCTCGACTCGGTCCTGGAGCAGTCGTACCGGGACATCGAGGTGATCGCCGTGGACGACCGCTCACCGGACGGCAGCGGCGCGATCCTGGACGCGTACGCGGCCCGCGACGACCGGGTGCGGGTGCTGCACCTGCCGGAGAACGTGGGGCTCGGCCCGGCCCGCAACGCCGGACTGGCGCACGCCACCGGCGACCACCTCCTCTTCCTCGACAGCGACGACACCCTCACCCCGGGCGCGCTGCGCGCGCTGGCCGACCGGCTGGCCGAGACCGGCGACCCGGACGTGCTGGTCTTCGACTACGCCCGCACGTACTGGTGGGGCGGCACGCGCCGCAACGTCCTCGCCCACGTCCTGGCGGAGTCCGTCGAGGGCACCTTCACCGCCGTCGAACGCCCGGAGATCCTCGACCTGCTGATGGTGGTGTGGAACAAGGTCTACCGGCGCTCCTTCGTCGAGCGGGAGGGCTTCGCCTTCCCGCCCGGCTACTACGAGGACACGCCCTGGACCTTCCCGGTGCTGCTGAGCGCCGGGCGGATCGCGACGCTGGACCGGATCTGCCTGAACTACCGGCAGCGCCGCCAGGGCAGCATCCTGTCCACCACCAGCCGCAAGCACTTCGACGTCCACGCCCAGTACGAGCGGGTGTTCGCGTTCGTCGACGCCCACCCGGAGCTGGCCCGGTGGCGGCCGTTCCTGCACACCAAGATGGGCGAGCACTGTCTGGACATCCTGGCCAAGCCGGACCGGCTGCCCCCGTCCGACCGCGCCGAGTTCTTCCACCGCACCGCCGAACTGTTCCGCGCCCACCGGCCCGAGGGGGCCCGCACCCCGGCGGACCTGCGCGTGCTGGAGGGCGGCTACCCGGCGTACGTGGCACGCAGCCAGGGCGCGCGGGCCGGGCGAGCGCTGGCGCGACGCGCCGTGCGGGCCCGTACGGCGACTGCGGCACGCCTGCACCGCGCCGGGTCGGCGCTCCGCACCCGCCGCCCCCTCGACCCGGACCTCGCCGTGTACTCGGCCTTCTCGCACCGGGGCGTCCTCGGCGACCCCGCGGCGGTCTACCACGAGGCCCGCCGCATCGCCCCGCACCTGCGCGGGGTGTGGGTGCTGCGGGACGAGGACCTGGTGCCGTCGCTGCCGCCCGGCACCGAGCACGTGATCCTCGGCAGCGCGGCCTGGCGCCGGGTGACCGAGCGGGCCACGTTCTTCGTCAACAACGTCAACTGGCCGGGCACGGTGCCCAAGCGTCCCGGCACCGTCCACATCCACACCCATCAGGGCACCCCGCTGAAGTACATGGGCGCCGACCTGCTCGGCAAGCCCGGCGCCCGGCACGGGATCGACGTGCCGCAGATGCTGCGCCGCGCCGACCGCTGGGACCACAGCCTGGTCGCCAACCTGCACTCGGAGCTGGTCTGGGAGCGGGCCTACCCCTGCCACTTCGCCTCGGCGCGCACCGGCAGCCCCCGCAACGACGTGCTGGTCCGGGCGCGGAACGACAAGGCGGCCGGGGCCGGGTTCCGGCTGCGGCGCGGCATCCCGGCCGGGCACACGGTCGTGCTGTACGCGCCGACCCGCCGCGACTACCGGCGCGGCGGGCACGTGGACCGGATCGACCTGGCCCGGTTCGCCGCCGACCTCGGCGCGGGGCACACCCTCGTGGTCCGGCTGCACCCGTCCCTCGCCACCGGCCCCGCGCGCGGCATGGGCCTGGCCGACCTGCACCGGCGGGGCGTGCTGGTCGACGCCACCGACGAACCGCACGTCGAGGACGTCCTGCTCGCCGCCGACCTCCTGATCACCGACTACTCCGCCCTGATGTTCGACTACGCCGCCCTGGACCGGCCGGTCGTGGTCCACGCCGACGACCTGGACGCGTACGCGGCGAGCCGCGGTCTGTACTTCGACATCACCGCCGCGCCGCCGGGCCACGTCTCCCGCTCCTACCGGGAGCTGGCGTGGCTGCTGGCGTCGGGGACCTGGCGGGACGAGGAGGCGGCGCGGCTGAGGGCGGCGTTCCGGGCGCGGTTCTGCGCGTTCGACGACGGGCGGGCCGCCGAGCGGGTGGTGCGCACGCTGATGCTGGGCGAGACGATGCCGGGTCCGGTCGCCGTGCCCGGGGCCCGCGCGGTGCCGTCCGGCCGCGACCTGCTGACCCCCTCGTGAGGCGGCGTGGCGGGGTACGTACGCGGGTGCTGCTGCTGGCACTGCTCTTCGCCCTCCTCCAGCTGGCCAACGTCACCGGCCGGGACACCCCCGACACCAAGAACTACCTGTCCTACGCCCTGAGCCTGTCCGGCGAGGACAAGCGGGGCGCGGCGGCGGGCGCCATCGAGCACTACTGCGCCAGCCGGGCGTCGAGCGCGAAGCGGGCGCAGAGCGTGCACGTGGTCCGCTTCCACCGGGCCGACCCCACCGCCCGGGTGACGGCCGAGTGCCGGGAGCGGGAGTGGCGGAACGTGGAACGGCGGCTGCGGGCCGGGCAGACCGGCGGGCACACGGTGCCGTTCATGCCGGAGCGGTTCATGCGGATCTTCGAGGCGCGGCCCGGCTATCCGGCGTTCCTGGTGCCGTTCGTGACCGTGCTCGGCGTGACCTGGGGCGTGTGGACGGCGAGCGCGCTGGTCGCGGCGGCCGGCGGGGTGCTGGTCTTCCTGATCCTGCGCGCCCTCGCCCTCCCGGTACCGCTCGCGCTGACCGGTCAGGCGCTGTACTACGTGCTGCCGTGCGGGGCGGTGGCGATGCGGCCGATGACCGAGGGGCTGCTGATGGCGCTGACGCTGGCGGCGGTGTGGGGCTGCGCGCTGGTGTCGGGCGGCGGGCGGGAACGGCGGGGGTACTGGCTGGTCGGCGGGGCGCTGGCGCTGCTGTTCACCGTGAAGCACTCGCAGGCGCTGTTCCTCGGCGGGTGTCTGGCGGTGGCGGGCGCGGCAGTCGCGCTCCGGCGGGTGCGCCGGGGCGAGGCACCGGGGCGGGGCGTACTGCGACTGGCGGGCGCGGGGCTGTGCGCCGCCCTCGCCACCGTCGTCCTGGCCCGGCTGCTGCACTACCCGTCCGAGTCGGAGAGCCTCCAGGACCTGCTGGCCGACCACTTCGCCCGGCCCGACCGGGAGCGTCCGTGGCCGGAGTTCTTCCAGTTGCAGGGCAACTTCTGGACCGAGTGGTCGCGCCGGCAGCTGCGGGAGCCGTTGTTCGTCGCCGCCCTGGCGGCGGGTGCGTGGGGCGCGCTGCGGCGTCCCGCGTTCGGCGCGTTCCTGATCGCGGCGGCGGCCACCGGCGTCCTCACCCAGGCCGGGCACCCGGACATCAACATCTGGGGCGGCCGGCTGATCGTGCTGGCCTGGCTGCTGCCGGTGGTGGGGCTGCCGCTGCTGCTGGAGCCGGTGGTGCGCGGCCGGGTGGCGGTTCCCGCGCAGGGCCAGGTCGGCCGGGCGGCCCCCGCGGCCAACTGACCGTCACTCGATGCGGTGACGGCGGGTCATGCCGTTGACCCGACCGGGAACATACGGCAAATGCCCCAGACGCTCCCCACCTCGTTCCTCCGGTGAGCGCCGGAGTCCTCGTCCGGCGGGCCGCGCACGGTGCCACGGCGCTGCGCGGCGGCCGCGTCTGGCGCCCCACTCCCTGCCAGGCGGCCGGTTTCCTGTTCTGGCTGGTGGTGTCGCTGGCGTACTGGCGGGTGCCGCTGTGCTGCGACGCCGGTCAGCACGCGGCGGTGGTCGAACGCCTCAAGGCCGACCTGTTCCACCCCCGTCACCCGATGGCCGACCTGCCCGGCGCGGGCAGCGCGTACTACTCGCCGTACGCGCTGGCGCAGGGCGTCGCCGCCCGGCTCACCGGGCTGGGCGGCTGGGAGGTGGTGCGGCTGGCCGGCCCGCTGAACCTGCTGGTGCTGCTGACCGGCGTCAACCGCTTCGTCCGGACCCTGACCCCCCGCCCCTGGGCGCCGGTGCTGGCCCTGCCGGCGATGACCCTGCTGTGGGGCACCGAGCGGGCCTGGTGGAGCGGTTACCTCGGGCTGATGTCCATGACGGGCAACCTCGGCTACCCCTCCACGTTCGCGATCGGCCTCACCTTCTGGGCCTGGGCGCTGACCGGGGCGCGGGCCCGGGACACCCGCCGGGTGCGCTGGGTCGGGCCGGGCGGTCTGCGGAGCCTGCCCGGGTACGCCGCCCTCGGCGTGCTGTACGGGCTGGTCCTGCTGATCCACCCGATCACGTCGGTGGCGGCGGTGCTGGGCGCGGTCGCCCTGGTCGCGGGGTGGCAGCGGCGCTGGCCGGGGCCGGTCCTGGGCCGCTGGGCGCTGACCGGCGCGACAGCCGCGCTGACGGGCGCGGCGTGGCCGTACTTCGACGTGTTCGCGCTGGCCGGGAACGACAGCGTGGACGCGGTGCACCGCACGCTGTACGCGCATCTCGCCGGGGAGTTCTGGCTGGCCGTGGTGGTGGGGCTGCCCGCGCTGTGGCGGCGCGGGCGCCGTTCGCCCCGGGACCCGCTGGTCCTGATGTCCGCCCTGGACTGCCTGGTGGTGGCGTACGGCGGGCTCAGCGGTCACTACACGTACGGCCGCGTCCTGGGCCTCACCCTGGTGCCGCTCCAGTTCGCGCTCGCGGTGGAGCTGGCGGCGCCCCGGCCGTGGAGCGCGGCGCGGCGCGTCCTGGGGTGGGCGGCGGCGGCCGGTGCCGCCCTCGGGTTCCTGACCGTCCACGCGGGGGCGCTGATCCCGGCCGGCTTCCCGCAGCCGCCGAGCTGGCCGGCGTACGGCTGGGCGGCGCGGCACATCGGCCCCGGCGAGGTGGTGATCACCGACGGGTACTACGCCGGTCACGCCATCGCCGGGTACGGGCCGAACCTCGCCGCGCCCGCCTGGCCGGACCCCTCCCTGGACGAACGGGAGCGCGAGCGGCGCGAGGCGGACGTGGCGAGGTACCTGGACCGGGACTCGACCCGCGCCGAGCGCGCCGCCGTCGTCCGCCGCTACCGCGTGCGCTGGCTGCTGCTGACCCGCTGGCGGCCGGTGCCCGAGGAGGCGGTGGTGGTGGCGTGGAGCGAGCGGACGGGGGAGGTGCTGGCGCGGGTCGGGTCACCGGGGCCGGGCTCCGGGGGCCCGGTAGGCGTTACTCGATGACCAGCTCGACCGGGATGTTGCCGCGGGTGGCGTTGGAGTAGGGGCAGACCTGGTGGGCCTGCTCGACCAGCTTGCGGCCGGTCTCCTGGTCGACGGTGTCGGGCAGCTCCACGCGGAGGGTGACGGCCAGCGCGAAGCCCTCGCCCTCCTTGCCGATGCCGACCTCGGCGGTCACCGCGGCGTCGGTGACATCGACCTTGGCGGCGCGGCCCACGGCGCCCAGGGCGCTGCCGAAACAGGCGGCGTACCCGGCGGCGAAGAGCTGCTCCGGGTTGGTGCCCCTGCCGTCGCCGCCCATCTCGACCGGGAAGCCGAGCGCGAGGTCCAGCTTGCCGTCGGAGCTGACGGCGCGGCCGTCACGGCCGTGGGTGGCGGTGGCTACGGCGGTGTAGAGCGGGTTCATGGAGAACATCCCTCCAGGAGAGTCCGGGTCGGTCCGGGTCTTGTGATCTCGTACGACGAATAGTGAAGCACACAATTAAATTGGGCACAACCAAATCACGCCTCACGGTTACCCTGGAGCCATGACCACGCCCGCACCCCCGGCCGACTGGCTCCGCCTCGACCAGCAGATCTGCTTCTCCCTGAACGCCGCCTCACGCGCCTTCGGCGGCGTCTACCGGGTGATCCTCAAGGACCTCGGACTCACCTATCCGCAGTACCTGGTGATGCTGGTGCTGTGGGAGCACGGCGAGCTGCCGGTGAAGCGGCTGGGCGAGCACCTGAGGCTCGACTCGGGCACCCTGTCGCCGCTGCTCAAGCGGCTGGAGGCGGCCGGTCTGGTCCGGCGCGAGCGCAGCGCCCACGACGAACGGTCGGTCCAGGTGCGCCCCACCGAGGAGGGCCGGGCGCTGCGCGAGCGGGCGCTGGAGGTGCCCCGCCGGATCGCCGCCGCGACCGGCTTCGACCTGGACGAGATCCAGGACCTGCGGTCCCGCCTGGACCGCCTCACCACCGCCCTGGACCGGGCGACGGCCGACGGCGCCTGATCCGCAGCGGCGAGCGAGGAGGCACGGCGGGCGTTTTACTGAGCTATGCCCGTATCCCCCCCTCCTCCGTCCCAGCAGGTCGGCGTCGTCGTCATCGGGTACCAGGACGCGGCCCATGTGACCGACGCCGTGCGCTCCGCGCTGGCGCAGGGCGCCGCGGTCCGCGAGGTCGTCGCGGTGGACGACTGCTCGGCCGACGGCAGCGCGGAACTGCTCGGCCGGCTGGCCGCGGCGGAGCCCCGGCTGCGGGTACTGCGCCGGCCGGTCAACAGCGGCGGCTGCGGCACCCCGCGCAACACCGGGCTGGCCGCGGTGACCGCGCCGTACGTGATGTTCCTGGACAGCGACGACGTACTGCCACCGGGCGCGGTGGACGCGCTGCTCGCCGCAGCCGTGGAGGAGCGCGCGGAGGTGGTGAGCGGGCTCTGCGTGCGCCGGGAGCTGCCCTCGGGGCGCGAGGTGCCGTGGCAGGCGCCGCTGTACGCGACGCGCACTGTGGTCGCGCACCCCGCCCGGCGCCCCCGCCTGGTCCACGACACCCTCTGCGTCAACAAGCTCTACCGCACCGCCTTCCTGCGCCGGCACGGCATCCGCTTCCCCGACGGCCGCTTCCCCTACGAGGACTTCGTCTTCACCGCGCGCGTCCTCGCCGCCGCCCCCCGCATCGCGCTCGTTCCCGACCCGGTCTACGTCTGGCACGTACGCCGGTCCGCCGAGCGGCTGTCGATCTCCCTGTACCGCGCCGACGTGAGCAACTGGCGGGCCCGTACGCGCGCGTGCCGGACGGCGCACGACATCCTGCTCGCCGCCGGGCAGAAGCGGCTGGCACGGGCGGCCCGCGCCAAGTTCCTCGACCACGAGCTGCGGATGTACGTCCGTGAGCTGGAAGTACGGGACGCGCGCTACCAGCGCGCGTGGTGGGCGCACACGCGGGCGTACCTCGCGGAGTACGACGCGGCCGACTGGACCCGCTCCCCGACCGCGCCGGGCCGCCTGATCGGCCGGGTGATCCTCGCCTCCCCCGAGCCGCGCGACCTGCCCCGTCTGCGGGAACTGGCGGCCCGCCCGGCCCGGTTGCTCCCGCCGTACGCGACGGGGGCCGACGGTCTCCCCGTCTGGTCGCGGGACCTCCCCCAGGTCACGCTGGAGCCCCTCCTCACCCGCCCGGCCCGGCTGCTGCCCCTGACGGTGGACGCGGAACTGCGCCCGTCCGCGCGGGGCACGCGGCTGTCGCTGCGGCTGCACGAGCTGTACGGCCGGGTGGAGCGGGCCGGTCCGGTGGCCGTCGAGGCGGAGTGGCGGCGACGGGAGGACGGGCGGCGCGGGGGACGGCGTACGGCGGTGTTCGGGCCGGCGGCACGGTCCGCACCACGGGCCGGCGGGCCGGTGTGGCCGGTCCGTGTCACGGTCGACCCCGCCGCCCTCGGCGCCGGCACCTGGGAGCTGCGGCTGCGCCTCCGCTTCCGGGACGGCACCGCGCGCGAGGTGACGGCGCATGCCCGCACGGACCCGCGCGGCCACCTGTGCCGCCACGCCCTGCCCAGCACCCGGCACGGCATCGTGCTCGTCCAGCCGTACGCCACGCACTCCGGTGCACTGGCGCTGCGGGTGGCGCCCGGGGCGCGGGGTGTGGCGACGGTGGTACGCGGCAGGCTCCGGCGCCTGCTTCACTGAGAGGCGACCACTGGAGAGGCGACCACCGCCACTCAGGCAACTGACGAGGGGACGGCCACCATGACCTGGCTGATCACCGGCGGCGCCGGCTACATCGGGGCGCACGTCGTACGGGCGATGACCGAGGCGGGCGAGCGGACCGTGGTGTACGACGACCTGTCCGCCGGTGTCGCCGCCCGGCTGCCCGCCGGCGTGCCCCTCGTCGAGGGCTCGGTCCTGGACGCCGGCCGGGTCCGCCGTGCCCTGACCGACCACGGCGTCACCGGCGTGGTCCACCTGGCGGCGAAGAAGCAGGTCGGCGAGTCGGTGGAGCGTCCGCTGCACTACTACCGGGAGAACGTCGAGGGCCTGCGCGTCCTGCTGGAGGCGGTGACGGAGACGGGCGTGTCCTCGTTCGTCTTCTCGTCCTCGGCGGCGGTGTACGGGATGCCTGACGTGGATCTGGTCACCGAGCAGACCCCCTGCGCGCCCATGTCGCCGTACGGCGAGACCAAACTCGCGGGCGAGTGGCTGGTCCGGGCGACCGGGCGGGCGACGGGGCTGTCGACGGCGTCACTGCGCTACTTCAACGTCGCGGGCGCCGGCGCCCCCGAGCTGGCGGACACCGGCGTGCACAACCTCGTCCCCATGGTCTTCGAGAAGCTGACGGAGCACGCGCCCCCGCGCGTCTTCGGCGACGACTACGCCACCCCGGACGGCACCTGCGTACGGGACTACATCCACGTGGTGGACGTGGCGGAGGCCCATGTGGCGGCGGCCCGCGCGCTCCAGGCGTCCCCGGGCCGCGACCTGACCCTGAACATCGGCCGGGGCGAGGGCGTCTCCGTCCGCGAGATGATCGACCGGATCAACGCCGTCACCGGCTACGGCCTCCCCCCGACGGTCGACCCGCGCCGCCCCGGCGACCCGGCCAGCGTCGTCGCCTCGGCCGACCGCGCCGCCGCCGAACTGGGCTGGAAGGCCAAGTACGACGTCCAGGACATGATCACCTCGGCGTGGGCGGGCTGGGTGGCACTGCGCCCGGAGGCGGCTCGGGGGGACGGGCCGACGGGAGCGACCGGAACAGCCGGAGCCTGAGAGTCCCGGCCGGCGGCACGTCCGCACGACGAGCCCGCGCTCGCTCCAGCCGGGGCGTTCACCCGCCCCGGCCGCACCGCGCACCCTCGCCCCACAGCACCGGCAGGCCCGGCAGGGACCGGCAGGGACCGACAGCCGCCCCTCTCACGCCCCCCCTGCCCGCTCACAACGCCTTGAGCGCCGCCGCCGTCGCCCGGGTCAGCGCACCCAGATACCCCTTCGGCGGCTTGGGCCCCCTGATCACCACCGACCGCCAGTACAGCGGCCCGGAGATCAGGTCCAGCGCCAGGTCGTGGTCGAAGCCCGCGCGGATCTCGCCGCGCCGCCGCGCCGCGGCCAGGATCGAGCTGGCGACCCCGTCCTGCCCCTCCCGCAGCGCCTTCTGCATGGCCTCGGCGATGTCCGGGTTGCGGGCCGCCTCCGCCTGGAGGTCGGGGATGACCTGCGAGGCGACCGGATGCCGCAGCGCCCTGGACGTCACCTCGTAGAGCAGCCGCAGATCGCCCTCCAGCGTGCCCGTGTCCGGGGCGGGCAGCCCCTGCACGGCCAGTGCCGAGACGATGTCGAGCACCAGGTGCAGCTTGGAGCGCCAGCGCCGGTACACCGCCGTCTTGCCCACCCCCGCGCGGCGCGCGATCCCCTCGATGGACATCCGCGCGTACCCGACGGCCGCGAGTTCCTCGAAGACGGCCGCCCGGATGGCCTCCGTCACGTCCGCCCGCAGTACGGCGGCCCCGGCGGGGGCCCTGCGGCGCGGACGTGGCTGAGGCTCGTCGGCGTTGGTCGTCATACGCCCCAAGCATAGGGGCGTGAGGACGAAACGGTTGCGTTCCGACGTCAATTCGGCCTAGTCTCCCGTTGCGACGATACGGTCCCGTCCCGACGTAGCACCGCGACTACTCACCCCTCCCCCGAGTGAAAGCAGCGGATGTGAGCCAGGTCCTCCACACACCGCCCCCGCCGACCGCCCCGTCACCGGCCGGCACCGAAGACCTCGCGGCCCTCGCCGCCCGGCACGGCCTGTCGGTCAGCGGCGCCCGCCCCTCCCTGCCCGACTACGTGCGCCGGCTGTGGGCCCGCCGGCACTTCATCGGCGCCTTCTCCACCGCCAAGCTCACCGCCCAGTACAGCCAGGCCAAGCTGGGCCAGGTCTGGCAGGTCATGACGCCGCTGCTGAACGCGGCGGTGTACTTCCTGATCTTCGGCGTGCTGCTGCAGACCAAGAAGGGCGTGCCGGACTACGTCCCGTTCCTGGTCACGGGCGTGTTCATCTGGACCTTCACGCAGAGTTCGATCATGTCGGGCACCAAGGCGATCTCCGGCAACCTCGGCCTGGTGCGGGCCCTGCACTTCCCGCGCGCCGCGCTGCCGGTCTCGTTCTGCCTCCAGCAGCTCAAGCAGCTGCTGTACTCGATGGCCGCCCTGGTCGTCATCCTGCTGGCCTTCGGTGTGCCGCCGGCCCCCTCCTGGGTGCTGGCGGTCCCGGCCCTGGTGCTCCAGTTCACCTTCAACGCCGGTGTGGCGATGATCATGGCCCGGCTGGGGTCCAAGATCCCCGACATCGCCCAGCTGATGCCGTTCGCGCTGCGCACCTGGATGTACATCTCCGGCGTGATGTGGAGCATCGACCAGCTCATCGACAAGCACGGCGACCTGCCGTCCTGGGTCGGCCCGGTCCTCCAGGCGAACCCCGCCGCCGTCTACATCGACCTGATGCGCTTCGCCCTGATCGACACCTTCCACGCGAGCCAGCTCCCCTCGCACGTGTGGGCGCTCGCCCTGGGCTGGGCCCTGCTCGCCGGGATCGGCGGCTTCATCTACTTCTGGAAGGCTGAGGAGACCTACGGCCGTGGCTGAGCACACTGACGAGCGCGTTCCCACCGTCGTCGCGGACGGCGTCGACATCGTCTACCGGGTCAACGGCACCGGCGCGGGACGGGGCACCGCCACCGCCGCCCTCAACCGGATCCTCCGCCGCAAGCAGACCGAGAAGGCGTCCGGCGTCCGCCGGGTGCACGCCGTGCGGAACGTGTCCTTCGCCGCGTACCGGGGCGAGGCCATCGGTCTGATCGGCACCAACGGCTCCGGCAAGTCGACGCTGCTCAAGGCCGTCGCCGGCCTGCTGCCGGTGGAGAACGGCAAGATCTACACCGACGGCCAGCCGTCCCTCCTCGGCGTCAACGCCGCCCTGATGAACGACCTCACCGGCGAGCGCAACGTGTACCTCGGCGGCCTCGCGATGGGCATGTCCCGCGAGCAGATCAAGGAGCGCTACCAGGAGATCGTCGACTTCTCCGGCATCAACGAGAAGGGCGACTTCATCACCCTCCCGATGCGCACGTACTCCTCCGGCATGGCCGCCCGCCTGCGCTTCTCCATCGCCGCCGCCAAGGACCACGACGTCCTCCTCATCGACGAGGCCCTCGCCACCGGCGACCGCTCCTTCCAGAAGCGCTCCGAGGCCCGCATCCGCGAGCTGCGCAAGCACGCGGGCACGGTGTTCCTGGTGAGCCACAGCAACAAGTCCATCCGCGACACCTGCGACCGCGTCCTGTGGCTGGAGCGCGGCGAACTGCGCATGGACGGCCCGACGGACGAGGTGCTCAAGGAGTACGAGGCGTTCACCGGCGGCCCCGACAAGGCACGGCCCAAGCCGAAGCCCAAGCCGAAACCGAAGCCGAAGACCGCCCCGAAGCCGGCCCCGGAGACCGAAGCGACCACCCCCAAGCCGGCCCCGGAAACCGACACGACCGCCCCGAAGCCGGAACCCGCCCCCGCCCCGAAGCCGACCCCGGAGACCGGAGCGACCACCCCCAAGCCGGCCCCGGAAACCGACACGACCGCCCCGAAGCCGGACGCCGCCCCCGACCCGAAGGCGGCCACCTCGGTTCCCTCGTGAGGCGCAGCCCGGCTCAACCCTTCCGTCCGTTTGATGCCACTATGTCCGGACGGACAGGTGTGCCGGGGAGCGTCGCGGACGAAGGAGACCACCGAGATGCCCGAACTCAGTGTCGTCGTCCACGGGCCCGACACCCGGGACCACCTGACCGGGCTCCTCGCCTCCCTGGCCGCCCACCCGCACCCGGACACCGAGGTCGTCGTCGCCGCCGTCGGCGACTGGGCGCGGGAGGCGGCCGAGCGGCACACCCCCGCCTTCCAGGTGGTGCCGCTGCCGGACGGGACGGACGGTGCCGCTTCCCGGGCGGCGGGGGCGGCCCGGGCGACGGGCCGCTGGCTGCACTTCGTCCACGCCGGGGACGGGCTCCCCGCCGGCGCCCCGCGCGCCGTCGCCGAGCGCGCCGCCGCCCTGCCCGCCCCGGTCGACATCCTCCTCCTCGACCACGTCCGCTCCACCTGGCGGACCTCCGGCCTCCCCTCCCCCGACGGCCCCCTGCTGGCCCGAACGGGCCGCGCGGACCACACTGACCGCGCGGCCCGCGCACCACTCGCCCTCGACGACCACGCGCCCCTGCTCAGGGCGGCTCCGCTGCTCGGCACCCGGGTGGTCCGGGCCGCGTTCTGGCGGGCGCACGCACCGTTCCTGACGTCGGGCCGCGACGAGCCGTTCGCCGCCCGCGCCGCGCTGCTCCTCGCCGACCGGGTCGCCACCCTGCCGCACCCCGCGTACGAGCACCGCCCGCCGCGCCCCGAGAGCCTCCCGCCGGTCACCGCCGAGCAGCACTACGCCCTGGTCGACCGCTACGAGGCGCTGCTCGATCTCGCCCGCGGCCGTCCGGCCCCGTACGCCGTCCTCTACGACCTCATGGTCCGCGACTGCCTGCGCACCTTCGTCCGCGCCGGCCTGCCCGAGCCCGTCGCCCGCGAGTTCTTCCGCCGCGCCTCGCTGGCCGCCCTGCGCCGCCGCCCCGAGGGGTACCGGCGCCCGCCCGGCCCGGAGGGCCTGCGCCGCTCGCTCCTCGAAGAGGGCGCCTACACCAAGTACCGCGCCTTCCAGACCGCCAACAAGGCCCGCCGCGCCGTCCGCGGGACCGTCCGCACCCGCCGCCGCCAGGCCGCCGCCCTGCTCCGCGACCACCACTACCGGCGCGCGCTCACCGCCCCGGCCGACCCCCGCCTCGCGGTCTTCTCGGCGTACTGGAACCGCGGCGTGGCCTGCAACCCGGCCGCGATCGCCGCCAAGCTCGGCGAACTCGCCCCGTGGATCCGCCCGGTGTGGGTCGTGAACGCCGCCGACGCCGCCCTGCTCCCGCCCGGCACCGACCACGTCGTCCCCGGCACCCGCCGCTGCGCGCAGGCGCTGGCGAGCGCCACGTACCTGGTCAACAACGTCAACTTCCCCAATTCCGTGGTCAAACGCCCGGACGCGGTCCACCTCCAGACCCACCACGGCACGCCCCTCAAGCGCATGGGCCTGGACCAGCTCCCCTACCCGGCCGCCGCCCGGGGCCTCGACTTCCAGGCCCTGCTGGAGCGCGTCGACAAATGGGACTTCAGCGTCAGCGCCAACAGCCACTCCACCCGTATGTGGCAGCGGGCGTACCCGTCGCGCTGGGTCTCCCTGGACCACGGCTATCCGCGCAACGACGTCTACTACACCGCCCGCGCCGCCGGCATCCGCGCGATCCGCGCCCGCCTGGGCATCGCCCCCGGCCGCCGCGCCGTCCTGTACGCCCCCACCCACCGCGACTACGAGGCCGGCTGGACGCCCCGCCTGGACCTCGCCGCCCTCGCCCGCGACCTCGGCGAGGAAACGGTTCTCCTGGTCCGCGCCCACTACTTCTACGGCTCCGCCCCCTCCCCCCTCACCGGCCCGCGCCGCACCGGACGCGTCATCGACGTCTCCCCCTACGAGCCCGTCGAGGACCTGTGCCTGGCCGCCGACGCGCTGGTCACCGACTACTCGTCGATCATGTTCGACTACGCCAACCTGGACCGCCCCATCGTCATCCACGCCGACGACTGGGAGGTCTACCGGGAGACCCGCGGCGTCTACTTCGACCTCCTGGCCGAACCGCCGGGGCCGGTCGCCCGCACCCAGGCCGACCTGACGGAGATCCTCACCACGGACGCCTGGCGCGACGCGAACGCGACGAAGGCGCGGGCCGCCTTCCGCCGCCGCTTCTGCGAGTACGACGACGGACGCGCCGCCGAACGCGTCGTACGCCGGGTCTTCCTCGGCCAGGACGAGGACGCGCTGCCCCCGGTGCTGCCGCTGGCGGAGCGCACCCCGGCACCGACCCCCGAGGAGGCCGCGTGACCCGCCCCGACGTCACCGTCACCGTCATCGTCCACAACGACGCCGAACGCCTGCCGAGGGCCGTCGCCTCCGTCCGCCGCCAGACCCACGCCGGCCTGGAGATCGTCATCAGCGACGACCACTCCACGGACGGCACCCCGGCCGTCGCCCGCGCCCTGGCCGCCGAGGACCCGCGCATCGTGTACGTCCGCCTGCCCGAGAACAGCGGCGGCTGCAGCGCCCCGCGCAACCGCGGCATCGAGATCTCCCGTGCCCCGTACCTGATGTTCCTGGACAGCGACGACGAACTCCCCGAACGCGCCGTCGAGACCCTGCTCGCCGCCCACCGCGCCCGCGACCTCGACTTCGCGATGGGCGCCGTACGCCGGATCCGCGTCGACAACGGCCGCCGTTCCACCTGGATGCCCCACCTGGTCGCCGAGCACCGCACCCTCGACGGCATCGAGGCCGACCCCCGCCTCTTCTTCGAGCACCTCGCCACCAGCAAGATGTACGCCCGCGCCTTCCTCGACCGGCACCACCTCCGCTTCCCCGAGGGCATCCACTACGAGGACCAGCTCTTCTCGGCCCAGGCGTACTGCCTGGCCAAGACGTTCACGATCGTCCCGGAGCCGGTCTACCTCTGGTACATCGCCCCGTACGCCGCCGCCTCCGCCGCCTCCATCTCCAACCAGCGCGACCGGCTGGCCAACGTCGCCGACCGCGTCCACGTGCAACGCCTGATCGACGCGTTCCTCGCCGAGAGCGGACACGAGTCGCTGCGGGAGGACAAGGACCACAAGTTCCTCAAGCACGACTTCCGGATGTACGCCGGTGACCTGCCCTACCGCGACGAGGCGTGGCTCGCCTCCTTCGCGGACCTCGTCGTCCCCTACCTGGACACCCTCGCGCCGGGGGCGTACGCCCGGCTGCCGCGCGCCGAACGGGTCGTCGTCCAGCTCGTCCGCGACCGCCGGTTCGCCGACGCCCGGCAGGCCGCGCGGGGCCTGGGGCACGACGTGGCACCCCGGCGGGTCACGACCGGCCCCGACGGCCGGACGTACTGGGGCGACCGGGTTCCGGAGGGTGCCGCGGCCCGCCGCGAGCTGGACCTCACCGACCTGGAACTGGACACCCGGCCGTTCTTCGACGCCCCGTTCCGGCACGAGATCACGGACGTCGGCCGGGGCCCGGGCGCTTCGGTCGACCTGACCGTCCGCACCTACGACCCGGCCCTGCGCCTCCCGGTCGGCCCCCGGCGCGCCACCCTCCTCCTCACCCCGGGCAGACGCCGGATGACGGTCCCCTTCCGCCTCTCCCCCGTCAGCCCCGGTGTCTTCGAGGGCCGCGTCCGCCTGGACCTGGCGGCGGCCCGCCTGCCCCTGTGGGGCTTCGACGGCGTACGGCACCCCGTGCTCCGCCTCCGCCACGAGGGCCGTGCCCACACGGGCCTCCTCCTGGCCCCGCCGGCCTTCCCGCCCTTCACGGCCCGCGTCCCCTACCGCTCCGGCACCACACCTCACCGGCTCACCGTCGAACCGGAAGGCCACGCCCCGGGCCGCCTCCAGCTCCGCTGGCAGCCGGTGGGCGCACTGGCATCAGCCGTACGCCCCCTGATCCACCACCTGCGCTGACCCACACCGCTCCACCGCACTCTGCCCAGCCTGCCCAGCCTGCGGCACCCCGCCACACGCCGGGCCGCGCGCCCACCTCACGGCACCACCGCGTACAGCACCTGCCCACCAGGCCCTCGCACCACCGCCCGCAACGCCCCGACCGACTGACCCTCGCCCGCCTCGCTCTCCTCGCCCGCCTCGCCCTCCTCGCCCGCCTCTCCCACCACCCACCGCACCCCGTACCGCCGCTCGACCTCCCTGCGCTCCCGGTCCGACGCCCCGTCGGAGAAATACCTGCGCACCGCCTGCCCCCGCTCCTCCTCGTCCGGCAGGAAGAAGTCCGGATATCCCGGCGCCACCGTGTACGCCCCGTACGCCGGAATCTGCCGCGCCGCCCGCACTCGCGCCATCACCACGTCCCCGTACCGCACCCACGGCGTGATCCAGTGGTACCCCTTCCAAGGCTCCCGGTACTTGGCCTCCACCGCCCCCGGCAACACCCCCCGCCCGACCACGTACCCCACCGTCCCCGCCTGCGTCCACGCCCCCACCGCCAACGCCCCGGCCAGCACGCACGCGGAGCCGGCCCGTACCCCCCGCCGCCCCGCTCCCGCCACCTCCACCGCCGCCGCGACCTGCGCCGGGATCACCACCGCCGGCAACGCCCGCCCCCACGACCAGTGCCCGCCGACTCCCCCCGCCCCGACCAGGACCACCCCCAGCACGAAGAACAGCACCAGCGCGTCCCACCGGTCCCGGCCCCACCGCACCCCCAGCGCGACGACCCCCACCAGCACCAGCCAGTACCGCCCGGCCACGTCCTCGTACAACGGCCGGTGCACCGCCTCCAGCCCGCCCCCCGCCCCGAACAGCGCGAAGAAGTCGTAGTACGGCCACCCCCACAGCACCCCCGCCCCGAGCGCCACCCCGCCCACGATCCGCACCCAGGCCACCGGCCACACCCGCCGCCCCGCGACCAGCACGGCGACGGCCCCCAGCGAGGCCACCACCCCCGTGAACTGATGGCACAGCAGGACCACCGCCCACAGCACCCCGAGCCCCAGCCACTCCCCCCACCCGCCCCCGCCCCCGCCGCCGGCCGCCGACGCCAGCCCGGCCCACAGGTGGAAGGCGAGCCCCAGGGCGAGCACACTCGGGTACGCCACCGTCAGCGCCAGCGAGTTCAGCCCGAGGAACCCGCTCCACGCGAACACCTCGGTACCCCACAGCAGCATCAGACACAGCAGCGCCAGCGCCGGCGCCGCCCGGTGCGCGCTGAGCGTCCGCACGTACCGCCACACGCCCGTCACCAGCAGCCCCAGCCCGGCCAGCGCGCCCAGCCGCAGCACCACGAAGACCGAGGCCCCGCTGACCTTGGCGACGGCCCCGAGGACGACCGTCCATGGCGAGTAGTACGGGCTCGGCGTGTCCGCGTCGACCAGCGGGTTGCCGGGGTCGGTCAGGCTGTGCCGCAGCCGTTCGACGGTGGCGGCGTGCAGCCCGAGGTCACCGGCCCACGGCAGCCGGACCACGACCAGCAGCAGCAGAAAAAGCACGAGCACGGCGACCGCCCAAGGGACGGCCACCGTGCTCGGCCTGGAACCCGACGCGGACCCGGACCACCCAGCCATCCGGCCACTTTATCCGGGTTGCCCCGAATGTCCGGTCAGCTGGGGGTCACCGGTCATGAATGCGTGCGCAGCAGCGTCCGCATCGTCCGCATCGCCACCGACAGATTGGCCAGATCGAACGCGTCCGAACTCCGGATCTCCTCCAGCGTGGCCCGCGCCCGCCCGAGGATCGCCGCGTTCTTCCGCTCCCACACCTCGAACCGCTGCTCCGGCGTCGACGTCCCGTTGCCCGCCGCCAGTACGTCGGCGGTGAGGGCCGCGTGCGCGGCGTACAGGTCCTCGCGGATCGCCGCGCGGGCCATGGACTGCCAGCGGTCGGCGCGCGGCAGGTCGCTGATGCGGTCCATCAGCTGGGTGATGGTCAGCCGGTCGGCGAGGTCGTAGTACACCTCGGCGACGTCCAGCGGCTCCTTGCCGGTGCGGTCGGCCACCGAGACGATGTCCAGCGTCGGGAAGGCCGAGGAGAACCCGGCCACCCGGGTCGCCACCTCGTCCGGGACGCCCGCGCCGGTCAGCTCGTCGTGGATGCGCTGGTACCAGTCGGCGTCCGCGCCGCGCAGCAGCTTCGGCAGCTGCGACCAGACCTGCTCGACCCGCTCGGCGAAGAAGTCGACCGTCTCGGCGAGCTGGAGCGGCTGCGGCCGGTTGTTCAGCAGCCAGCGCGTGCCGCGCTCGACCAGGCGGCGCGAGTGCAGCCGGATCCGGGTCAGGACGGCGGCCTCGACCGTGTTGTCCAGGCCCTCCACCGCGTCCCACACCGGGTACGAGCGGAAGATGGCGCGGGCCGCGGTCTGCGCCCGCACGATCTCCTCCAGCGAGGCCCCCGTCTCTTCGCGCAGCCGGTGCAGATACGTCGTACCGCCCGTGTTGACCGTGTCGTTGACCAGCACGGTCGTGGTGATCTCGCGGCGCAGCGGGTGGCTGTCGATCCGGTCGGCGAACTGTTCGCGCAGCGCGGTCGGGAAGTACGCGTGCAGCAGCGTCCGCAGGTACGGGTCGTCGGGCAGCGAGGTGTGCAGCAGCTCCTCGGCGACCGTGATCTTCGTGTACGCCAGCAGCACGGCCGTCTCCGGGCCGGTCAGCCCGCGGCCGTTGCTGAGCCGCTCGCGGATCTGGCGGTCGGTGGGCAGGAACTCCAGCGCCCGGTCCAGGTGGCCCGCGCGCACCAGGTGCTTCATGAACCGCTGCTGCGCGTGGAGCATGTCCTTGGACTGGGCCAGCGCGTTGGCGATCGCCGTGTTCTGCGCGTAGTTGTTGCGCAGCACCAGCCGGCCGACCTCGTCGGTCATCCCGGCGAGCACCTTGTTGCGCTGCTTCACCGTCATGTCGCCGTCCGCGACCAGGCCGTTGAGCAGGATCTTGATGTTCACCTCGTGGTCGGAGGTGTCGACGCCCGCGCTGTTGTCGATGGCGTCGGTGTTGACCCGGCCGCCCTTCGAGGCGAACTCGATCCGGCCGAGCTGGGTCAGGCCCAGGTTGCCGCCCTCGCCGACGACCTGGACGCGCAGGTCCTTGCCGTCGACGCGGATGGCGTCGTTGGCCTTGTCGCCGACGTCGGCGTTGGACTCGGTGGACGCCTTCACGTACGTACCGATGCCGCCGTTCCACAGCAGGTCGACGGGCGCCTGGAGGATGGCCTTCATCAGGTCGGCCGGGGTCATCTTGGAGACCTTGCCCTCGATGCCCAGGGCCTCCCGGATGTGCGCGTTGACCGGGATCGACTTGGCCGACCGCGGGAAGATCCCGCCGCCCGCCGACAGCAGCTCCTTGTCGTAGTCGGCCCAGGAGGAGCGCGGCAGCTCGAAGAGGCGGCGGCGCTCGGCGTAGGAGACGGCCGCGTCGGGCTTGGGGTCGATGAAGATGTGGCGGTGGTCGAAGGCGGCGACCAGGCGGATGTGCTCGCTGAGCAGCATGCCGTTGCCGAACACGTCGCCGGACATGTCACCGATGCCGACGACCGTGAAGTCCTCGCTCTGGGTGTCCGTGCCCAGCTCCCGGAAGTGCCGCTTGACGGACTCCCAGGCACCGCGCGCGGTGATGCCCATGCCCTTGTGGTCGTAACCGGCCGAACCGCCGGAGGCGAAGGCGTCCCCGAGCCAGAAGTCGTAGCTCTCGGCGACCTCGTTGGCGATGTCGGAGAAGGTGGCGGTGCCCTTGTCGGCGGCGACGACCAGGTAGGTGTCGTCCCCGTCGTGCCGGACCACGTCGGCGGGCGGGACGACCTCGCCGGCCACCATGTTGTCGGTGATGTCGAGCAGGGCGGAGATGAAGCACTTGTAGCTGGCGATGCCTTCCGCCATCCACGCGTCCCGGTCCACGCTCGGGTCGGGCAGCTGCTTGGCGACGAAGCCGCCCTTGGCGCCGACCGGCACGATGACGGTGTTCTTCACCATCTGCGCCTTGACCAGGCCGAGGATCTCGGTACGGAAGTCCTCCCTGCGGTCCGACCAGCGCAGGCCGCCGCGCGCGACCTTGCCGAACCGCAGGTGCACGCCCTCGACGCGCGGCGAGTACACCCAGATCTCGAACGCCGGCCGGGGCGCGGGGAGGTCGGGGATGGCCTGCGGGTCGAACTTCATCGAGACGTAGTCGTGCGGCCGGCCCGCCTGGGTCCGCTGGAAGAAGTTGGTGCGCAGCGTCGCCTTGATGACGGTGAGGAAGGCCCGCAGGATGCGGTCCTCGTCGAGGCTGGCGACCTGGTCGAGGGCGGCCTCCAGCTCTTCGAGGAGGGCGTCGACGATCTCGTGCCCGGCGCGCTGCCGGTCGGGCGACATCCGCGCCTCGAACAGCGAGACGAGCAGCCGGGTGGTGTGGACGTTGTTGCGGAGGGTGTCCTCCATGTAGTCCTGGCTGAACGTCGACCCGGCCTGCCGCAGGTACTTGGCGTACGCGCGCAGCACCATCGCCTGCCGCCAGGTCAGGCCCGCGCTGAGCACCAGGGCGTTGAAGCCGTCGTTCTCCGCCTTGCCGTTCCAGGCCGCGGCGAAGGCGTCCTGGAAGCGCTCACGGGCGTCGTCGCCGAGGTAGTCGGCGCCGCCGGCCACCACCTTCGGCATGCGCAGGCCGAAGTCGTAGATCCAGGCCGTGGTGGTGCGGTCGGCACAGCGCAGCTCGTACGGGCGTTCGTCGGTGACCTCGACGCCGAGCCGGCTGAGCACCGGCAGGACGGCGGAGAGGGAGACCGAGCCGCCCTTCTGGTAGATCTTGAACCGGCGTTCCTCGGGCGCGGCGCCGACCGGCTCGTACAGGCTCAGCGCGAAGGTGCGCTCCTCGTCCAGCGCTTCGAGGTGGGCGAGGTCGGCGACGGCCGAGCGGGGGCCGTGGTCGGCCTTGTAGCCCTCGGGGAAGGCGCTGCCGTAGCGGCGCAGCAGCTCGGCGGAGCGCTCCTCGCCGAACTCCGCGGTGAGCGCCTCGGCGAAGCCGTCCGCCCAGGACCGGGCGGCCTCCACGAGACGGGCCTCGATGCGGTCCTTGTCGGCGTCGGACAGCTGGGGCAGTTCGGTGCCCTGCGGGACGCGGACGACGAAGTGCAGCCGGGAGAGGATCGACTCGGTGTTCCAGGCGGTGAAGTCGACGCTGATGCCGCCGAGTTCCTCCTTGAGGATGTCGATGATCCGCAGCCGGACGCCGGTGGTGTAGCGGTCCCGGGGGAGGTAGACGAGGGCGGAGTAGTAGCGCCCGTACTCGTCCTGGCGCAGGTAGAGCCGCAGCCGGCGGCGCTCCTGGAGGTAGAGCACGGAGGTCGCGATGGTCTGCAGCTCACCGACCGGCGTCTGGAACAGCTCGTCGCGCGGGTACGTCTCCAGGATCTGGAGCAGGTCGCGGCCGTCGTGGCTGTTGGGCGAGAACCCGGCCCGCTCCAGCACCTCCCGCACCTTGCGCCGGATGACCGGCACCCGGCGGACGGACTCGGTGTAGGCGGCGGAGGAGAACAGTCCGAGGAACCGGCGCTCCCCGACGACATTGCCCTCGGCGTCGAACTTCTTGACGCCGATGTAGTCCAGGTAGGAGGGCCGGTGCACGGTCGCCCGGCTGTTGGCCTTGGTCAGCACCAGCAGCTTGTGCTCGCGGGCCTTGGCCCGGGCGTCGGCGGGCAGCCGCTCGAAGGACGGGCTGACCGGGTGGTCCTCACCCGACTCGTGGTGCGGGTCGGCGCGCAGGATGCCCAGGCCCGAGCCGGGGACGGCGGCGAGGGAGTCGTCGCCGCGCAGCTGGTACTCGCGGTAGCCGAGGAAGGTGAAGTGGTCGTCGGCCAGCCAGCGCAGCAGCTCGCGGGCCTCCTCCAGCTCCTGCGGGTCGAGGTCGTCGGGGGCGGGCTCGGCGGGCAGGCCCTCGGCGAGGCGGACGGCCGCCTCGCGCATCTTGCCCCAGTCCTCGACGGTCTCGCGCACGTCGGACAGCACCCGCAGCAGATCGGCGGTGATCTGCTTCAGGTCGGCGCGGTCGGTCTCGCGGTCGATCTCGACGTGGATCCAGGACTCGACGTGCGCGTCGTGCGGGAGGTCCTTGCCGGGCGAGGTGGTGAGCACCTCGACGAGCTTGCCGGTGACGTCGCGCCGCACCACGAACTGCGGGTGGACGACGACGTGGATGCCGCGTCCCTGCCGGGTCAGCTCGTTGGTGACGGAGTCGACCAGGAAGGGCATGTCGTCGGTGACCACCTCGACCACGGAGTGGCTGCACGTCCAGCCGTTCTCCTCGACCGTCGGGGTGTGCACCCGGACGTTGGCCGTGCCCTGCGGGCGGTTCTCGGCCAGCCGGTGGTGCGAGACGGCCGCTCCGAAGACGTCGACCGGTTCGCGGTCGCCCAGGTCCTCCGGGGCGGTGTGCCGGTAGTAGCGCTGGAGGAACGCGAACACGGATTCACGGTCCGGGGTGTCCGGGGAGCCCTCGTCCGTCGTCCCAGTCGGTAGGTACCCCCCGACCGGGCTGTTCTCAGCTACCCGTGCGGCCCTGTCGAGCAGCTCGGTCTTTGCTTCGTCCAGCTTGGTCTGCATTGTCCTCTGGCTCCTGTCGCGCGCCGTTGCGTGACGTAGAAGGAAGTACGGTCTCCTGCCTTCCGACGCAACGCCCAGACGCGGGGTGTCCGTTCTGATCCGACGCTATGCCGCAAGGTGAGAGGAGCGGGGGCATATCAGCCATGTCCGACGCGTCCGCCGGGTGTGATACCGCTCTCGTCGGTGTCACCGTCCGGGGGATGCTCGGCGCCTCGGGGTTCCTCGACACCCCGTCCCGCCCGCGAGGACCAGCGACCGCCGCCCGGTCACGGATGTCGTCCGTGCTCTCCGGGCGCAGGGCAGGGACACGGATGCCCCCGCGAGCTATCGCGCTGATCACGCCATAAGGCTATCGCTCCTTCCCCGGAACCCGTCATGAGCCGCATGTGTACAAAACCGGGGGCGGAACTTTGACGTTCCGCACAGCGACGGGCGCCGGCGGCCCGCGTGGGGCGCACGCGGGCCGCTCACGCGGCCAGCCGCTCGGCCTCCTTGACCGCCTCCGCCAGCGTGTCCACCACGGGCACGCCCGCCGCCTCCAGGCTCGTACGGCTGTGCGAGCCACCGGTGTACAGCACCGCCCGCGCCCCCGCGTGCCGCGCGGCGGTCGCGTCGTCGACGGCGTCCCCGATGACGACCGTCCGGGCGGGGTCCACCCCGGCCACCCCGGCCAGCGCCGCCAGGTGCCGCACCATGTGCTCGGCCTTGCCGCCGCCGGAGGGACCGGTGCGCCCGTCGACCCGTATGAAGTGCGTCTCGATCCCGAACCCCCGCACCATCGGGACCAGTTCCTCATGGCCGTACAGGCTGAGGATCGACTGGCTGTGTCCCACCGACCGCCACCCCGCGAGCAGCTCCGTCGCCCCGTCGGCGAGGCCGCACCGCACCCGGTGCGCGGTGTAGTGGCGCTGGAAGGCCTCGTCCATGACCTGCCATTCGGCGTCGGTGGGCAGCCTTCCCATCAGCCGCTCGTAGAACTTGGGCACCGGCACGCAGTACAGCGCCCGGTACCGCTCCAGCGTGATGGGCTCCAGGCCCAGCTCGGCGAAGGCCGCGTTCGTCGCCCCGATGATGGCGTCGTTGTCGTGGAACAGCGTGCCGTTCCAGTCCCAGACGATGTGCGCCCCTGTCCGCGTTCGCATCCCCATGCCCGCAAACGTACCCGCCGCCACTGACAATCAAGGGTCACCGTGAGTAACCGCCGGGCCCGGGGCGGTGTCAGCCGGCGAGTCCCACCAGGTTCGGGATCTCCTGCGTCGCGTACCAGAGCAGTTCGTGGTCCTCGGCCCCGTCCACCACGAACTGGGCGTCGTCGTCCCCGCCGTCCGCCGCCGCCAGCGCGTCCGCCGCGGCGCTCACGTCCGCCTCCGCGTCGGCCGAGTCGACGTGCACCGCCGCCGCCTTGCCGAGCGGCACGCTCCCGGCGACCCGGACCTCACCGAGCGCGGCCGGGTCCGGTCCCCGGCCGGGATCGGCCGCCGCGGCGCCGTCGGACACGTCGACGGCGACCACGACCCGGCGCCGGGGGGCCGCGGCGTCCCCGGCCAGCAGCCGCAGCGAGGCCAGGGCGGCCCGGTTGAGGGCGGCGTACTCCAGTTCCTCGATGTCGTCCGAGAGGTACCACTCGCGCAGCGCGGGCGTGACGGCGTAGGCGGTGAACGGCCCGCTCCCCAGATGCCCCGACCGGTGCGCCCCGGCGAGACCGGGGAGGGTCAGGGGGACGTAGACGCGCATGGCTGGCCGCTTTCGTGGTCGGGTCCGGTCGGGTCCGCTCAGGTCGAGGCGGGGCGGAAGAGTCATCAGGATACGCGCCGGGGGTCCCCCATCGAGTTCCCGCCGAATCGCCGCAGGTGTCAACTTCGCGCCGGAACTTCACCCGGCGCACCCTCGCCATCCCGGGACCGGCACCGGTCCGGCCACCCGGACAGGTGAACTTCGCGCCCCGGTCGGACCCGTCCCCACCCCCTTGCCAGCGCACCACCACACCCCGTACAAGGTCCGCAACAGCAAGTTACCGCCCGGTATGCCACGGGCCACCGAACGGGGATCCCATGAACAAGGTCATGAGCAGGGCCATGAGCCGGACCACGAACAGGGCACAGCACCGCCACCCGGGCACCCGCCCGCCCGGACACCCCGGCTCACGCCCGCCCGGGCACCCTGGCTCACGCCCGCCCGGCCGCCACGACTCCCGCCGCCCCGCCGGCACCCCGCCGCGCGGCCCCGGTACGGCCGCCACCTGGACCGCGGTGCCCGAGGAGCGGCCTCCCGGCTCCTCCCCGGGGCCCGTCCAGCGCCGCACCCGCCCCCAGGACACCCGCCCGCCGGGCTCCCCGGGCGGCCCTCCGGCCACCGGCCGCGCGGCCACCCCGGGCCGGAAGCGGACCGCACGCGCGGCCACCCCGACCGCCCCCGCAGCCACCCCATCCGCACGCGTGGCCACACCAGCCACCCCAGCCACGCGCACAGCCACCCCAGCCGCCCTCGCAGCCACCCGGAACGCACGCGTGGCCACCCCCGGCCGGCGGGCCGCCGGAGGCCGTCAGGAGGCCCGCCCCGCCCCGGCGGCCGTCTCCTGGCCCCCGACGCCCCTCGTCCCCGCCCGGCGGGCACGGCACGCCGTCCCGCAGCCCCACCCCGCCGATCTCTTCGCGGAGCGGCTCCTCGCGGTGCTCAGCGGGCGCAGCCCGGTCCACTCCATGCTCCGGCACACCGTCGGCCAGGCCTACGACGACCTGGTGCGGCTCGCCGAGCGCGGCCCCCTGCGCACCCGCGGCGCCCGGCCCGTCGTCCGGGACATCGGCTGGTTCGAACCGCGTCCCGGCGCCGTGGAGGTCTTCGCCCGCATCGGCGCGGGCGACCGGCTGCGGGCGATGGCCTTCCGCCTGGAGTGCGGACCGGACCTGCGCTGGCGCTGCACCGCCGTGGAACTGGGCGGCCCCCGCCCGCCCCGAGAGGACCTCCGCTGACCGGGCTGACCGCGCTGATCAGAATGCCCCGCGTGAACGCCCGGAGGGCCGGGCACCCTCGGGTGACCCGGCCCTCCGTAGGGCGGCGGCCCGCGACGGCCGGACCGCCGCGGACACCGCCGTCACTTCTTGCGGCGCCGCCCGCCCTTCGCCTGCTTGCGGCGCTCCGCGCGGGTCAGGCCGTCGCTCTCGGAGCGGGCCGGCTCCTCGTCGGCGCGCTCCTCGCGCTCGACGACACCGCCCTCGCCGTCCACGGTCGGCGCGGACAGGTGGAGGTTGCGCCGCTGCGGGGCGTCGAGCCCCTTGGCGCGGATCTCGGGCCGCGAGGCACTCGCCTGGGCCGGCACCGCGTCCTGCGGGCCCTTCTCCAGGGACGGCTTCTCGTCCTCGACGGGGACCTCCTCGACCTGCTGCTCGACCTGGACCTCCAGGTTGAACAGGTAGCCGACGGACTCCTCCTTGATGCCGTCCATCATGGCGGTGAACATGTCGAAGCCCTCGCGCTGGTACTCGACCAGCGGGTCCTTCTGCGCCATGGCGCGCAGGCCGATGCCCTCCTGGAGGTAGTCCATCTCGTAGAGGTGCTCGCGCCACTTGCGGTCCAGGACCGACAGCACGACCCGGCGCTCCAGCTCCCGCATGATCTCGGAGCCGAGCTGCTTCTCCCGCGCCTCGTACTGCTCGCTGATGTCGTCCTTGATGGACTCCTCGATGTACTCGGCGGTCAGCCCGGCCCGGTCGCCGGCCGCCTCCTCCAGCTCCTCGATGGTGACCTTCACCGGGTAGAGCTGCTTGAAGGCGCCCCACAGCCGGTCCAGGTCCCAGTCCTCCGGGAAGCCCTCGGCGGTCTCGGCCCGGACATAGGCCTCGATCGTGTCGTTCATGAAGTGCTGGATCTGCTCCTGGAGGTCCTCGCCCTCCAGGACGCGGCGCCGCTCGCCGTAGATGACCTCGCGCTGCCGGTTGAGGACCTCGTCGTACTTCAGGACGTTCTTGCGGGTCTCGAAGTTCTGCTGCTCGACCTGCGACTGGGCGGACGCGATCGCGCGCGTGACCATCTTGTTCTCGATCGGCACGTCGTCCGGCACGTTCGCCATGGACATCACGCGCTCGACCATCTGGGCCTTGAACAGGCGCATCAGGTCGTCGCCGAGGGAGAGGTAGAACCGGGACTCGCCGGGGTCGCCCTGACGGCCGGAACGACCGCGCAGCTGGTTGTCGATACGCCGCGACTCGTGCCGTTCGGTACCGAGCACGTACAGCCCGCCGAGCCGCTCGACCTCTTCCTTCTCGGCCTTGACGGCCTGCTCGGCGCGCTCCAGGGCGGCGGGCAGGGCCGCCGCCCACTCCTCGATGTGCTCCTCGGGGTCGAGGCCGCGCTGGCGCAGCTCCGCCTCGGCGAGGTCCTCGGGGTTGCCGCCGAGCTTGATGTCCGTACCGCGGCCGGCCATGTTGGTGGCGACCGTCACGGCGCCCTTGCGGCCGGCCTGGGCGACGATCGTCGCCTCCCGGTCGTGCTGCTTGGCGTTGAGCACCTCGTGCTGGATGCCGCGCTTGGAGAGCTGCTGCGAGAGGTACTCGGACTTCTCGACCGAGGTGGTGCCGACCAGGATCGGCTGGCCCTTCTCGTGCTTCTCGGCGATGTCGTCGACGACCGCCTCGAACTTGGCGACCTCGGTGCGGTAGATCAGGTCGGACTGGTCCTTGCGGACCATCGGCTTGTTGGTCGGGATCGGGACCACGCCGAGCTTGTAGATCTGGTGGAACTCGGCGGCCTCGGTCATCGCCGTACCGGTCATGCCGGAGAGCTTGTCGTAGAGGCGGAAGAAGTTCTGCAGGGTGATCGTGGCGAGGGTCTGGTTCTCGTCCTTGATGTCCACCCCTTCCTTCGCCTCGATCGCCTGGTGCATGCCCTCGTTGTAGCGGCGGCCGGCGAGGATACGGCCGGTGTGCTCGTCGACGATCATGACCTCGCCGTCGATGACGACGTAGTCCTTGTCCTTCTTGAACAGTTCCTTCGCCTTGATGGCGTTGTTCAGATAGCCGACGAGCGGGGTGTTGACCGACTCGTAGAGGTTGTCGATGCCCAGCCAGTCCTCGACCTTGGCGACGCCGGACTCGTGGATGGCGACCGTGCGCTTCTTCTCGTCGACCTCGTAGTCGCCGGTCTCCTCGACGCCCTTGAGCGGGTTGCCGGCCTCGCCGCGCTTGAGGCGGGTGACCAGCTTGGCGAAGTCGCCGTACCACTTGGTGGCCTGGTCGGCCGGGCCGGAGATGATCAGCGGCGTACGGGCCTCGTCGACGAGGATGGAGTCGACCTCGTCGACGATGGCGAAGTTGTGGCCGCGCTGGACGAGTTCGTCCTTGGACCACGCCATGTTGTCGCGGAGGTAGTCGAAGCCGAACTCGTTGTTCGTGCCGTACGTGATGTCGCAGCCGTACATCTCGCGGCGCTGGGCCGGCGTCATGTTGGCGAGGATGCAGCCGACCTCCAGGCCGAGGAACCGGTGGACGCGGCCCATCATCTCGGAGTCGCGCTCGGCCAGGTAGTCGTTGACCGTGATGATGTGGACGCCGTCACCGGACAGCGCGTTCAGGTACGCGGGCAGGGTGCCGACGAGGGTCTTGCCCTCACCGGTCTTCATCTCGGCGACGTAGCCCAGGTGCAGGGCGGCGCCGCCCATCAGCTGCACGTCGTAGTGGCGCTGGCCGAGGACGCGCTTGGCGGCCTCGCGGACGGTGGCGAAGGCCTCGGGCAGCAGGTCGTCGAGGCTCTCGCCGTCGGCGTAGCGCTGCTTGTACTCATCGGTGAGGGCCCGCAGCTCGGCGTCGGAGAGGTCGACGAAGTCCTCTTCGATGGAGTTGACCTGGTCCGCGATGCGGTGCAGCTTGCGCAGGATCTTGCCTTCGCCTGCACGCATGATCTTCGAGAGGACGGACACGGGGGTTGGTCTCCTTGCCGGTCGGGCCTGGGACGGTCGTTTTCCATTGGACGTGAGTGAGCAACGGCCATCGTAAGCGAGGACACCGTCACGCCGGGAGGCCTGCCGCGACGACTACCGCCCGCCTCCGGTCCGCTCCGGGCCCGCTCCGATCCGCTCTCACCCATGACAACGTGCGGGCCGGGCCGATGGTGCCGCGCGGCGCCGACGATTTGCGCGAAACGTGACCGGCCGCGCACGCACGGCAAAGTGATGGCGCCCCGCGCGCACCGCGCGCAGAATCGGCCGATGGAACCCCACACGCTCACCACCGAACGGCTCCTGCTGCGCACGGTCGGCCCCCGGGACACCGACGCCGTCCTCGCCGCCTGTCAGGACCCCGACATCCAGCGCTGGACCGTGGTCCCCTCCCCGTATCTGCCGGAACACGCGCGTGCCTTCACGGAACAGATGGTCCCGGCCGGCTGGGCGAACGCCACGATGTTCACCTTCGGCGTCTTCCTGCCCACCGGAGACCTGGTCGCCATGGTCGGCCTCACCATGCTCTCCCCGGGCGCGGCCGAGATCGGTTTCTGGGGCGCCAAGGAGCACCGGGGCAACGGCTACGTCACCGAGGCCGTCCTGGCCGTCTCCCGCTGGGCCTTCACCCGGCTGTCGGTCGACCGCGTGGAGTGGCGCGCCGAGGTGGGCAACACGGCCTCCCGCGCGGTGGCCGAGCGCGCCGGGTTCACCCTGGAGGGCACGTTGCGCTCGGCGATCGACAACAAGGGCGTACGCCGCGACTGCTGGGTCGGCTCCCTGCTCCCGTCCGACCTGGGCCTGCCGTCGACGGCCTCCTACATACCCGCCCGGTCGTAGGGCCTGTCGCCAGGCAGCCGGGAATGTGACGGCAGGTCCTGAGCGCGCACGGCCGACCTCGCTGTCAGTGCCACCCCTTATCGTGCGGACGTATGACGACCTTCCCGCGCGCTGCCACGGAACTGTCGGCCGACGAGGCCCGCCGCATCACCCTGCGGGCCCAGGGCTTCCTCGGCGCCCCCGACCGCCGCGCCGGTGTCCGCGGTGTCCTCCGTCATCTCGGCGCGGTGCAGCTCGACACCATCTCGGTCCTCGCCCGCTCCCACGAGCTGGTGCCGTACGCCCGCCTGGGCGCGGTGGGCCGCCGCACGGTCGAGGACGCCTACTGGACGGGCACCCACGCCTTCGAGTACTGGTCGCACGCCGCCTGTGTCCTGCCCATCGAGGAGTGGCCCCACTTCGCCTTCCGCCGCCGCGCCTACCGGGCCCGCCCGCACTGGAACCACGACCTGCCGGCCGGCGCCTACGACCAGGTGATCAAGCAGCTCCGCGCCGAGGGCCCGCTGACCGCCACGGAGCTGGGCGGCGCCAAGCGGACCAGCGAGTGGTGGGACTGGTCGGGCGAGAAGGTCGCCGTCGAACGCGCGCTGATGTACGGCGAAGTGGTCTGCGTCGAGCGCCGGGGCTGGAAGCGGGTCTACGACCTGGCCGAGCGCGCCGTCCCGGAGGAGTTGCTGCACGACCGGCTGGACGACACCGAGTGCCTGCGCCGCCTGGTCCGTCTGGCCGGTCAGTCCCTGGGCGTCGGCACCCGCGCGGACATCGCGGACTACCACCGGCTCAAGGCCGAGCAGGTCGACGCGGTGATCGCCGACTCGGGTCTGGTGCCGGTCACGGTGGCGGGCTGGTCCAAGCCGGCCTGGGCCGACCCCGAGGCCCTTCGGACACCGCCGCGCGGCCGTCACCGCACGACGCTGCTGTCCCCCTTCGACTCCCTGGTCTGGGAGCGGGCGCGCACCGAGCGGATCTTCGGCTTCACCCACCGCCTGGAGGCGTACGTCCCCCGGCAGAAGCGGGTGCACGGCTACTACGCGATGCCCGTCCTGGCCGGCGGCCGGCTGGTCGGCCGGGTGGACCCGGCCCGCGAGGGCCGCACGCTGGTGGCCAAGCAGGTCACCCTGGACGGCCGCAAGGCGGTCCCGGCGGTGGCCCAGGCCCTGGTGGAGGCTGCGGGCTGGGTGGACTGCACGGACGTACGGGTGGAACGGGTGGCCGCACCGGACCTGCGCGAGCCGCTCGCCGGGGAACTGGCCCGTCTCCTGGCCTGAACCGAGGCCGCCGCCCGGGAAGGAGCCGCCCGGGAAGGAGCCGCCCGGGAAGGAGCCGCCCGGGAAGGATTCGCCCGGGAGGGATTCGCCCGGGAGGGATTCGCCCGGGAGGGATTCGCCCGTCAGCGGATTTCGAGGATCTTCTCCCGCATCGCGTAGACCACCGCTTCCATCCGGGAGTGCAGTTGCAGTTTCTCCAGGATGTTGCGCACGTGGTTCTTCACGGTGTTCTCGGAGATGAACAGTTCCTTGGCGATGTCGCGGTTGTTCATCCCCGTGGCGACGAGTTTGAGGACTTCCAGTTCCCGGTCGGTGAGCCGCGGCGCGGGCACCAGCCGGCGTTCGTCGGTCCGCTGGATCATCGACTTGAACTCGGTGAGCAGTTTTGACGCCATCGAAGGGCTGATCTGCGACTGGCCGTCGGCGACGGCGCGAATGGCGGTGGCCACCTCGTCGGTCGAGATCTCCTTGAGGAGATAGCCGGTGGCACCCGCTTTGATCGCGTCGTAGAGGTCGGCCTCCTCGTCGCTGATCGTCAGCATGATGATCTTCGCGCTGGGAGCCACCTCCTTGATGGAGGTGCAGGCCTCGATACCGCCCCGCCGGGGCATCCGTACGTCCATCAGCACGATGTCGGGGAGCAGGTCCGCGGCCTTCTCGACGGCCTCGGCACCGTCGCCCGCCTCACCGACGACCTGGATGTCCTCCTCGGCGGCGAGCACGATCTCCAGGCCGCGGCGGAACAGGGCGTGATCGTCCACGACCAGGACTCTGATCGGCTCCTTGCGTGGAGCACCCGCCTCCGGGCCCATGCCGACGACGCCGCCGTGGGCATCCCCGTCCCGCATCGGTCCGAAGCTGTCCGCCATCGTTCCTCCCCCTGAAGGCTGTGGCCATGAAACCCGGGCCAGCGCCAACCCAAGGCAACGGCCCACCGGTTGGGCCGTTGCGGCCATGATTCCATGCCCGGCCGACTTCGGGACGACGGCGCGGGGCGCGAACGGGGTCGCACACCGGTGCCCCTGGGGGCGCACAGACGCTCCAGGGGCACCGGCCGTACCACGCACCGGTGAGATCAGCCGCCGAGTGCGCCGCCCGCGTCAGGCGAGGGCGTCTGCGCGACCATCGTGTCCGTCCTGAGGTGGATCACGCCGTAGTCGTACGCGTGCCGCCGGTAGACGACGCTGGGCTCCTTGGTCTCGGCGTCGACGAAGAGGTAGAAGTCGTGCCCGACCAGTTCCATCTCGTAGAGCGCCTGGTCGAGGCTCATCGGGGCGGCCACGTGGGTCTTCTCGCGCACGACGAGCGGCCCGTCACCCTGGACCTCCAGCGAACCGACCTTCTTGGTGGGCACGCCGCCCTGTTCCCGCTCGTCGGCGGCACCGTTTCCGTTGAGCGTCGCCACGCCCGGGACGTGGTTGGGGACCTCGGCGGCCGGGAGCCGCGCCGCGCCGCGCCGCGAGAAGCGCTTGTCGTGCTGCTTGCGCAGTCGGGCGCCGAGCTTGTCCGCCGCCAGGTCGAGCGCCGCGTACGGATCGCTCGCCGCCGCCTCCGCCCGGATCACCGGACCGCGGGAGCGGAGCGTGATCTCCACTCGGTCACAGCGGTCCGCCTGTCGGGGGTTGGGCTCCTTGGACACCTCGACGTCGAGGCTGATCACCTTGCCGTCGAGCTTCTGGATCTTCTCCAGGTTCAGCTTCTCGGCCACGTGCTTCCGGAACCGCTCGGGCACCTCGGTCTTGCGGCCCTTGACGACGATGTCCACGCAGAACTCCGTTCCCGGATCACTCCGCTCAGCTGGGCGGAGCATCTCCCTTTCGCACCAGATTCCGGTGAACCCCGGAACCTCGGACTCGGTGACGCCCACCTCCTCCCCCAGGGGCGAGACCTCCACTCCACCGGCGCGGGTGATTTCCGAATGGACCCGCGACTCGGCATTCGGACAAGAGAGGTGTGGCCTGCGGCTTTCCCTCACAACCGAACATATCTCGCCCGGACGGATGTCGTCACCCTCTACAGCTCCCTACCTCCGTTCAAGTGAATTGATTCGCTTATTACCTGCAACGAAGCAAGTTCTCAATCAGTTCCGGTTTATTTCGAAAGACTCTGGTGAAGCGGCGACCACAGCCGCCTGGATCACGCCACGGATGGCCTCACCCGTTCGAGTCACGCCCGTCGTTCCCGGCCCGGCGGGCGCCGCGTCCGCCCTCACTTCCGTCACTCCGGCTCTCCGTTCCCCTCTGCCTTCCCACACCGCTCCGGGATACACGGGCGGCGTCGCCGTTCTGTACGGACGCGCCCCCGCTTCCCGCTCAGCCACCCCGTCCGCCGCCCGCACGGCACGCGCCGCCTCCGCGAGGGACGCCCCCGTCGTCACCAGGTCGTCGACGAGCACGACCGGTCCCCCGTCGCACAGCAGCCGGGCGGCACCGGGCACCACGGTCAGCGCCCCGGCGAGGTTGTCCGACCGCTGCCGGGACCCGAGCCCCGACTGGTCGGCCACGGCACGCCGCTGCCGCAGTACGGCCGCCACCCGGGCCGGCGTCCCGGTCCGCCGCAGCTCACCCGCCGCCGCCAGCGCGATCCGCCGCGCCGGATCGTGCCCCCGGGCCCGCACCGCCCGCCGCGCGGACGGCACGGGGACCAGCAGCACCGGCCCTGTCCGGCCCGCGGCACACGGCGCCCGCGCCGCCCCCGTTCTCGGCCACCGCACACTCGCGCCCACGTCGGCCCGCACCCGCGCGGCCGGCCCCGCCGACCCCTCCGACCAGCCCGACCAGCCCGACCAGCCCGACTGAGCCTGCCCAGCCGGCCGAGCCGACGGCGTCTCCCGACCAGCCCCCGGGGCACCGTCCCCCGATCGGCCCGCCCGCACCGACCCAACCGCCCGCCCCGGCGGGGCACCCTCGTCCTCCTCCGCCCGGCACAGTCCCGCCCGCACCGCGCCCGCTAGGGCCGCGCCGAGCGGCCCCGCCAGAGACAGCGCTCCTCTCTCCTTGTGGGCCAGCAGCACCGCCCGCACCTCGTCGGCGTACGCCGCCGCCGCGTACACCACCGGCAGCCCGGGCGGCTCCGGCACCGGCCGCACCCGGCGCGGCGCGCCCCCGCCGAGCACGGCGCGGCACTCGCGGCACAGCACCGTGCGCGGCCTGCCGCACCCTCCGCACTCGGTCGGCAGTACCAGGTCGGTGAGGTCCTGCCACCAGCCCCGCATGTCCACCACTGTGCCGCCCTCCGCACAGCCCTGCCAGCCCTGTGGAAAACGGCGGCCCGCCGCGCCTGCGGACCTGTGACAACTCCCGCACCAGCGACAACACCGCCGGCCGGCCACCCACCCGTCCCGGAAGAACGACCGCCCGCGGGCTGCCCTCCCCCAGGCTCACCCGGGATAGACCGGCGCCGTCCCCTTCGTGACCTTCTGCCACTGCATCCCGGACGGCAGCCGGACGATCCCGTCCTCCGAGTACGCCACCAGCGGCACCCCGTCGTCCTCGGACGCGGCGATGTCCTTCACCCCGGTGAGCGCGGCCGGCGCCGATGTCTCCGGCGCGGACCCGTCGACCTGGACGTATCCGATCTGCTGCACGCCCCCGTGTTCGCGCCCGACCACCACGAGGCGGCTGTCACCGGCCCAGGACATGGCCGTGACCTCCTCCAACTCGGGAGTGGCCGACCGCAGTTCCCGTACCGTCGGCGGGTCGCCGGCCCTCGCGCCCCGCTCGATCCGCCCGATGAACAGCGACCGGTCGCCGTCCTTCTCCACGATCAGCGCGATCCGCACCCCGTCGGCGGCCACCCGTACCGCCTGGACCCGCCCGTCCAGTCCCGAGACGCGCACCTCCGCCGGCTCCTCCGACCCCTTCTCCAGCACCAGAAGCCGCGGGTCGTCCGGGTTCCGGTCGGCGACCCACAGGTCTCCCCGCGCGTCCCAGCTCGGCGGCGCCAGCCGCTCGTCCTCCGTCGCCCCCTGGCTGACCAGCACGGGCTCCCCGAGCGAACCGCCCGACACCAGCGATCCGACATACAGCGACCGGGCGTCGAGCCCGACCCCGGCCGCCGAGTGCTCGTCACGCGACACCGCCACCGACCGCAGGGCCGTACCGCCCTCGCCCAGCGCCCCCGGGACGGGCTCCGCCGCCGTGGCGTTGCCGCCGGCCGGCAGCCGTACCAGGCGCTGCTCGTCGTCGACGAAGTACAGGTAGTCCGGGTGCTCGGCCGAGCCGCGGGACGCGACCGTTTCGGCCCGGTCGTCGGTGAGCGAGCACAGTTGCTCGTCGCCGGAGCGCAGTTCCACCTCGTCCACCGCCGGCGTCAGACTCTGCAGCGTGAACAGCAGCTGCGTGGCCATCTCGGCGCACTCGTCGGCACCGGCCCGGGCGGCCTTGCCGTTCAACGGCACCGTCAGCTTGCTGTGTTCGTCGGGGGTCAGCGCGGTGACGTCCTCCGCCAGGTCAGAACCTGCGGGGAAGCTCGACCTGACGACGGATCCGAGCGAACTCGTCGGCCCGTCGAGGAGAGAACGCACCGCCTGCGCCAGAGGTTCCACCCGCCGCCGTACATAGACGGGATCGGCGACCGCCGTGCTCCGCCCTGCCCCGGCGGCGGCGTCCTCCGCCCCGCTGTCCGAGGCGAAGTAGTACTTGTTGACGGACATGTAGTTGCGCTGGAAGTCCGACTTGCCCATCACGACGCCGGACGGCGGCGCGTCGATGCGCCACTGCCCCGTCTCGGCGTCCCGCGTCAGATGCACCGGCTGCCGGTAGTCCCCCTCGGCGGGCGCGTACGACTGCTGCGCGTCCACGGTGGCGACCCTGGTACCGGTGAGGGTGACCGAGTAGTCGCTGCCCTCCTCACGGCTCCCCGCGGGGTCGACCACGGTGCCCGGCCCGTCCGCGAGCACCGTCGTGGACCGCTTCGGCCGCCAGCTCTTGGCAGCCTTGCCGGTCAGGTACTTCCGCGCCGTCTCATAATCCGGGTCGTCGCTGGTCAGCGCCTCCAGGAAGCCCTGCACGATGTCCGTGGCGGAGGCGTCCTTCGCCGGCGGCATCGCGAACACCCGTACCTGAGTGTCCTGCCGCGGCGTCGACGCCACGTCCCGCAGGTCCCCGTTGTCGGGCATCGACGCGCACCCCGCCAGCAGTACGGCGCCGCAGGCGGCGTACACCACCGCGCGGACCGGCGTCGCCCGCCGGCCCCCCTCACGGTCAGCGCCCACGAGTCCCCTCCCCTTGCCTGTTCGCGTCCTCGGACCCGGTGGCCGTACGGCTCGTCTCCGGCAGACCGGCGCGGCCCTCCTGGTTCCGGGCCTCCGGCACGTGCCGGGGCACCACCCGCGCGCCGCTGCCGGGCAGCGCTGTCGGATCGGCCGTGGCGACCGCCGCGCCCGGCCGGGGCGGGATCGCGTCCCGGGACGGGACCGCCGCCTGGCCCGGACCGGTCGCCGACCGGTCCGCGGCGTGCGCCGAGCCCGCGTCGCCGAGCCCCCGGTTGCGCCGGGAGTCACCGGGCTCCAACGGGATCGGCGAGCCCCGCAGCGGCTCGTCGGCGGTCCTCGGCAGGGTCAGCCGGAACTGCGACCCGCCCCCCGGCTCACCCCACGCCTGAAGCCAGCCGCCGTGCAGCCGCGCGTCCTCCAGGGCGATGGACAGGCCCAGTCCCGTACCGCCGGTGGTACGCGCGCGTGCCGGGTCGGCCCGCCAGAAGCGGCTGAAGACCCGGGTCGCCTCACCGGGCTTGAGCCCCACGCCGTAGTCGCGCACCGCCACCGCCACGGCCCCGCCCGCCGCGGCGAGCTTGACGACGACGTCCTTGCCGTCACCGTGTTCGACAGCGTTGACCACGAGGTTGCGCAGCACCCGCTCCACCCGCCGGCCGTCCGCCTCGGCGACCACGGGCTGCTGATCACCGACGACCCGCAGGCGCGTCCCCTTGCGCTCCGCGAGCGGCTCGGCCCCGCTGACCACCCGCCGCACGACCTCCCTGAGGTCGATCGGCTCCGCCTCCAGCGCCGCCGCGCCCGCGTCGAACCGGCTGATCTCCAACAGGTCCGCGAGCAGCGTCTCGAACCGGTCCAACTGGTCGGCGAGCAGCTCCGCCGACCGCGCGGTCACCGGGTCGAAGTCCGCGCGCGCGTCATGGATGACATCGGCCGCCATCCGCACGGTCGTCAGCGGCGTCCGCAGTTCGTGCGACACGTCCGACACGAACCGCCGCTGCATCCGCGACAGGTCCTCCAGCTGATTGATCTTCAAGTGGAGGTTCTGCGCCATCTTGTTGAAGGCCTCGCCGAGCCGCGCGATGTCGTCCTCGCCGGTGACCTTCATCCGTTCCTGCAGCTTCCCGGTGGACAGCCGCTCGGCGATGCTCGCCGCCATCCGCACGGGCGTCACGACCTGCCGCACGACCAGCCAGGCGATCGCCCCGAGCAGCACGACGACGAACAGCCCCGCCGTCGCCAGAGTGCCCTTCACCAGACTCAGCGACTTCTCCTCCTGGGTGAGCGGGAAGAGGTAGTACAGCTGGTAGGGCTGGCCGTTCGGATCGTTGACCCGCTTGCCGATCACCAGGGCCGGCTGGGACTCCTGGGCGGAGTTGTAGACGATGCGGGTGTAGCTCTGCGCCGCGACCGTACTGCTGTCGACCCGTTCCCGCAGTTCCTCGGGAACGCTGGACGACGGGTCCACCAGCCCGGAGGCGCGCGGCCCGCGCCCGCTGCCGCTCTCACCGCCGACGGGCAGCGTGACCACGTCGAAGGCGCCCTGGCCGCCGCTGGAGAGCGACTTCACCAGGTCGCTCATCCACTGGATGACGTTCTGCGCGGGCCGGCCGTCCACCGCGGCGGCGTCGTCGCCCGTCACGGTCGCCGCCTCCTCGGCCTTCTGCTTGGCCACCGCGAACCCGCCGGTCGCCTGCGACTGCGAGGCCTTGACCTTGGCGTCCAGCAACCCGTTGCGGACCTGCCCGATGACGACGAACCCGAGCAGCAGGACCACACCCAGCGACATCAGCAGGGTGGTGACGACCACCTTGAGCTGGATGTTGCGCCGCCACAACCGCATCACGGGCAGCAGCGGCCGCCGCACCCAGCGCATCACGAGGCGGAGTACGGGACTGCCCTGCACCCCGCCGTTCAACAGCCCGTCCTCCAGCAGGCGTCCCCAGCGGGAGCCGGCCGGCTTGCGGCCGACAGGCCGCCCGGCGCGGGTTCCGGACGTTCCGGGCGCCGAAGCGGCACTGTCCCCGGACACGTCAGCTCGGTCCCGCCTTGTAACCGACACCCCGGACGGTCACCACGATCTCCGGCTTCTCGGGGTCCTTCTCGACCTTGCTGCGCAGCCGCTGCACATGCACGTTCACCAGCCGGGTGTCCGCCGCGTGCCGGTACCCCCACACCTGCTCCAGCAGCACCTCGCGCGTGAACACCTGCCACGGCTTACGGGCCAGCGCCACCAGCAGATCGAACTCCAGCGGCGTCAGCGCGATCGACTGCCCGTCCCGCTTCACGGAGTGCCCGGCCACGTCGATGACCAGGTCGCCTATGGCGAGCTGCTCCGGCGCCGGCTCCTCCGACCTGCGCAGCCTGGCCCTGATCCGGGCCACCAGCTCCTTCGGCTTGAACGGCTTCACGATGTAGTCGTCCGCGCCCGACTCCAGGCCCACGACCACATCGACGGTGTCGCTCTTGGCCGTCAGCATCACGATCGGCACCCCGGACTCCGCCCTGATCAGACGGCACACCTCGATCCCGTCGCGGCCCGGCAGCATCAGATCCAGCAGCACCAGATCGGGCTTGCTCTCCCGGAAGGCGGCCAGCGCCTTGTCGCCGTCGGCTACGAAAGACGGCTCAAAACCCTCACCACGCAGCACGATGCCGAGCATCTCGGCCAGTGCGGTGTCGTCGTCGACGACAAGGACTCGTCCCTTCATAAACGACATCATCCCATTCTCATAACGGACACAGAGGCGCAGGTGAGGCAGGTCACTGGCCTGTGACGATAGTCGTAGGAGACCGTCACTGTCTGCCCCGGTCCGCCGACGTTGATGTCAGGCGCGGATGTCAGGCATCTCCGCCCGCTCGGCAGGACACAGCAAGGCATGAGCGGGGATGACCGGATCGCTCGGCAGTGGGTCGATGATCCGGATGTGGACGGCGATGATGACCGGAGCGTACGCGACCGGCACCTTCATGAGGCGCCACCGGTAGCGCTCGGGTACCTGCTTCGCCGGCAGCTCGACGGTCGCCAGGTCCACCCACCGGTCATAGTAGGTCGGCAGCCGGCGAACCCGTCCGCCGCACCTCAGGCACGTCGACGGACCGCTTGCCTCGTGCTCGTCCTCGTCCGGGACCAGGCACGGGGGCGCTGTCGCTCCCTCGACCGCCGCAAGGTCGTTGGCGAAACGGTTCCAGCACCCTTCGCACATCTCGGCTATGAGATCAATACGTCCCCGGCTGGCAACGGTGGAGTCCCGCCCTTGGCAGAGCTGACACACGTCTCGCTCGCTTGCGACCGCCATATGCCCGAGAGTGAGTGAATCCGCCGGGATGCCGGTAGAGCGCGAATTGGCCTTCTTGGCAGCTCACGAGCTGAACGCACCCTTCGCACCGCTCCCAAGAGACTCCGTTTTCACGGCCTGCCGACTCACGGTGGTACCGGCAGCGACGATTGTGGACATCGCTCTCCCGCACATCGAGCCCAGCCGTAGGGGACGGTGACTGTCTGCCCCGGTGCCCTGGCCCGGGCATCCACCGGGATCAGGAAGCCCTCACGCTGGAGACAACGCCGCGACCAGCCCCGCACCGGCGGCCGCCCCCCCCTGCGACCGGCCGGCCTCCACCGTGCCCCGCCACGACCCGCGCGCGACCGGCAGCCCGCGGACTCTCGCCGCCGCCGTCCGGTCCGGTCCCGGCCGGCCGCGTCCCGCCCCTTCGGCGTGCGCTGTACAGAGCGGACGCTCCGACGGCCCCGTCAGCCGGCCGTCACCCGACGCGCCCGCGCGCACAGCCCGGCGAGGGCCTCCGCGGTCACGGGCGAGACCACGCCCTCCTCCGTGACGACCGCCGTCACCAGCTCGGGCGGGGTCACGTCGAACGCCGGGTTGTACGCCTGCGTCCCCAAGGGGGCGATCGGAACGCCGCCGCCCGCCCCGGACACCGGCACCTGCGGCACCGACACCTCCGTCACCTCGTACGCGGGCCGCTGCTCCACCTCGATGGCCGCCCCGTCCGCCGTGTCCGGGTCCACCGTCGTCACCGGCGCCACCACGATGAACGGCACATGGTGGTACCGCGCCAGCACCGCCAGCGGATAACTCCCCACCTTGTTCGCCACCGACCCGTCCGCCGCGATCCGGTCCGCCCCGATCAGCACCGCGTCGACCTCGCCGGCAGCGAACAGCGAACCCGCCGCGTTGTCGGTGAGCAACGTGTACGCCATGCCGTTGCGGGCCGCCTCGTACGCCGTGAGCCGGGCGCCCTGCAGCAACGGCCGTGTCTCGTCCACCCACAGCCGCCGCAGCCGTCCCGCCCGGTGCGCCGCGAGCGCCACCGCGAACGCAGTGCCCTCGCCGCCGGACACCAGCGACCCGGTGTTGCAGTGGGTGAGGACGCGGTGCCCGCCCCCGGGCAGCAGCTCGTCCAGCAGCGCCAGCCCGTGCCCGGCCATGCGGGCACTGGCCTCGGCGTCCTCCCGGTGCAGCGCCCGCGCCGCGGCCAGCGCCGCCTCGGCGGCCTGCGGGGCACCGCCGCCCCGGGCGAGCACGGCCCGGTGGGCGGCCTGCGCCCGGCGCACGCCGACGGCCAGGTTCACCGCGGTGGGACGGGCTCCCGCCAGCGCGTTCGCGGCGTCGTCCACGTCGTAGCCCCGTACGGCGGCGAGCGCGACCCCGTACGCACCGGCGATACCGAGCAACGGCGCCCCGCGCACGGCCAGCGAACGGATCGCCTCCACGAGGGCGGGCGCGTCCGTACAGACCAGCTCGACCTCCTCGGCCGGCAGCCTGGTCTGGTCCAGCAGGACCAGGACCGGTCCCTCGGGTGGTTCCTCCCAGCGGAGGGCCGGTATGTCGGTCGGCCGCTTGTCCTCGCCGGTCTGCGCGTACTGATCAGCCATGGGGTCAGTCTTCCCCCTATCCGTCGGACAATTGAAGGTGCGCAGCACCTACCGCGGCCGGTCACCATCCGACCACCCCATGGCACGATGGCTGCCAACCTGCCGCCGCGACCGCGGACGGGCACCGTGAAGGAGCGACGATGAACGACACTCCGGGCTGGACCTCGCCCGGATCCGCCCCGTCCGACGGGCGGCAGCCCGGCGCGTCCGGCCCCGCCGACCGCCCCGGCCCCGGCCGGCCGACGGACCAGCCGGGCGCGGACCCGACAGGCCCCGGCACGAAGTGGTCCAAGGAGCAGCCGCCGCCCGGCCAGTGGTCCGCGCCCACGGGCCCCACGGGCACCGGCCAGACCCCACCGCCTCCGCCGCCCCCCGGCCCCGGCTGGGGCACACCGCCCCCGGGCCAAGGCCCACAGGGCCCCGGCGGACACGGCGGTGCGCCCGGCGGTCCTGGCGGCGTCCCCGGCGGCGGCTGGGGCGGCGGATACGGCGGCCCAGGCGGACACGGCGGCTGGGGCGCGGGCTGGGGCGGCCCCCCGCCCGCGGCCAAGCCCGGCGTCATCCCCCTGCGCCCGCTCGGCATCGGCGAGATCCTCGACGGCGCTGTCTCCACCATGCGCGCCTACTGGCGCACGGTCCTCGGCATCTCGCTGACCGTCGCGGTCGTCACGCAAGTCATCGTCGTCCTGGTCCAGGGCCTGGTCCTGGACAGCGCGCGGACCGACGCCCTGAACGACCCCGACGCGACCCTCAGCGAACTGGGCGACGCCATGGCCGCCACCATGGTCAGCTCGGCCGTCCTCTTCGTGATCTCCCTGGTCGGCACGGTCCTGGCGACCGCCCTGCTGACGACCGTCACCAGCCGTGCCGTCCTCGGCAAACCGGTGACCACAGGCGAAGCCTGGCGGGACGCCCGCCCCCAGGTGCTGAAGCTGTTCGGCCTGGTGCTCCTGCTGCTGGTCATCACCGTCGGAATCGTCATGGTCGGCGCCCTGCCCGGCATCCTCGTCGCCTTCACCGCGGGCGGCGGAGCCGCCGTAGCGATCGGCGTCATCGGCGTCATCGCCGCCGTGGTCGTCGCCGTGTGGCTCATGATCCGTTTCTCCCTGGCCTCGCCCGCGCTGATGCTGGAGAAGCAGGGCGTCATGAAGGCGCTGAGCCGCTCCACCAAGCTCGTGCGGGGCTCCTGGTGGCGGATCTTCGGCATCCAGCTGCTGGCCGCGATCATCGCGAACGTCGTCGCCTCGATCGTCGTCATCCCCTTCACCTTCGTCGCCGCAGCCTTCAACGGCGACGGGTTCAGCGGCCTGGTCGACGGCAGCGGCGACCTCGGCTGGACCTTCCTGGTGATCAGCGGGATCGGCTCGGTGATCGGCTCCATGATCACCTTCCCGATCACGGCAGGGGTCACCGTGCTCCTCTACATCGACCAGCGCATCCGCCGCGAGGCCCTCGACCTCGAACTGGCCCGCGCCGCCGGCGTCCAGGGCTACGGCGTCCCCGGCACGACCCCGGGGAGCTGATGCGGTGAGCAGGACGGGGGGAGTCCTCACCGAGGTACTGCCGTACACCGCCGTACGGACAGTGCTGGGCGCCGGCCACGGGCTGGCGCCGGTACTGTCGCGCTCCGACGACGAACCGCCGCTGACGACGCCCCGCGACCCCGCCCGGGAGGCGGCCCGCCGCGAACTGTCCAAGCGCATGTACCACGAGAACGACCCCAGTTGGTTCCACCGCGCCCTCAACGCCTTCTGGGACTGGATCGACGACCTGTTCAGCGCCGCCTCCACCGCGACGCCCGGAGGGACGCTCGGACTGGTCGTCATCATCGCCGCCGTCGTCCTGGTCGCCGCCGCCCTCTGGTGGCGACTGGGCACCCCCCGCCGCACACCCGGCACCACCGCCTCCCTCTTCGACGACCGCCCCCGCAGCGCCGCCGAACACCGCGCCGCGGCCGAGGCCCACGCCGCCCAGGGCCACTGGAACCAGGCCGTCCAGGAACGCATGCGGGCCATCGTCCGGGCCCTGGAGGAACGCGCCCTCCTCGACCCGCGCCCCGGCCGCACCGCCGACGAGGCGGCCACGGAGGCCGGCCGCGCCCTGCCCGTCCACGGCGACGGGCTCCGCGCCGCGGCCCGGTCCTTCGACGACGTCACATACGGTGGCCGGGCGGCGACCGAGGAGTCGTACCGGCGCGTCGCCGGACTCGACCGCGACCTGGACCGCACCCGGCCCCACCCGGCGAGCGGCACCACCGCCCCCAGTACGGACCGCCACACCCGCCAGGGAGCCGCCGGATGACCACCGAGGCCACGCTCCCGTCCACCTCGGCCTCGCCCACCGCCCGCCACCTGTGGACCCGCACGCGCGGCATCGCACTCGCCCTCGTCCTGCTCCTCGCGGGGGCCGTCGCGATCGCCGTCGTCCGTTCCGACGCCCGGCACGGCGAGCTCGACCCGCGCTCGGCCGACCCCTACGGCAGCCGGGCCGTCGCCGAACTCCTCGCCGACCGGGGCGTGACCACCCGCATGGTCACCACCCTGGCCGAGGCACGCGCCGCCGCCGGCCCGGACACCACCCTGCTGGTCGCCGCCCCCGACCTCCTGACGGAACCCCAGCAGACCCGGCTGCGCTCGGCCGCCGCCGGCTCCGGCGGACGTACCGTCCTGGTCGCCCCAGGCAGCGCGTCCGTCGAACATCTCGTCCCCGGCGTCGCCGCCGACCCCGCGATCAGCCTCGACTCGACGCTGTCCCCGGGCACCGGCTGCGACCTGCCCGCCGCCCGGCGCGCCGGTACCGCCGACACCGGCGGCCGCCGCTACACCACCACCCACCTCGGCGCCGACGCGTGCTACCGCAGCCAGCGCCTGGCCACCCTCCTGCGCATCCCGGAACCGGCCGCCGGGCAGCCGTCCCAAGACCTTGCCGAAGAGACCCCCGGAAACGGGTCGTCGGCCCCCTCCACGGGCGACACGATCGTCCTCGGCGCCCCCGACATCCTCCTCAACGACCGCCTCGCCGAGCACGGCAACGCCTCGCTCGCCCTCCAACTCCTCGGTTCCCGCCCGCATCTCGTCTGGTACCTCCCCTCCCTCTCCGACACCACCGCCGCGGACGACGGTGAACGCGGCCTCTTCGACCTGCTCCCCTCCGGCTGGCTCTGGGGCACCCTGCAGCTCTTCATCGCCGCGGCCGTCGCCGCCCTGTGGAGGGCACGCCGACTCGGCCCCCTCGTCCCCGAAAAACTCCCCGTGGCCGTCCGCGCCTCCGAAACCGTCGAAGGCCGCGCCCGCCTCTACCGCAAGGTGAACGCCCGCGACCGCGCGGCCGCCGCTCTCCGCTCCACCACCCGCACCCGCCTCGCCCCCTTGGTAGGCATCCCCGTACCCCAAGCACACACGCCCGAGGCCCTGCTCCCCGCCCTGTCCGCCCACCTCCACGGCGAACCCGGCGAACACGGGGCACCCGGCCCCGCGCAGTCCCCGCACACCCTCCTCTTCGGCCCGCCGCCCGGCGACGACGCGGCCCTCGTCTCCCTCGCCGATCAACTCGATGAACTCGAAAGGCAGGTACGCCGTCCATGATGGACCCGACCACTGACAACGCCGGGCCGGCCGGAAACCCGGGCGACGCCCGCGCGTCCCTGGAGGCCCTGCGCGCGGAGATCGCCAAGGCCGTGGTCGGCCAGGACGCCGCCGTGACCGGCCTCGTCGTGGCGCTGCTCTGCCGCGGCCACGTCCTCCTCGAAGGAGTCCCCGGTGTCGCCAAGACCCTCCTGGTCCGCGCCCTCGCCGCCTCCCTCCGCCTGGAGACGAAGCGTGTGCAGTTCACCCCGGACCTGATGCCGAGCGATGTCACCGGTTCCCTCGTCTACGACGCCCGCACCGCCGAGTTCTCCTTCCAGCCCGGCCCGGTCTTCACCAACCTGCTCCTCGCCGACGAGATCAACCGCACCCCGCCGAAGACCCAGTCCTCCCTCCTCGAAGCGATGGAGGAACGCCAGGTCACCGTCGACGGCACCCCCCGCCCCCTCCCCGACCCGTTCCTGGTCGCGGCCACCCAGAACCCGGTCGAGTACGAGGGCACCTACCCCCTCCCCGAAGCCCAGCTGGACCGCTTCCTCCTCAAACTCACGATCCCCCTCCCGTCCCGCCAGAACGAGATCGACGTCCTCACCCGCCACGCCTCGGGCTTCAACCCCCGCGACCTGCACGCCGCCGGCGTACGCCCCGTTGCTAGCGCCGCCGACCTGGAATCCGCCCGCGCCGCCGTCGCCAAGACCACCGTCTCCCCCGAGATCACGGCCTACGTCGTCGACATCTGCCGCGCCACCCGCGAGTCACCGTCCCTCTCCCTGGGCGTCTCCCCGCGCGGCGCCACGGCCCTCCTCGCCACCGCCCGCGCCTGGGCCTGGCTGACCGGCCGCGACTACGTCACCCCGGACGACGTGAAGGCCCTGTCCCTCCCCACGCTCCGGCACCGCGTACAGCTCCGGCCCGAGGCCGAGATGGAGGGCGTGACCGCCGACTCCGTCATCAACGCGATCCTCGCCAACGTCCCCGTCCCCCGCTGATGGCACCCACCGGACGCGCCGCGCTCCTCGCGGCCCTGGGCTCCCTCCCCGTCGGCATCTGGGATCCCGGCTGGACCGGCATCCTCGCGGTCAACGGCCCGATCACCCTGGCTTGCGCCTGCGACTACGCCCTGGCCGCCCCGGTGCGCCGCCTGCGCCTCTCCCGCTCCGGCGACACCTCCGTGCGCCTGGGCGACAGCGCCGACGTCACCCTCACGGTCACCAACCCCTCCAACAGGCCACTCCGCGCCCGCCTCCGCGACGCCTGGCCCCCCAGCAGCTGGCAACCGGACACGGAAATCACCGCCTCCCGCCACCGGCTGACCGTCCCACCCGGCGAACGCCGACGCGCCACCACCCGTCTCCGCCCGACCCGCCGCGGCGACCGCCAGGCAGACCGTGTGACGATCCGTTCCTACGGCCCGCTGGGCCTCTTCACCCGCCAGGCCACCCACAAGGTCCCCTGGACGGTACGCGTCCTCCCCCCGTTCACCAGCCGCAAGCACCTCCCCTCCAAACTCGCGCGCCTGCGCGAACTCGACGGCCGCACCAGTGTCCTCACCCGAGGCGAGGGCACAGAGTTCGACAGCCTGCGTGAGTACGTCCCCGGCGACGACACCCGGTCCATCGACTGGCGCGCCACAGCCCGCCAGACCGCGGTCGCCGTACGCACCTGGCGTCCCGAACGCGACCGCCACGTACTCATCGTCCTCGACACCGGACGAACCTCCGCCGGCCGCGTGGGCGACGCTCCCCGCCTGGACTCCTCCATGGACGCGGCGCTACTCCTGGCCGCCCTGGCCACCCGCGCCGGCGACCGCGTGGACCTCCTCGCCTACGACCGCCGCGTACGCGCCCTGGTCCAGGGCCGCACCGCGGGCGACGTCCTGCCGTCCCTGGTCAACGCCATGGCGACGCTGGAACCCGAACTGGTCGAGACCGACGCCCGCGGCCTCACCGCCACGATCCTCCGCACCACACCCCGCCGATCTCTGATCGTCCTGCTCACCACTCTGGACGCGGCCCCCATCGAGGAGGGCCTCCTCCCCGTACTGTCGCAACTCACCCAGCGCCATACGGTCCTGCTCGCCTCGGTGGCGGACCCGCACGTAGCCCGAATGGCCACTTCACGCGGCACCACGGATTCCGTTTACGAGGCCGCAGCCGCCGCCCACTCCCAGGCCGAACGTCATCGCACCGCAGACCAACTCCGCCACCACGGCGTCACGGTCGTCGACGCGACCCCCGAGGAACTGCCACCGGCCCTCTCCGACGCCTACCTCGCACTCAAGTCCGCAGGCCGTCTCTAGCACCTAATAAAAAAGGGGCCCCAAGGGCCCCTTCACTCAAATCTTCCGAACAACGCAGAAAACCCCCGCACCGAAAGGTGCGGGGGTTCCCCTCTATTCCAAAAATTGTTCGGCGGCGTCCTACTCTCCCACAGGGTCCCCCCTGCAGTACCATCGGCGCTGTAAGGCTTAGCTTCCGGGTTCGGAATGTAACCGGGCGTTTCCCCTACGCTATGACCACCGAAACACTACGAAACACACAACCGGCACTACACGGCTGTTCGTGGTTTCAGAACCAACACAGTGGACGCGAGCAACTGAGGACAAGCCCTCGGCCTATTAGTACCAGTCAACTCCACCCGTTACCAGGCTTCCATATCTGGCCTATCAAC